>NZ_BDFD01000008.1 GCF_001895085.1 Mariprofundus micogutta | reverse complement strand
TTCGTTTCCACTGTGATCACTCCTGTTTTTTCCTCCAACTAAATCATTAGCTGGGGATACTACAGGGGGGTCAAATTTGGACGCTGATTTACCCCTCTAGGGGGTCAATTTTGAACGCTGAATAACAGACTGATTTTTCAGTGTGATTTAATGAGCCAAGTCTACGCTGCTCATAACCCTTGGTGATGGCGCTCAGTAGAGCTTGCTCCTTTTCAGAAATATTAAGATGGTTGGCTTGAGTCTGGACAACTTGCACGTGCTTACGAGGCATGGTTGCCTCCTAATCTACTTAATTCAACAATGCGGAATTTCCAATCTTCTCTCTGCATAAAGCGCATTATAATTGCATTTAATGCAATATGCAAGCATTTAATGCGACATTCCTGCATGGGGGCATAAAGTAGGGTGGTGAACATTACATTAAATGCAACTATCTGATCTGAAAGGTTTTTTAAGTGGGGGGTGGAAACTCCAATGTTCAGAAAATACTTGCATTTAATGCAAGATTCATAGTGTAGGGTGAAGTTTGTAATGTTCAATAAGTTACATATAAACAACCACTTAGCCCGCGTATTGACGATCTTGATTTGAATACTGGTAATATTGGAAGGTTTGTTATTCGGAGAAGGGCAATTTCCCTGTTTCGTAAACAGCTTGTAAGGCAGCGACTGTTTCAGGATCAGCCCATGGCAAGGTGCCTGGAATTCTTTCTATAACGATACCTTCACGGTTGATAATGAATGTTTCAGGGAAACGGAAAGATTTAAAAATTGGCGATGCGATTTTTTCACCACCCTGATCCCAGAACATGGGGAAAGTAACCTGAGTTTCAGCCACAAATTTTTTCACATCGTCCAGATTATTATCAACGGATATACCTGCTACAAGAAATTTGTCAGCAGGAAGCAGTTGAGACAGGCGAACCAGGTCCGGCATCTCCTGACGACATGGAGGGCACCATGTTGCCCACGCATTTAGAATGACAACTTTACCTGCAAAGAGTTTATGATTGTCGACCACTTCACCGACCAGAGGCTGCATCTGAAACGCGGGCATTTTAGCGCCCTTCTTGACAAAGGCCTGCTCAGTGCTTTCGCTGCTGCAGCCGGCAAGTAGTAGCGTGCTTAGAAATACAGTTGCAATGGAGAGAATGATCCGCTTCATATGAATATCCTTTGGTTGTCTGTTTCGATTATTTGTAGCTATGGTATACGCTGCTGTTGCCCTGCTTGTCGAAGCTTAGCACATCATACCCTTTAGGTGGTAATCCCTCGGGTTGCATGCCGGGAGATTTCATGGGCATGCCGGGAGCGGTCAAACCAGTGACTGCAGGCCGTTCCTTGAGCAGTCGTTTGATGTCATCGGCAGGCACGTGTCCCTCAATAATATAGCCGTCAACCAATGCAGTATGGCAGGAGGCCAGAGGTGCAGGCACACCATGCTCAGCTTTTACGCTGCCCATATCATCGCTGAGTTTTTCAGTGACTGTAAAACCTTCCGCTTTGAGGTGTTTAGCCCAGTCACCACAACAGCCGCAGTTCGGGTCTTTGTACATCACCACTTCAGTTGCAGAAACTTGCTCAACAGCGTTGCAGGCAAACAGGAGGACTGCAAAACTTGCCAGAAGAAAATTTGACCATTTGGGTTTTGATGTTTTGAGGTAATGCATATCTCTCTCCTTATATTTTTGTTCGCTTCAGGCGCAAAGCATTGCTGATCACGGACACGGATGAGAAACTCATCGCTGCAGCCGCAATAATCGGTGAAAGCAGCAGTCCGGTGAAGGGGTAAATAATGCCTGCCGCTACAGGAACTCCCGCTGAGTTATACATAAAGGCAAAGAACAGGTTCTGACGAATGTTTCGCATCGTTGCCCGTGAAAGTCGAACTGCCCTGAGGATACCACGAAGATCTCCCTTCACCAGGGTTATACCTGCAGATTCCATCGCCACATCGGTACCTGTTCCCATGGCAATGCCAACATGAGCCTGTGCCAGTGCGGGTGCATCATTGATCCCATCACCAGCCATTGCCACGATTTTCCCTTCACCCTGTAGCTTTTTGACTACCTCCGCCTTCTGATCGGGCAACACATCCGCTTCAAAGCGGTCGATGCCAAGTTTTTCGGCTACGGCTGCGGCTGTATTGTGATTATCACCGGTTAGCATCACTACTTCGATACCTTCATCATGCAGTTCTTTAATCGCGTCGGGAGTCGATACCTTGATGGGATCAGATACACCAACCATCCCTGCCAGTTTCCCATCTGCAGCCAGATACATCACCGTTTCACCTCCCCGTTGATGCTCTTCAACGGTAATAGCCACATCAGTGACATCGATGTTGTTCTCTTGCATCAGTTTCGCATTACCCAGCAATACGGTTCGGCCCGCTACAGTAGCAGATACCCCCTTACCTGTGATTGCTGCAAACCCTTCAACTAATTGAGGTTCCAGTCCTTTTTCTGTCGCACCTGCTACAATGGCTTCGGCCAGAGGATGTTCGCTGGCTCGTTCAATACTGGCTGCCAATACCATAACTTCGTCTTCAGTCATGCCACCGATAGCTTGAACAGTCGTTAAGGTGGGTTTGCCTTCAGTCAATGTTCCGGTTTTATCCACAACGACTGTATTAACCTTTTCCATGACCTCCAATGCTTCGGCATTTTTGATCAATACGCCGGCAGTGGCACCTCGACCAGTACCAACCATGATAGATATAGGTGTCGCCAAACCCAGTGCACAAGGACAGGCAATAATCAGTACGGCAACAGCATTCACAACTGCATGTGCTAAACGCGGTTCAGGACCAACTGTTGCCCAAACGATAAAGGCTATAATCGCAATCAGCACCACGACCGGCACAAAATATCCGGCCACGGTATCAGCCATTTTCTGGATCGGAGCGCGAGAGCGTTGGGCTTCAGCCACCATATTTACGATCTGCGAGAGCAATGTGTCCGCACCCACCTTCTCAGCTCGCATCAACAAGGAACCGTTTCCATTCACTGTAGCACCGATTAATTTTTCTCCAGCACTTTTTTCGATGGGAATCGGCTCACCAGTTACCATCGATTCATCGACATTACTTTCACCCTCGGTTACAACACCATCCACAGGCACCTTCTCTCCGGGGCGGATGCGCAGCACATCACCCGGCAGCACATCCTCCAAAGGCACATCAGCTTCAGTTCCATCTTCCGCTACTCGGCGGGCTGTTTTCGGAGTCATGCCAAGCAATAGTTTTATTGCTTCATCAGTGCGAGAGCGTGCGCGCAGTTCCAGAACTTGGCCCAACAAAACCAGCGCAGTGATCACAGCTGCGGCCTCGAAATATACATCGACGAAACCACCTTCCATCTGCATCACCGGTGGGAAAATATCCGGCATCAACAGCGCAACTACACTGTAAATCCATGCCACACCGACACCGAGGCCAATTAAGGTGAACATATTCAGGTTCCGGGTTTTCAGAGACAGGGCAAAACGTTCGAAAAATGGCCAGCCACCCCACAGCACTACAGGAGAGGCCAGGGCAAATTCAATCCATTGAACTGCCCCCATACTCAAGCCCTCTGGCAACCAGCCCGGTGCCAGATCAGCGACCATGGCCAGTACGAAGACCGGCGCGGCCAGTACTGCACTAACCTTGAATCGACGGGACATATCATCGAGTTCAGCATGATCCTCTTCGGCAGACACGGTGCGCGGCTCCAGTGCCATCCCACATTTTGGACAGGCCCCCGGAGCATCACTGACAATCTCCGGATGCATCGGGCACACGTATTCAGTCTTCTCTTTTAATGCCGGTGTGGCCATTGGCTCCAGTGCCATGCCGCACGACTTACAGATACCCGGCCCTTTCTGCTCCTGACCGGGACACATGGGGCAGAAATACGTTGCTTCCGGATCTGCTGCTGCAACAGGTTTGGAGGCATGCTCATGTTCGCATGCATGACTATTGCCTTCATAAGCTGCCGGATTGGCCTCAAATTTGTGCAAACACTTTTCACTGCAGAAGCGGTAACTGATATCGATATGTTTTGTCCGATGGGGAGATTCAGGTTTAACGTGCATGCCGCAGACCGGATCAATGATGTATTGATCAGGATCAGCCTCAAATTTTTCATGGCAGTGGATGCTGCAGAAATGCCACTGGTGACCGTCATGCTCAGTACTGTGAAGAGAATCTGTTTTGACTTCCATTCCACATACAGGATCAATATTCATAGCGCGTCTCCTTAGGGATCTCTATGACTTTTGGAAGAACAGCTGTAACAACGCGTTATTCTGAAATCCGATCCACTCAATCAGCAGAGTGGCCAGCAGTGTGCCCATTGAGGCGAGCAGTAAAGCAATCGCAGGGCCGAACAGCCACATGATGCTTGCCTCTGCGGCTTGTGGCCCCATTTCCACTGTACGAAAACCCATCAATATCCATGCTGGCGGGTAAGCCAGTGCCCCCAACCCGAATGTCCAACCGAGCACTTTTTTCCAGCATGTCTTCAGAGAAGTGAAGGCCGTAACCAGTAGCAACACTGCAGCCAGTACACCCAGCCCCATGAAATGGATATGTCCACGCAGCAAACGCTGCATGGCATCAAGCGCCAGAGAGCCTGAATGAGTGTGCTTGGCGCCTGCTAACTTCGGTTCCATATCGTGGTGAGCAGCAGTCGGAACTGAAGAGTCATGTTTGTGAGCCGCCGAAGCTCCCATGCTCATGTTATCCATATTCATCGACTTTGCCTGTTGCTGCATGGCGACCTGTTCTAATTTAGCCTGTTGCACTTCGAAGGCGGAATGCAGTTGTTCATGATGCGTTGCCATGTAAGCTGCCCATAGTGCACCACTGATCAGAGCAATAACCGCCATGATCATACCATGGCGTACCGGTTCAATGATGTTGTTCATGGTCTGCAGCCTGTTCCTTGTGAAATTCTTTCTGCTCCGGTGCATTCTCAGGGAAATAAACGCCACCAAAGTGCTTGGTTCCATCGGCAGTCTTGAACAGTATCATCAACTGATGCTGGCCCTCGTGCCCAAGGTCGTAACCGGCCATATACCAGTCCCCCATCTTCATCAGCATTTTTGATTCCGATTTGTTATTCGGATGTGTGACCTTTGAATTAACCACCAGATCGGTCAATGCTTTGCCATCTTTCTCAACTTTAGCCATCAAATTGTGACTCGGGGCATCCTGTCCCTTGCCCTGCGGGTGGCTGCTAGCCATCCCATTCAGCTGTCTTGCTGAATGGTGACTCGGGGCATCCTGCCCCTCTCCCTGCGGGCGGCTTACAGCCGTCCCATTCGGCACTCCTGCCGAATGGTGACTCCCACCATGCTGCATACCTTCTTTCGCTTTCATGACATGGAAACTAACCGTGTAACCATCAATCTCTTTTGTAACGAGAAATGCGCTGGTCGTACCTTTCATCTTATCCATATCACCCTGCATATGGTCTTGATTCGGCATGTTCCCCATATGGTGGTCTCCTTGCATGTGAGCACCCATATGATGTGTATCTCCAGCTGCCCAAGCTGGTTGTATCGCTGCCATTGCTATTACAGAGGTCATAATGATCATGGATTTATTCATATGTTTTCTCATTGTCTCTTCTCATTGGTCTGTAAAACCAGCCCGTAAATAACAGGCAATACGATCAGGCAGAGGATGGTGGTGGTCACCATGCCGCCGATCATGGGAGCTGCGATGCGCTGCATAACATCCGAGCCCGTGCCACTGCCCCACATGATGGGTAACAGGCCTGCAATCACTGCCGTGGCGGTCATGGCAATGGGGCGCACTCGTTGAGCTACGCCTTCCTGAACCGCTTGCCATAATGAATCTCTGTTTAAAGAACCCGTTGCTTCAGCTCGCTTTTCAGCTACTGCCTGATCAATAAAGGTGAGCACCAGCACGCCGATTTCGGCTGCAACGCCTGCCAGAGCAATAAAACCGACAGCGACTGCAACCGACAGGTTGTAACCCAGCCACCAGACCAGCCAGAAGCCGCCAACCATGGCGAAGGGGATGGATAGCATCACGACAACCGGTGCCGCCATATTGCGGAAGTTGAACCAGAGCAGCAGGAAGATGATCAGCAGTGTTGCCGGAATAACGAGTTTCAGCTTGGCTGCGGCCCTTTCCATGTATTCGAACTGGCCGGACCAGCCAACAGTATATCCTGCCGGAATCTTCACTTGCTCATCTACGATCTGTTTGGCTTCCCGTACAAAGCCACCGATATCACTGGTTTTTATATCGACATAGACCCAGGCATTGGGGCGCGCATTTTCGGTCTTGATGGATGGCGGGCCGCGCCGCAACTGCAGGTCAGCAACCAACGAGAGTGGTACCTGTGCACCGGTTGGTGTGGGCACCAGCACACGTTTCAATGACTGGATATTGTCACGCAGTTCACGCGGGTAACGCACGTTAACCGGATAACGCTCCAGGCCTTCAATGGTGTGTGTGACATTCATACCACCGATGGCACTGGTAATCACATCCTGAACATCACCAACGGTCAGCCCGTATCGCGCTGCCTCTTCGCGTTTGATATCGAAATCGAGGTAATAACCACCAGCCGCCTTGTCGGCAAAAGCAGAGAGGGTATCCGGATGGGTTTTCAACACCTGTTCAATGTCACCAGCGACTTTCTCCAGGGTTTTCAGATCAGGGCCGGAAACCTTGATGCCGATGGGTGTTTTGATGCCGGTAGAGAGCATGTCGATGCGCGTCTTGATCGGGAAAGTCCAGGCATTGGCCAGACCCGGAAACTTGATCGCAGCATCCATCTCATCCATCAGCTGGCGCGTGGTTTTATCGGGATCAGGCCAATCCTTCTTATCCTTGAGTTTGACCGTGGTTTCCAGCATGGCCAGAGGTGCAGGATCAGTTGCCGTTTCAGCACGTCCGACTTTACCGAACACCGATTCCACTTCAGGGAAGGTTTTCAGAATACGGTCAGTCTGCTGCAATAACTCACGTGCCTTGGTAATCGAAATACCCGGGTATGTCGTCGGCATGTAGAGAATGTCTCCCTCATCCAGCGGCGGCATAAATTCCGAACCTGTTTTCATTACCGGATAAGCGGACACAGCCAGTAGCACCAAGGCCAGAGCCACGGTCAACGTCCGCGCTTTAACAGCCAGATTCAATAATGGTGTATGCACGGCCATCAGGAAACGGTTCAGCGGGTTACGCTCTTCAGACGGGATGCGGCCACGAATGAACAGCCCCATCAGTACTGGCACCAGTGTCACAGCCAGCAAAGCTGCTGCGGCCATGGAGTAGGTCTTGGTAAAGGCCAGTGGCGAGAAGAGCCGCCCCTCCTGAGCCTCAAGTGTGAATACAGGAAGGAAGGAGACAGTGATTATCAGCAGGCTGAAAAACAGTGCCGGTCCGATTTCCTTGGTGGAAGCCAACACAGCATCCCAGCGGGCCGATGTAGAAAGATCTTCGCCGGCACGCTCCAGATGTTTGTGTGCATTCTCGATCATGACAATCGCACCATCAATCATGGCACCAATAGCAATGGCGATACCGCCAAGACTCATGATATTGGCCGATATCCCCTGCCACTGCATAATCAGGAAGGCCATCAGGATGCCTATGGGCAATGAAATAATGGCAACCAATGCACTTCTGGCGTGTATAAGGAAGATCAGGCAGATCAGAGCCACAACGATGGATTCTTCAATCAGCTTTTCAGCCAGATTATCAACAGCGCGTTCAATCAGTGCCCCTCGGTCATAAACCGGCACAATCTCCACGCCTTCAGGTAACCCTTTGGCCAGTTCATCCAGTTTTTCACGCACATGCTCGATTGTCGTCAGAGCATTTTCACCATAACGCATGACCACCACGCCGCCGGCAACATCACCCTCACCGTTCAGGTCAGCCGCACCACGCCGAAGTTCAGGGCCAAGGTGAATATGAGCTACCTGTTTGAGAAAAATCGCCGTTCCGTGCGCGTCCACGCCAATTGGTGTGATCTCAAGATCAGCAATGGATTTGATATAACCCAGGCCTCTAACCATGTATTCGGTTTCGCCCATTTCAATTAATCGGCCACCGACATCATTATTACTGCGCGCAATCGCCTGTTTTACTTTGGATAAAGGAATATTGAATGCGGCCAGGGCATCAGGATCAACTTCGACCTGGTACTGTTTCACAAATCCACCGATGGAGGCCACTTCCGCAACACCCTGAACCGTCTGCAGCGGATAGCGCATATACCAGTCCTGAAGTGAACGTAGTTGTGCCAGATCGAGGTTGCCGGTTTTATCTACCAGTGCATATTCATAGATCCAGCCGACTCCTGTCGCATCAGGCCCCAGCCTTGGAGATACGGATGATGGCAAACGATCACGGGCATAATTCAGATATTCGAGCACGCGAGTACGCGCCCAGTACATATCTGTCTTGTCCTCAAAAATCACATAGACCATGGAGAAGCCGAAGAATGAGTAACCGCGCACCACCTTGGTGTTGGGCACAGAGAGCATGGCTGTGGTCAGCGGATAGGTAACCTGATCTTCAACCACCTGTGGTGCCTGACCGGCATAATCTGTGAAGACTATCACCTGTACATCGGAGAGATCGGGAATGGCATCCAGCGGTGTTGCCCGCATCGCCTGCCAACCTGCCACGACCACAATGACTGTTGCGATCAGTACGAGGAAACGGTTGTGAATCGAGTATTCAATCAGCTTACGGATCATAATGGGGTCACCCTCGTATCAACCTGCAATAGCTTTATATTAGTGATCATGCTGATGCTCCATTTTCATCTGGCGCTGAGTCGGCTGGTTGACAGGTTTCTGTTCCTTATCCATCTCTTTGCTGTCCATTTCCATACCATTCATATCCATTCCATCCATCTTCATCGAGTCCATTTCCATGCCTTCCATCTGCATGTCCATTTCCCGAGCTGGAGTTTGTTGTTCATTCATCGCACCCACCATTTTGGCGGTGGCTTCTTTCAGTTTGGATTCGGAATCGATCAGAAATTGACTGCTGGTGACGACCTGTTCACCGGCTTTGATACCGGAAGTGATCTGTACTTCACCGTCAGAAGAGAGACCCAGCCGTACTACACGCGGTTCAAACTTTCCGGGAGCCCTTTGAACAAACACTTGCTCGCGTGCTCCGGTGCGTACAATCGCCTCACTTGGTACGACCACTGCATCTACTGTGCGTGATGCTTTCAGGGTGATATTGGCAAACATGTCCGGTTTCAGGGCCAGATCGGGATTGGCGAATTCGATGCGTACCTTGTTGGTGCGGGTTTTTCCTTCCAGATAAGGATAGATATAACTGAGCTTACCCTTGAACACCTTACCGGGTACGGACGGCAATCGCATTTCTGCTTCATCACCAAGCTGTACCCAGGGCAGTTCATCCTCATAGACATCCACCTGCACCCAGACACGGGAGAGATCGGCAACCATGTACAGTTCGGTTTCCGGTGTAATGCGTTGCCCTTCACGGGCACCGATATTCATGACAATGCCATCGAACGGTGAATGGATATGCAGAGCTTTTGGTACGCGACCGGTATCGCGAATCTGTTTCAGTTGATGCTCAGGTACATCAAGCAGTTTCAGCCGGTCCAGTGATGTGTTCAGCAGCCGTTTGGCTCCATCGCGGATATCTGCAAACGGGCTATTCTTTAAAGTCTGCCAGTTTTTCAGGGCCAGCAGGTACTCCTCGCCACTGGCTACGAGCTGTGGTGAATAGATCGCCAGAAGCATGGTGTCCTTGCCCACCTGCTCGCCGGTTCTGTCGATAAACAGTTTCTCTACCCAGCCTTCAACCTTGGGATGCAAGCGAGCCACACGTTGCTCATCAAAGGTGACACGGCCAACCGTGCGGACATCACGAGAGATGGTCTTCTTTCTGGCCTCCACAGTGCGCACGCCGATGTTCTGAACGACAGTCGGGTCAATGCTGACAGTGCCTGCTACTGCATCATTGCCACCGTCTTCATAAACCGGGATATAATCCATGCCCATTTCATCTTTGGCTGCTACCGGCGAAGTGATGGCAGGATTCATCGGGTTGCGATAAAACAGTACTACTTTCTCTTTTTTAGTCTCGGCACAGATAGGTAAATAGTCCATGCCCATTTCATCCTTGCTGAATACCGGCGAGGTGATCGCTGGATTCATCGGATTGCGCCAGGACAATGCCTTGGAGCCATCGGGACATGGGCCATCGCCTGCAACAGGCTCAACTCCACTGCTTTTCTGCTCAGTGCCGGAGAAAAAGTAACCGCCTGCAAGGCCAGCAGCCAGAGCCGCCACAACCATCATCAGTGTGTTTTTATTCATGATTTATCACGTCCTTTTCCAGATGTTTTTTACCGGATGCAGCAGCAAGGCGAGCTTCGGCCTGTGCTGCGCGGGCATAGAGTTGCCAGTATTGAATGTCGTTATTGAATTCAGCCAACTGGGCTCGAACAAGGTTAAGGAAATCGACCTTGTTTACCTGATATCCCGCCAGCATGGAGGCTGTGGTTTGACGCGCTTGCGGGATGATGCCCTGTTTGAACAGGGATAGTTGCTCTCGTGTTATGCGAAGATCTGAAGCTGCTGCATCAATCTCGGCATAAACCCGGTTGAGCCCGTCCTGCCAGGAGAACTCCGCTTTGGCCTTTTCAGCCTTGCGCTGGTCTACAGCCCGGTCCTGCTTGTTGCCAGCATAAATAGGCAAAGTCATTGATAGCATAATGCTGCCGAGATCGGAACGTGACTGGCGATTCACGGGATTGATACCTTGCCTGACGCCGTAGACCGCACCAAGTTTGAAGTCCGGGTAATAATCTTTTTCAGCCAGAGCAACTAAACTGCCCGCTGCATCAACATGGCGGTTGAGAGATGCCAGCATGGGGCGGTTATCCCGCGCCCACTGTTTTAGAACAATAATATTCGGGGTGGCCTTTATGATTTCAGGTAACTGCTCTGGCAATGTAAGCGCAGCAACTGAATCACGGCCAAGCAGGGCATTGAGCTCTGCCACCTGGAATTCGCGTTGAGTCTTCAGGGATAATTCCCTATCCAACAGGTGAGATAATTCAAGCTGTGCCAGTAGCACATCCTGCTGCAGCCCTGAGCCGGTCTTGTACTTGGCTTCTGAAACCCTCACCAGATTGCGTAGCAGAGCCTGATTGCTCTGTACCAGCATTAGTGCTTTATCCAGATAGGCCAGGTTCCACCAGTGGATACGTACATTGCGCAGTAGAAGCAGCCGCAACTCATCACGATTGCTGGCTGCAGCTTCAGCAAGTCTTTCTGCTGCCTCGGCTTTCAGAGCCAGTTTGCCGGGGAATGGTAGTGCCTGTGAAAAACCGATCTGCATCTGGGTCATGTTTTCCTGCGTGGTGGAGAATGAATTCACGGGCAGATTCATGGCGTTCAGTGAAAGTGTCGGGTCAGGCAGGCTGCTCACCTGAGATGGAATGGCAGCCATGGCTACAGCGTTACTGTCGGCGGCATGCAGTGCCGGGTTGCTGGCTAATGCCAACGCCTCAGCCTGTTTGAGCGTCAGTGTTGCTGCTATACCAAGAGAAGAATAGGAAAGCAGTGCCAGCAACAGCCAGCCGGTTTTGAAAATAGGAAGTTTATAAAAAGGCGGTTTAAATAAAGGCATGAGGGCCTCCTGCAAAAGATGCGCATGCCTGTTTGAAGTCACAGGGACATGCACCCCGATTCATTCGAATCGCGGTATCAGCAGAAGGTGGGTTTTAAATACGAATACGTTTAGTGGTTGTGTAGATTAAGGAAGAACTTCGCGGGGGCCCTGTGGGTGTTCGCACAGCCAGATCGATACTGACAGGTGTAGAAAGCACTATTTCGGTAGATGCCACTTGCAAAACGGGCTGATCGAAATCGATGTTGAAAGTAGAAGCTTTGCTCTGCACCAGTTCATCCGGCTGGTTACAGTGAGCGCATGCAGAACCATGATCATCATGGCCGGATTCAGCTTTAGCATTCACATCGCAATGCTCAAGCATGTCAGCTGACATTGGCATCTGCATATCTGCAGTGTGAGCATTAGCGCTATGTGACTCTGGTGAAATCAGACAAAATCCAGCTGCCAGAATCTGCACGGCAAACAGCCCGATCATCAGTCGGGACAGGCCACGCAGATTCAGTTTACGATTCAACATGCGGCCTACGTTAGACCTGTAAAGATGAAAATACAATGAAACTGGACATATATGCTATGGTATTACTTGCACATTGCAGATGGTAAATACACTCGGAGCCCGGTCAGACAGGCCAACCATTTCTGCCAGTTTTACAGCATGCTGTATGGAATGCGCAGGCAGAGATACACCAGTCAGAGATGTCAGCTGCCGTTCCATGGCATAAAAGATTCCCGAGAAATAGCTGTCAGCGTTACCGAACATTTTCACCAGTAGCAGTTCACGCAGTCCCATAGGCTGCTGAATCCATTCTCTGCTATATTGCTCCAGGCCAGCTCTACTGGCTGCCGATGTGACTGCGTCATCAAAGCTGCCAAGTGAATCAACAAGGCCAAGGCGATAGGCATCCTTGCCGGTCCATACCCGACCTTCAGCCAGGTCGGCGACTTTGGCTTTCGGAATATTTCTGCCGTCAGCGACAACTTGCAGGAAGCGCTGGTAAACAAAATCGATGGAAAGTTGCATGACTTTGTTGAGTTCATTCGGCAGTGGGCGATCCCCTCTGATGCCGGCAGCCACAGAAGTAGTTCCAAGGCCATCGGAATGAATGCCCAGTTTTTTCAGGCCTTTGCCGGCATTGGCCAGTATGCCGAAGGCGCCAATGGAACCGGTAATGCTTGAAGAAGAAGCCCATATCTCATCAGCCGGAGCTGCCAGCCAGTAGCCACCTGAGGCGGCAACACTACCCATGGAGACGACAACGGGTTTGCCACTGGCTTTTAAGCGTTCGACTTCGGCCCGAATTACTTCTGAGGCTTGTGCGCTGCCGCCGGGGCTGTCCACGCGAATAACAACGGCTTTAATATCTGGGTCTTTGCGGGCCTGTTCCAGCATCTGTCGAATGGATTCTCCGCCAACGGTTCCCGGTGGCTGTTCGCCATCAAGAATCATACCGCTGGCAGTGATGATGCCTACTCGATCTTTTTGTTCCGGGGCATCGTCATCATTGACGGCAGCCATATATTGTCTGAATTCGATGCTGGGATAATCGCCTGATGCATAACCCATGGCACCGGAGATGTAACTCTCGATGTTGCCATGATCAGCCAGTGTATCGACGAGCCCTTCAGCTTTGGCTAACTCAGCCAGGCTATTGCCATGTTCAGCCAGATATTTGGATGGCTGATCCAGTACGCCCTGTATCCTTTCGGTTTTGATCTTGCGCATGTCGGCCAGATCTCGTTTGTATTCGGACCATAGGACATCAATCATCTGTTTGTTGGCCCTGCGGTCGGCATCTGACATAGAATTACGTATCAATGGTTCTGCTGCAGCCTTGTATTCACCGGCTCTGAACAGCTGGATGTCGACATGCAGTTTTGCCAGCAGATCCTTGAAATAATTACGGTAAACAGCAAAACCAGACAGCGCCACAACACCCATTGGATTGAGAAATACCTGATCGGCAGTGGCAGCCAGATAATATTGTGACTGGCTATAATTCGGTCCGACAGCAATCACCATTTTTTCTGTCTTTTTGAAATCATCAATGGCGTGCCTGATCTCCTGAAGCTTGGGTAGCGATGTTGCATCCATCTGATCCAGCTTCAGAATGAGCATGCGAATGCGAGGGTCACTGGCGGCATGGCGAATGGTTGCAACCATATCATGCAGACTCGTCTGGTTGGGGGTTGATACATCCAGGCCGGAAGGCAGCAGCGTGGGTGATGGTAATTCCAGCTCTTCAACGATTTTGCCGCTCGGATTAATAATCAATGCGGCATCCTCGGGCACTGTAGTTTGACTACTCATGATAGCTGCGCCATAGACAAGGATTAAAAGGATGAATATGCCATTGACCAGAATGCGGCGGAATCGGTCCAGCCAGGTCATCATAGTACTGAAGAATTTTTTCATGCGTGTTATTCCTTTCAGGCAGCTGGTCGCAGCGGGATAATATTCGGCTTAGCGTAACAGTGTAGTTTCGAAAAAACATCACGTATAGTGCCGCCCATGCCACAAGCCGCTTCACAATCCATTGATACTATTCAAGCTCTGTTTCTGGCCCTGATTCAGGGTATTACCGAGTTTCTGCCGATTTCTTCTTCAGCACACCTTGCTCTGGTGCCATTGCTGACAAGCTGGCCGGATCAGGGGCTGGCCTTTGACTGTGTCGTGCATCTGGGGTCACTCACGGCAGTCGTATTCTATTTTCGTGAGGATCTGGCTCGAATGGCTTCAGGTTTTGCAGTGACTGTGAAACAGCGCTCGATTTCAGCTGATCGAGACGGATATCTGGCCTGGATGATCGGTTTTGCCACAATTCCGGTCGGCCTGTTTGGTTTGACATTCAAAGATATGATTGAAACGGACTTTCGTTCACTGACAGTCATCGGTACCACCTCCATTATTTTCGGCCTGTTGCTGTGGTTGGCGGATACAGAAGATAAAAACACCAAAACAGAGACATCATGGGGCTTTCGCGATGTTATGATTGTTGGCTTTGCACAGGCGATTGCTCTGATCCCGGGCACATCGCGCTCAGGCATAACCATGACTGCTGCTCTGATGATGGGTTATGGTCGTGAAGCAGCAGCCCGTTTCTCCTTCCTGTTATCCATTCCTGTAATCGTGTTGGCTGGCAGCGTCAAAATTAAAGACTGGATCGAGCAGCCGGATCAGGCCGCCGGTGTAGTGGAACTGCTGGTCGGCTATGGCGTGTCGGCAATCTCAGCCTATCTGTGCATTCACTATTTCATCAAGTATTTGCAACGCATCGGCATGGGTCCATTTGTTATTTATCGTGTTATGCTCGGTGCAGTCTTATTGTGGATGGTGTACTGATGGTTTGGAGCGGTATTGATCCGGTAGCGTTGCAAATTGGGCCGCTGGCTATTCACTGGTACGGCTTGATGTATGTTGCCGGTTTTTTTGCCACCTGGTATCTGGTGCGCTTGCAGCTGAGAACCGAGGGTCTGTGGGAAACCAGAGTGTCCAGAGATGCTTATGAAGGCCTGTTTACAACATTGATCCTTGGCGTGGTGATTGGTGGCCGTATCGGTTACGTGCTGTTTTATAATTTCAGTTATTACATCGGGCATCCGATTGAAATTTTTTATGTATGGCAGGGTGGTATGTCCTTTCATGGCGGCATGGTCGGCCCGATTGTGATGGGCTGGTTCTATTGTCGTAAGCATGATCTGCCGTTTCTGAAGCTGTCTGATTACTTTTTTACTGTCGCACCTCTCGGCCTGATGTTCGGACGAATGGGCAATTTTATTAATGGCGAGTTGTGGGGGCGTATTGTTGAAAACCCTGCTGATGTGCCGTGGGCGATGGTATTCCCGCATGCAGGGCCTGAAGCAAGGCATCCGAGCCAGTTGTACGAGATGGCGCTTGAAGGGATGGTGCTGTTTTTAATACTGTGGTTTGTGCGCAAGAAAGTCTGGCCTGCCGGTGTACGCGTAGCGATTTTTCTGACCGGATATGCCGTAGCACGCATTATCTGTGAAAATTACCGGCAGCCGGATGCCCAGCTGGGGTTCCTGTTTGGCCCGGTCACCATGGGTATGCTGCTTTCTTCTGCCATGCTGCTTGCAGGTCTGATCTGGCTGTTACTGCTATTCCGGCAAAAAAGTGAGTAAACTCTAAGCGCTAAGTTTGGCCTCTATTTCAGCAATCTGACCCTCTTCGTGAACGATGCGTCCGAGATTGAAGGCAAAGGCCCAGAAACAGGCTTCGCGAACAAAATAAGCATGGTTATTCAGATAGTGCACCAGCACACCTTTCCTGGTGTGTTCGACAGCAAATGAATTGATACGTGCAAATGATTTCGCAATGGTTTGAGCGCGTTGTGCATTCATCATGAATCCTCCTTTACCGTTTTGCGTAGCTGTGATTCAATAAATTATCTCTCCTGCTTGTTTAAACATTAAGCATGGCTTGTGCCAACGCTACTGGCGATTAGTGCTTGTGACTGTGAGCCAGGTCATTCAATATCACAGCTGTGAAAATTGTTACCTGGAATGTGAACTCGCTGAATGTACGTCTTGCCCATGTGCTGCTGTTTCTGGAGAAACACAGGCCCGATGTCCTGTGTCTTCAGGAGACCAAATTGCCGGATGAGAAATTTCCGGCTGAAGAGATTCAGAATGCCGGCTATCAGGCGGTCTATTCCGGGCAAAAAACTTATAACGGGGTAGCGATTATCAGTCGTAAAGCTGCAAGTGATCTGATCATGGACGTGCCTGATCTGGATGATCCGCAGCGCCGGCTTCTGGCAGCAACGATAGAAGGTGTTCGCATCATCAATGTCTATATTCCCAATGGTCAGGAAGTAGGTTCGGATAAATATGCCTATAAATTCCGCTGGTTGGCTTCATTTGCCGATTTCCTGAAAGATGAGATGGACAAGCATGAAAGGCTGGTGCTGCTTGGTGATTACAATATTGCACCGGCAGATATTGATGTGCATGACCCTGCCCGCTGGTCGGGAAAGATTACCTGCTCACCGCCCGAGCGTCAGGTGTTTGCAGATTTCCTGGGGCTTGGCCTTGTTGATACGGTACGCAGCCTGCATACAGATACGCCGCTGTTCAGTTGGTGGGATTATCGTATGAATGCATTTCGTCGTTCATGGGGCTTGCGAATAGATCATCAACTGGCCACTGCAAATATGAAGGCGATGGAGGCCGGTGTGGACACTGAATACCGGGCCATGGAGCGGCCCAGCGATCATGCGCCTGTATGGGTCGAGTTTGAGTAGACGCAGGGATTCGCATGAGCATCAGGTTTTCTTTTCAAGTTATCGTTAAATTAATGCCTGAAATGTCACTTGCATCACTTTACCTGTCCTGTTTATACAACTAGCTTCTACCACTTCATTTTCTGAGGCGGGTTTTTAAGATGCTGCATAGACTATTCGGGTTCTTTTCCCGCGACATTTCCATCGATCTGGGCACGGCCAATACGCTGATTTATGTGCGTGGTGAAGGCATTGTGCTCAATGAACCTTCAGTTGTTGCTGTGAACGTCAGTGGTGGCAAACATCACCGCAAGGTGCTGGCCGTGGGCACGGATGCCAAGCGTATGCTGGGGCGTACGCCCGATTCTATTCAAGCGATCCGGCCTCTGAAAGATGGTGTGATTGCCGATTTCGTTATTACTGAAGAGATGCTTAAGCAGTTTATTCGCAAAGTGCATGACCGCACCTGGGGCATTCATCCGCGTATCGTCATTTGCGTGCCTTATGGTTCAACACCTGTTGAACGCCGCGCTATTCGTGAGTCCGCACTCTCTGCCGGAGCACGTGAGGTTTACCTGATTGAGGAGCCGATGGCGGCTGCAATCGGGGCAGGTCTGCCGGTAACCGAAGCATCGGGTTCCATGGTTGTGGACATTGGTGGTGGCACCAGTGAAATCGCTGTGATCTCCTATGGCGGTATCGTCTATTCCCGTTCCGTACGAGTGGGTGGCGATAAGCTAGATGAAGCGATAATCAATCATCTGCGTCGTAAATACAGTCTGCTTGTGGGTACACCGACAGCAGAAAGAATCAAAATGCAGCTGGGTAGTGCATTCCCGCAGGAAAGCCGTCGCCAGATGGAAGTCAAAGGCCGTGACCTGATCAACGGTGTGCCGAAAAACCTGCTACTGGATGATTCTGAAATTCTTGAGGCTCTAACCGAGTCTGTGAATGCAGTAATCGAAGGTGTCAAAGTTTGTTTGGAACGGACGCCGCCTGAATTGGCTGCTGATATTGTTGATAAGGGTATCGTATTGACCGGTGGCGGTGCTTTGTTGGTAGGTCTTGATCAGTTGCTGCGCGAAGAGACCGGTCTGCCTGTGACTGTCGCAGAAAATCCACTGGATTGTGTGGTGCTGGGCAGTGGCCGCGTGCTTGACGAACTGGATCGCATGCGGGGCGTGCTCTTCGAGGAGTAACAGATGGGCCTTATCAGGCGCCGCTATAAGCCGTGGCTGATTGGACTGTTCATCATCATCGCTCTGCTTTCTGTATCCAGACTTTCAGTGGGCTCGTGGCCCATGCTGGCAACATGGCCGGCACTGGAGGCTCTGCAGAAGCCGGTACAGTGGTGGAATTCTCTCAGTCTCTGGTTTACTGATAGCGAAAAACTTCAGGAACAATACCTTGCCTTCCAAAAAAAGGCGCAGCAACAGGCGGCATTGATTCAGGAATCGAATGCCCTGCGCGAGGAAAATCGCCAGCTGCGCAAAATTCTCGATATATCAGGCATTACAGGTTATCGCTGGCATGCAGCAAAGGTTCGTGGCCGTAGTCCGGAAAAAATGAGTCAGCGAATTCTGCTGCAGGTTTACGGTGTTTCAAAAGATGATGTGATTGTATCCAGCGAGGGGCTGGTCGGGGTTGTTGACAGCATTTCCGAGGACCATGCTACGGTACGTACCGTATTTGATGCGTCCATTTCTGTGCCGGTAACGATTCCCCGAACTGCATTAGCGGCACTGGCTCGTGGTCAGGGCGAAAGTCTGGCTATCGATTTTGTACCTCTGGATATTGCCCCCAAAACCGGAGAAATTCTTTACACAAGCGGTGCTGGTGGACTGTTTCCTCCCGGTATAGCCGTTGCCAGAATTACAGAGGTGACACCTGTTGCAGGGCAGTTGTTTGTAAAAGTTTCTGCTGAGCCTGTAGCGCATTGGCAGCGTGATAACTGGTTGGCGGTGGCATCACACCTGCATGCGACACCATGATAGCGCTAACTGTCACGCTGATTTCGTTTCTGGGTATGAGCCTGAATCTGGCATTTTCAGCTTCGCTCATGCAGCCGGACTGGGCGCTGGCACTGTTGCTGGCGGCGATACTGGCTCACAGACATAACTGGATATGGGTTCTGCCATGCACATTTCTGCATGACGTGATACTGCACTGGTCATTTGGCAGCAGCTTTATTGTCATGGCTTTGATTCCACTGGCCATGATCTATTTCGACAGGCACCTGGGGCCGGGTATTCCCCAGCGTGTGGTTATCATGGCTGCGGCAATTCTGAGTCTGGTGGCCTGGGGATGGGCAATGCAGGCTATACTGTTGACCCTGTGCCTGTGTGTGCCGGTCTGGTATCTGCTAACGGGGTTGTATGCAAAAGCAACAGCTTGAGGGACGCCAGCGCTTCGATGTGCGTATGCTGTTCTTTTTTGCAGCTACACCCATATTTCTCGGCCTGCTGGCCATGCATTTGCTGCAACTGCAATGGCTGGAACACGAGAAGCTGGCGCTTCAGGCTGATAATAATCGCCTGAATATTGTTCCTGTTCTGCCTGTTCGTGGTGAAATTGTAGACCGTCAGGGCAAGGGCCTTGCTGTAAACAGGATCGCATATCAGGTGCAGCTGATTCCAGAACGTGTCAAAGACCTTGATGTCACATTGAAGAAGCTCTCCGGGATATTGCAATGGAGTCCGGACAAACTGGCAAATATCCATAAGCGTATCAAACGTTCCCGTCCTGACAGACCCATCCTTCTTGATGACAAGTTGCAGTGGCTGCAGGTCTCTCCAATAGCGGCCAGATTACATCATATGCCCGGCATCGACGTTGAGGCGGGAAGTTATCGTCAATATCCGTATGCCGAACTAACCTCACATCTCGTGGGTTATCTCTCGCTGGCCAGAAAATCCGATACCGATGAAGGTTTTCTTGCCAATGAATTTGTCGGCAGAACCGGTGTGGAAAAATCCTATGAAAAAGTACTGCATGGCAGTCTTGGTTATCAGCAGGAAGAGGTTGATGCACTTGGTCGTCGTATTGCTGTAAATAAACGTACGCCGTCGACGATGGGCCAACAGCTTCGGTTGGCGCTGGATGCAGAAGTTCAGCAGGCCGCTGCAGATGCATTGGGTGATCGAACCGGTGCGGTAGTGGTAATGGATGTGCATAGCGGCGAAGTCATTACGCTATTGAGTCAGCCGGGATACGATACGAATCGTTTTATTACAGGGCTGGAATCTGAGCAGTGGCAGGAATGGTTGAACAATATTGAGAAGCCATTGCTCAATCGGGCTACGCAGGCGGCCTATCCGCCGGCCTCAACATTTAAAGTGATCACCAGTCTTGCCGGTTTGCATGCGGGCGCACATCTGGCCAGGGGACACACGACATGTCCGGGTTATCTGGAGTTGGCAGACAGAAAATTACGCTGCTGGAAGCGAACCGGACACGGCAGGGTTACGATGCAGGATGCTTTGATTCGTTCCTGTGATGTCTATTTTTATGAACTTGGTGATCAGATGGGCATGGAGGAAATTTCTGATGCTGCATTGCAGTGGGGCCTGGGTGAGAAGACACGAATCGACTTGTCGCCGGAGTCTCGCGGTGTCATTCCAGCGCATCGTCCTTACATGATGGCGGCGATGAAAAATGAGTCCAGTAAACGCAAGAAATGGTTCCGTGGTGAAACCATGATTGCTTCTATCGGGCAGGGGGCGTTAACGGTTACACCGCTGCAAATGGCTCGCATGACAGCCGCAGTAGCCAATGGCGGCAAAGTACTGAAGCCTCAGCTCCTGGCCGGAGTAGAGCCTGAAGTGTTACATCAGGCCAGTGTTGAGCCGAGACATCTGAAGACAGTTCAAAAAGCTATGCGCGGTGTGGTGGAAAAGCCTTATGGGACAGCGCATCGGGCGTTGGCGAATGCGGCATGGAAAGTGGCAGGTAAAACAGGTACGGCGCAGGTGATTCAGATGTCACAGGATGATGAGAAAGAAGGTTATACGCCGGAACAGATTTTAAGGCGTCATCAGGATCATGCATGGTTTATGGGTTATGCACCGTATGAGGATCCAAAGATTGCCATCGCTGTTTTCGTCGAGCATGGTGGTCACGGCGGCAGTGATGCTGCACCGGTTGCGGCAGCTGTGATTAATGTTCTGGCTGCTCAGGAACAAGAACAGGCGGCAGACAAGTGATGCGCTTATTGCGAGGTGTGGACTGGATACTGCTTATGCTGATTATTTGCCTGGCAGTACTGGGGATGGTTACCCTCTATGCTGCTGTGCATCAGGGTGATGTAGGGCTATGGCAGAAACAGCTTACCTACTGGGGTATCGGGTTTGCCGCATTCATGGTTATATGTTTTGTACCCTTGCGCCTGCTTGGCCTGATCAGCTGGCCATTTTATATCGTGGCGCTACTGCTACTGGTGTTGGTACCTCTGGTGGGAGATGTGCAGATGGGGGCCAGACGCTGGCTGAATCTGGGTTTCTTCAATCTGCAACCTTCAGAGTTGATGAAGTGGGCGCTGATGTTGATTCTGGCCAGTTGGTTTGCCACAAAAGAGCCAAGATCCCTTCGGGAAATTGGCACCGCTTTGCTGCTTGCTGTGGTTCCTGCGGCACTGATTGTGAACCAGCCGGATCTGGGTACGACACTGGTGCTGTTGTTTGCTGCCACATCCATGTTTATTGCTGCAGGGCTACCCTGGCGCTGGTTTGGTTTGGCGGTGATCGCGGCGATCGGGTCACTGCCTGTACTGTGGCATTTCATGCATGATTATCAGAAGCAGCGGGTGTTAACACTGCTTGATCCCCAGTCCGATCCTCTGGGGGCGGGTTATCATGTTATTCAATCGACCATTGCTATTGGCTCGGGTGGTTTGACTGGTAAAGGCTTTCTGCAGGGTACGCAGGGGCGCCTGCATTTTCTGCCTGAGCAGCATACTGATTTTATCTTCGCAGTGCTGGCTGAAGAGGGCGGTTTTATAGCTGTGATGTTTTTACTGTTGCTATACATATCCCTGATTACACGAATTCTGATGGTGAGTTCCCGCGCGCACAGCCGTTTTGCATCACTGATATGTATCGGGGTGGCATCTATCTTTATGCTCTATATCACGGTTAATATCGGCATGGTTTCCGGTATTTTTCCGGTTGTAGGCTTGCCACTTCCTTTCATCAGTTATGGTGGTTCAGCCATGGTGACAATGCTGGCTGCACTCGGTCTGGTGATGCGCGTCAGTATAGAGTCCAAAGACAGGATTCCGTGGCAGCGCCCGGGTAGCCCGTTATCATAAACCTGCCAAGAGGGCTGCGATAAAGAGTCCTGCCGATAAGGCAATGAAGATAGATTTCAGGATCATACGCAAGCTGAGCTCAGCAACCGATGTATGCAAAGCTGCGGCCCATGTGCTGCTGGCTGGCAAAATCAGCAATATGCCCAACCAGGCAGACAAGAGAAATTCCCGGTGTGCAGAAAATTGAAGTTGCCAGCTTGTTTCCAATGTTACGTTGATAGTCACAGCAGATGCAGCCATGACAGCACCGGCTACTGCGGACGTGCCAACTGCAAGGCGTAGCTTGATGTGCCGTCGAAGCAGGGGTACCAGCATGGTGCCGCCGCCAATGCCCAGAAAGCCCGAAATATAGCCGATGGGGCCAGAGAGCAGATGAAGTGACGGCGCTTCTGATTTCGCCGGTTTTATCCTTTTGCCATAATCGTATGCGACCCAGGCATTGAGCAGGGAGAGACAGAGCAGTACCCAGATCTCATCTATATGTAGCGTGCTCCACAGTCCCAAAGCTGCCCCGATAATGAGTCCGGGAAGTAGCTGGGTCAGCCCTGGAATATTCACATGTTGCAGTCGCCAGTGGGCCCGGGCGGAAAATAAACCGGTGATCACTATTGCCACCATGCTGGCAAACACATGCATGCTGATGCCTTTATCTATATCCGGCATCAGAGCATAAAACAGAGGCACGTACACCAGGCCACCACCAACCCCTGCCAATCCGGCCAGCATGCCACCGATCAGTCCTGCAGCCAGTCCGACTGCAAGGCCGTAGACGATCAGATTGAGATCAAATTCAGGCATGAATGACGTCTGACTCTGCGGGCTTACCTGGCTTGTGAATGTTTGAACAGAAGGTATTGCTCATATTCCTCCATATCCATTTTACCCAGAATATATAACTGCTGATCATTCAGGATATCCGGGTCGGATATGCCCTGCTGTCGATTATGACTATCGGCAAAGTTTTGTCGTTGTCTTGATTCCTCAGCATCAATGACAGGAGACCGCTTCATTGCCTCATCTCTCCATGCTTCAGGTGTGTCAAAAATAATGTGCTGGTCACTCATGTCTCAAAAGATACACCCGGAATTCTATCAGTCGAGGTTGAAGTGAGTGAATTAGCCACCATTCACCGTCGAATAATTGACGCATCGGCAAAAACAGGTTCATGCTCAGACCTGCGAGGACCGGAATCCTCGAAATACAACAAGAAAAGGAGTTTCACATGATGGAACAACAGAGACGACCAAACCTTAATAATGAAGTGCATGCTTATCACAATCTGAATATTTGTTACGAAGAGGAGCTGGGATTGGCATGGATGTATATGAATGCCAGTCCAAGGCCATGTTTCACCCCCGAGCTGGTATCTGAAATATTGGACTGGTGTGACATTCTCACTCATCAGGAGCGGGTTCAGTATGTGGTTGCCGGTTCCCAGGTCCCCGGAATTTTTAATCTTGGAGGTGATCTGAATCTGTTCCTTGAACTCATCGGACGTGGAGACAGGGATGCGCTGATGCACTACGTCAGCATGTGTAATGAGATGTTTATGCGAAACTATAATGGCATCAACGGCAACATCACCACGATATCTCTTGTGCAGGGCGATACTCTGGGAGGCGGATTCGAATGCGCCATCTCAAGTGAAGTCTTGATTGCTGAGCGCAGTGCAAAAATGGGACTACCTGATATCCTGTTCAATTTGTTCCCCGGGGCAGGAGCCTATAATCAGTTATCCAGAAAAATTGGTATGGCAGCAGCGGAGCGATTGGTTCTTAGCGGCAGATTGTACAGTGCTGAAGAGATGTTTGATCTGGGTGTGGTTGATGTGCTGGCTGAAGATGGCGAGGGAAGACAGGCGGTATATGACTATATCAAAAAGGAGAGCCGTCTGAGAAATGGTTATCGTGCATTCCGCAAGGCCAAACGATGCTGTAATTCTATCACCTATGAAGAACTGATGCAGACCTCCAGAATCTGGGTGGATACGGCATTTCAACTGGATGCCAGGGATCTGCGTATGATGGAGCGGTTGGTGAAACGTCAGACGCAGCGGGTTGGCTAATCTGCCACACTGATCGTTCAGGTATCATTCAATGCATGCTCCGGGAGATTAGTTCTCCCGGGGCATGCTGGATCCTACTCTGATTCTCTGAAATAGGGATCGCTCTGCTGCATGTATTCCTTCAGCAACTCCAGACCTTCATGGAAAGCAGCTGTCATTTGCCTGACATAGACCTGCATTTGTTCCCGGGTGATCGCAGTTGCACAGGACTCAATATCATTACATATGGTAACCATTTTACTGATACCCAGTGTGGAGGCACTGCCTTTCAGGCTATGTACCCTTAGTTGAAACATGCCCAGATCTCCCTGATTGGCGGCGCTGTCCAAATGAAATAGATGTTCTGCGCCACTCTTTTCAAATGTTTGATAGATGTACTCTCGTTTCGCGCTGGAGCGAATCAGGCTGAACAGTTCACCCAGTACTGCCCTGTCCAACTCAGGCTTTGAATCAGAATCCGGTTTGGTTTCCTGCTTGTGGACAGTGGCTGGAGAAGGTTTGCTGAAAGCAGCTACTTTCTCCAGCAAGGCAGCAATCTGTACAGGTTTGGTCAGATAATCGTTTGCACCCGCTTCCCTGCACTCCTTGATAGTTTCCGGCATCACATCCGCACTAAGCATCAGTACCGGGGTGCTGCCGCTGGTATCCATGAAGCGAAACTGTTTGAGTACTTCCAGTCCACTTACCCTGGGCATATTCATGTCCAGAATAACCAGATCGTATTCGGTGTCTTCGGTCAGTGCATCGAGTGCCATTTCACCATCATCAACAATGTTCACCTGATGACCGGCTTTTTTCAGAACCTCATTGACCACTTCCTGATTGACCGGGTTATCTTCGGCAAGAAGAATTTTCAAAGGCGGAAAATCCAGTTTTTTCTGCATAATGTCGGCAATGGAGATTACATCTTCCGAATGGTGGATGATGCTTGATGCATGCAGGGCATTGAACAGCAGTGACTCCTGAACAGGCAGATGCAAGACGGATGCAAAGCCGGATGCGATTAAAATCGGATCATTGCCCTTTTGCTGATCCGGATCGATCAGGATCATATCCAGACCGGCCAGATCATGTTTGTCGCGTATGGCATTGGCAATAAATTCTGGTTTGCAGTGTAGTGAATTTCTGTTGATCATCAGTACGTCATAGGGTTGTCCGACGGACCATGCATCGACAAGCGTGGACATCAGCAGCTTTTCATCTTCAACCACGCTATGACTGGAGCCCCAGCGCTCCAGCATTGCTTCAATATTACCGAGCGATGCTCTTTCTCCCAGCAGCAGGACATGGGCCTGATTCAGGTCTCGGGCTTTTTGTTTTTCAGCCTGTTTCGCAAAGCCAATGACGATCGTGAATATGCTTCCCTCACCCATGCTACTTTGCAGACGAATAGATCCACCCATCATTTCGGTCAGGTTTTTTGCAATCGTAGTGCCAAGGCCAGTGCCACCAAAACGACGGGTTATACTGGCATCAGCCTGGCTGAACTGTTCAAAAATATTCTGCTGCACCTCTTTTGAGATGCCGATACCTGTATCGCGAATACTGAATTCCAGCAAACTTGTCTTGTCCGTGTTTTCAAGCGCTTTAATGGTTACGGTAACCAGTCCATGTTCGGTGAACTTGACCGCATTGCCGATAATATTCAGCAGAATCTGTTTGATGTGTTTGGGATCGCCGATCAGGGCGAATGGAACATCAGGTTCGATGTGAAGTTCGATGCGGATTCCTTTTTCTTTTGCCTGCCCTTCAAACATGGCAACAGAGCCATGAACCAACTGGTGCATGTCAAAGGGTTCATCAAGCAGTTCGAGTTTACCAGCCTCAATTTTCGCTGTATCGAGAATGCGCTCGATCAGGCCCAGTAGATGATAGGCAGATTCCCGGATGACAAATGAGAAACGCTTCTGTTCCGAATTTAGTGTGGTACTCAGTAGCAGATCATTCATACCGATGATGCCATTCAGCGGTGTACGCAGTTCATGGCTCATGTTGGCGATGAACTCTGATTTGGCTCGATTGGCTGCTTCGGCAGCATCAATGGCGCGGTGCAGTTTTTTGATCAGGCTGACCATGAACAGAGGTACCACCAGAATCAGAATCAGGTTACCAGCCGCCATGTGCAGGTGCTCAAGCCAGAATGGATTGATCAATACGACTGAGATAAAACCAGTCACGGAAAGGGCCATTGCCACGTAGGCATATTTGATGCCGTAGCGGAATGCATGGCCGGTGATGATCCACAGATAGAGCCCTACAAACAGGGTGCCATCTTCGCCATCAGCTTGATGCATACAGAATGTTGTGATGGCGATGTCGCCAACAGCCATCAGAATCCTGCGCTTGCTGTTATCATCGGGAGATAGAGCAATCCAAACCAGAAATCCAACTGAAACAAGCAGATATGAAATGGTTACAGAAAGTATGAGATGATTCTCAGTATAGAAAAAATAGATGCAGATGAGCAATACAAGAATGGCGCGAGTCAGTGACTGCGAATACTCAGGGTTACGTTTTGCCAGTTCCAGGCGATCAACTCCTGTGTTGGCCAGTTTATTCATTCTGATAGCCCCCGAATTGGCAGCAGAGATCCATATCAGAAATCCGAAAACATGAATCCTTTTCCGGAAAGCATGAGTGGAATCGCGTTTGTATCCTGCCAAAGCGTTTCATCATCGTCATCAGACTAGGTTAAAACCTGAAATGATACCATTTCAAGTTTTGATCTGTCGGGGCTCATGCTTAAGGCAATTAATATTAGAGACGATCTGAACATCATAACAGGGCAGTATAGCAGACTTGAATTTAAACGCCCTGCAGCCATAGGGGCGATCCTGGTCCCAGGTCACAAAATAGTGTTTGCAGCTCATACAGGGAGCTCTTTTGGGTTTATTGGAATTGTCCTGCATATTGATTAACCATCGATATCAACTTTGACCATGTCATTTTCCACGATGACAGGAAAGGTATCAATGTTTTCATACGCCGGTGGTGTGAGCGCCTGGCCATTGCGAATGCAGAAACGGGCACCATGGCGCGGACAGATGATCTGATCACCCTCGCAAGTGCCACTGGCAAGCTCGCCACCGTCATGTGTGCAAACATCTTCAATGGCATAGAATTGGCCATCAAGATTAAATACTGCCACTTCACAGTAGGGCGTATTGATGACTTTACGACTGCCGGGTGGCAATTCACTTACAGTAGCAATATCAATCCACTCAGCCATATCTCATCTCCCCGGGGCTTTTCAATTCAGCCCGGTTTTCCATCTGTCCTGGCCTGCATCAGGATAGAGGAATAGCGTAGACCGACGATAATAAACCCAACGATCCAGCACGTTGCGCTGATATGTACGGCAGTGTCAAGTAAATCCGCCTGGATAACAGGTAAAAACACACGCACCAAAGAGGCAAAAAATAATAGGATAAAGGCAGTCGGAATCCACTTGAGAGCATGAATAGGGCGGCCAGTATGGCCAAGGGCAACGCGCGTTATCATACCAAGCGTAAACAGACCGATGGCACCCACTGTCCAGGCGTGTACCGCATGCATGGTCGCCAGATCCATGAGCAGTGCTATCGCGTAAAGCAGGAAGCCAGTAACCAGCCATGCATAACCGGCATGCAGGATCCACAACATTGGCTCTTTAAAAACCGTACGATCAAACCAGCTGATAAGGCGGATGCCGTGAATCAAGCCGGTGAGCAGGGATGCATTGATGATTAGCCAGTCATTTCCAATAGCTATGCTTGCTGCAACCAGCAAAACCGAAGGCAGAGCCAGCTTCTCAATCAGAGCATTGGATTCAGGTTTTATACCGATGCCCCGCTGCATGAAAAAGGGGACTACGCGGCCGGCAATGACCACGATGATGGCAATAATCGCAAGCACCGAAATCTGTATAGCCTGAGAAGATCTATTTTCAATAAAACCAAGCACATTCAGATGTATTGCGGCATTACACAACGCCAGCAGTAGTAAGAGTAGTGGAATGGGATAGTTTCGAGGTTGTTTGCTTTTGACGATCAGTTTGCCAAGCACAGTAGCAAGCACAGGCAGAAAGAGCATGTCGAGCAAGGCAAATGCTGTGGCAGGAATCAGTGATACTGCAGAGAGAAGTCGGGGGGCGAGCCAAAGAAGAACCAGCAAAAGTAACGATTTGCCTGATGGCGTCGCTAAACCGGTCCAGTTGCGTACAGACGTCAGCAGAAAACCGGCAATCACGGCAACAGCGTAACCGAACACCATCTCGTGGGCATGCCATAATGGCAGATCAAAATAGTTGTAGTGCCAGATGCCGGAGGCAAAGCCGCCCAGTGAGGTCAGTATCAATAAAACGGCAAACCAGATACCGAGCAGGAAGAATGGACGGAATCCCAGCGCCAATGGCGTCCATTTTGTGGATTCAGTATTTTTCATGTCAGTTGAATCCCGGCTCTCGGTGGAACCATTGCCAGTCACTGGTTTAAAACATGCCCAGTTGCAGGCGTGCCTCATCGGACATCATGGATCGATCCCAGGTCGGGTCAAACACCAGTTCCACTTCTACATCAGTAACGTTCTCAACACTGAGTACTTTGGCCCGCACATCATCAACAATGAAGGGCCCCATGCCGCAACCGGGAGCGGTCAGAGTCATGGTGATGTCAATATGATTGCCACCCTCATCTGTATCCACGACATGACAATCGTAAACCAGGCCGAGATCGACAATATTCACTGGAATTTCCGGGTCGTAGCAGGTGCGCAAAACATCCCATATCGCCTGTTCGTCCACTGGCCCACCGCTATGTTTATCGTCTGCCTGTACTTCTTCAGGGACGGTTTCTTCCGCCATGCCAAAGCCCAGCGCATCTGCATCTTTACCCTCTACACGAGCGAGATTTCCGGAAACACTGACTGTATATGAGCCGCCCAGTTCCTGAGTGATAAGTACCATCGCACCTTCCGGGATGGTTACCGGAGTGCCAAGCGGAATCAGGACCGCATCGACATCACGGGTTGTGGTTATGGTGTCGCCTGCACTATTCATTCTGTTACTGCCACCTTATGAGAATCTTCTACGGCTGATTTCATTGTATGCCAGCAGAGTACTGCGCATTTAATACGGCTTGGGAATTCACGCACCCCCGCCAGTACGGCCAACTTACCCAAAGCTTCTTCATCCGGTTCTTCTGCAATGTCAGCTGTGACCATATGCTGGAAATCGTTAAATGTTGCGGGAAATTCAGACACAGATTTGCCTTTCAATGCCTCAGTCATTAATGAAGCGGATGCCACTGAAATGGCACAACCTTCACCTTCAAAGGATATGTCTTCGATGATGTCATCATCATTCACATTCACATAAACATGCAGCTTGTCACCGCATAGTGGATTATAACCATCTGCATCATGATTATACGCTTTAAGCACACCGAAATTACGCGGTGCCTTGTTGTGATCGACAATCACCTGCATATACAAATCTCTTAAATCAAACATTATTCAAACCCTTTTTGCCGCAGAGGAGACAGAGTAGATTAGGTTATGGGCAGGCATTGCCTCGTAACTCGATAGCATAATACCTGAACCTGCCATGAAATGATTCATACCGGTTTTTCTCTGTCTCTTTCGTGTCCTCTGTGGTGCAATCATCATGCAAAAATATCCTGCGCTGTTTTCAACGCTGCGAACAGGGCATCAATCTCGGACTCTGTATTATAAACCGAGAAAGAGGCGCGAGCTGTAGCCGGAACTTTAAAGAATTGCATCACAGGCATAGCACAGTGGTGACCGGCACGAATAGCAACGCCCTCACGGTCAACGATGGTTCCCAGATCATGTGGATGCACGCTGTCGAGCACGAACGAGAGTACACATGCTTTCTCTTTTGCCGTACCGATCTGTCGCAGGCCTTCAAAAGCTTCAGCTTTGGCCGTGGCATAGGCCAGCAGCTCCTTTTCACGTTTACCGATGGCATCAAAACCAATGTTTTCGATATATTCAATGGCTTTGCCGAAACCGATAGCACCTGAAATATGTGGAGTGCCAGCCTCGAATTTGTATGGCAGGTCATTGTATTCGGACTTTTCAAACGTGACCATGCGAATCATGTCACCGCCACCCTGATAAGGCGGCATGGCAGCCAGAATATTTTCTTTGCCAATCACTACACCGATGCCTGTAGGGCCATACATTTTGTGCGCACTGGTAACATAGAAATCGACATCCAGTGCCTGAACATCTACAGCCAGGTGAGCCGCAGCCTGCGCACCGTCAATGAGTGTTTTGGCACCCACTGCATGGGCTTTTCTGATTATATCTGCAATCGGGTTGATGGTACCCAGTGCATTGGACATGTGTACTGCACCAACCAGCTTCGTGCGTTCAGAAAGCAGTTCGTCAAATGCTTCAATAATGAGTTCCCCGTCATCATTGATCGGAGCGACTTTCAGAACTGCGCCTGTGCGTTCACATAACATCTGCCACGGCACGATATTGGAATGGTGCTCCATATGCGTGATCAGTATTTCATCACCTGCTTTGATGTTGGCACTGCCCCATGATGTTGCGATCAGATTGATCGCCTCAGTGGTGCCGCGAGTGAATATAACTTCGCGTTCAGAACGTGCATTGAAAAAAGCGGCAATAATTTTACGCGCGCCCTCATATTCAGCGGTGGCCCTTTCAGAGAGTGCATGCACGCCGCGATGTACATTTGAATTATCACATTCGTAGTAGTGGGAGATGGCATCAATGACTGATTGTGGCTTTTGCGTTGTGGCAGCATTGTCCAGATAAGCCAGCTGTTTGCCGTAAACCTGCTGTGTCAGAATCGGGAAATCCCCGCGAATCTTCTCTATTTCAAACATATTCAAAAACCTTCTTTTACCGGCCGCTCCTGCGCATCCATGCGCTCGCGGCATTTGGGCATCCTGCCCGGCACGTAGGAGGTGGGGTAACGCAAAGGGGTTTTGTTAAGTGGCAATGATGCATTGGAAATCCACCGAGACTCGGTCGAATTCCCCTGCGCAACTGACACTGTTTCCTTTGCGGAACTTTGCGTCCTCTGCGGTGAAATCATCATGCCAGCATACCTTCCAGGTCGGTGATGTTCGGCAGTTTGGAAAAAGCTTCTTTCTCAATAAAGCGGCGTACAGCCTTGTTTTCCATTTTGGCCAGGATCTCATCGGCAAAAGCAAAGGTCAGCATCTGTTTTGCTTCTTCTTCCGAAATACCGCGTGTTGTGAGATAAAAGAGCTGGTTCTTATCCAGCTGGCCGACGGTCACGCCATGCGCACATTTCACATCATCATTATAAATTTCCAGTTCAGGCTTGGTATCAATCTCTGCATTGGATGAGAGCAGTAGATTGGCATTGGATTGCGCCGAGTCTGTTTTTACAGCCCCTTCCGCCACGACTATCTTGCCGTTAAATACACCATGTGAACGGCCATCCAGCACGGCCCGGTAATTTTCACGGCTCTTGCAGTGAGGCGCATTGTGTTCGATGCGGGTGTGATGGTCGGCATGCTGGCGAGAAGCAAGCACAAACAGCCCGTTCAGATGACAGCTTGCACCCGATGCATTCAGTCTGTTGATGACATCACTGCGCGATAACAGGCCTCCGAGTTCAACCGCATGCAGCGTGTAGGAAGAGTCAGCCAACTGGTTCACCTCTACACGGCCTGCATGGCACTGTTTGGCCGCTTCCAATTGCAGCCGGTAATGCGTGCAGCTTGCGCCAGCAGCTAAACGGATTGCTGTCACATGATTGGTCAAACCTGATTCAGCATGATGACCAACAAAATGTTCAATCACTTCTATTTCGGCGTGTTTTCCGAGTTGAATGCCGGTGCGCAGATGTGATGTGCCGCCGTTACTGACATATTGAATATATAGCGGTTTATCCAGTTTCGTATTGTCTGACACACAGATGCAGGCGCCATCAATAGCCAGCGCACTGTTCGCAGCTGTCATGCCGCTACTCAGTGGGGCATCGGGCTCGAATTCCAGTAGCTCAACGGAACGATCCGGGTCATCCTGAATCAAGGCAGATAATGCTGTGACTGTGATGCCAGCAGGCAATTCAGATGTTTCAGAGTCAAAATGACCATTGATGAATACCATGCGCCAGGCATCCAGTTCAGGAATGTCGGCAGCAGTGACATCAAGCTCGCCTTGTTCAACAGTCTGCCACCACTGCTCGCCCAGGAGTGCGCTTATGCGAGACAGGTCCGTATATTTCCAGTCTTCATCACGTGTGGTTGGCAAGCCCTGTTGTTCAAAAGCTTGCCACGCGGTTTCGCGAACTTGTTGCAGTGAAGCACTCATGCAGCGGCCTCTTCACGCACCCAGTCGTAGCCACGTTCTTCCAGTTCCAGAGCAAGACTTTTGTCACCGGTTTTGAGGATTTTTCCATCGGCCAGTACATGCACAACATCCGGCTGGATATAGTCAAGCAGACGCTGGTAGTGGGTGACCATCACAACAGAGCGCTCTTCGCTGCGCAGGTGATTTACACCATTGGCAACAATACGCAGGGCATCAATGTCCAGTCCCGAGTCAGTTTCGTCGAGCAGGGCCAGAGATGGCTCCAGTACTGCCATTTGAAAAATCTCGTTGCGCTTTTTCTCGCCGCCGGAGAAGCCTTCATTGACACCGCGTGAGAGGAAAGACTGATCCAGTTCTACCAGTTTAGCTTTCTCTTTAACGATTTTCAGGAAATCCATCGCGTCCAGTTCTTCCAGCTCCTGGTGCGTGCGCTTGGCATTCACACCTGCCTTGAGCAGATAGGTGTTGTTCACGCCGGGAATTTCAACCGGATACTGAAATGCCAAAAAAACTCCTTCCCATGCACGTTCTTCCGGGTTCATGGCCAGCAGATCTTTGCCCTTGTAGGTAATAGACCCTTGGGTAACTTCATATCCGTCCCGGCCGGCAATGATATTGGAGAGCGTGGATTTGCCCGAGCCATTCGGCCCCATGATGGCATGCACTTCACCTGTACCAATCTCCAGATTAATACCCTTCAGGATTGCTTTGCCACCTACAGAGGCATGTAAATTTTCAATTTTCAACATTATTTAACACCTTTTGACCACAGAGGAGGCGAAGGACATGAAGTAAGCATGCAGGCTTTTCTTCGTATGCTTCGCGATCTTCGTGGTGAATCTTTATCCTACTGCGCCTTCGAGTGACACTTCCATGTGCGGATCATCCGACGGCTCCCTCAAGTGATACTTCCATCAATCGATTCGCCTCAACAGCGAATTCCATCGGCAGCTCGTTAAATACATCCTTACAGAAGCCGTTGACGATCATGTTTACTGCATCTTCTTCCGAGATACCCCGGCTCTGGCAGTAAAACAGCTGATCTTCCCCGATTTTCGAGGTGGTGGCTTCATGCTCCATTGTGGCTGTCGAGTTTTTCACTTCCACATATGGGAAGGTGTGCGCGCCGCAGTTATCGCCAATCAATAGCGAATCGCACTGGGTAAAGTTGCGTGCACCTTCTGCCGATTTGGCAATGCGTACCAGCCCGCGATAGGACTGCTGTCCACGACCGGCTGAAATGCCTTTGGAGACTATCGTACTTTTTGTATTCTTGCCGATGTGAATCATTTTGGTGCCTGTATCAGCTTCCTGACGCATTTTGGTCAGCGCCACCGAATAGAATTCGCCGACTGAATCGTCACCGCGCAATACGCAACTCGGATATTTCCAGGTGATTGCACTGCCGGTTTCCACCTGTGTCCAGCTCACTTTTGAACGGGCGCCGCGGCAGTCGGCTCGTTTGGTCACAAAGTTGTAGATGCCGCCAACACCATTCTCATCACCCGGATACCAGTTCTGCACCGTCGAGTATTTGATCTGTGCATCATCAAGCGCCACCAGCTCTACCACTGCGGCATGCAGCTGGTTTTCATCTCGCTGGGGTGCTGTACAACCTTCCAGATAAGAAACATAGGAGCCTTCTTCCGCAATAATCAGGGTGCGTTCAAACTGGCCGGTGTTCAAAGCGTTGATACGGAAATAGGTGGAGAGCTCCATCGGGCAACGTACACCCTTGGGAATAAACACAAATGAACCGTCAGTAAATACTGCTGAATTCAGAGCCGCATAATAATTATCACCGCCTGGCACCACTGTGCCAAGGTACTGTTGTACCAGTTCAGGATAGTCACGTACCGCTTCCGAGATCGGGCAGAAAATGACACCGGCATCTTTCAGTTTGCCTTTAAATGTGGTGGCTACCGAAACTGAATCGAACACCGCATCCACAGCTACACCAGCCAGGAACTCCTGCTCGCGCAGTGGAATGCCTAACTTTTCATAGGTTTCCAGCAGTTTCGGATCAACTTCGTCCAGACTTTTCGGGCCGTCTTCCTGTGATTTGGGGACTGAATAGTAGGAGATAGCCTGATAATCAATCGGGGGATAGTTCACATGCGCCCAATGTGGCTCGGTCATGGTTTGCCAGTGACGAAACGCCTCCAGACGCCAGTTGAGTAGCCATTCCGGCTCATCCTTTTTCGCCGAAATGTGACGAATGACATTTTCGTCCAGACCTGGCGGCAGGGTATCGGTTTCAATGTCTGTAACAAAACCTGCTTCATATTCATTGTGAGTAAACTCTTCAGGTTTACGTTCAACTTTTACTTCAGACATTAACACACCTTCGCTATAGAAATACCGCGTTGCAGGCGGAAAATAGGTACAAAATCCTGTTCGGTCATATCGGCCAGAGAAATATCCTGCAATGCCTGACCCACAGCCTGATTGATCCGCTTCCAGTTGTTGCTGGTGGAGCAAACCTCATGCTGGTCGCAAGAGCTCTCATCGAGGTTGCATTCGGTCAGTGCAATCGAACCTTCAAAGACATTGATGATATCGCGCACATTGATTTCAGTGGATGGACGAGTCAGACAGTAGCCGCCTTTGGCGCCACGGGTGGAATCCAGCAGTCCCTCGTGCAGTAGCATCTGCAGGATTTTACTCACAGTCGGCGATGGGATGTGGGTTACCTCCGCCAGTTCACCTGCAGTCAGGCGCTGCTGTTCGGATGACGCCATGTGTGTCATCAGCAGAATACCGTAATCCGTCAATTTGGTCAGCCTGAGCATGGTGACTCCTTCAAACACTGAATAAATGCATGATGCATTTATTCAGTCATGAAAACCTGATTTCAGGCTTTCTCACAAAACAGGGCAAATTGCCATGTTTTGATGGCCCGTCCGGAGCCATAAGAAATAGGCAATGAAAGGGCTGTTTCTTTAATGGCGACCATTCTAGTCTTATATGGAATCAGGAACAATACGGTACGGATTATGGTTATTGCTTTTCAGGCGGGCGAGATGTTTTGAGGGGTGATGTTCATCCAGGTAGAAAAGATGGAGTTGTGATGTTTGGAATGTGTGGCAATAAGAGGCTAATCCTGGTGGTCAACACCCCTTTCATGTTCAGCCCCAGGTTCAAATGTTGGAATGTTTCCAATCATAAATTCGAGATCAGATGTGGGGATAATGTGCGCGTGTGTGCTGATCCATTTCAGTATGTTATTTCGCTCTTCATCGAAATACTGCTTCATAGCTATCATAGTAAACTCCTGTCATTTATCAGAAACTTGATCAGGAGTTAAACTCAATAGTATGTGCATGTCATACAGGTGACAGGCAGGTGACATGGTGATGGCAGCAGACGTAAATCACTAAAATTCCGTCTGAACTTACTGTAGCATTGTTTTATTGTCTGTGAGCCATCTGATGTGAGGTCCCGAACTGAACACGCAGTCCATAAGCCCAGACATTGCCGAATACTTCAGTCGGAGCACCTGTAGCCAGATTGTTGGCATTGTGGTGATACTGAATATCAGGGCTAATGGCGATTTCATCAGTGATTTGCCAGCGGTAATGGACTTCAGCCACAGTGGTGTTGGCCCCACTGTTCGGGGCCAGGCTGGTTTTGTAGGCGTTTAGCAGGCCGGAATAAGCCAACCCTGCACCAAATGCATGTTGTTCGTTGATGGCGTGCTCAGCAGAGAGTGAGGCAAAACTGTTTACGCCACCGGTTATGTCGGTTTTTGCATTGTTGAAACCTAAACGCAGTGACCACGCAGTATTACCTGCCATGCTGTCCAGGTTTGCATAAGCGCCGAAAGCACTTGTGTCATTACCTGTAGCATCAAAGCGTGCTGCTTCCATAGAGCTGTGCCAGCCACCAGCGGTTAGCAGTGCGCTGCCTTGCGAGATTGGCAGGCGCAGTTCAGCCAATGTGAACAAACCCTTTCTTTCACCTGTCGGGGTTTTGTTGAATTTGAATAGTTGTGCATAGTTACCGTTCGGATTGTCCCCCAAGCCATAGGCATTGGCAGTCAGGATAGTAAACTGGGTGGCATCCTCTTCACCGTAGTTGAGGACAAGAGCAGGTGTGTAATCCGGAAATGCAATCGTCGGATTGTTTACCAGAACACCAGCAAGAAATTGTACCCCTTCATCATTGGCCGTGCTCGTGGCATCGGCGAAGGCAGTCAGGTCCATGACACCGACATTCAGGTTTACATCACCAATATCAGTGCCAAATGAGATTTCAGAAAGCTGGAAACGGCCCTGTCCATTTGGCGTGGCGGCTGTTCCTGCATCAAGATTGGAGCCTGAAAGCAGACTGGAAGCGGATATGTCGGCAGTGGTCGCACCCTCTCCATACAGATGCAGGGTGCCAAAGCCGAGGTCGGCATCAATGACAAGATCCAGACTACCGGTAAATGGCTTGTTGATATCTGCATTGCGTTTGCTGATTTGCTGAGCGACACCCGTAAATCCTAACTCGACGGTGATGCCATCATCACCAAGTCCGCCGGCCCCGCTGCTATGGCTGCCGACAAGCAGCGTTGCAGCCAACAGTGCACCTTTAGTTCTGTTATTCAATGATCCTCTCCTGAAAATAATTTGCGTCTAAAACGCTACATGGGGTCAGGAGATCGATGGTGGAGCCCGGACAAGTAAACTGCTGCCAGTCTTTACAATAAACATTGATGGCTGGAAAGCGACAGGTTCGAGCATGAAAGGGGGCTCTGTGACAGCAGCAGAAACGGAAAGCGCAGCGCCATGTGTCGAGATATCTTCCAGATCACAGCTAATACATGCACTTTCAGCCGAATGAAGGCCGGCTTCATGGCTGTGGATGGATCCAGCAGACCAGAGGCACGCGACCAGAGCCAGCATGGACAATCCCCATGGCATGCGATGCATCCAGTTGAAACTCAGTCCTGCTTCAATCCGTTTCATGGCCGCGATTCTCATGAAAAGATGGCGCTGTGCAATGACAGGCTTTTTTCCACATCTGATCGTTGCACATTCACGCCCAGCTGTTGCATCGATGTGACCGGGTTATCTGTCATGCCGCAGGTTACAATGCCTGAGAAGTGTTTCAGATTCGGGTTGATGTTCAGGGCAATGCCATGAAAAGTAATCCAACGACGGCAGCGTACACCAACTGCTGCAATTTTTTTCTCACCCACCCAGACACCTATACCGCGTTTATTGCGCTCTGCAAAAATATCAAAATCAGCCAGCGTGCGGATGATCATCTCTTCCAGTCGCCAAACATGTTTGTGTAGATCCTGTTGTTGGCGAAGGTCAGCAATAACATAACAGACCAGTTGCCCCGGCCCGTGGTAGGTCACTTCACCACCACGACCACTATCAAATGTTGCGATGCTTTCGCCATCAATATCACAGCGGAGTATATCCTGCTTCGAACCTGACGTACCAATCGTATACAGTGGTGGATGCTCAGTGAGAATCAGTGCCGGTTCGGATTTTCCAGCCAAAATATCGGCAACAATAGTCTCCTGTTCCTGCTGTGATTCCGGATACTTCTGTTGCACATGACGTATGATTCGCATCAGAAGCGCAGCTCCAGGCCTGTTTTGTAGTTGATGTCCGTGTCTTTAATGCCAACCGGGGGCTTGGAATCATTTGCATATTCAATGGAAAGACGTAAATCCAGCTGTTCAGTCAGGGTGACACTCAGAGCCGCGTCATCGAGAAGGCGATAATCAGCCGAATCATTTAAGGCCGGCTGGAAATAAAGCGTATTCTGCAACCTTACTCGCTCATTTACGCTATAACCCAGTGCCATGTAGGCATTGCCGCGCCAGAGTCGCGTGGCCGGAGCAATACTGTTGCGCAGTTTTTCCCGCTCATGAAATGCCCCCATTCCAACATGCAGGGTCAGGTCGTTGTCTCGATGGGTCCAGCGCATGCCGCCGCCAAGCAGCGTACGTAATTTCAGGCTGGCAAACTCATTCTGTTGCGCCTGTGCGAATGCCTCTATATCCCACACATTGTTCAGAGCATAACGGTGGCGAAGGTGAGCAAAAGCTTTGTTGGTGTCGCGAATGCCTCGACTTGTTCCATATGTATAACTGCCAACCAGCATCTCAGTATGACGGGCATGCCGCCACATCAGCCTGCCGCTGGCTTCGCCATTGGTTTTATCGCTATTGCCCGAACTTCCTGTAAGTGACAGTCCTATTTTCCCGGCAATCCCCGCTTCGTCCATACTCAGATCGAGATCCTCTGCATTGATGATTGCCCATGCTTGTACAGGGATGCAGAAAAGCACCAGAAAGAAGAAAATTTTCATGGCCGCACCCTAGCGGGGCTTATTCACATTGACCAAGGGGGATGGACTCCTAGAATCACCCTCCCCTTTTGACTGCCTTTCTGTAGTCGGGGATAAGGAGTGTCAGCTGTGAGTAATGATCTGGATACAAGCAAACTCTCATTTGAACAGGCGCTGAATCAACTCAGCGAATTGGTTGCAAAGCTTGAGTCCGGTGAACTGCCTCTGGAAGAGAGCGTGGCGGCATTTGAAACCGGTGTAAAACTGTCACGACGCTGTGAGTCTCTACTGGATCAGGCGGATCAGCGGCTGCAGGTGCTGGAAAGCGGCGAAGACCCCGAATAAATGAAAGCTCCTGATTTTCTAGCATCGCATGCATCGCATGTGGAAGCGGCTCTGTCATCCATGTTGAAAACGCGTCAATGTGTCGTGGCGGATGTCCTGCTTGATGCCATGTCCTATTCCCTGCTGGCAGGTGGCAAACGTGTGCGTCCCGGCTTACTGCTGGAATCGTATCGTGCCTGTGGTGGCAATGAAGTGCAGCGGGTGATGCCGGCTGCATTGGCAATTGAATGCATTCATACCTATTCGTTGATTCATGATGACCTGCCTTGCATGGATGATGATGATCTCAGACGTGGCAACCCGACCTGCCATAAGAAATTCGATGAAGCGACAGCTATTCTGGCTGCAGATGCATTGCAGGCATTGGCATTTGAGTTGGTTGCAGACATGGATGTGGATTCAGACCTTCGTTGTAAGCTGCTGCATTCGCTTGCTCTGGCCTCCGGTTGTCAGGGCATGGTGGGCGGTCAGGTTCTGGATATGCAGGCTGAGCATGATGCGGCCAGCGGCAAACATGTGGAACTGCTTCAGGTTGAGCGTATTCACCTGCACAAAACGGGTGCCCTGTTGCATTGGTGTTGTGAAGCCGGCGCACTATTGGCTGCAGCAGATGAAAAACAGCTCGATGCCTGCTCCCGCTACGGTAAAGCAGTGGGTTTATTGTTTCAGGTGGCTGATGATATTCTCGATGTGACTGCCAGCTCTGATGTGCTGGGTAAAAGTGCAGGCAAGGATGCTGAACAGCTTAAGGCAACCTATGTTTCGATACTGGGATTGCAGCGTTCCAGAGAACTGGCCGATGAGATGCGCGACATTGCACTGGATGCATGTCAGCCTTTGGGCGACGAGGGAGTTCAGTTGAAGGCATTGGCACATTACATTCTGGAGCGCGGTCAATGAGTGATGACCTGCTGACACGTATTCACGGCACAGCTGACCTGAAGGCGCTTTATCCCGAGCAGCTACCGCGACTGGCACAGCAAATGCGCCAGTATTTGATCGAAACGCTGGCTCCGATTGGCGGTCATCTGGGGGCTGGACTTGGTGTGGTTGAGCTCTCCATTGCCCTGCATTATCTGTTTGATTCTCCACGCGATAAAATTATCTGGGATGTTGGTCATCAGGCCTACCCTCATAAAATTCTAACCGGTCGCTTAAGTCAGATGCCGACGATTCGCCAGTATGGTGGTCTGTGTGGTTTTACCAAGCGCAGTGAGTCAGAACATGATCCGTTTGGGGCTGGTCATGCGTCGACTTCGATTTCAGCAGCCTACGGAATGGCCTGTGGCCGTGATCTGGCCGGTGATAATAACCAAGTGATTGCTGTTATCGGTGATGGTGCTCTTACCGGCGGCATGGCCTTTGAAGCACTTAACCATGCAGGTGCCCGCAACAATCGTTTGATGGTTATCCTCAATGACAATGAAATGTCGATTGCTCCGAATGTTGGTGCGATGTCTTCTTATCTGGCTCGTATTATTACCGGCAAGCCATATACACAGGCAAGAGATACTGCCAGACGGTTGTTGGAAAAACTGCCCGGTGCCTTGGATGCGGCGAAACGTGTTGAAGAGCATGTGAAAGGTATGATTACTCCAGGCACCCTGTTTGAAGAGATGGGCTTCCGATATATCGGTCCGATTGACGGGCATGATTTCGATCATCTGCTGCCAACACTGACCAACTGCAAAGAGCTGGATGGACCGATTCTGCTGCATGTTGTGACCAAAAAAGGTCTTGGTTTTACACCGGCTGAGGATGACCCGGAAACATGGCATGGTCTGGGTCCATATAATATTGAGACAGGCGTTCCTCACAAAAGCAACGGAAAGCCGCCAACGTATACGCAGGTATTTGGTGATACTCTGGCCGATATGGCCGATGAAAATGACACTGTCGTGGCGATTACGGCAGCCATGCCGGCAGGCACAGGCGTGTCACGTTTTGGCAAGCGTCATCCCGAACGTTGTTTTGATGTTGGTATAGCCGAGCAGCATGCTGTGACGTTTGCTGCAGGCCTTGCTGCTGCAGGCCGCCGCCCTTATGTGGCGATCTATTCGACCTTTATGCAGCGTGCTTATGATCAGATTATCCATGATGTCTGTATCCAGAATTTGCCTGTGACATTCTGTATGGACCGCGCAGGTATCGTGGGAGCTGATGGTGCAACGCATACCGGTATGTTTGATATCGCGTACATGCGCAATCTTCCCAATATGACTGTTATGGCCCCGAAAGATGAGGCTGAATTGAAAGCGATGCTGTATACATCTGCGACCTTAAATGGTCCGACAGCTATTCGGTATCCACGTGGGAATGGCTATGGCGTGGACTTGCAGGGGGCTGATGTTCTCGAAGTCGGTAAAGCGGAAGTTCTGGCAGAGGGTGATGCCGGTTTGGTGATCGGTGTGGGTACGCGTGTTCGTGATGCTCTGTCTGCGGTCGAAACCGTGCGCAAGGAAGATGGAGAAAGCATGACCCTGCTCAACCTTCGTTTTATTAAACCGCTGGATGAAGCTGCGATTCTCTATCACCTGAAGCCGGGTAATCCATTGGTGGTGATTGAAGAGGGTGTAGCTTGCGGTGGCGTAGGTGAGGCCATCGCAACACTGGCTCTGAAATCAGGCTGGAGTGGGCCGTTTACACATCTGGCTATGCCTGATGCCTGGCCTGCACATGGTACTCAGGATGAGATTCTCCGTGATATGGAACTTGATGCAGCGGGAATTCTTAAGCAGCTGCGTAGCTAGTTAAATGGCAAAACCCAGAGTCAGGAAGAAGCGGCTGGATCAGCTGCTGGTTATGCGTGAATTGGTCGAATCTTCTGATCTGGCGCAGCGCTTGATTATGGCTGGTCTTGTTTATGTGAACGGCCAGAAATCAGACAAAGCAGGCAATATGATCGTCGAAGATGCCGATATTGAGGTGCGAGAGGTTCTGCGTTATGTGTCTCGCGGTGGTTTGAAGCTTGAAAAGGGGCTGGAAGTTTTTCCCTTTAGTGCCAAAGATATTGTGGCACTTGATGTCGGGGCCTCAACCGGTGGGTTTACCGATGTGTTGCTGCAAAACGGTGCCCGAAAAGTCTATGCTGTAGATGTCGGGCATGGCCAACTGCACTACAAGCTGCAAAATGATGAACGCGTTATCAATATGGAAAAGACGCATGTGCGCAAACTGACGTCTGAGCTGATTCCGGAACAGGTGGATGCACTGGTGATTGATACTTCGTTCATCTCCCTGACCAAGGTGTTGCCGTGCGCATGGCCATTCGTCAAAAAAGGCGGTTGGTGTGTGGCGTTAATCAAACCCCAGTTTGAGGTCGAGCCAAGGTTTCTCGATAGAGGCGTGGTACGTGATGAAGAACATCGTCAGTTGGCCAGAGATCGGGTGACTGCAATGGTTGAAGCTGAACTGGACGAGGCTGAAATTATCGGTATCACCGAATCACCTATCCATGGCCCCAAGGGCAATGTCGAATATCTTCTGGGTTTACAAAAGACAGGTTAACCTTGATTCAGACCTGATTCTCCAGATGGTCGAGCAGGGATTCGGCATTGGCAACCAGCATCTGGTAGGCATCTTCAAACCCGTGAGCACCGCCGTAGTAGGGGTCAGGCACATCAGGAATCTGCGCACTGTTTTCGAACTGACGCATCATCAGGATGCGCGACTCAGGCACACCCATGCGTAAAAGGCTGGCCCTGTTTTCAGCATCCATAGCGATCAGCCAGTCCCAGTTATGGCAATTTTGAGTGGTGATCTGCTGGGCGCGATGTTTGCTGAGATCGAGTCCTTTCTCTTTCGCCTTGGCAGCTGAGCGAGGGTCGGCAGGACCGCCGACATGCCAGTCGCCAGTGCCAGCTGATTCAATATGGTAATGATTCAGTCCGCGCTCTGTGGCCACGGATTTTACTACGACCTCTGCCAGAGGAGAGCGGCAAATATTGCCAAGACAGACAAATAACAAGCGAATTTTATGATTATTGGACATTGGCATTCTTCTCCGCCTGTGAACGTTGCAGGTAGATCGGCTCAGGATACTGAGGAAGCTGACCGGTTTGTGTTTCAGAGAGCAGATATTCAGTTTCAGCCAGCAGAGCTGCTGAGCGCGGAATCAGCAGTTGCACGCGCTTGAACGCATTCATGTTAATGGCTGGCTCATTATGACAGGCGAATTGATCGATCTCTAAAGAGTCCACCTCTTGCCAGGTGATGCAGCGGTCGGCGTGAATGTTTTCTCCGGCAGCATAGCAACCGGCAAAGGCTTCACCGGCACGGGCATCTTCAATCACCCATAGCTCATCTGAAGTTACTGCCTGTCTGGCAGTGATAGCAAGAGAAGAGAGGTGCAGGATCGGCAGTTTTAAACCGCTGTTGATACCGGCCAGAGTGGCTGCGGCAACACGCAAGCCGGTAAATGCACCTGGCCCGGCGCCAAGCGCAAGAATATCCAGTTCTTCCCAGCTTAACTCCGCCTCGGCAAGTAGATTGGCCAGTATCGGAACAATCGTAGTGGATCGGGTTTTTCCATCAGTAGAACTGTCACATCGTGTGAGGAAGGGCTCTCCATCTTTCAGAATGGCGGCAGAAATTTCTCCGAAGGCAGTATCCAGAGCCAGAATATTTTTCGAATCAATCACAGGTGTTCTTTTAGTACCTTGCGCAGGACTTCACCATATTGCGGGTGTTGCATGCCCAGCACTGCATTGGCCTGTAGAAAGCCTTCAGGGTTGCCTGCATCAAAGCGCTGACCATCAAGGAGTACACCATATACAGGCTGTTCTTTTGCCAGTGCTGCAATGGCATCGGTGAGCTGAATTTCATCTCCGCTTCCGGGCCTGACTTCGCGTAACAGGTCCATCAGACGCGGCGTGAAAATATAGCGGCCAACAATGGCCATATCAGATGGTGCATCTTCTGCTGCCGGTTTTTCAACCATATCGGTTAAACGCAGCAGTCCGTTATTCTCTTTCTTGTATGCCACAATGCCGTATTTATGGACCTTGTCAGCAGGGACCTGCATCAAACCAACGACTGAGCAGCCGGTCTGATCGTAAACCTGGCGAAGTTGCTGCATGGCCGGATTATCTGAGATAATCAACTCATCGGCCAGAGAAACACCGAAGGCCTCATCGCCAACCCAGTGACGTGCACAAAGAACAGCATGACCAAGTCCAAGTGCTTGTTTCTGGCGCACATAAATGACTTCAGCCATGCGTGCGACGCGTGAAACCTCCTGGTACAGGGCGCTTTTACCGGCGTTTTTAAGGCTGGTTTCCAGTTCAGCCGAAATATCAAAATGATCCTCAATCGCACGTTTTCCGCGACCGGTGATCATGATGATCTGTTCCATATCGGCTGCCAGAGCCTCTTCAACGCCATACTGTATCAGTGGTTTGTCCACGATAGTCAGCATCTCTTTCGGCGTTGCCTTGGTGGCAGGCAGGAAGCGGGTGCCATTGCCGGCTGCCGGAAAGATAATTTTACGCAAAGGTTTCATGTGCCTGACTCCCCATCCAATTGGTGCACGAGTATAGCACAAAATGAATTATGTGAGACGACCGTATGAATGCAGGCCTGAGAGATACATGTTTACGCCGAGGAAACAGAAAACGGTAACCAGGAAGCCTGCAACCGCCCACCATGCCAGCGCTTTGCCATGCCAGCCATGTGAGACACGCGCATGCAGGTATGCACCGTAAACCAGCCATACAATCAGTGCCCAGGTTTCTTTCGGGTCCCAGGACCAGTAACCGCCCCAGGCTTCCGCAGCCCAGGCCGCACCAAGAATCGTGGCCAGTGTGAATGCAGGGAAACCTACCGCGACTGATTTATAGGCAAACTGATCAAGTTGTTCGAGTGTGGGTAATACCTTCAGCATGCGTGATGTGCTGCCGCGATTTTCCATGCCGTGACGCAGCAGATAAGCAATGCCGGCACCACAGGCAACAGCAAATGCACCGTATCCAACGAAATTCATCGGTACATGGATCTTCATCCAGTAGGACTGAAGGGCAGGTACAAGCGGTTTGATGTCAGCCTGACCTACAGAGTCGAGCCAGATGCCGAAAAATACGCCTGCAGAAACCAGCGCCATGACAAATGCCCCCATACCTTTTGCTTCATAACGGCGCTCGAAGGAGAGATAAACGCTTGCTGTAATCATGAATAGCAGGATAAAAACTTCATACAGGTTGGATACCGGAGCATGTCCCATATCCATGTCGAACAGGTAAGATTCATGCCAGCGCAGCAACAGCGCAGTGCCACCGGCATAAACGCCGAACCAGGCGGAAGCGGTAGCAATGCGACCGATAAACACTTCTGGTGCGAACAGGTAGGCAATATAGGCAACGGCTGAGAAAATAAAGACAACATTCATCGTCATAATGATGTCTGCGGCAACCAGATTGGACTGATCGTCATAGGAGATCTGACTGGCGATGGGTTCAAATTGAGCGGCAATAATAGCCAGAATGACCATGAGTAATGAGCCATCGAGCCATGGCACGGTATTTGGAGCGACGCGCCCCTCAAGCATGCCGGGTTTCATGGTGGATAAAGTAGCCGCGAGGCCTGCACCAATCAGTGCACCGGTGCCACCCCAAAGCAGGCCCTGCATACTCAGAATCTGGTACAGGAAAGCATCTTCATTGTAGCCATCAGCACCGTACAACGCCATTGCGGAGATGCCGAGAGACAGGCCGATGTAGGCGTAAAAGCGGGCCAGGGCCAGTCGTCCCTGATTTAAACCGCCCAAGATAGAAACTTCAGCTGTGGTTGCACTCATGTCTTGCTCCCTTTGTTTTTATGATGGCTGAACTCTTCATCGAGTTTTGTGAACAGATCGTTAAATGTCTGCTGAAAAGCGAGATGATTACGGTTGGTTAAACCCGCAAGCGTTATGTGTGTTCCGCCATCTGCAGGGCGGATGACCAGCCAGATCTTGCGGTGAGGCAGATAGAACATGATGCACAGGCCGATGACCAGAATCGCACTGCCTGCCCAGACAATATTCATGCCCGGGTCTTTTGCCAGCTGCAGTCCGGTATAATAAACATGGCTATAATCTTCCAGCATGGGAATCACAGGCCATGGTAGCTTGGGCAGTATCTGTACCGCCTGCAGGGTGCGTACTGCCATATTCTGGAAGTCAGCCGGACGCTCGTCACCGAAAACATCTTGCATCGCCAGCTTGAATGCTTTCAGGTTGGCTTTTTCATTGCGTGCGCCTTGCATCTCAGACATGCGCGTGAAAAAGGCATGGAATAACTGCCATTCCTGCGGGTTGGTCAGATCAAGCCCGAGGGCAACCGGCTCATAGTCTTTGGCATCGCCGGAGACTGAAACCATCATCCATGAGCCTTGGTTATTACCATCGGCATCAATATACGGATTCATATAGGCTTTTACCTTCACAGGTTTGAAGCCATTTCCTCGCATTACATATTCAACCGATGGGCCGATATCCTTGAATTTTTTCTCGCCGAACTTTTCAGATATGTTTTCTACATTGTAAGGCCTGAAATCAGTCACTTCGATGGAGATGTCTGACTCTTCATCCTTTAATGTTTTATATACCTGTGTTGCAGCTGTGCGCGTTTTTTGTGAGCCATCGATGTGGTAAAATTTGAATGTTACATCCGAGCCACCATCACCGAAGCTGGCCTGGTAGATGTATACACCTTTATAAAATAGCGGTTCATTGACGATGATGTCTGAGGTCAGCACCTCTTTGCCTTCATCGATAATCGTCAGGTTGCTGCGGAATTCTTTTGGTGCACCGGTTGAGAAAAAGTCGATCTCAAAGCTGTTACAGCGCACTTGAAATGGCATATCCAGCTCGGCGGTCTCAGTACCTTGAGAGAAAAAGATGGTCTTTTCCATGCTTCCTTCCGCAACTGACATATTGCCGCGAAAACCGAACTGAACGCTGATGAAACCACCGATCAGAACAATCAGAATGGCTGCATGCACGGAGATGTAGCCCCATTTGTGTTTGCGGCCCTTATCTGCACGCAGAAAGTGGACTCCGTTCTCTTCGGTAGATTTGAACTCCCAGCCATGCAGCCGTTTTTTTAACAGATCCTGCATCGTTTCAATGGTAATGCCATCACCGAGCCGCCATCGTTGGTTGAGCTCCATACGTTTCAGCGAGCGGTCATTAATGGTGCCTTTATGGCTACGCATCTCTTTGAGCATAAGAGGAACATGACGCCACAGGCATGCAGTAAGTGAGAGCATCAGGAAACCGAGCAGGGTGAGGAACCACCATGTGTGATACATGTCGAACAGGCCCAATGAGCGGAACAGCCAGTACCACAAAGGCCCGAATTGTTGCAGGTAATCTGTCTGCTGCTGATTCTGCAGCAGAACAGTGCCAATCACTGATGCAAGAGATAGTACCATCAGTAGAACAATGGCCAGCGACATCGAGCCCAGGCGCTGCCAGAGTTGTTTGATTAGATCAGAGAAAGAATTCATGCCGGCATGTTAGCCATTCATGCAGGCTCCGTCATGGCCGAATCATAGTGGAATCATTGCGCCATACACGCAAGATTGTTGAGGCTTTACCTGTGCCGGCATCTCCTGCAAGGCGATTGCGAAGAAGCCGATGCAGGCGATATTGGTTTTTTCGATCAGGAATCATCGAGCCCTTGCTGCGTCGATTCAGGCTGCTGGAGAGCAGCAGACCACCGCAGGCATGAGCAAGTTGGCGTGTCTGCATGGATGCATCGACACGTATAGCCATGCTTGCCTTGTTATAACACTGTTTGGACAGGCCCGGTTTTGCTTGCACAATAATGGTCACAGGCCCCGGCCATGACGTTTTAATCAGCCTGCGCAGGGCGGGAGAAAAAAAACGTATCTGTTTAGTGGCCGTTTGAATGGAATCTGCCAGCAACAGGAACGGACCCTGCCGCTGTTTAAAGCGGCAAAGGCTCTGAATACTTTTTTTTAATCGCGGATGAGCTGCAATGCCCGGTAGGGTATCAGTATAGTGGGCAATCAGCCCGCCTTGCCTGACTGTTTTTGCAGCGTTTAATGCAGCCAGCTTTTTTGATGTGGCTTTCATTGCATGGTTGCCTTATGCAGAAAGAATGGCCTCAGCCTGTGCCGCACGATCAGCTTTCAGTTTGCCAGCCAGAACTTCATCGTTCTGGGCCAGCATCTGGACTGCCAGCAGGCCTGCATTTTTTGAACCATTGATGCCGACTGTTGCTACCGGCATGCCCGGAGGCATCATAACGGTAGAGAACAGGGCATCTTCACCATTCATCGGCCCGGATGCGATTGGCACACCAATCACCGGTTTCACAGTTTTCGAACAGACAACGCCAGCTAAATGTGCGGCCATGCCTGCGGCACAGATGAATACCTTGCATCCGGCTTCTTCAGCTTCCTTGATTGCTGTAACTGTAGCTTCAGGAGTGCGGTGGGCTGAACGCACCATGGTTTTGTACGGTACGCCGAACTCATCCAGTACAGCTTCGGTTTTCTGCATGACAGGCATGTCGTTTGCGCTGCCCATTAGAATTAATACTTTAATTGCTTCCATGTTTTATACCTCTTTCAATAAACGAAATAAAACTATCGCGCCAATTTAAGCCGCACCCACGGCTGTTTTTGCTTTGCACTATCGCGCCAATTTAAGCCGCACCCACGGCTGTTTTTGCTTTGCACTATCGCGCCAATTTAAGCCGCACCCACGGCTGTTTTTGCTTTGCACTATCGCGCCAATTTAAGCCGCACCCACGGCTTAAATTAGCTTGCTTCCCTTGCCACTGCGCGGTAACCGATGTCGCGGCGATAAAACCCGCCCGGCCAATCCAGTTTTTCAAGTGCTGAATATACGGTCTGCTGCGCTTCTTTCACAGTTGGTGCAACTGCAGTGACGCCCAGTACACGGCCTCCGGCATTGATGATATTGCCATCTTTTTCAGCGGTACCTGCATGAAATACAGTGGTTCCTGCAGCTTCCACGGCATCGAGTCCACCGATGCTCTGGCCTTTGTCAAAACTTGCAGGATATCCGTCAGAGGAGACAACCACACATAATGCCGTGCCTTCATGCCATTCAAGTTCAACACCATCGAGTTTTTTGTTAGCAGCAGCCAAAAGCACTTCACCGAGATCGGATTTGAGTCTGCTCATCAGCGGTTGGCATTCAGGGTCACCAAAGCGCACGTTGAATTCCAGCGCTTTCGGACCATCTTCAGTCAGCATGACACCGGCATACAGAATGCCGATAAATTCAGCACCCTTCTTTTTCAAGGCATTGATGATTGGATGGGCAACTGTTTCCAGGACTTCGTTGGCGATCGCCTCAGTGACGCAAGGCGCTGGTGAATAAGCGCCCATGCCACCGGTGTTTGGACCTTTGTCACCATCAAGCAAGGCTTTATGATCTTGCGAAGATGCTAACGGTAAAATGGTGTCACCGGATACGATAAACAGGCATGATGCTTCTTCACCAGTCAGAAACTCTTCAATCACAACCTGAGAACCGGCCTCTCCGAAGCTGTTGCCGGATAACATATCGCGTACTGCATCAATCGCTTCTTTTTCGGTTTGTGCCACGATGACGCCCTTGCCAGCTGCGAGGCCGGATGCTTTGACCACAATTGGCGCACCCCATGCACGGATAGTTTCAATCGCCTCTTCAACATCGACATGCACTTCAAAGCGAGCCGTTGGTACGCTCGCTTCATGCATCAGACGCTTGGAGAATGACTTACTTCCCTCAAGGTTTGCAGCGGCTTTGTCCGGGCCAAACACAGGGAAACCTTCGGCACGCAGTTGATTTCCCAAACCAAGCACGAGTGGTACTTCAGGACCAACGACTACCAGGTCAGGTTTCTCTGCCAGTGCGAGCTCCATCAAGCCATCAATATCTTCAGCACCGACATTCACGCAGCGCGCATCACGCGCAATGCCCGGATTACCAGGCGCGCAAAACACTTCCGAAACTGACTGCGAGCCTTTCAGCTTCCAGCACAGCGCATGTTCGCGACCGCCACCACCAACTACCATTACTTTCATGTATCTACTCCATCAATGGGCAATGCAAGCCCGGTAAGCGGCGAACGCTAGCAAGTTTAAGCGCGATGTGCAGTGGCAGATTCTCCCCATCCGGAAAGGTCGTTTGCTTTTGCAGTGGGTCAGGCAGAGAGTGCGCGCCATTATCCGGTGGTGCCGGAATCGGCACCCGTTTTATGAGGTTAACAAATGAGTGGATTACCCAATTGCCCGCAGTGCAGTTCAGAATATACCTACGAAGACCGTGGCATGCTTGTCTGTCCGGAATGTGCGCATGAGTGGACGGCCAGCGATCAGGCTGCAGCCGAAGAGAGCGACGCATTCGTTGTGCGTGATGCCAACGGCACTGTGCTGACCGATGGCGATACCGTCACCATCATCAAGGATCTGAAAATCAAGGGCTCTTCATCTGTTGCGAAGGTCGGCACCAAGGTGAAAAACATTCGCCTGGTCGATTCCGATCACAACATCGACTGCAAAATTCCCGGCATTGGCCCGATGGGTCTGAAATCGGAGTTCGTCAAAAAAGCCTGAGTCTGACGCTTCATGGATTTCAGAGGGGTGATGGCAACATTACCCCTCTTTTTTTTCTCCTGACAGCATCACTTTCGCAGCATCGATGCTGTCCCCCCGATTGCGTTTGAGTGAAACACTCGCACCACTCAACATACCCGACTGCTTCAGTTTCAACCGCACTTCTGCCGTCAAACCACAGAAAATCAGTGATACACCTCTTGCTGCCAGGTTGTTTACGATAGATTGCATGGCCACCATGGCAGTCATATCGATCATCGGCACATCGGACAAATCGAGGACAACAACTTTCACTTCGCTGCGAATAGAAACCAGCGTTTTCAATGCATTTTGTGCAGCTCCGAAAAACATCGGTCCGTTGATGTCGTAGATTACGATCTCCTCGGGCACATCGGCATCAGCATGCTCATGTCCGGGGTTAATCAGATTCACGCCGGTTAGTTCGATCATGCGCTTGATAAACAGCACTGAAGCCAGAGCCATGCCCGCAGCGACAGCCACCTCCATATCGATCAACACAGTGAGCGAGAAGCATGTCAGCAGCACCAGAATATCGTGGCGCGGAGCCACCTTCAGTATATGGATGAAATGTCTTGCTTCACTCATATTCCATGCCACCACCATCAGCAATGCAGCCATGGCAGCCATAGGGATGTGGCCCAGTAACGGTGCCAGCAGGAGAATGGCGGCCAGAATGACCAATGCATGGATCACCGAAGCCAGCGGGTTCGTTGCACCGGAGCGAAAGTTTGTGGCGGTTCGGGCAATTGCAGCCGTAGCCGGAATACCGCCAAAAAACGGCACGACCATATTGCCAATGCCATGACCGATCAGTTCACGGTTCGGATCAGTGCGGGTGCCGGCCATACTGTCGGACACGACGGCACAGAGCAGTGACTCAATCGCGCCCAGCAGAGCAATCGCAATGGCGGGGCCTGCAAGCTGGCCAAACAACTCCCATGACAGCCCGATCGGCGCACCATCCGGGCCGGGCTGTTGCCATGGCCAGAAAAAACGCGGAGCAATGGGTGGAATGCCTCCTGCAGTAATTCCATTCATCGTATATTCAAACGTAGATGCAACAGTATGAACCGAAACGCCATCCAGCATTCGACTGCCCAACCAGGCAGCCACAGTACCTAATGTCAGTGCTGCCAGATGGGCGGGAGTCCGACTGCCTGTCCTGTTCCACAACAGCAGGGTCAACAGCGTCAACAGGGCGATGGCCAATTCCTGCCACTGAAACTCCGGCAGCGCAGATACAATCCCTACAGCTTTATCGACAAAGCTGTGGCCTTCACTCTCAATGCTAAGTCCGAAAAAATCTTTCAGCTGGGTGGTTGCAATCACCACTGCGATGCCGGAGGTGAACCCTACGGTCACCGGATAGGGCACCAGTTCAATCAGTGTCCCTAGTCTGAGTAAACCCATGACAACCAGAATCACACCCGCGATAAATCCGCTCAGCAATAACCCGCCAAGCCCGAACTGGTGCACGATCGGAAGCAGTATGACCACAAATGCAGCCGTTGGACCCGATATATTAAGGCGACTGCTACCGGTCAGGGCAATCACGATTCCGGCAACAATAGCTGTATAGAGGCCGTGTTGTGGCGGCACACCACTGGCAATGGCCAGCGCCATCGAAAGAGGCAAGGCAACAATACCAACGGTGAGGCCGGCCATCAGGTTGGCACGCATGGACCCTGCTTCAGAAGCTCTGTGCATCAGTTTAAATACTCACCTTAGAATCGCAGATCATCGGGAGCGCACCATCAGCATTTCACAGATCTCATCCGAACGGTTGTGCCAGTTATGGGGTTTGCGTGCATCGTAGTAGGTGGACTGGGTTTCGCAGAGCGTAAATTCACGATCCACATACTCCAGCATGGCCGTTCCACGTCTGATCCAGACAAAGGCGTGAGCGCTGCGGATGCCGTAGCTCTGTTCTTCAAACGAGCCGCCCGGTTCCAGATGTACCAGCATCGGTTCAAATCCGGCCGGTTGATGCAGCGCGGTCAGCGGTACGAATCGCCCACCGTGGCCCAGATTGACGCTGGGTCGATCATCCAGATCGAATATTTCTACATCCTGTTCAGTCCCTTGCTCAAGAAAAAAGGCTGCTACGGCTATACCGAGCCCGTCTGCGAGCTTCTCCAGTGTCGCCACCGAAGGAGAGCTGTTGCCCGCCTCCAGTTGCGAGAGTGCGGCCGCACTGATGCCGGCGGCTTCCGCCAGCCCGCGCACGGAGAGCCCCTGCTGCTCGCGCAGAAAACGAATTTTTCCAGAAATTGCATGCATAAGGAGGCGCATTGTTCATAATAATGGACGCATGTAAATAATAATGCGCACAGGCAGAGGCTGATTTCCCCTGCCGTACATTGATTTTCTTAGTGGCGGAAGTGACGGATACCGGTGAAGATCATGGCAAGGCCATGTTCATTGGCCGCGGCGATCACCTCTTCATCACGCACCGAACCACCCGGCTGAATCACGGCTTTGGCTCCGGCTTCGGCCAGCGCATCCACGCCATCGCGGAACGGGAAAAATGCATCGGATGCCACTGCTGAACCCTTGATCGCTTCACCACCATGATGGGCGGCAATGCGGGTAGAGTTCACACGGTTCATCTGGCCGGCACCGACACCCAGTGTTACGCCGCTCTTCGCAAACACAATCGCATTGGATTTCACATGTTTGGCCACAGACCATGCAAACAACATATCGTTCCACTCTTCTTCAGTCGGTGCGCGATCTGTCACCACCTTGCAGGCATCACGATCCAGAATGTGCGCGTCGCGCTCCTGAACCAGCAGACCACCATTCACGCGCTTAAATTCCAGACCGCCGGCAACAGCATCAGCCGATGGCGCCAGCAGCAGGCGCAGGTTTTTCTTACCTGCCAGTGCTTCACGCGCTTCATCAGAGAAGCCCGGTGCGATGACCACTTCCATAAAGGTTTCGGCAATCAGTTTGGCTGTTGCGCCTTCCAGCGGACGGTTGAATGCAGCAATGCCACCGAAGGCTGATGTTGAATCAGCAGCGCGGGCACGCTCATAAATGACTTCCTGGGCACCGCCCACAGCGACACCGCACGGGTTGGCATGTTTGACGATGACAGCGGCGTTATCAGTGAAATCACGAACGCAGGCAAATGCCGCATCGGCATCGGCAATATTATTATAAGAGAGCGCTTTACCCTGCAGCACTTCGCAATCGGCCAGGCTCAAACCCTGATCTTCGATATCGGCGTAAAATGCACCGTTCTGATGCGGGTTTTCACCATAACGCAACTCGTCCGCAGTTTTCACAAACTGGCGGGTGAAGATGTCCGGGAACTTGCGTTTGGAGCCGTCGCTGTTCAGGGCCGAGAAGTGGTTGGCTATCGCACCGTCATATGCAGCCGTATGTGCGAACGCCTTGGTGGCGAGTGCACGACGGATCTGATCGTTCAGTTCATTCTGGTCGATCGCATTGATCACCATGCCGTAATCGGACGGGTCAACAACAATGGTGACAAACTTATGGTTTTTGGCCGAAGCGCGGACCATGCACGGTCCGCCAATGTCGATGTTTTCAATTGCGTCATCAATCGTGCAGCCATCTTTGGCAACCGCTTCGCGGAACGGGTAGAGGTTTACGCAGACCAGATCGATCTGCTCAATGCCGTGCTCGGCCATTGAGGCGAGGTCGCCATCGTTATCGCGACGGGCAAGAATGCCACCATGTACTTTCGGGTTCAGTGTTTTTACACGCCCGTCCATCATTTCCGGAAAGCCTGTGTAGTCCGACACATCACGGCACTCAATGCCTGCTTCACGCAGTAGCTTCGCTGTACCGCCGGTGGAAAGAATCTTCACACCACGCTCGCTCAGTGCTTTGGCAAAGCCTTCCACACCTGTTTTGTCTGAAACGCTGATAAGCGCTTGTTTAATAGAGGCCATGAGATAGCTGCTCCGGATTGGTTAGTGATTAATAAGGGGACGGCAGGCTACGCATTGGCCGACTGTTAGCAACCAGAACCATCCGGATGAATATATCTCAACGTTGTGTTCAATTCGGGGGGGTGGATGGGTCGCAGCGCACTTGGGGGATATTGTGCTATAATGAAGACATTAAGAATTCAGAAGAAGGGAGATAGCACAATGAAAGGGCGTACCATACAATCATTTACAATTGCCTCCGGGGTTGCTTTTATCATATTAACGATGATCTTAATGGAAATAATTTTCTGAAAAGAATCTAAAAAACTATTCATGTGTGGGTTGTATTATTCATCATCCCCACAGAACTTGGATTCAATTCCAGTTATTTAATAATCATTTCGTTATTGCGAAATGATCACAGTACGTTTTATCGCGATTTTGCCTGTACTCACGAGATAGAAACACTGACATGAGTAGTAGGACCGGACTTGTTAATCGTCGGTTTCGACATGGTACCACCATCATAGTATCTGGCCGAAAAAAAGTGGGGAGTGTCCGGGCAGCTTTCCAGCGAGCCGGGGCAAACAGGATAATTCGCAGAATGAAGGATTTGTGTACTCCCCGCAGTTTGTTTTATCAAATTCAGTCGAGTGATCTACCCACTTCCCGTGGCACGCAGCCCACCTGCGGAGTTCTCCTGTTCGGGAGGTTGAAATGCTGCCCGTACAAGGTTGGCAATCCTAACAGTGTAAAAACAGGTCGTCTGTCCCCCAAACAGGGGATAAAGTTCTAATTTTCATAGGGAAAAACCTTGCTGTCACTGTCGTGGGGAGGCTTCTGTCCCCGCAACTGATGCTTGTAGCCTTGCGGGTGAGGCGCTTCACGATGCCATTTACTTCAGGGTTTCAGAATGCGGGGCAGTGGTGAGCAGCCAGTTGAAAGCAGAGGATGATGGTGTTTGCGTCACAACGATGTTTCCCCCTATCATCGCCGGTCTGAATTTCGATTATCCGGAGAGTACATGTTATTTCGATTGACTACCTTGCTGATCTTGACCGTTCTGTCCATTGCGTCCGCTCAAGCGGCACAATTGCAGCAGGCTGAGTTTAAGAACGGTGTAAAATTGATTGTCGAAGAGGATCACTCCGCCCCTGTTGCCATGGTTCAGGTCTGGCTGAAGGTTGGTGGGCGTGATGAGTTGCCCGGCAAAACAGGTTTGGCGCATGTGTTCGAACATATGATGTTCAAGGGTTCGAAAGAATTGGGGCCGGGTGAATTCAGCAGGCGCATTTCAGCCATGGGTGGCAATGACAATGCTTTTACCAGCACTGATTACACCGCCTATTTTGAGACGGTACCTTCAAGCCAAGTGGCGAAAGTGCTCAATATGGAAGCGGAGCGCTTTGCCAATCTGAAGTTGCGTGACGAGGATTTTCAAAAAGAGATCAAAGTGATCATGGAAGAGCGCCGTATGCGTACCGAAGATGATCCGAACAGCCGCATGTTCGAAGAACTATCTGCTGCATCCCTGCGATTGCACCCCTACCGTAATCCGGTCATCGGCTGGATGCAGGATCTGGAGAAATTGACCATTGAGGATGTGAAGGCCTTTTATAAGAAACATTATGTACCCAATAACGCCATCGTCGTCGTGGTTGGCGATGTTGATTTTACCGAAATGAAAAAGGTGGTGGCAAAGAGTTTCGGGCGATTGAAATCACGTCCTGTTGCTGCCCGCTTTAATCCGGTTGAGCCGGAACCGTTCGGCCCCAAGCGCATCAATGTTGAAGTGCCGGCACAATTGCCCATGCTGGCCATTACGATTCCAACTCCGGTTTGGAAGCCGGGAGAAAATGATCGTGAAGTTGCAGCTCTGACGCTGGCTACCCACATTATGGCCGGAGGTCGTTCAGCACGTTTATCACGTGAAATTGTCGATCAACAGCGTAAGGCTTTTGCTGCAGGCGCTGGTTATGACGCCTCGTCCATGGGGCTGGATCTCTGGTATGCCTACGGCATGTTAGGGCCGGGTCAGAGTCCGGAAGCATTTGAGGGCGCCTTGTGGGCTCTGATCGATGATATGGAAAGGAAACCTGTGGATGTGAAACGACTGCGTGCAGCCAAGCGAAATATCATTGCAGCACAGGTGTTTGCTCAGGATTCACTTTATTTGCGTGCCAAAGAAATCGGTCGCATGGAGGTGGTGGGAATAGGCGCGGAAAATCGTGATAACTGGCTGGATGAGATTGAAAAGGTAGAGCCCTCTGATATTCAGGCGGCGGTCAAACGCTGGTTGAAACGGGATCGTTCCACCACAGGCTTACTGAAACCGGAGGTCAAATCATGAGCTTGCGTCTGATTGTGCTGTTTATTTCACTGTTTATGGCCACGCCTGCGGCATTGGCTGTGCCGCCGATCCAGAAGGCCACGCTTTCCAATGGGAGTACTGTATTGCTGATGGAGGCACATAATGTGCCGATGCTGTCGATGTCGCTGGTCTTGCCTGCCGGCAGTGCTTTTGATGCGAAGGGGAAGGAAGGCACTGCGACCATGCTGGCTGGCATGCTGACAGATCATACCGCCATGCATGATAATATCGCCTGGGCAGATATGCTCGATCAGGACGCCATTCAGTTGGCAGCCAGCGCCAGTTACGACACATTGACCCTCTCCTTAACGGTATTAAAAGATGCCCTAAACCCCGGGCTGGATGCCTTTAGCGAGGTGCTAAAGCAGCCGGGCTGGAATCAACAACGATTCACCATCATGAAGCAGGATACGCTGGCCGCTGCGCAGAAAGAAAAGGAAGAGCCGGGTGTGCAGGCTGCACAAGCTGCTGCTGAAACATTGTTCGGTGACCACCCATATGGACATAGACCCGCGGGTACTATGCAGTCGCTGGCAGGGCTTACTCTGAATGATGTGAAAGACTTGTTCGGCAGGCAGATAAAACCACAGGGCGCAGTGTTAGCTGTCAGCGGTGACATCACGCTGGCTGAATTGCTACCCTTGCTTGAGGCAAAGCTTGATGGTTGGCAGGGAAAACCAGCGCAAACATTGGCAGGTATTGCGCAGCCTGAAGTGACGGCTGCTAAAAGTGTGGATGTACAGATGCCTACCAGTCAGACCATGGTGCATATGACACGTCTCGGAGTTGCACGCAGCGATGCCGGGTTTTTTCCTGTATTTGTGTTGAACCATATGCTTGGTGGCGGAGGGTTTGGTTCCAGATTGATGGAAGAGGTTCGTGAAAAGCGTGGTCTTGTGTATGGTGTTTATTCCTATTTTTCACCCCTTGCTGTGCCTGGTCCCTTCGTCATCAGCCTGCAGACGCGTGCTGATCAGGCCGAACAGGCAGAAACCGTGGTGCGCTCAGTGCTTGCTGAATTGGCAGCGGGTAAAATTACTTCAGCACAGTTAAAGGCAAGTAAAGAGAATCTGGTTGGCAGTTTTGCACAGCGTATGGATTCAAACAGGGAGCGTGTGGGGCTGATCTCCATGATAGGTATCTATGGGTTGCCATTGGATTACCTGAGTGTATGGACGGAACGGGTTGCTGCAGTGACGTTGGATGCAGTGAGGACACAGGCATCGCGTTTTCTGAAGCCGGAAAGCTGGAGTCGTGTGCGTGTCGGTTCTAAGCTGGATTAAGGTTTTTCGTTAACCATGAGAATTACTGCAGGAAGTTTGCGGGGACGAGTGATCAGGGTGCCTGATGTTGCGGGCCTGCGTCCGACGCCAGCCAAGGTGCGTCAGGCTCTGTTTAATATTCTCGGCCCTCTGGATGATATGAGACTGCTCGATCTGTTTTCTGGTTCCGGTGTCATGGCGCTGGAGGCGATTTCTCGCGGGGCCTCTTCTGCTGTATCGATTGAATTGAATCGCAGGTTGACTCGTGAAATGGGGAGTATACGAGACTCATGGGCTTTGTCTGATCGTTGGCAAATTAAAACCATCGGTGTGGAGAAGGGACTGGCTTCGCTGGCTGGCGAGCATTTTGAGCTTGTTTTTGCTGACCCGCCATATCAGCAGGGCTTTAGCGAGCAGATACCTGCCTGGCTGGACAAGTGTGAAATCAGCTGTGACCGCCTGATTGTCGAGGAATCCACAAAAGTGAAACCTGTGTGGCCTGATGGCTGGTCATGTGTTCAGTCTCGCCCTTATGGTGACACCTGTCTGCATTTTCTGCAGAAAATGAAGCCTGATGTCTGAGTTTCCAGACTTCTGCTGATTTCTTTTGAGTAAACCGGCCTCTGTCGCTACGGTTCGCTCTACTTCTGGAGGTTCCATGTCTCACATCCGTATTGCTACCCGTCGTTCCCCGCTTGCCCTGTGGCAGGCTGAACATGTATCCGCTGAACTGCAGCGTCTGGACCCGTCCGTGACGACAGAGCTGGTAAAAATTGTTACCAAGGGTGACAAAATCCTGGATGTGCCTCTGGCACAGGTGGGTGGTAAGGGTCTGTTTACCAAAGAGATCGATGAGGCGTTGCTTGATGGGCGTGCTGATATCGCAGTGCACTCCATGAAGGATGTGCCGACTGTATTGCCGGAAGGTACCAGTATTCGCGCCCATCCCAAACGGGAAGATCCGCGTGATGCCATTGCGACTATTACCAAGGGTGGTCTGGACAGTCTGCCTGAAGGGGCCACTATCGGCACTTCCAGTCTGCGTCGTGTCGCTCAGATCAGGGCTAAATATCCATCATTCGAGTTTACTTCAATTCGCGGCAATATACAGACACGTCTTTCCAAGCTGGGCGAGGAAGTCGATGCGGTGATTCTGGCTGCAGCCGGTATCAAGCGTATGGGTATGCAGGACTTGATGCACGACTTTATTGATACAGAAGAGCTGTTACCTGCTGTGGCGCAGGGTACGCTGGGTATTCAGACCCGTGATGCGGACGATGTCATCAATGCTCTGGTGGATCAGCTAAATGATGCGGATACCGTGGCCCGTACCAAAGCTGAACGCGCATTTTTGGCTACGCTTGAAGGTGGCTGTCAGGTGCCGATTGCAGCCTATGCCACGCTTGATGGTGATTCACTGCATTTGAAAGGGCTGGTGGGTTCAGTTGACGGTACGATAGTGATTAAGCGTGAAGCAACGGGTTTGCGTGCTGATGCTGAGTCCATTGGAAGTGCTCTCGCTCAGGAGGTGCTGGATGCCGGCGCAGGGCCTATTCTGGCGGCGTTGTACGCAGAGAACTGATACTGAGTGAATGCATGGCATGTGCATTTCATATTTCATTCATCTTTTATTCGTATTGTGAGGCATGTCACTGAAGTGACACAAAATTGATACATACTAGCCACACTGTCAGCAGCAGTAACAATCATTTTACGATGAATCCTATAACTAGATATCTTGAAAGGCGGAGCGTGCAAACTCCGCCTTTTCTTTTTTCAGCCTCCGGCCAGTTTGGCCTGAATGCCTTGTTTTTCCAGCAGCAAAAGTAGTTTATCTCGATGATCACCCTGTATTTCAAGTAGCTCGCCTTTTATGGCGCCACCCGTGCCCAGTTGGGCTTTCAGAGTTTTGAGTAGTTTTTTCAAGCATTCATCGTTCAGAGCCAGTCCATCCACAATGCAGACAGTTTTACCGCCACGCCCCTTGGATTCCCTGCGTATACGTACGCCCTGTTTGTTCGGGTTCTTGATTGCAGGGGAAGCAGATGCATTTTTACGTCTTTTCTTACTTGCAGATCTGTTTTTCTGCATCGGTTTATCCAGCGATCCCTGCTCGGTACTGTAAACCAGTCTGCGATTCTCACTCATCAGCAGCTCCTGTTGTCATCCTTTCTGCCAATGCAACCTCTTTTGCCCCGGCTTCGCAAGCTGTTGAAAAGAAGGTGAGGTTCCCTTCTTTGATTTAGGGAATTCTGTATATTTATCAATGGATTCAGACGTGAATAAACAGGTGTGAAAAAGACCACATAAGGGTGCAGGTTGCTGGTATGCGTGCGCTTGGGCATCATTCGGCCAAAATAAAATTATGGGGGCACTATGCCTGCAAAGCAGAAACAGGAAGCTGGCATTACACATGACGGCTTCTTTTATGCAGAAGAGAAGCTGCATGAGATGCATGACCAAATGCTGTTTATTCGCCGTTTTGAAGAGAAGGCGGGCCAGCTTTATGGTCTGAAAAAGATCGGTGGTTTTTGCCATCTGTGTAACGGGCAGGAGGCTGTTTGCGTAGGCCTGCATCAGGCGTCTGAACCTGCTGATTATATGATGACCAGCTACCGCGACCATGGCCATATTCTGGCGCGTGGTACTGATCCTACGGCTGTGATGGCTGAATTGCTGGGTAAAGCTGGTGGCGTTGTTAAAGGTAAGGGCGGCTCTATGCACATGTTTGACGCCGAGAAAAACTTTGCCGGCGGTAATGGCATTGTTGGTGAGCAGGTACCCATCGGTCTCGGTTTCGGTTTTTCCAGCTGGTATAAGGACGACGGCCGTGTGACCATCTGTATTATGGGTGATGGCGGCATTAATCAGGGTGCTGTGTACGAATCATTCAATATGGCCGCACTTTGGAAGTTGCCTATCGTGTTTGTGGTAGAAAACAACCAGTACGCCATGGGTACTTCACTGGATCGTGCATCGGCAGAAACACAGTTATTTAAACGTGGTATTTCATTCAAAATTCCGGGCATGAAGATCGACGGCATGGATGTACTTGAATTCGACAAGAAGATGCGCGAGGCCATGGAACATGCGCGTTCAGGTAAAGGGCCGATGCTGGTTGAGGCGATGACTTATCGTTATCGCGGGCACTCCATGTCAGATCCGGCAACTTATCGTACGCGCGCCGAGGTAGATGAATGGAGAAGTGGCCGCGATCCGATTGCGCGTCTACAGGCTCAGATGATTAAGGCTGGCCTTGCTACTGAAGAGCATTTCAAACAAAAAGATAAAGATATCAAAAAAGAGGTTGCAGCTATCGGTAAGGCAGCAGAAGCACAGCCTGAACCGGATGCATCCGAGTTGTGGACTGACATCTATAATGATCCGATTGAACATGCATATCCGTATCCGGGCAAGGTGAGCTGAGATGAGTAAAATTACCTATCGTGAAGCACTGAACCAGGCGATGGTTGAAGAGATGAAACGTGATGATCGCGTTTTCCTCATGGGCGAAGAAGTCGCTGAATACAATGGTGCTTATAAAGTATCACAGGGCATGCTGGAGAAGTTCGGCCCCAAACGTGTGATTGATACGCCAATTACTGAACTCGGTTTTGCCGGTCTTGGTGTAGGCGCTGCTATGGCTGGCCTGCGTCCGGTGATTGAATTTATGACCTGGAACTTTGCTATTCTGGCACTGGATCAGATTGTTAATGCTGCGGCCAAGATGAAGTATATGTCAGGCGGCCAGTACGATGTACCTATGGTGTTCCGTGGTGCTGGCGGCTCGGCTGCACGTGTGGGCGCACAGCATTCACAGAGTCTGGAAAACTGGCTGGCGAATGTGCCCGGTCTTAAAGTGGTGATGCCATCGAATCCGGCTGATGCAAAGGGGCTATTGAAGGCTTCCATTCGTGACAATGATACGGTTGTATTTATCGAAAATGAGATCAACTATGGTGATGTTGGCGAAGTTCCGGATGATGAATATATCATCCCGCTTGGCGTTGCAGATGTGAAACGTGTGGGCACAGATGTTACAATCGTGGCACATTCGCGTATGACCGGCTTTGCACTGGAAGCGGCGAAAGTTCTGGCTGAGCAGGGCATCGAAGCCGAAGTGATTGATCCGCGTACGATTCGACCATTGGATGAGAACACCATTCTAAAATCAGTAGCGAAGACCAACTGTGCTGTAGTTGTGGAAGAGGGTTGGCGATTTGCCGGTATCGGTGCTGAGATATCTGCCCGCATTATGGAGCGCGGTTTTGATGATCTTGATTCACCGGTCATTCGTGTGACTGGTAAGGATGTACCGATGCCATATGCGGCCAATTTGGAAGCCATGGCGCTACCGAGTGTGCTTGAAATTGTTGAGGCTGCACGTGTGGCGTGCGGAAGGGCTTAAGGGGTAACAATGCCGATTGATCTGTTTATGACGCAGCTTTCGCCAACGATGACCGAAGGCAAAATTGCCCGCTGGTTAAAGAAGGAAGGCGATACACTGGAATCAGGAGAAATTCTGGCCGAGGTGGAAACTGATAAGGCGACCATGGAAATGGAAGTCATTGATGAGGGTATTCTGCATAAAATCCTTTCACCTGAAGGTTCAATCGTTGCGGTTGGTACAGCTATTGCAGTGATTGCTGAAGATGATGAAACGGTCCCTGATGATTATAAACCTGCAGACAATGCAGGAGAACCTGCAGTGATTGAAGAAGTGGTCGCGGAGCAGCCGGCAGCGGCGCAGGCTGCAGAAGCAAAAGCCACTGTCCCTGTTGCACAGCCTTCAGCCCCTGTGATTAGAAAGGGTCGCATCAAGGCAAGCCCTCTGGCACGCAGGATAGCCAAACAGAAGGGTATCAATCTGGCCGCTATTACAGGTACAGGTCCGCATGGACGTATTACCCGCTCAGATGTCGAAAAGGCAGTCCGGGTCGGTATTAATCTGGGTGGAGCAACTGCTGCCGTGGTGGCACCGCCACCGCGTCCGATGCCAACCGGGCCGCTACCTTACCATGAAGATGAGTTTGAACGTGTAGAGAACTCGATGATGCGTAAGGCCATTGCCCGCCGTTTGACGGAATCCAAACAGCAGGTTCCGCACTTCTACCTCAGTGTGGATGTTGCCATGGATCGCTTGATGGATCTCAGGGCTCAGCTTAATGAAGCAGCGGATGGTGCATTTAAACTTAGCGTAAACGATTTTGTGATCAAAGCGGTAGCCAAGGCTCTGGTGGACGTGCCTGCAGCCAATGCGAGCTGGACGGAAAGCGATACACTGGTACATAAACATGCACATATTTCTGTGGCCGTGGCGATTGATGGCGGTCTGATTACACCTGTGATCAGGTTTGCCGAGCAGAAGGGCATTACCGATATCTCTGGTGAAGTGAAAGAGCTGGCTGTACGGGCTCGTGCCGGTGAATTGCAGCCGGAAGAGTATTCCGGTGGTACCTTCTCTATATCCAACCTTGGCATGTATGGTGTAAAACAGTTCGCTGCCATTGTGAATCCGCCTGAAGGTGCAATTCTGGCTGTTGGTGGTACAGATGAGCGTCCTGTCATTGAGAACGGCGAGGTTGTTGTTAAGAAGATGATGACACTCACGCTTTCATGTGACCACCGCGTGGTGGATGGTGCGGTTGGGGCAGAGTTCCTGGCTGCACTGAAGACGCATATTGAAAAACCTGCCAGCGTACTGATTTAACCCGATTGCGAGAAAGCAGGGTCCGGCATTCCATTTTGCCCTACCTGTTCGTGATTCATTATTATTGAGGATTCGAGATGCCGATTGATGTTTTTATGACCCAGTTATCACCGACTATGACCGAAGGGCGTATTGCCCGCTGGTTGAAGGCCGAAGGTGACGAACTGGTTTCCGGTGAAGTACTGGCTGAGGTGGAAACCGACAAAGCAACGATGGAGATGGAAGTCGTTGATGAGGGCGTTCTGCATAAGATACTTTCACCGGAAGGCTCTATTGTAACTGTTGGTGCACCGATCGCCGTGATTCGTGAAGATGATGAAGAGGTTGCAGACGACTATATGCCTTCGGGATCCGGTATGGAAAACCCTGTTGAAATTAATGAAGATGTCTCTTCAGAAGAGGCCGCAGCATTGGGTGCTGAATCCGCACCTGATATGCATCCCGCATCCGTTGCAGCACACGCCGCGCATGATGCAGAAGAAACTGAAGAGCTGAATCTGAAACCTGCAGGCCTGTTCAATGCCGATGGTGAATACGATGTCGTAGTCATTGGTGCCGGTCCAGGCGGTTATGTGGCTGCGATTCGTGCAGCTCAACTGGGCCTGAAGGTTGCCTGTATCGAGTCGACCCATCTGGGAGGTATCTGCCTGAACTGGGGTTGTATTCCGACCAAGGCGCTACTGCGTACAGCCGAAGTGATCAATATCATTCAACACAGTGGTGATGCACTGGGCCTGGGTGTGACTGAGGTCAATCCGGACCTCGAGAAGGCGGTTGCCCGCTCACGCGCTATTTCTGCCAAATTGAATAATGGTATCGGCTTTCTGTTCAAGAAGAACAAGGTTGAACACATCGAAGGCTACGCGACATTCGAAGCTGATAATAAGTTGATGGTGAAGGATGCTGAGGGTAATGAGAAACAGGTTACGGCCAAACATGTGATCGTAGCAACAGGAGCACGCGCACGCGCCTTCCCTGGCATGGATGTGGATAATGATGTGGTCATCACCTACAAACAGGCGCTGGCGCCAACAAGCTTGCCTAAGAAACTTGTAGTGATTGGTTCGGGCGCTATCGGAATGGAATTTGCCTACTTTTATAAGGCGATGGGTTCTGATGTTACAGTCATTGAAGCTGCTGATCAGATTCTGCCTTTGGAAGATCATGAGATTTCCAGGGTTGTAGCGCGCTCATTCAAGAAGCAGAAGATCAAAATTATTACCGGTGCAATGGTGTCATCTGCTAAAAATATCGATGGCAAGGCCGTGGTTGAATATGAGGCCAAAGGCAAGCAGGAGAGCATCGAAGGTGATGTGTGTCTGGTTGCGGTTGGCGTCATTGGTAATACAGATGCCATTGGTGCGGAAAACACATCGATGAAGGTTGAGCGTAATACCATTGAAGTCGATGACTGGTATCGCACCGATCATGCGGGTGTTTATGCAATCGGTGATGTGGTTGGTGCTCCGGCCCTCGCCCATGTGGCAAGTCATGAAGGCATAGTCTGTGTCGAGGCGATTGCCGAAAAACATCCGCACCCTGTCGATTACGGTAATGTTCCTGGTTGTACTTACTGCCAGCCACAGGTGGGTTCATGTGGTAAAACCGAAAACCAGTGCAAGGAAGAGGGTATTCCGTACAAAGTAGGTCGTATGGGTTACGGCACCAACGGTAAGGCGATGGGGCTGGCTGAGACTGAAGGTATGGTGAAAACGATCTTCCATGCTGAAACAGGTGAACTGCTCGGTTCTCATATCGTGGGTGCTGAAGCAACTGAAATGATTGTATCTCTCGGTGTGGCCAAAACACTGGAAACCACTGAAGCGGAGCTGGCGCATCATATGTTCCCGCACCCGACGTTATCCGAGATGATTCACGAATCAGTGCTCGATGCAGATGATCGTGCCATTCACATCTGAGCATACTGATTTAGCTTAACAAAGGCTCCTACGGGAGCCTTTTCTTTTTCGTCACAAATTATCACCTCTTGTCCCCTATTTGGGGGACAGCGCTTGAAATATATTTGTGTATGCTTTGCGGTTGTGGTTAATTCACAATATGAGGGGGGGATTTCAGGGGAATGGGGATCAATAATTTTAAACAAAGTGCTCTATATTCATCGACGATGTTAGTAGGCCTCTTGTTTTTCTCAGGCTGTGCAACTGTTCATGACATGGGCCTGACCAAGGAAACAAAAACACTTGAACTAAATGGTAAAGGTTTAGTTCTAATGTCTATGGAAGTGTCTAACCAGTATAAGACAGATTACCAGCCACAGATACTTGTGGCACATGTTGAGACTCCAGACGCAAAAGAAAGGGCAGATAGACATAACTTCAAAACAGATATGGATGGTACCGTCTCAAGTGCTAACGGTACGCGTTATTTACTGAGGATGGAGCTGACTCCGGGGCATTATGTTGTTCGTGGTGCCTCTTGTATGTATCGAAGCATTTTTTTGATGGCTCAATGTATGATGCCAGTACATGGAGATATTGAAGTAAAGGCTGACAGTGTCACATATATTGGCCGTGCTTCAGGTGTGATGCGTGAACGCCAGAGTGATGAGTTTCGTGCTGGGCCGGTGATTCCATTGGTGGACCAGAATGTCACTGGCTTTGCTGGTAGTACATTTGATGTAACCATCACCGATAAGAGTGCAGAGGACCTGTCTTCGTATCAGGGTATTTTTCCAGCCCTCAAAACAACTACTATTGATGTGAATATTTTACCTCCATTTAATCGCGAGCGTGCTCAGTTATGGTGGCGTTCAAATGGTAGCAAGGATAAGCCAGAGAATGAGCAAGCAAACCTGAAGTGACCGGAAAGTAAGTTTTGGGTGCACAATAGTGTTGAAGGTTAGGATTTAGGTCGGACTTTTGCTAAAAATCATGGAGCAGGAACAACGATGTATGTGTCCAGAGGTTTATGGCAGATAGGGCATCTATCCAAAGGTAGTTCTGTGACAGTTGCACCGCAGTTCTGGTTGACGTAATAGGTGCTGTCATTTTTACGGAAGTGCTCGAGCAACATGCTGAAAAACATACCGGTGCCACTCTGGATTTCCTTGATCAGTTCACGGTGCTGACGCTCCGCTTCCCATGCATAGTTGATGTATTCCAGTGCCACCAGATGTTTTTCAGGGCTGACGCGATGAATGTAACGCGGATACTCGGTATCAATTTCCGAGAGTTCAACTTCCGTAGCGTATTTCAGGTTTTCTTTTGTGGTTTCAATTTTGATCGAGGACAGGTCAACAGTTGCAGCTTTGGTGCCGAGGCTTTCAAGGATACGGCTGAAATTTTTCTCATGCACTGCTTCAGAATGGGCGATTGCCTTGAATAGATAAGCAATGTTTTCATGTCCGTCCGCTTTGGCGACTTTGGCAAACTCCAGGTATCGATAACGTGCCCGAACTTCACCGCCATAAAGCATTTGCAGTACTGCGATAGTTTCAGGGTATTGTGGCTTTTTAGACTCTTCAGGTTGTAGCTCTGCGCTCTGCAGCTTTTCAGTTTCCGCTTCTTCAGCTTGCAGTGGAGCGATATGGCCAAACAGGCCGAACAAGGCTGCAAAGAGCCATAGACAAGCAGAAGATTCCCACACTTTGCTATTCATAGTAGGCCTATGATACACCGATTTTACATTTTGAGCAGCCCTCTATGATATTGAGGTATTACAGATACATCTCAGTCTTGATGTCGCAGTGATTTTTTATCGCAGCAGCATCCGGTGCATAACAGCGATACAACGATCCATAATACACTGTAGTCCAGCACTATTGGCGATATTCCAGCTCTCTTCGCTGATGATGCCCTGTTGAAGCCAGAGTGCACCTGCTCTTATAGCAACAGATTGGCGGGCAATCCCCGGTGTGAATTCAGCACGCCGGAACACATTAACAATATCCACATGTTCGGGGATCGAGGCCAGATCAGGGTAGACCTTTTGCCCCAGTATCATATCTGCTTTTGGATGTACCGGGTACACCCTGTAGCCCTTTTCTATGAGGAATTGCGTAATCTGATGGCTGGTACGTTCGGGTTTTGGAGAGCAGCCATACACTGCGATAGTTTTGGCACCGCCAAGCAGCGAAGCCAGCTGTTCATCACTCGGGTTACTCCAGACCATATCATGCCTCCTTGTTGTGGCTGATCAGTAGTCAGTTTCAGGCTATCAGGCTTACACAGACAGTTTTTGGAACAGGCTATTTCTCAATGACATGCGCAACGATTTTGTTGTTACTGAAAGGACTGGCCCCTTTTCTGAGGATGACCTTGTTAGTCGTTATATCATTCAGGTCTTTGACCAGTTGTCGGGCTACCTGTTTATAGCTGTTGTGGTAATAGAACACGGTTGTGGTGTTGGCCATATTCATGGATTCGCGCTTGTCAGGGAATTTGGCGGCAAACCCGTGTTTGCTGAGCCTGTCATTGATCTGTTGCTGAAGGCCTTCTGTTGTGCTGACAATGTAGATGTCGAGATCTGCTGATTCAGGTTTTGCAGATGTATTTGCAGCTTTGTTATTGCTGCTGGCTGTCGCAACGACTTTGGATTTTCCCGCTTTGGCTTTACTTGCCTTTTTGTTTTTTTCGGGATTATTTTTCAACTTTGTAGCTGAACGTTTCTTATTTTCCAATGCCTGGTCCATTCTTCTGATCTGGGTTTCCAGCTCGGCAATACGTTCGTGAGCATCAGACAGGTCCATGCGAAGTTCGTTTTTTTCATCCTCAAGACGTTCCTGATTTTTAAATGCTATTTCTGCATCAACTAGTTTTTGAACCGTTGTCATTTTAATGTTTGCTATATCGCTTTTTGCCAGCTGTAACTGGTCACGAGTATCCCGAAGGCTACTCTCCAGGCTGGCCAGATTGTTCTGACGATAGTTAACGACCCCTGAAATGATGGATAAAACCAGTGCAGTGATGGCAATAATCAGGGGGAAATAAAGTTCGTTTTTTGCATTTGAATTCGACATTCAGGACCTCATAAAGCTACGGATAAAAAGCCGGCTTATGATGCCGGGCCATCAGGAATATAGCGAATTACGTTTATTTATTTACAAGATGAACTTCTGCGCGACGGTTTCTTTCCCGTCCTGAGGCTGTCTTGTTATCGGCCACAAAATGCGTAGCACCAAAACCTTCGGCATGCACAATATTATGTGGCACGCCCGCACTAATCATGGTTGCGGCAACACTGTCTGCACGGGCTTTACTCAGAGCCAGGTTGGTTTTGTATGGGTGACGTGGTGTATGACGGCTATGGGCATAACCACCGATGGGTTCATCATCTGTGTATCCACGCACATCCAGTGTCTGGGTTCTTGGCTTGGAAACAAACTTTTCAGCCAGACGTTTTAATGCCCGACGAGATGCCTTTGTAAGCTCCATATAACCGGAGCGGAATGAAACAGTAACCCAGAGCCTGTCTTTGGGGATGGCCTGCTCAGCCTGTAGGCGTGCTTTTTCTTCAGCTTCCAAACGGGCGACTTCCTGAGATTTCTGATCGGCGATGTCACCTTCAAGCACTGATAATTCCTGGCGCAGGTCTGCAATCTCGGTGCCCAGCTGTTGATTTTCTGCAGCCAGGCGACTGTCATCCTGAACGGCAGGTTCATCTGATATACCAAAGATGGCCTCAATGGTGCTGCAAGATGACAGTGTCAGCAGCATGACCAGCAGTAAATAGCGTGGTTTAACCATAGAAAGCTCCCTTTTCCCAACTGCTGCAGGAGTGTAGACAGGCATTTTTTTGTCGGCAAGTGTTTCATGCACGAACTGCATTGTTTATGAGTAAATATGCAATTTGATGCCTGATACAGACTTTTGCGAAGTTGTTTAATGTGGTCTGTAAGTTTGATGCCTTTTCCTGCAGCTAAAACAGGTTTAACCTGCGGCGTTCGAGGAATAATTATGAGACTGTTGTTTGCTATTATTGCTATACTGAGTTTCACCTGTCTTGCGCAGGCTGAAACACGTTACATTGTCGATCAGGCAAAGCTGCCGATGCGTTCAGGTGAGGGAACCGGCTTTAAAATTATCAAGATGTTGCCCAGTGGTATGGCTGTTGAAGTGTTGGAACAGTCACAAACCGGCTATTCACGTGTGCGTGCGAGAGATGGAAAAGAGGGCTGGATATTAAGCCGCTATCTGATGAAAACCCCTGCAGCACGGGATCGTCTGCAGGCCTTTGAGAAAGAACTCAGCCAGTTGTCGCATCTGAAACAGAAAAATGCAGCGGCTGACAAAGAGAATCGTCGTTTGCAGGCGGAAAATGAGAATCTGAAAAAAGAGATTCAGCACATCCGTAAAACAGCAGCCAATGCGGTTGAAGTGGCTGAACAAAACCTGGCTCTGAAAGAAGAGGCAGCTGCTGCCAAACAGGCGCTGTTTGATCTCGAGCAGCAGACTGTAGATATTCGTAGTGGTGCCCAGCAGCGCTGGTTCCTCATGGGTGGTGGTGCGATTGTGGCTGGTGTCATTCTTGGATTATTGCTGCCATATATGGGAGCACGCAGGAAACGCCGTTGGGGTGGTTACTAGGCTTCGCCCAGATTTGCTGTGAAAAGCCCCTGCGGCTCTCGCGGTTTAGCTGGCATGGGATGTAATTCGAGTTAGCATCCGGCGCATGGCAATCCTCAATCGTCGTGCCCGTCACGAATATCACATTCTTGAAACCTACGATGCAGGTATGATTCTGACCGGCCCGGAAGTGAAGTCGATCAGAAACGGACAGGCGAACCTGGCCGAGGCGCATGTAATTCTCAAAAATGAGCGTGTATTACTTATCGGATGTCATATCAGCCCCTATAAACCGGCTGCTATGAATAATCCACACGAACCTGCGCGTTCACGCCAACTGCTATTGCACAAAAAGGAAATCTTGAAGCTCGTTGGTAAACTCAAGGAGAAGGGTTTGACGCTGGTTCCACTCAAGCTCTATTTTAATGAGCGCAATTTTGCCAAGCTTGAAATCGGTCTGTGCAGAGGTAAAAAGATGCACGACAAACGCGCCGATGTGAAAGAGCGCGATATCAAACGTGATCTTCAGCGCCAGTACAAAGTCTAAAGCAGGTTTGCAGAAATAACTGACATGCATGGTCGCAATGCTTAGTGCTATTCACACTGAACAGGTAGAGTTTGCCTATGTTTAATGTATTACTGGGCATGGCCGTGATTATTGTGGTTGGCATAGGCTGGAAATCAGTGCTTGGGCAAAAGTCGGCTGAAACTATTCGCAGCCATCTGGCCCAGTCTGTTTACCATATATTCCTGCCGGCACTGGTATTGCATGTGTTGTGGCAGTTCCCGGTTGGCCTGAACACTGTGCGCATTCCTGTCGTGGCGGTATTGAGTGTGTCATTAGCACTTCTGGCTGCATTCCTTCTCTATGGGAATGGAAAACTGGTACGTGCATTTTTACCCGGAAAGTCGAATAAAGCAGTCGGCGCACTATTGCTGGCATCGGCTTTTGGTAACTTCTCCTATCTGGGGCTTCCGGTATTAAGCCAGACCTTTGGTGCATGGGCCCAGGTCGTGGCGATTCACTTCGATCTGTTGGCCTCTACGCCATTGTTGTTCACCGTCGGTATTATTCTGGCGCGTTATTACGGGACTTCAGGTGAAGGTATGCATCCACTGGTCAGCCTGTTTCGAGTGCCTGCAATTTGGGCGGCCATTGCAGGTTTGATACTCAGTGCTATGGCTGTATCGATGCCGGTATGGCTGGATGAAACACTGGCAACGCTGGGAGCCGCGGTTGTGCCGCTGATGCTGCTGTCAGTCGGTATGGCGCTGCGCTGGCAGTCCGGCTGGATGGCGCGAATTCCTGTTCTGTTGCCGGTGATAATGATTCAGCTGCTGCTGATGCCATTGATTGCCTGGGCTGCTTCGATTGGCGTTGGTATGCCAGCCGATTATCTTGCACCGGTGGTGATTGAAGGAGCCATGCCCACGATGGTTCTGGGGCTGGTGATCTGTGATCGATTCAAGCTTGATGTTGCCCTATATGCTGAGGCGGTGACCCTTACGACAGCACTATCCCTGATTTCTCTGCCGCTTTGGTTACAGGCAGTTTCTTGAGCCGATACTGATGTTTTTATCCAAACGAGAATTCTATTTTGCCTATGGCTCGAACATGTCGAGCAAACGATTGATTGAGCGCATCTCTTCAGCAAAAGTGCTTGGTACTGCCAGGCTGGATGATTACATCTGGTGTTGTAACAAGCTGGGGCGTGATGGAACGGCCAAGGCAAATATTATGCGACAGGATGCAGCAGCGGTTTATGGCGTACTGTTTTCTATCAAAGCCAAACATTGCAAGCCGCTGGATCAGATTGAAAATGGCTATCGGCGCATTGAGGTCGAGCTTGATTTTGACGGTGAGAAAAAGAGTGCTTTTACCTATCAGTCCGAACTGATTACCAACCATCCACCAACAGAATCCTACGTAAGTTTTATTATCGACGGCTTGATTGAGCATCGATTTCCTGAGGCATACGTTCGTGAAATTCGTCGTGAGGCCGGCATTTAATCCACTGTCAGATAAATGGTACAGCGAGTATGGAGTAACGAAGCAATTTGCCGATTGTTACCAGAATCAGAAATGTGATCAGTTCGCAGCGCATCAGGCCTGCGGCAAGGCAGATAGGATCACCGACGACAGGTAACCATGCGAGCAGCAGTGATGCTTTGCCGTATTTTTCAAACCAGCGCTCTGCTTTTTCAGTCTGTTGTTCGGATATTCTCAGCCACTTTTTGTGTAAGGCTTCATTGCCGAGTCGACCCATAGCGTAAGTTATCAGGCTGCCTGTTACGTTTCCTGCTGTTGCAACCAACACAAGCGTTACAACATCTCCGCCGTCATTCAAACGTAAGAGAAGCAGTGCTTCAGAACCACCCGGAAACAGGGTGGAAGAGATTAATGCTGAGAAAAAGAGCGCCCAATCCATGGGGCTCAGACTAGGGTATGTTCACATAAAATATATATGTGGCGTTTGACGTATGTCCTGTGATCAGGCCCTGAATGAGATAGCATAAAACAGCAATTAGTGTGGTAGATTCGCGGCCATGATCTATTTCTATGATTCCCCGCTTGGTTCGATCTCGTATGAGTGGGATGGTGCAATATGCCTGCATGTATGGCTGGATAAACATGCGGCTGCAGTAGGCGAAAATGAGAATCCGGTTTCGCTATGGCTGGATGCCTATTTTAATGCGGAGAGCCGTGAACTACCTGCTCTGGCCAAGCCCGCCACCGGTTTTCAGGCAAAGATGCGAGAGGGACTGGTCAATATCCCCGCCGGCGAGGTGCGCACTTATGGTGATATAGCCAAAGAGCTGTATACTTCGCCAAGAGCTATGGGTCAGGCGCTTGGTGCTAATCCGTTGCCAATCCTGATTCCCTGTCATCGTGTGATTGCAGCTGACGGTCTGGGTGGTTTTGCCTGCGGGCTGGAATGGAAAAAGAAACTGCTCAAGTTTGAACGCGGTTTTTAAACTGCTAGTGTGCGCGAAATTATTAACGAGGTGTCCTATGACTCTAGCAACAGCACGCCACATTCTGGTGGATAGTGAAGAAAAATGTAACGAACTGAAAGCAGCCATCGAGGGCGGTGAAGATTTCGCAGAAGTCGCACGCAATAACTCCAGCTGCCCATCCGGTCAGAATGGTGGTGAACTCGGTGAGTTCGGTCCTGGCATGATGGTTCCTGAATTCGATAAAGTCGTATTTTCTGCTGAAGTCGGAACCGTACAGGGACCGGTTCAGACCCAGTTCGGTTATCACCTTCTGGAAGTTACAAGCCGCTCATAAATCAGCAAGGGTTACATGGATACGCTGAAATGGTTAGAGCATCCATGTAACCCTTATAAACCCAATCAGGTAGAATGCTCTCACGTCGCATCTGATTATCAGCCCCCGTCGTTGGGGCTGCGATAAACGCAGTACCGGTTTCTCCCTGACTGTTTCGCCTGATACATTGCATTGTCAGCCAGTCGCAAAAATGTGTCAGCATCACGAGCTTTATCTGATTCCATGCATATACCGATGCTGATACCAAGTACATGACTGCTGTTGTTAAGTATCAAAGGTTGTTGAATACGCTTAATAATGACATTGGCAATATGACAAGCCTCCTGTTCACAGGAAATATCAACCAGAATGATGCTGAATTCATCACCTCCGACGCGAGCTGTTGTGTCGGTTTCACGGACACAACTCTGCAGTCTCTTGCTGACTTCTTTGAGTGCTCTATCCCCCCATTCATGGCCCAGTTGATCATTGATGGGCTTAAAAAAGTCCAGGTCCATGAATAACACGGCCATGGTTTTCTCGCTTCTTTGGCAGTGTGAAACAGCTTGCTTTAGTCGATCATAAAACAGACTGCGATTTGGAAGCCCTGTAAGTTGATCTGAGTATGCAAGTTGTCTCATCTCTTCTTCTTTATCTTTGCGTTCGGTGATATCAACGATGAAGCCCAGAAGTTCAACTTCCTCATCATCACTTTTCTCTACCCGGACGGCTTCTACAACCCAGAAATAGTGGCCATTTTTATGTTTGAACCGGTATTCAAAGCGATTGCTACCAAGCTGGAGGGTGCGTTGAAGTTCATCTCTGACATATCCAATATCTTCAGGGTGAACGCAGTCCAGGCGGAATGTCGGGCTTGTTGTAAATGCTGACGAGTCATGGCCACATAAGTGCTCGATGTTATCGCTAATGAACGTTGTTGAGCCTTGATTGGAAACAGTAGAAGCGTAGATCACTGCAGCAGTTGATTTCAGAAGAAAGCTTAATCGTTCATTGGTCAGACGGAGTTCGACTTCACGTTGTTTGAGCCGTTTGTACATGGCTTCAAAGTCCTGTAGCCGATGATGTTCCTTTTGAACAGTGCGAAAATTCAGCCAATGTCTGATCGCTTTGACCAGATCACTGACTGCGACGGGTTTTTCCAGGTATTCGACCGCTCCTTGTCTCAGCGCTTGAAGGGCGGTCGCTTTATCGGCATATCCGGACATCATAATGACAGGACAGTCAGGAAAATGAGTTCGAATATGAGTTAGTATATCAAGCCCGGACCTGCCGCTGAGTTGAATATCCAGTAGCGCAAGGTCGATCGATGAATCAATGAGTGCAAGAGCATGGTCGTAGTCTTCAGCTGAATGAACCGTGTGTCCTTCCAGTTCCAGGAGCTGACCATATATCTCTCTGAGCATTTTTTCATCTTCAACAATGAGTATGTTGTGTTGCGCCAAATCCGCTCCTGTAAGATGTAACTGGAACTTACTTTAACCGGTCATGGTCTGTTTGCCAGATACAGTTATACCATAGTTATTGGACGGGAAAATTGGTAAATGGAACTTCAATCTCTCCGGATACGGTGACCTTGGATCGGCTCTCACCGGCTGTAACCACGGGAGCAGCAGCACTTTTAGCCATTGCCATATCTGCCATCATGACAGGCCCACGCTCATAACGTGGCTGTGAAGCACCGGAAGTTTGAACACGAATAATACGAAAGCTTTTAGCCATAATGCCTTTACTCAGCGAGGCTGCTTTAGTACGGAATTTCTTCAATGCTTGCAGCCTTAATTCATTCTGTACGGCTCTCATTTTATTGCTGCTGACACGGAAGCTCAGATTATTCAGTTTCACACCCATTGCTTCGATATCACCCAGCCAACTGGAGATGTTGTCCAGATCCTGCGTTACGATTTGGCCACTCTGGGAGGCATTCCAGCGCTGGAAATTGAATACACCTTTTTCCCAGTGTGGACGAAAGCTGCGGCCAGTGGTTTTGTGCTGTACCTTTTCTGATTTCAGGCGTGCCTCCAGTCTGGCGGTGATCTGATTAACTTTCTGGCGAAGCTGTTTTGCAGAACTTCCTTTTTCTTCAACGCGGTAATAAACAATCATCTCATCATTGCTAACAGACTGCTCAGCTGTGGCCGAGAGGTTGATGCGCGTACCTGTTGGCTGATTGGTTTCAGCCTGCGTTATTGACGGGCTAAGAAAGAGCAGGGATAGAACAATTAAATATCGCATGATGAGACTATGAAACAGGATTGCCCGATCGGCAAGCTGGAAATATTACGATTGCTGTTCAAGTATCCGCTCAACAAAGCCTGTAATCAGCTGATAAAGATGGGAGTCGTCATGATTGTAGTGTATGGCATCAAAGAAAAACTGAACCCGATCAAAGTCAGATTGTCGGATGTTATTCACGGCTGCATGCAGGATGTTCTGGGCCTGCCTGAAGATAAGCGAGCGCAGCGGTTTATGCCCCTTGATCAGGAGAACTTCTATTATCCGGATGGTCGAAGCGATGCTTATACGGTGATAGAGATCAATATGATGCAGGGACGAAAGAAGGAAACTCAGAAGGCGCTGATCAAGTCACTTTTCGGCGAGATCGAAAGGCAGTTGGATATTTCTCCTGTTGATATTGAAATTACAATTCATGAGCAGCCTCCGCATTGCTGGGGCTTTCGTGGCATCACCGGTGATGAGGCGAAACTGAACTACAAGGTTGAAGTCTGATGGACAGAGTTGAGGATTTAATTCAATCGCTGGCATTGCAGGAACATCCGGAAGGCGGCTGGTACAGAGAGGTTTATCGTTCTGACGAAAGTATTCCCTTGATCGGCTTGCCCGAGCGATTTGATGGTGAGCGGGCTTTCTGTACAAGTATCTATTTTCTGCTTAGCGGTGAGGATTTCTCTGCCTTTCATCGTATCAAACAGGATGAACTGTGGCACTTCCATGATGGTGACCGCTTGACTGTTCATGTGATCGACAGGGCCGGTAACTATTGTGAGAAAAAGCTGGGAAGGAATTCGGAGCAAGGCGAAACATTTCAGCAGGTGGTAGAGGCCGGTGACTGGTTTGCAGCCAGCGTGCCATCCGGAGGTTATGCTCTGGTCGGTTGTACAGTTGCACCCGGATTTGATTTTGCAGACTTTGAAATGCCTTCAAGAGATGCGTTACAGGCCTTGTATCCACAGCACAGTAATATTATTAAACGGCTGACACGTTAAGTGAAAAAAGGAAGTTCTCGTGTGGACCGCTTTGTTTTTCGTGACAGGCACTATTATGTCAAACGCGATGATCTGATTGACCCTCTTCTTTCCGGCAATAAATATCGCAAGCTGTATAGCCTGATTCAGACGCCTGCAGAAACATATCACAGAATCGTTTCTTACGGTGGCACACAGTCCAATGCCATGCTCTCCATTGCAGCACTGTGTCAGAAAAAAGAATGGGAATTTCATTATACGTCTAAACCGATTCCGCAATATCTTAAGAAAAAGCCGACAGGTAATCTGAAAATGGCACTGGAGATGGGCATGCAGTTGCATGAAGTGACAGCTGACGATTATGAAAAAGAGGTCGGGCTACTGAAGTCGAAGGCGGGAGATTCATCGCTGTTTGTACCGCAGGGCGGCGCTGATGCATTGGCACAGACTGGCATTGATCAGCTGGCAAAAGAGATTCACCAGTGGCAGCTGAAAAACAGGATCGAGAAACTTAATGTGGTTACACCATCTGGCACTGGCACAACAGCCTATTATCTCGCGGCAGCCCTGCCGGATGTGGCTGTGCTGACTACACATTCAGTTGGTGATAAGGCTTATCTCATTCAACAGATGGAGGTTCTGGGAGCCAAGCCTGTAAATCTGCGTATTTTGCAGAACGAAAAGAAACATCACTTTGCCAAACCTTATGCAGAGTTCTTCGAGATATACCGTGAACTGAAACATGCTGGCATTGAATTTGATCTGATCTACGCAACGCATATGTGGCATACCCTTCTGCAGCATGTTGAAAGCATCGAAGGTACCTTGTTATATGTTCACAGCGGTGGACTGATCGGTAATGAAACGATGCTTGATCGCTACCATCACAAGGGTCTGTGCTAAATCGTCCGCTTCGTTAGGGAAACGCCTCGCGGCGATTCCGTGTGGTTATGGACGGCCACCAAAATTAATGGTGTGCCGTTGATTTTGTAAGCAAAGGAAAAACGACGATTTATTCTTTGCGTTCTGATTTATTGCAGGATGCAATAAATCAGCAGCTCCTTATGATTCGCCAGAGTTCGAGTCAGGGAGTATTACATTGAAATATGTAGGAGCACATACCAGTGCGGCAGGCGGCGTTGAAAATGCACCGCTACGGGCTATGGAAATCGGGGCGCGGGCATTTGCACTGTTCACCAAAAATCAACGTCAGTGGAATGCGAGACCACTGTCAGCGGAGAGTATCTCTGCATTCAAGACTAATCTGAATAAGGCGGATATCAAACCGGAGCATGTGTTGCCGCATGACAGCTATCTGATCAATCTGGGTCACCCTGAAGAAGAGCCTCTGACCAAATCACGTCATGCATTTCTTGATGAGATGCAGCGCTGTGAGCAATTGGGGCTGCCTCTGTTGAACTTTCATCCGGGCTCGCATCTGAAAAAGATAGATGAGGCCGATTGTTTGAAACGCGTTGCAGAATCGATTAACTGGACACTGGATCAGACTGAAGGTGTCACGGCAGTGATTGAGAATACCAGTGGTCAGGGCAGTAATCTGGGTTTCCGCTTTGAGCACCTGGCTGCGATCATTGAAGGTGTCGAAGACAAGTCACGCGTTGGTGTATGTATTGATACCTGCCATACCTTTACTGCCGGTTACGATCTTCGCACGATGGAAGATTGTGAGAGGACATTTGGTGCGTTCGATGCGCTGGTCGGTTTTGAATATTTGCGCGGCATGCATCTGAACGGCTCGAAGGCAACATTTGCATCGCGAGTGGACAGGCACCACTCATTAACTCAGGGAGAGTTGGGTTTGGATGTATTCCGTTTTATTATGAATCATGATGCTTTCAATGATATTCCGATGGTGCTGGAGACGATAGATGAAACGATCTGGCCGGAAGAGATCCAGCTTCTTTATTCCCTGATTGAAGCATAGATTCGCTGACATGAATGATACCTCTTCCACAACTCAAACAGTTACTATTATCGGTGCTGGGCTGGCCGGTTCCGAAGCAGCATGGCAACTGGCCAAACGCGGTGTGCCTGTGCGCTTGCATGAAATGCGGCCGGTTAAAATGACTCCAGCGCATAATACGGGCAATTGTGCCGAACTGGTCTGCTCCAATACTTTTCGTGCCGATCATCTGGAAAATGCAGTGGGATTGCTACATGAAGAGATGCGTCGCATGGATTCGCTGATTATGAACTGCGGTGATCAGGCGCGTATTCCTGCAGGCACTGCTTTAGCCGTAGATCGTGAGCAGTTTTCCAGCATGGTGACGGCGGCACTGAAGGCTGAACCTCTGATAGAATTTATTGAAGGCGAAGTTACTGAAATTCCGACCGAGGGACTGGTGCTGATTGCTTCGGGGCCACTCACTTCGGATGCCCTGTATGAACAGATCCAGGAGCTGACAGGTGAAGACCGCCTCTGCTTTTTCGATGCCATTGCGCCGGTGCTTGATGCCGAAACGATCAATATGGATATCTGTTACTGGAAAAACCGCTATGATAAAAATGTAGAAGAGGGTGAGGCCGGTGATTATCTCAACTGCCCTATGGATGCCGGGCAGTATAAGGCTTTTATTAAAGAGCTGGTGGATGCTGAGAAGGTCGCATTCAAGGAGTTTGAAGATATTCCCTTTTTCGAAGGTTGTATGCCGATTGAGGAGATGGCTGAGCGTGGTGAAGATACGCCACGTTTCGGGCCGATGAAACCTGTCGGTCTGGATCATCCGGAGACTGGAGAGAAAGCTTATGCTGTGGTGCAGATGCGTCGTGATAATCGCATGGGCTCATTGCTGAATATGGTCGGATTCCAGACCAAAATGACGTATGGTGAGCAGAAGCGTGTATTCAGCATGATTCCCGGTCTGGAGAATGCCGAATTCTTCCGGCTCGGTTCCCTGCATCGGAACACCTTTATCAAATCTCCTGATCTGCTTGATGGAACACTAAGATTGAAGTCAGACCCGCGAGTTTTATTTGCCGGCCAGATTACCGGTGTGGAAGGTTATGTTGAATCGGCTTCCATGGGACTGATGGCAGGACGTTTCCTTGCCGCGATGGCGAAAGGCGAGACACCGGAAGCTCCACCGGAGAATACAGCTCATGGTGCACTTCTGGCTCATATTTCGCAGAGCCGAACATCAGATTTTCAGCCGATGAATATCAATTTCGGGCTGCTACCACCGGGTAAGAAACGCGAAGGTAAACGTCGCTTCTCAAGAGCTGAACGCAGACGTTCCGTTTCCGACCGTGCCCTTGAAGCACTGGATGAATGGTTAAACATCTAATCCTGATTCTGGCACTGCTGATCTCAGCAGTGTCGACGCAGGCGCGAGAAATTTCTCAAGCCGAACTGCAACAGATCGCAGAGCTGGTTTTCCAGAATGAGTGTGCGGCGAAAGAGAGCTGCCTGACCTCGTGGAACAGAGGTGAGGAGTTTGCCTCTCTGGGTATCGGCCATTTTATCTGGTATCCGGCAGGGGTAGAGAAATCCTTTCAGGAAAGCTTTCCTGCATTGATGCAGTTTATGGTTCTGCGGGGAGAGGACTTACCTGACTGGTTGAGTATGAATCCCTTGCAGCCTAACCCGTGGCAGAGTCGCGCACAGTTTTTATCCGCATCTGATGCTCAGGATATGAAAGTTCTGCGTCAGTTTCTGAGGGATACAAAGCCACTGCAGGCTGAATTTATGCAGCAGCGTTTATCAGCCAGCCTGCCCAAACTGTTGCATGGACTGGGAGAGGCTGCACGTGCACATATAAGCGCCCAGTTCGAGAGAGTGGCAGAATCCCCGATGGGTATGTATGTGCTGATGGATTATGTGAACTTCAAAGGTGAAGGCATAGCTTTGAATGAGCGCTATCAGGGTATGGGCTGGGGATTACTGCAGGTGCTGGGTAACATGTCCGGTGAGCAGCCGGGGCTGGATGCAATTAAAGCATTTGCGCAATCTGCAGATCAGATGCTCACCCGCCGCGTTTCACTGTCGCCGCCGGCTCGTCACGAAGCCCGCTGGCTTCCCGGTTGGCGCAAACGCCTTGCAACTTATGAAAAAGAGAGTCGGATCTTATTAAATAAGTCTGGGCTGTAACTCTGCGGCGATGCGTATCAGCTGCTGTTTGACCCAGGCAGGACCCGGTTTGTGTTTTTGTTCAAATGAGAGCTGTTCCAGCTCCTTGAGAGCGGGCATCAGTATATCCAGCTGCCTTGGCAGATAGGTCAGCATAGCCTGTAAAACCTGTTCGCGAATATCCCATTGCAGTGTGCTGACACCACTACGCAGGATCATCAATAACTCATCATCTCTTGCCGGTGTATGCATCATGAGCTGGTCCATGGCACGCAGTCGTGATGAGAGTTCAGGCGGCAATGTTTCGATGTCACCGCGCCAGGCGATGATGACCGGGCGTTGCAGGTCACGGGCACGCTCAAGCGTGTGGAATAACGCATGTGCAACGGCAACCGGCATGGCTCCGGCAGAAACATCCAGCATCCACATGGCATGGCTTTCCAGTGTCTGCATCCACTGCTGTACCATCTGCCATGACGTCGACTCTTCCCTGTGCTGTACATCGAGCAGGGCAATGGTGTTCTGCTCGGCAGCGAAGCTACGTAGCAGATGCGTTTTTCCTGCGGCCAAATCGGAGCTCAACCAGATATTGCCGCCATGCACAGACCACAGGGCCAGGCGATTACAGGCAGATTCAACACCGGCATGTCGTACCCATGTTCCATATTCGTAGTTGGCAGGCAGGTCCAGCTGCAGTCTTAACTGACTTTTTGTAGTCATTAATTATCTTCGGCTGTGACGGCTTTGCGCATCCAGACAATCATATACTGGGCGCCGGAGATACAAGTGAAGGCAAATGTTGCCCATAAGGTCGATTGCAGCAGCAGGGCCGGGATGCCCCAGGCCATATCGGCAAGTACGACTAGTACCAGCATGATCTGCAGGAAGGTGGTGATTTTAGAGGCAATCGTAGGTGTCATTTCCAGATTGTGTGTGACCAGTTCATAGGCCAGAGCGCCGACCATAATGACCAGGTCGCGGAAGATCACAGCCAGAAACACGTATGCAGGGATCTGTTCAATAAAATAGAGTGTCACGATAGTGCTGATCAGCATCAATTTATCAGCCAGGGGGTCCATGAATGCACCAACATTGCTGCGTTGATTGAAATAACGTGCAATGGCGCCATCGAGAAGATCAGTCAGCCCTGCAACCCCCATCAAAATCAGCGCCAAAATGGCCTCACCCTCAATAATGGCGTAAACGATGAACGGCGTGATAAAGATACGCGCCAGCGTCAGCATATTGGGGATGTTTAAAATGCGATCATTCATTTTGGCTTTAACGCGCGACCCAGCCTTCAATGGTCGGGGATAAAGTAAGTCCACGACGCTTGAACCACAGTGTCAGCCACTGGTCATCGGACCCGTTCAGGCGCAGACGATACTGCTGGCCGTCACGGTTCACCTGTCTGAGTGAGAGGTCAGCGATGCGAGGCTCACGCTTCAGATCTTCTTCAAACAGAACCTGTTCAGGCAGTGATGCATGGCGATGAACCATCAGAATAAGATATGCACCCTTAGCAACAGCTGCTATCGGTTCTGACATTGTCGTTTCTGTCTGCATTTGAGCTACAGGCTCTGCCGGATCGTCAAATGATGGAATATTATTGGATTTCAACCAGGCGAAAACGCGCTTGGCATTGAAAGTGATGGTTACACCCTCTGGTGTGGGGGTGGCTCGTTTCAGGAAGCGTACCGCTTTCACCTTTTTTGGGATCTGATTCTGCGCGTAATCAGGGACGATGCGGAACCAGAGTTTTGGCAGTGCCATATCGGCTGCCGCACGCACATCACGATGCAGGTCTTGTACGGTAATGCCTCTGTTTTCATCCGGCAGCACTTTAAACACCATGCGCGGGTCTGTATCTGCATGGGCTGTGAAACTGGCCAGTAATAGTGTGAGTATCAGGGTAATACGTAGAAAATATGACATTATTTTACCACTCTCAGGTGGTTGGTTTTACGCCCTTTCGGTTCATCGTCATCGCTTGCTTTAGCGCCGCCATCAATCACCGTGATCGTGGATGTTACAGCACCATCACTTTCGGGTGTTTCCTCTGCGTGTGCTGCTTTTGCCTGATGCAACTCCTCAATGCTTTCTTCTGACATATTACTGCGAACAGCCTGAACAATAGCCCTGATCATTTCCGGCACAGAGTCATCCCAGATGATGCCCTGCTCAAGATCTCCCTCAGGCAGATAAGCAGCCCAGATTGTGTGCATGGGAATCTGACAGGCGTATACCTGTCCTGAAAATGAGAAGTCGGAATCAATACGGTCATCATTGATGTGTATCATCTGCGGCATGCGTACGTTGAGTACGAGACGCAAAGCGGGATCACCTTTGAGGTGATCAGGCAGTTGTACATCATCGTTGGTCGCATCAACGACAATGTAGATGCGTCCATGTTTATTGAAATATTCGCGCAGCTGTTTTGCTTTGGCTGCATCAGAGAAGCTTAAACTCATATCTGTTCCTCGATCTTCATCGTTTGGCGAGCCTAACGGTAATCGAACAAAGATAAAATACGGAGTGGCCCTGTAAGCCGGGTTTTGTCTCCGGATCGTTACCGATCCGGGTAATGGTCATTCATCTAGGCCTGCCATTGCTGACAGGCTCGAGCAGCCTACCCGGAAGCAAACGTGGACCACGCTTGGCGCTTCCCTATTTGGCCTTGCTGCAGACGGGGTTTACCTATGCCCCGGCCTGTTACCAGTCCGGGCGGTGCGCTCTTACCACACCTTTTCACCCTTACCAGCGGCTTACTAAGAAACGGCTGGCGGTTATTCTCTGTGGCACTTTCCCAGGGTCGCCCCTGCCGGCCGTTAACCGGCGTCTTGTCCTGTTGCAGCCCGGACTTTCCTCGGCAGAAATACATCTGACGCGACCATCCGGACCACTCCGCGCCGCGTAGTGTAGTCCTGACGCGAATATAGTCACGAAGCAGGGATGCCCGATTGGGCACGAGTTCCAGAAATTAGCTTTGAATGTCAGCGAACGCTTTTGCTGGCATTCGACTCCTGTTCGGATTCGGTCGCGCAGTAAGAGCGTTTCCGGCGTAATCGTATTACCTGAGGTATAGTTCTCGTTGACGAGCCATGGAGAGGCGTTTCATCAGTTGATGGATTCTCTTCTCAAGCCGATCATGTTCATTATCGTGCTCTTTGACCTCTTTTTTTAGTTCTGCACGGTCACTCTCGGATGTCGCTCTGGAAAGCTGTCTTGAATACCGGTTGAGTTCTCTTTCGTTTGTATCGTATTCCCATTGTGTTTCATCCAGCAGGGTTTCCAGCCCCTCTCTGTAGCCGGCAACAAAATCGATTTCAAGTTCAGCAGGGCATACCCGATTGTATTCAGTGCCGCGTCTGCCCAGCGAGAAACCTGATGCCGCAGTGCAATAGTTGCGAATGCCATGCTTCCAGCCTTGCATATATTCGATTTGATTCACTGCTATCCCGTATTCTTCACATGCACTGTTGTGATTGTTGATGCGCGAGGTCTGCTTTCCGCTGCTGCCATCCTGATGGCCTATATGATACCAGTCACCTTGCATACATTGTTCTTTATCGAGTGATGCGCAGCCCATAAGTACGAATGGCACGATGCACATAGACAATAATAGAATTCTTTTCATCATCGCTCCTGATTACCCCTTCCTGATCGTTTCATTATGCTCAGAAAGGTATTTGTTGCTATCACTTCAGCGATGGGATCTTTGCGCCCTTCATCGCAATAAATTCGATCTTTGGATTAACTCTGAAGCCATCAACGCCAATATGTTCTAAATGGCTGTATTCGCATGAGAGCGTCGAAATCAGTTGTCCGGCAAATCTATTTGCTTATGAATTCGACAGAAGCCCAGTCGCCTTGTGCATCGCGGCGAATTTCGCTGAGTCCCTCTGCAATGTAGGCCGCAGCTACATCATCGACCTGTTCGACGAGCAGGCCGGATAGAATCAGGCGGTTTTTCACACATGCTGCTAACTCTTTGGCCATCCATACCAGCGGGGCGGCTAAAATATTGGCGACCACCAGATCAAACTGTTCTGTCGGTGGAGTATCATCCAGTTTTGCTTCCAGTATCACACCATTGATGGCGGCATTGGTCAGGCATGCCTCGACCGACTCCTCTTCCATATCGATGGCCAGCGCAGGCCCTGAACCCAGTTTCAGCGCTGCAATAGCCAGAATGCCGGAGCCAGCCCCCATATCGAGCAGGTTTTCCGGTGCAGATTTGCTACAGATACGCTCCACGGCTTCCAGGCAGAGCTGAGTTGTTGGGTGTGTACCCGTGCCGAATGCCATGCCCGGGTCTAGTACGATATCTGTATGGCCCTCTGTTGACTTCTCGCAGAATGACGGGCGTACCCACAGGTTTTTTCCGATTGGCATGCCGTGCCAGTCTTTTTGCCATGCCGTTTCCCAATTCTGCTGCTCCAGTGTATTCAGGGTGATCGAAGACTCTTTTACACCGGTTTCTGTTACCGCATGAAAAATATTTTGTCTGGTGGCTGCTTCATCTTCTCCACAATCAAACCAGGCAATCTGAACGGTCTGCTTTGAATCAATATCAGTTTCTTCAGCAATTCCAAGTGAATCCAGCGATTCAGCCAGGGCCTCAAAGGCTTCATGTTCAACCAGACTTGCAGCAATCCGCAATTCCAGACATTTTGATGCTTGCATCTTTGGCTCCTATTCTGTCCAATACAGACCCTTTCTCGAACAAGGATCCGGAGGTCCGTTTCCAGTGCAGCACTCTTCTACATATCGCATGCGGGTAAAGAAAAATATCCGCGTGACCGCCCCGGATTGTGCCGATACGGTAAATCTGCTTGCGCTTGAGCCGGTATATGGTGAAACACTGCAGCCATTTATGCCGGGTCAGTTTGTACGCATCGGTATACCTAAGCTGAATGAGCCGGCTCCGGGTTATTTTGCCATCGCATCATGCCCTGAACGCCCTGATTCGTACGAATTCTTCGTCAAAAATGCAGGGCCGCTTTCAGCATATCTGTGTGATATCAATGAAGGCACCGAGTTGGAAATAGAAGGCCCGATGGGAAAAGGTTTCGATCTTTCTGCCTTTAAGGGGAGCGATGTTTATCTTGTAGGTGTGGGTACCGGCATCGCGCCATTGCGTACAGTTTGGCAGGATATTATTCATCATCGTGAGGATTACGGCAAAGTCACGATTTATGCCGGTTTTCTGACTTCCATGCACCAGCTACTCACCGATGAACTGGAAGAATTGTCCAGACACGATATTGAAGTTTCAGTGACGCTGGAGATAGGCCACGAGAGCTGGGATGGGCCGATCGGATATGTGCAACATGCGCTGGAGGCCGATGCGCCGGATGGCACCAATGCGGTGGCCTGTCTGGCAGGAATGAGTGCAATGGTGGACGCATGTACAGAAACGCTGCAGAATCTCGGATTTAATGACGACCGCATTCTGCTCAACCACTGATCCAGTGCTCGAGTCCCGAGCAGATAAACTCCATTCTATTCCTGAAAACTTTTCACTTCCTCTGATTGCACTCGATATCGGTATGAAACGTATCGGTGTGGCAGTCTGTGATCGCATGGCTTTTTCCTGCCGTGGAGTGACCTGTCTGCATCGTAAAGATCAGGGCTGGCCACAGCAGTTCATTAAACTGGTTCGCGAGTACGGCTCCAAAGGAATTGTTGCGGGATTGCCAATGAATATGGATGGCAGTGAAGGTGTACAGGCTGCCGATGCGCGTGCTGCAGTGAAAGAGCTTGAACGATTCTGCAAACTTCCGGTTCTGTTTCAGGATGAACGCCTGTCGACCTGGACCGCGAAAGAGCGTCTGTATGAACAGGGGTTGAATGAGAAAAAGGTGAAAGAGAAACTCGATCAGACTGCTGCGGCGGTGATTCTGGAAGACTTTCTTTTCGCCCACCCGGAGTTAAAGGCATGACAGATAGTATTCTGTTCGATCAGCAGACAGTAGAAGCTGCACTAAACCGGATGGCAGACGCCATGCTTGCTGACGAGGTCCATCTGGTTGGTATTCACAGCGGTGGTGCCAAAGTAGCAGATGCAATTGAGCAGCGTCTGGAGCAAAATGGCAGTTCAGTCTGCCGTGGCAACCTTGATATCAGTTTCTATCGTGATGATCTGGATACCATCGGTCCTAATCCCGAAGTGCGCCCGAGTGAGTTGCCGTTTGATGTTGCCGGCAAAGATGTCTGGCTGGTGGATGATGTGCTCTACACCGGCAGGACGATACGTGCAGCCATGGATGAGATTTTCGATTATGGGCGCCCGGCCTCCATTCGGCTGGCTGTTCTGGTGGATCGTGGTGGCCGGCAACTGCCGATTGCCGCACAGTGTGCAGGGCTGAGCCATCAGGCTCCGAAAAACTGTACGGTGGAACTGGTGACAGAAGGGGCATGGATAATAGAGCAGAGGCAGGTGAAATAATGCGACCACTGAAACATCTGTTCGGCATAGCCGATCTCGACAGGGAACAGATAGAATATCTAGTGAATCTTGGCGACTCTTTTATTGAGATTAACCGCCGTCCTCTGAAAAAGGCCCCGACTTTGCGCGGTAAAACCATCATCAACCTCTTTTTTGAAAATTCGACACGCACACGTACCAGCTTCGAGTTGGCCGGTAAAAGGCTATCGGCCGATGTTATCAATATCTCTGCATCAACCAGTGCTACTAAAAAAGGTGAGACCCTGCTTGATACAGGTCAGACACTGGCTGCCATGCAGCCGCATGTGCTGGTTATTCGCCATTCACTGGCAGGCACTTGTGAATTTCTGGCTGACTATCTGCCCGACACCTCACTGGTCAATGCCGGCGATGGGGCCCATGAACACCCTACCCAGGTCCTTACCGATCTGCTGACATTAAAACAGCATTGGGGAACCCCTGAAGGCAAAGTCATTACCATCGTTGGTGATATCGCCCATTCACGCGTTGCACGCTCGCATCTGCTGGCAGCAAAGATTCTGGGTTATAAAATGCGCGTAGTCGCACCGAAAACGCTGCTTCCTGCTCAGATCGAACGATACGGCTGTGAGGTTTACCATAATTTTGATGAGGCACTTCCGGGCAGCGATGCAGTTTATATGTTGCGTGTGCAGACTGAGCGATTGACCGATAACTGTGCTTTCCCCTCCATTCGCGAATATCATGAAACCTACGGCTTGAATGGAAAACGTCTGAACGCAGCGGGTCCCGATTGTATAGTCATGCATCCCGGCCCCATGAATCGCGGTGTGGAAATCTCTACGGATGTTGCTGATTCGGTGAAGAGTCATGTGTTGCAGCAGGTAGAGCACGGTGTAGCCGTGCGTATGGCAGTGCTGGCGGCACTGTGCGGAGGCCAGACGGAAGAGAAAAAGAAGGCAGGCAGCCGAAAACAGTTGTCTGATGAAGCGATGCAGGCACAGAGGACACTGTTATGAGCGGCACACTGCTGATAAAAAACGGACACCTGATCGATCCCGCCAATGGTATCGATGCAACAGCCGACTTATGGATTAGAGATGGCAAAGTTGCTGCTGTAGGTAACTATAATGGCACGGCTGATGAAGAAATTGATGCGAGTGGCAAAATCGTTTGTCCGGGCCTGATTGATATGCATGTGCATCTGCGCGAACCCGGTCAGGAGTGGAAAGAGGATATTGAATCAGGTTCCCGCGCCGCGGTGGCCGGTGGAGTGACTTCGATCTGCTGTATGCCCAATACCGGGCCGCATATCGACCATGCAGGCATTGCGCTGCAAATCATTGCTCGCGCCAGACAGGTGAACCTCTGCAATGTGCACCCGATTGGTGCGGTAACAAAAAATCTCGATGGCAAAGAGCTGACCGAGATGCGCGAATTATCACGATCAGGTTGTGTGGCATTTTCGGATGATGGTATGCCGATCTGGCATGCAGGTGTGATGCGCAAGGCGCTCGAATATGCTTCCAGCTTTGATTTTCTGGTGATTCAGCATGCCGAGGAGAAAGAGCTGACCGCTGGTGGCGCGATTAATGAAGGCTGGATTTCCACCCAACTGGGCGTGTCAGGCATGCCGGTTGAGGGTGAGGACTCGATGATTGCACGCGATATCATGCTGACCCGCCGTGCTGATGCGCGATATCACGTGGCCCATATTTCATCGAAAGGCGGCGTGGATATGGTGCGCAAAGCGCGTGCTGAAGGTTTGAAAGTTACAACAGAAGCAGCCCCGCATCATTTTGCCCTGACCGAAGAAGAGGTGCTGGGATATAATGTTGATGCCAAAATGAGCCCGCCACTGCGAACAGAAGAAGATCGTCTGGCTGTTATCGAAGGTTTGCGCGATGGCACCATTGATGTGATCGCCACTGACCATGCTCCACATCATGAAGACGACAAACGCTGCGGCCTCTCTTGTGCTGCCTTTGGTATTGTCGGACTTGAAACCATGTTGCCTGTATCTCTGGATCTGGTTCGTGCCGGTGTGTTGAGTATGTCCGATTTGATTGCCAAAATGACCTGTAATCCAGCGCAGCTTCTGGATTTGCATGCCGGAGTGTTGAGCGAGGGGGCCGAGGCAGATGTTACGATCTTTGATCCCGATGCAACATGGACCGTGGATCGTGAAGCCATGGTCTCCAAGGGTAAAAATACACCGTGGCACGGCAAGCAGATGACCGGTCAGGTGACGCATACGTTGAAGGCGGGTCGTATTGTTTTCGCTGAAGGGGAAGTGCGTGGCTAACGAACATCGAAATACACTGTTTGAAGAGAAGGCCGAAGTTCTGGCTCACATCACACATCCGGGTGATCAGTTCGTTATGCGGGTGCGTGCTCCTAAAACAGCGGCCAAAGCAAAACCCGGGCAGTTTGTGCATCTGCGTGTATCTGATGAACGTGCGCTGCGTCGTCCGATCTCCATTATGCTCACCGATCCTGAACGTGGTACGGTGGATCTGCTGTACAAGGCGATTGGCGAGGGCACACATCTGTTGTCGGAAAGAAAAGTCGGTGATGTGGTTCCCATGCTTGGCCCGATTGGCGAACCTTTTGATCTTTCGGATGAATCGAAACGTTATGTACTGATCGGCGGCGGGGTTGGAATTCCGCCGATGATTTTTGCAGCAGATGATTTGAACGGCCGAGCGGATTGTGTGGTATTTGCCGGCTCCGAGGTGGAATTTCCGTTTGCACTGAAACCTTCCACCACGCTGCTGCCCGGCATTAATGGTAATGCCATTCTGGCGATCTCATCTCTGGAAGAGCGCGGCATTGCATCCCGTTTAGCATCCAATGCGGGTCTGTATGGCTGCTATGAAGGACATGTGCCGAATCTTGCGCGCGACTATCTGGCAGCATTAAGTGACCAGGAACGAAGTCGCTGTGTGTTGCTCTCCTGCGGCCCGCATCCGATGTTACATGCTGTAGCCAGAGTGGGTCGAGAGTTTGATCTACCGACGTATCTCAGTCTTGAAGAACATATGGCTTGCGGTCTTGGTGGATGTGCAGGCTGTGTGGTGAAGACGATTGAAGATGGTGTTGAGAAATATCGCCGTGTCTGTGTTGACGGACCGGTATTCCAGGCTGACTTGCTGCCTGAATTTGCATGAGTGGTGTGCTGGATGTAGTTGAGTTCTGGTTTGCCGAACTGGAGCCGCGCCAGTGGTGGGTCAAGGATGAGGTTCTGGATCGCGAGATAGAACAACGTTTTGGTGAACTGCATAGTGATGCGATTGCCGGTAAACTCTATCAGTGGCGAGAGGATGCAGTCGGCCGTTTGGCCGAGATCATTATCCTTGATCAGTTTTCCCGTAATATATACAGAGACAGACCTGAGGCGTTTGCCTGGGATGGAATGGCCCTGGTACTGGCGCAGGAAGCGGTACGCATGGGTGCTGATCAGGAATTCGATGCGCCGGAAAAAGCATTCTTTTACATGCCCTATATGCACAGTGAGTCCATGGCCATTCATACACAGGCTGTAAAATTGTTTGATCAGCCTGGTGTGGAATTCAATCTTGAATTCGAACTCAAGCATAAGGCCATTATTGATCGCTTTGGCCGTTATCCTCATCGCAACAGCATACTCGGGCGCGAGTCTACGCCTGAGGAATTACAGTTTCTCACCACCCCTGATTCTTCCTTTTAGTAATGATTCAGCATGGCTTTCCATGCCACTGTTTTCCTTCAATTTGGGTCTTTTTTAAAACTGTCCTATACTGATATGACTAATATGGAGGGGGTATTCCATGGAGGAGATGTTGAAGGAGGGGTGTGAGCAGGTTGACCTGCTTGCGGCTGAAACACAAAAAATTAAAGACAATCAGGCAAAATACTATCGTCTGCTCAATGCTATACATGAAGTCTATTACAGCGCTGATATCGAGGGCAACGTCACCGAAATAAGCCCCTCTATCGGCACTGTTGCCGGGTACGATTGTTCAGAAATTGTCGGCACCCCTGTGACAGCATTTTATAAACATCCGGAAGATCGCGAAAAGTTTCTTTCTGTTTTGCAGCATCAGGGTTATGTGACGGACTATGAATTGGAGCTGGTGCATAAAAAGGGATATGAAGTTCAGGTTTCAGCTAATGCTCATATGATGTTTGATGATAAAGGGCAGCTGCTCGGTGTTGAGGGCATGTTACGTGATATTACCGATCGGGTTGAACTCGAACGTGAATTAAAAACCCTGAACGAAGAGCTTGAGTTGCGTGTGGCAGAACGAACTGCTGAGCTAGAGGCCAAAAATCTGCAACTGTTGAAGTTTTCACAAGCCATTGAGCAGGCTGCTGAAGGTTTTATCATTGCTGACTGTTCAGGTCTGGTCGAATACGTTAATCCTGCATTTGAGAAGATTAATGGTTACAGCTCTGATGAAGTGATCGGTACGACGCTCTCCGTGCTTAACAGTGGCAAACATGATGCGGACTTTTTCCATGGTCTGTGGACATCGCTGCGCCAGGGAGAAACCTGGGAAGGCACGATCATTAACCGTCGTAAGGATGGTAGTGAATATCCGGCTTTGATGACGATTGTGCCGATCAAGCATGATGGTGAGATTGATTTTTATGCGGCGATTCAGCAGGACATGAGCGAGTACGAAAAGCTGGAAGCGCAGTTTCAGCAGGCTCAGAAAATGGATGCGATCGGAACTCTGGCCGGTGGCATTGCGCACGATTTCAATAATATGCTTGCCGGTATGCTGATGCATCTGTTTCTCGCCAAGCGTGATATTGCCAATACCGACAAAGCACTGGATAAGTTGAACAAGGTTGAACAGATGGGGTATCAGGCATCTGATATGCTCAAAAACCTGTTAATTTTTTCGCGCCAGGAAAGTGAAGAGCATCAGTCGCTGGATTTGAATGCCGTACTGACAGACAGTTTCCAGCTTCTGCGAATTTCCATTCCTGATCATGTGGCACTAAAACTGGATATCTGCGATGAGAAAATATCAGTGATGGGGGATATCACACAACTGCAGCAGATGCTTATGAACCTTCTGAATAATAGCAGGGATGCTTTACAGAGCAGTAGCGAAGGCCGCATCACCGTTACGCTGCAACACTGCGTGCCAGAGCCGTCATTTACGGCAAGGCATCCCGGTATAGGGGATGGGGAACTGGCTGAAATTATCGTCAGGGATAATGGCTGTGGTATTGCCGAAGAGGATCTCGCAAGGATTTTCGAACCGTTTTTCACAACCAAAGAGGTGGGGCACGGTACAGGGCTTGGCCTTGCCATGGTCTATGGCTGCATTGAAAAGCATCATGGTGTGCTTGAGGTGGAGTCTAAGCCTGATGAGGGGGCAATTTTTCATATCTACCTGCCCATTGCTCAGGAGCCGGCAGTAGCGGTTGTGCAGGAAGAGGACCGCGGGGGGTTATACGAAGGTTCTGGTGAGTTGATTCTGGTGGCCGACGATAATGATGCCGTAAGAATGGGCGTGGTTGATGCATTGGAATCACTGAATTATCGCACCGTTCAGGCCGCAGATGGGGAGCAGGCGCTTGCCTTGTTTGAAGAGCAGCCGGATTCCTTTGATATGGTACTGCTGGATATGGTGATGCCACGCATGAGTGGACGTGAACTTGCGCGCAGGGTTCGTGAGATCAAGCCTGAACTTCCCATAATTTTTACAACAGGTCACGATGCCAGTAGTGCCATTCGAGAGGTTGAGATGTTTAACAAAATGTTCGTTTGTGAGAAGCCATTCAAGCTCAAGGTGTTCTCATGGAAAATGCAGACACTGCTTAACGCCAGTTAGGCCTCTCCGAATAAGGGGCACAGGCTTATAGAGTACCTTAGCTTTTCTCTACAATCGATTCCAGGCGAGTCAGGGCAAGCAGCAGACGCATGCGCCGGATTTCCGGAGGGGATTTGTCTGGTCCGTGTGCTTGTTTAAATAGCTCGATATCCGGCCAGTGGCGGTGGTGTTTCCACAGGTTTTCACCGGCTTGTTCAAAGTGACGGCCCGGCTTTTCCAGTAACTGAGCAATAGCCCGGTTTTGTAATAGTGTAAGCCGGTGCAACCACTCCCTGCGCAGTTTATGCGCATCGTCATCAGCCCATTCAGGAGAACGTAAGGGTTGCTCCATTTCATCAATCGGCAGGATTTCAAGACAGATACGGCTGGCCTCCAGGCAACGTGATAGTGATAAATCAAGCGAAGAGGCCAGATGTACGGCGCAGGCCGATTGTGCAAGTTGCGGCATCAGGCTCAGATGGTGCAGGTGTTTTTCGTCCAGTCCGGCACTGGCAGCTGAACGGAGTGTTTCCGAATCCAATTCGGGCACTGCCAGTTTGTCGCGGAACTTGCACAGTCCTTTTTTCTGACGTTCTGCCCATTTCAAGTCCAGCTTTTCCACTGAACAGAGGCGCAAGAGATTCTCGGAAAACAGCATCAATTGCTGTTGAAGTTCATGTTGCAGGCAAGTCGCCAATTCCACATCAGTCACCTGTTGCCAGATAGCTTCGCGCAGGCTTGCCAAATCCAGCACCGTTTCGGCAATCAGCAGGGCTTCGACAATTTCACTGGTTGAAGCATTGACCATGGTCTCCAGATGGTGGACGGCACACAGGCCGATATGGTTCACCACATGATTGGCAGCCTGAGTCTGAATGATGTCGGCAGCCAGTGGGTGATTGATATACAGAGAGCCAAACTTCCGGTGCAAAGCGGCTGGAAAATAGTTCTGTAGTAGTCGAGGGGCAAAGCAACTGATGCGATGAAAATCGCCCTGTGACAGGTGGGCATGAATGCGGTTCTTTTCCTGCCCCAGGAAAATGGATAACAGTGGTCTTAAATGAATCAGGTCGTTGTTGTTGATGCCGGGGGCAGTGTTCTCATCCAGCCAGCCCTGGTTAATCAAACCGTCACGCAGTCGTTGCAGGCGAGGCGGGTAGCGGAGTGTGTCGTATTCGGAAAGGGTCAGGCAGCGTGATTGCATCAGGTTGTCGTTCAGGCATTGCTCAGTCACGGCTTCTGTCAGGCTTTCCAGCAGTTTATTACGGCGTTTGCCCTGCAGCGGGGAATCCGGAATGGATGAAAGCAGAATTTTCAGATTCACTTCGTGATCTGACATATCCACACCGGCTGAATTGTCCGTGGCATCGGTATTGATCAGGCCACCGGCAACTGCATATTCAATTCTCGATTTCTGAGTGAAACCGAGGTTGCCGCCTTCACAGACGACTCGGCAGCGCAGATCAGAGGCATTGACCCGCACGGCATTATTGACAGGGTCGCGAACCTCGGGATGGGTTTCGCTGCTTGCTTTGACATAGGTGCCAATGCCACCGTTATATAATAGATCCACTGGGGCTGAGAGTATTGCCCGGATCAGTGCTTCTCCGGATAGCGCATCTTCTTCGATTCCCAGCGCTTGGCGTACAGCCGGGGCGAGAGTGATTTGTTTGGAGCTGCGCTCAAAGATGCCACCGCCCTTGCTGATCAGCTTAGTCTCGTGCTTATCCCATCCACCAGCAGTAGCGAACAGTCGCTTGCGCTCTGCAAATGCTTTTACCGAATCCGGATTCGGATCGAGAAAAATGTGCTGGTGATTGAAAGCTGCGATCAGTTTTAATTCGGGATTGAGCAGCATGCCGTTGCCGAACACATCTCCCCCCATATCACCGATAGAGACACAGGAAACAGGGTCCCGGTAGGCATCAACGCCGAGTTTTTCGAACAGGTGAGCGGCGCATACCCAGGCACCGCGAGCCGTAATGCCGACCACTTTATGATCATAACCGTGGCGGCCACCGCTGGCGAAAGCATCATCCAGCCAGAAGCCGGCAGCCTGCGATTCATCATTGGCATCATCGGAATAACGGGCTGTACCCTTGTCAGCAGCAACAACGAAATAGGGATCATTGCGATCCTCTTCCGCGATGACCATACCTGCAGGCGGCACACTTTCTCCAGCCACCAGATTGTCAGTCAGCGCAAGCATGGTGCGAATAAATGCCCGGTACTGGGCCAGCACGAACTCAGGCCCTTTGCCACCGCGTATGACAAAGCCACCTTTGGATCCGGTTGGAACGATCTGCCCGTTTTTGACCACCTGGGTGCTCATGAGCTCCAGCACTTCGGTACGAAAATCTGAAGGCCGGTCAGAATAGCGCAGCCCGCCGCGCGCAATGGGGCCTGCCCGCAAATGCACGCCTTCAACATGTACTCCATGCACAAACAGTTCACGGAAGGGTTTTGGTTGTGGTGCAAAGCTTAGCTTGCGAGGAGCAATCTTAATTCCGATCGGTGTTCCTGTTTCGCGAATGTAGGCATTGGTGCGCAGGGATGATTCCACCAGTTCGGCGAGAGCCCGGAACCAGCGATCATCCGATAGTGAGGCAACATCGAGCATGGCTTCATGGAATGCTTTACGCGATTCGGCCAGAAATGATTCTGACATGGCCGTGATGTGGCGGGCGGCAAACAGCTGTTGCAGATATGCAGATACATTGGCGTGGCGCAGCATCATATCCGATAGCGGTAATTTGGCGGCATCCGGTAATAGTTGGATCAGGTGATTGCGTAGCGTGATCAGGATGGCAACTTCATCAATAGTCATGCGGGCCAGAACAAGCAGAGCATTGATCGGATCGTGATCGGCCTCGCCATTCAGTACCTGGGCCAGTCCGCGTCTGAGACGGGTTGCATCATCGCTGTTCAGCTGCAGTGGCGCATGGCAGGTCAGCGAGGAGATATGAATGCAGCCGCAGCCCTGTTCGGGAGCCTTGATGCATTCCGGGTCCCGGCCAAAGGGGACCAGCGACTCCTGAATAGGGTCCAGGCCGAAGGAGCGGATAATATCAACCAGATTACCCAGCGATGGTTGTTTCACCGAGTAGATGTGCAGTTCGATATCATTTTCAGTGTTTGCCCTGGATGTAACATGGACACAAGTTCTGCCATTAGCCAGTACACGCCGGCGCATCTGTACGTCCCGGATAAATTGCGCAGGCGGAAACAGGTCCTGATATAGCGATGGGATGCTGGCCAGTTCCTGCAGGGTTTCCGGAATATCGAAGAGGTTGGCATGACGCAGCACTTCGGCTTTGGCAATATCTTTCCAGAAGATGATGCTGTGGCGGATCAGCTCGTTGAGTTTTTTTCTACTGAGATTCGTTTTCTCATGCTCGACCGAAACCAGAACGATACGATGCGGGCCGATACCGAAAGATTCGTATCCATGTTGTTTGATGCCGGCCCCATCCAGAGATTCAATAATACGCTGCATGACTACGGGGCCAAAGCGATTTGCAGTGATGGCAATCAACAGGGTATCGAGATTCCCCCGCAGTGACGGGATAATTTCGGCAACCAATTGCAGGGGGTCTGCGAGATCGATGATGGCTTTCAGCGGCTCCAGCCAGTCGGATGCCCTGGTGGCGAGTAGAATACGCTTGGGAATGCGATCAAACAGTGTGCGAATTTCACGGCGGTAGAAAGCAGAATGCTGTAGCAGTGGGTCGGATGAGAGTTCACGCCAACCTGATGCCAGAATGGGCAGGTAACTGGCATTGGCGAATCGGGCGCTGCGTGAAAAGTGCCCGACAATGGTGGCATAATCCATTTGATTATCCGGTCCGGTCCAGCAGACGTGCACAACTTCAATGCTGGCCGCGCTGTAGAGGTAGTGTTGACTTGCAGTGAGGTTTGTCCATGCGACACCCGGTTCACGGGGGCGTCCAGCAGATTCAATTTCTTCCGAAAGTCCCGGAACTACCCGGTTGATCACCCGTTTGTTTTTCAATAGGCCCAGACGTTTGTTACTATGGCGGACACCGAAGTAGAGAAAGTGATTGTCATTCATCCAGTCGAGCAGCGCGGCAGCATCTGATTTTTCCGGCATCAGTCGGGCAATGCATTGGGCAACAGCTTTGCGCATATCCATGAAATCACTCACAGACAGGTCAACAGCCTGCAGAATGGCCTGGATATCCAGTCTTAATGGCTCAGGGTCGGGGGTCATGGTGGCCGAGATATGCAGGGCGATAAACATGAAATTATCTTCGTCGTGAATATCCGGATTGCGCAGTTCCAGTTCACAGCCTTCCGGGCCACAGGCCATGCGCGCTACCATGGTTTGCTGACCGATGGGCTGAATGCCCTGACGCAGTAGATATCCTTTGATTGCATCCAGATAAAAGGCCTGGTCGGGGCAGCGGATGGTGAAGATATGCCGGTACAGGTTACCGTGGCTCAGGCTGCGGGAATGCATGGCCACACGTTTGGTTTTACCCTTGGGTAGCAGGGAGAGGAAATCCTGAACCAGCGCTGCCATCAGGCGTGGTTGCACCGGATCCATTCGATGTTGACGTCGAGCCTGATCAAGCAGGTCAATGAGCTGATGGCGAAGCTGTCGCATGGTCAGAGTTTAACTCCTTTTTTGTCAGCCTGTCGATACTCAGTCGTAAAGTATAAATAATAACTGCCGGTTTGACGTTATAGATATTTTTCGCTTACATATAGATATGACAGATGAAAGCATCAAGGGTCACAGAGACCGGCTCAGGCAGCGCTTTTCAGCGCACGGGTTTAAAGGCTTCCACGATTATGAGGTGCTGGAACTATTACTAACCTATGCGATCCCTCGCGTGGATGTGAAGCCCATTGCCAAAAGCTTACTGAATCAGTTCGGGACTTTGGCCGGTGTTTTTGATGCCAATGTGGTTGAACTGTCGCAAATCAAGGGCATGGGTGAAAAAGGCGCTGTGTTTTTGACGCTGATTCGGCAGGTGGAGATTCGCTATCTGGCTTCCGATCTGCCGGGTAAAAATGTCTATGACAGGCCTGAAAAGGTAAAAGCATATCTGCGTATGCAGATGCAAGGCCGTGGCATGGAGAGTTTCGGCGCAATATTTACAGATCAACAGCACCGTCATCTGGCTACACAGATTCTGTTTGAAGGTACGGTGGATCGTACGGCGGTGTATCCCCGCAATCTGATGAAACGGGCGCTTGAGCTGGATGCCAAAGGCCTGATTCTGTTTCATAATCACCCCGGAGGCACTGCCCGGGCCAGTCAGGAAGATATGGATTTAACCCGTCGCATGGCGGAAGCCTGTGCACATCTGGATATCAAAATACTCGATCATTTTTTGATTGCCGGCACAGAGGTGATCTCTTTTAAGGAGAAGGGCTGGTACTAGGCCTGTTCTGCGATAACGCTGTCATGCTTTTCGGATGCTTGTTTAAGCGTGGCTTTTTTCCAGCATGCACCAAGATTGTTCTCAATCATGGAGACTACTGAGTGATCCAGCTTTCCTGCCGCGGATTCTGCTGCGAGGATTTCGAGAACCTGTTCGGGTGTCATGGCCGGGCGGTAAGGACGATCCTGTGCAAGCGCCTGAAATATGTCAGCGACGGCAATAATTCTGGCTTCCAGAGATAGTTTGCTATCTTTTGTACGGTAAGGATAACCGCCGCCGTCAACACGCTCGTGGTGTTGGCCTGCCCAGCGGGCGATGTCATCAAACCCCTGTACTCTTTTAAGGATGCTGAATGTGTCAAAGCTGTGGCGTTGAATGGTTTTGAATTCCAGATTGGATAATCTTCCGGGTTTTTCAAGTACGTCATCCGGCACTCGAAGTTTGCCGATATCGTGTAGCAGACCTGCCAGGTCGAGCATGTCACAGCTTTTTGGTGAGAGATCGAACTGTTCGCCCAGATAACGGGCCAGGCTTGCTACGCCTTCAGAGTGTTCATGAGTGAAGGGGCTTTTGGCATCTACAATATGGGAGAATATTCTCACCAGACTTTTCACATCTTCAAATGCAATGCTTCGCGTACTTTCATGATTGATCCATTCGCCAACATAACCATCGACATGTTCGCGTTCCAGGGAAAGCCAAAATGCTTCGGAACTGGCGATTTCAACAAAGGCATCCACCAGTTCTGGTTTGAACCAGTCACCGGATTTATCAACGATGCGAGCTATAATCTCGTCGATACCCAGCAGGATGTTGGCGTTGTTGACCTGCGAATGCAGCGACAGTACATCTACACGATCAACCAGAAAGATCAGATTCGCCTGTAGTGCAGTCTGCTCTGGCAGGTCAAGTGTTTGGAGTTTCGTCCAGTGTGTGTGGTGATGTAATATAACGTCACTCAGGTGTGCCAGTGGAGGGGTCATGCGTAGCAGTGCGGCGCCAATCTCACAGTGACCATGTACCTGTTCCCACTCAAACTGGGCGAGACGGGAATGCACGGATGTGTTGGACACACCGCAATCATGGAGGATGGCGGCTTGAAACAGATTATCCAGATCCGCTGCTTCAAGGCCCAATTGTTTGCCGCATTCAGCGGCCATAAAGCCTACGCGTTTACCGTGATGGATCTGCACAACACCCACCAGATCAAGGGCATCGGAGAGAGAATAAACCATTTCATGAAGATTGAGATTAAATGTGGTCAAGATGAAGCCTCCTGGCCGCTTGAAATCAAACCAGGCCCATTGTGTGAATATCGCAGATTTTGACCTGTGCTTTAATCGTGTCGGATGTTTGCCGGGTTCACGCTATTGCTTGCATTTGCGCGTGTACTTCCGAAGAGTTTGCAGATGAGACATTTTGACGTATTCAATGGCGATGCCGATGGCATCTGTGCGCTGCATCAGTTGCGCCTGGCTGACCCGCGAGAATCCGAGTTGATTACCGGTGTGAAACGCGATATTTCGTTGCTGAAAAAGGTTCATGCAAAAGCAGGTGATCACGTGACCGTGCTGGATATTTCGCTGGATAAAAATCGCGACGACCTTGTGCGTCTGCTGCAGGCAGGGGTGACAGCACAGTATTTCGATCACCACTTTGCCGGTGCGATTCCTGATTCAGAACAGCTCGATACCCAAATTAATATAGATGCCGATGTGTGTACCAGTCTGCTGGTCAACGATCACCTGGACGGTGCGCATCTGGCATGGGCGGTTACTGCTGCCTTTGGTGATAATCTGTTTGATTCAGCTCGCGCAGCCGCAGCGCCGCTTGCTTTGTCTGAAATGCAGCTGGCGCAGTTGGAGTATCTGGGCACGCTGATGAATTACAACGGTTATGGTGTCACGCTGGATGACCTGCATTTTACACCGGATGAGTTGTATCGGGCGATCAGACCATTTGCAGATCCGTTTGCATTTATCACGGAATCGGATGTCTATGCGAAGATGGCCGAGGGATATGCCTCGGATATCGCTCAGGCGCGCGAACTAGTATCTGAAATCGAGGAAGATGCAATCAAGGTGATTCTGCTTCCGGATGCAGCATGGACAAGGCGTGTTTCCGGTGTCTATGGCAATGAGTTGGCGCGTTCTGCGCCGGATCGCGCACATGCACTGATGACTGTGCTGCCTGATAGTCAGTATCGGATCAGTGTCAGGGCACCGTTAAACAATAAAACGGGCGCCGATGAGCTATGTATGCAGTTCCCGACAGGTGGTGGTCGTAAGGCTGCTGCAGGCATTAATGCAATGCCTGCAGACATGTTTGATGGATTTATTGATGCATTCAGGAGTATGTATGGCAGGTGACTCTTCAGTATTGGCAGGTATTCACGCGGTTAAACATGCTCTGGATGCAGGAAGTTCGATTGATGAATTGATGATTGAGAAGGATAAGCGTCACCCGCGTTTGAATGAATTAATTCATCTGGCGAAAAAGAAAGGGTTAAGGGTCTCTTTTGTGCCGAAAGCCGCTCTTGTCCGTTTAGCAGAAGGTGTGCCGCATCAGGGTGTGGTTGCTCGCTTGCAGTCAGACAAGTCTGTGCCGCAACAAAGCTTTGAGCAGTGGCTTGAAGGCGTGGATGTGACACAGTCACCACTGGTGCTGCTGCTTGATCAGGTGACAGACCCGCATAATCTCGGTGCATGTGTGCGGACTGCTGAAGCGGCAGGCTGTGCGGCAGTGATTATTCCCAAAGATCATGCGGCTGATATTCATTCGCCTGTGGTGGCAAAATCTGCTTGCGGCGCACTGTCCCGATTGCCTGTGTTGAGTGTGACCAATTTAAGTAGGACGATCGAAAAATTGCAGAAAGCCGGTTACTGGACGGTGGGCCTGGCTGGTGAGGCAGATGATTCGATCTATGATGCCAGATTGACAGGGCCGACAGCGATTGTGATGGGATCTGAAGGTTCGGGTATGCGCAGGCTGGTTAGAGAGTCCTGTGATCAGCTGATCAAGATCCCTATGCCTGGCCATGTTGAATCTCTGAATGTTTCGGTTGCGACCGGCATCACCCTGTTTGAAGTAAACAGGCAGCGAACATAGCAGGTTTTTTTAAGCTGCGTGGCGTGTTTCGCCTTGAGGGCTAACGGTTGCGGGTGCAGTGCGTTCAAATTTCTGGCCGCAATACTGGCACTGACCTGAGCCGGGTTTAAGACTGATGTACACAAGAGGGTGCTGTCCGTTGTCAGAACAGGAAACGATTTCTTCGGTTGATTTAATTACATTGCTACCCATGAAAAACCCCTATTTAGCATGCCAAAAGCGCGGCGAATTGTGTCGTGGGCTTTGCTGATGTCAAGTTTTGGAGGGTCAAAAAAGTGAATAGGAGAGTGTCATGAGCGCAAAAGACCTTGTATTAATTGAGGGATTGGAGGTTCGTACTGTTATTGGAATTTACGATTGGGAGCGTGAGATTCGCCAAACCGTGCGCATTGATCTGGAGATGTCCTGGGATACGTCCAGGGCTGCAGCTTCCGATAACATTGAAGATACACTGGATTATAAATCTGTTTCCAAACGTCTGATTTCATTTGTTGAAGGGTCCACCTTCGGTCTGATTGAGGCGCTGGCAGAACATTGTGCGAATATTGTTCTTGATGAGTTTAATGTGCCCTGGGTCCGGCTGAAGATGTCTAAACCCGGTGCGGTGCGTGGCAGTGAAAATGTTGCTGTACTCATTGAGAGAGGGCTGCGGGACTGATGGCTAGCGTTCTGGTTGGTCTGGGATCAAATATTTATCCTGAATCAAATCTTCAGCAGGCTGCGGTCGCTCTGGGTCAGGCCTTTGAAGATGTGGTGTTTTCCAGCGTTTACCGCTCGGCTGCAGTCGGTATGCAGGGGGGGGACTTCCTCAATGCCTGCTGCATGATTTCAACGGGGCTGACTTTGCCTCAGGTGAAAATAAAGCTGAAGCAGCTTGAAGATTTGCAGGGCAGAGATCGATCTGAAGGTTCATGGAAGCCGCGCACCGTTGATCTGGACGTGCTGATGTACGATGATGATGTCGTGGATGAGGAGTTGTATCGCTATGCGCATGCATTTGTTCCCGCAGCCGAACTGGTGAGTATAAACCTGCCCGAGGACACAGAGGGTTTAGTAACCGTAGTGTCTTTGCGCTTGTAAAAGAGCCGTCCAGTTTTAGAGTCCGTCATTCTAACAGGCTTATGTCGCTTTGAGCGGCCTCTTGCCTTCGCCACAGGGGATTAGAAACAATGTTAATCGCGGTTCCAGCCGAAACCCAGCTTCTTGAAAAACGTGTTGCAGCGACACCTGAAACGGTAGGTAAATTTATTACTGCCGGTTGTGATGTTGTGATTGAAAGGGGAGCAGGTCTTGCGGCCAGCTATCCGGATGAAATGTATGGCGACAAAGGCGCGAAGTTTGCTGATGATTTTGCCGCCACCTGTGCCGATGCAGATCTGGTGTTGAAAGTGCGTCCGTTGAATGAGGCCGAAATCGGCGTCGTTAAACAAGGTGCGACCGTCGCCAGTCTGGCCGCCCCGTTCGGTAATCCGCTGCTTCAACAGTATGCTGATGCAGGCATCTCATATTTTTGCATGGAGATGGTGCCGCGTATTTCGCGCGCCCAGAGTATGGATGTGCTCTCTTCTCAGGCCAATATCGCCGGTTATAAGGCTGTGTTGCTGGCTATGGAGCATTATCAGCGTTTCTTCCCTATGCTGATGACTGCTGCAGGCACTGTGCAGCCGGCCAAGGTGCTGGTGATGGGTGCAGGTGTGGCAGGCTTGCAGTCGATTGCCACTGCGCGCCGCATGGGTGCGAATGTGGAAGTGTTTGATGTGCGCGCTGCGGCGAAAGAGCAGGTGGAGAGTCTGGGTGCTCGATTTGTCGAGGTGGAAGCAGATGAAGACGCCGAAGATGCCGGTGGTTATGCCAAAGAGATGGATGATGATTATAAACGCCGTCAGGCTGAATTAATTGCAAACCATGCTGCCAAATCCGACATTGTGATTACCACGGCACTTATTCCGGGCAGGCCTGCGCCTGTGCTGATTACGGAAGATATGGTGAAAGCCATGAAGCCCGGCTCGGTGATTGTGGATCTGGCTGTTGAGATGGGTGGAAACTGCCCGCTATCGGAGCTTGATCAGGTGGTGGTCAAACATGGCGTGACACTGGTTGGTGTTGCCAATGTACCTTCTCTGATGGCGACAGATGCCAGTGCGCTTTATGCACGAAACCTGTTGAATTTTATCAGCCCCATGCTTGATAAAGAGAGTGGTGGATTGAATATAAATATGGAAGATGAAGTGATTGAATCGTCACTGCTTTGTCAGGACGGTCAGTTTCTCAAGCCTCAGTTGCTGAATCAGGGAGAAAAGTCGTGAATGTAGATGTAGTTCAGAATACGGCGCAGGCGGCGCAGGATACGGCTGCTGACCCTGTGGTGTTTTCGATCACCGTTTTTGTTCTGGCAATTATTGTCGGTTATCATGTGGTGTGGAATGTGACGCCTGCATTGCATACGCCATTGATGAGTGTCACCAATGCGATTTCCAGTATTATCATTGTCGGCGCCTTGCTTGCGGCCGGTCCCATGGAAATGAATCTGGCGACTGTTCTCGGTTTAATTGCGGTGGGGCTTGCTTCAGTGAATATCTTCGGTGGATTCATGGTGACGCAGCGTATGCTCGCCATGTTCAAGAAGCGGGGCTAAGGGGACTCACATGTTATCTGCAAACATGGTGGAGCTGGCGTATCTCGTCGCATCCGTACTGATTATTTTTGCGCTAAAAGGACTGGCTAGTCCTGCATCAGCTCGCCGGGGCAACACCTTCGGTATGTTGGGTATGGGCATTGCCGCGCTGGTCACACTGCAGGTTGATGCAGTGCAGAACTACGCATGGATTATTGCAGCTGTCGGGTTCGGTGGTCTGATTGGTGGCGTGGTGGCGCGTAAGGTGCCAATGACACATATGCCGCAGACTGTGGCATTTATGCATTCACTGGTCGGGCTTGCGGCCGTGTTGATCGCTGTGTCGGCTTGTTATGATCCGGTGGCTTATGGTATCGCTAATCATGAAGGTGGTCTTTATCTGGCCAGCCGCATTGAATTGTTCCTCGGCACATTTATTGGTGCGATTACCTTTACTGCCTCACTGATCGCTTTTGGTAAGCTGCAGGGTTTGCTTTCAGGTAAGCCGCTGGTGTTTGCAGGGCAGCACATGGTCAACCTGATCCTGGGCGTTGTTATGATTGGCGCAGGTATTATGTTCTGTGTCAGCGGGGCATGGCTGCCATTCCTGATTATGCTGGCTGTAGCGCTCGTGTTGGGTGTATTGCTGATTGTGCCGATTGGCGGCGCGGATATGCCGGTGATCGTTTCAATGTTGAACTCATACTCCGGATGGGCTGCTGCCGGTATCGGTTTTACGCTGGGCAATAATATGTTGATTGTCGCCGGTGCGCTTGTGGGTTCATCGGGTGCAATTCTATCTTATATTATGTGTAAGGCGATGAATCGTTCGTTGTTTAATGTGCTGCTTGGTGGTTTTGGCGGTGATTCACCCGCAGCTTCTTCGGCAGGTGGTGCGGTTGCAGAACGTCCTGTGAAGAGCGGGGCGGCAGAAGATGCGGCATTCATGATCGGTAATGCGCGTTCCGTGGTTATTATTCCGGGTTACGGTCTGGCAGTTGCGCGTGCACAGCATGCATTGAAAGAGATGGTTGATGTGCTGATGGCGAAAGGTGTGGACGTGAAGTTTGCTATTCATCCGGTTGCCGGCCGTATGCCGGGGCATATGAATGTGCTGCTGGCTGAAGCCGATGTGCCGTATGATATTGTTTTTGAGATGGATGAGGTTAATTCAGAATTTGCCGATACTGATGTGGCGCTGGTTATTGGTGCCAATGATGTGGTGAATCCGGCAGCGAAAACCGATCCGGCCAGTCCGATTTATGGTATGCCGATTCTGGAGGCGGCCAGAGCTGAGCATGTGATTGTCGTGAAGCGCTCGCTGGCTGCTGGTTATGCAGGCCTTGATAATGATCTGTTCTATATGGATCAGACCATGATGCTGTTTGCAGACGCCAAAAAAGCGTGTGAGGCGATAGTTCAGTCGCTGGATTGATGACTGATCTGTTTCGCTCTGCCCACTGAAGGTTTCAGATCTGCCTCGAGTGGGGCCCCGGCCACATTGTTTGATTAAAAAGCTCACCGTTAAATGCTCTTGATCGGAATGTCGATGTTGTTTGGACGGCTGAATTTCCGGGCATACAAGTTGAATCTGCCCAGTATGTTTTTTTAGTGACGAAAGCGGTTGACAGTACTTATGGCCGACACTATGGTTCGCGACCCTTCGCCGGGGCTGTGCTTTATTGCACGCTTCGGGATAGGTGAAAGTTTGAAGAAGAGGTAACAATGCCAACGATTAATCAGTTGATTCGCAAACAGCGAAAAGACAAACGCAAGATCAATAAAGTCCCTGCTCTGCAGGCTTGTCCACAGCGTCGTGGTGTTTGCACTCGTGTTTACACTACTACCCCTAAGAAGCCAAACTCGGCTTTGCGTAAAGTGGCACGTGTTCGTCTGACCAACGGTATGGAAGTTACCGCTTACATTCCGGGTGAAGGCCACAAGCTGCAGGAACATTCAGTTGTTCTGATTCGCGGCGGCCGTGTGAAGGATTTGCCTGGTGTGCGTTATCATGTTCTGCGTGGTGTACTGGATACAACGGGTGTTGAAGGCCGTAAACAGGCTCGCTCGAAGTACGGCGCCAAGCGTCCTAAGTAAGAGAGGAATTGAGATATGCCACGTAAAGGACCTGCCCCCCGTCGCCCGGTTACACCGGATGCGAAGTTTGGCGATACAACAGTATCCAACGTTGTAAACAAAGTAATGCTGGACGGTAAGAAGACTGTCGCTGAAGCTATTGTTTATGAAGCAATGGACATTGCTTCCCAGAAGACTGGTAACGATCCACTGGCTTCCCTGCTGAATGCAATTGAAGCTGTGAAGCCTGCAGTTGAAGTGAAGTCCCGCCGTGTTGGTGGCGCGACGTATCAGGTGCCGATCGAAGTTTCTGATCGTCGTCAGCATTCACTGGCAGTGCGTTGGCTGGTTGAGTATTCCCGTAATCGTTCAGAGCATACTATGGCTGAGCGTCTGGGTAATGAGATGGCTGATTCAGTTGCTGAACGCGGCGGTGCATACAAGAAGCGTGATGAAACGCATCGTATGGCTGAAGCAAATAAGGCATTCTCACACTTCCGCTGGTAAGAGTGGGTTGGCGGCAGCTTGATCTGCCGCAGCATCTCCGGATGCATAGGTATTAATTGAAGGCCCTTCGGGGTCAGTTGAACGATTGTTCTTTTAATTTGATGGTAATAAAGGAGTGGCGACGTGGCTCGTAAGACCCCACTGGAACGTGTACGCAACATCGGCATCATGGCTCATATTGACGCCGGCAAAACAACTGCGACTGAACGTATTCTTTTCTATACTGGCGTAAGCCATAAGATTGGTGAAGTACATGATGGCGCGGCTACCATGGACTGGATGGCGCAGGAGCAGGAGCGCGGCATCACCATTACCTCCGCTGCAACAACTTGTGAGTGGAAAGATCATCAGATTAATATTATTGACACCCCTGGGCACGTGGATTTCACTATTGAAGTGGAGCGTTCTCTGCGTGTGCTTGATGGCGCTGTTGGTGTTTTCTGTGCAGTGGGCGGCGTTCAGCCGCAGTCTGAAACTGTTTGGCGTCAGGCCGATAAATACGCGGTTCCGCGTATCGCATTTGTAAACAAGATGGATCGCACCGGTGCTCGCTACTTTGAAGTGGTTGATGAAATCCGTGAGCGTCTGGGTCATAACGCTGTTGCGCTGAATATCCCGATTGGTGCTGAAGAAGACTTCCAGGGTGTTGTGGATCTGGTAAGCATGAAAGCTATCGTCTGGAAAAACGAAGCTATGGGCGCAATGTACGAGGTTCAGGATATTCCTGAAGATATGCTGGAAGTGGCAGAAGAGCGTCGCGAGATGCTGCTGGATGCCGTTCTGGTTAATGATGAAGATTTGATGATGGCTTACCTTGAAGGTGAAGCGATTGATGAAGAAGCTCTGAAAGAGTGTATCCGCAAGTCTGTTCTTGATATCTCTGTGATTCCTGTGCTGGCTGGTACAGCGTTCAAGAATAAAGGTGTTCAGACATTGCTGGATGCAGTTGTTGAGTATATGCCTGCTCCTATCGATGTGCCTGCGATTAATGGTGTGCATCCGGATACCGAGGCTGAAGATACGCGTCCTTCATCTGATGACGAGCCATTTGCAGCACTGGCATTTAAAGTAATGACCGACCCGTTCGTGGGTTCATTAACCTTCTTCCGTGTTTACTCCGGTGTTGCAGAAGCTGGTTCTTATGTGATCAACTCAACCAAGGGTAAGAAGAAAGAGCGTCTGGGTCGTATTCTGCAGATGCATGCCAATGAGCGTTCTGAAATCAAGGAAGTGCGTGCCGGCGATATCGCTGCTGCCGTAGGTCTGAAGTCCACAACTACTGGTGATACACTTTGTACTGCAGAGGATCCAATCATTCTGGAGCGTATGGAGTTCCCTGAGCCGGTGATCTCCGTTGCCATTGAGCCGAAGACCAAGGCTGACCAGGAAAAAATGGGTATCGCGCTGGGCCGTCTGGCTGCAGAAGATCCGTCTTTCCGTGTGCATACCGATGAGGAGACTGGCCAGACCATCATCTCCGGCATGGGTGAGCTGCATCTGGAAATTCTCGTGGACCGTATGAAGCGTGAGTTCAGTGTTGATGCGAATGTTGGTAAGCCTCAGGTGGCCTACCGTGAAACCATTCGTGCTTCTACCAAGGCTGAAGGTAAATTTGTTCGTCAGTCCGGTGGTCGTGGTCAGTATGGTCACTGCTGGTTGGAAATCGAGCCGAATGAACCCGGCGCTGGCTTTGAATTCATCGACAAGATCTCGGGTGGTTCTATTCCGCGTGAATATATTCCGGCTGTTGGCAAGGGTGCTGAAGAAGCTATGGATAATGGTGTTCTGGCTGGCTATCCGATGGTGGATATCAAGGTTACCGTTGTTGATGGTTCTTACCATGACGTCGATTCGAATGAAATGGCGTTCAAGGTTGCCGGTTCTATGGGTATGCGAAACGGTTGTGAGCAGGCCAAGCCTGTCATCCTCGAGCCGATGATGGATGTTGAAGTGGTAACGCCTGAAGATTACATGGGTGATATCGTAGGCGATCTGAATCGCCGTCGTGGCCGTGTATTGGGTATGGCAGATCGCGGCAACGGCAAGGTTATTGAGGCTGAAGTTCCATTGTCTGAAATGTTCGGTTACTCAACCAACGTTCGTTCCATGTCTCAGGGTCGCGCAACATATACAATGACATTTAAACATTATGAAGAAGTTCCAAATAACATCGCGCAAGAAATCATTGCCGCTGTTAAGGGTTAAGGAGTAAATCATGGCAAAGGAAAAGTTTGAACGTACCAAGCCGCATGTAAACATTGGTACCATTGGTCACGTTGACCATGGTAAAACCACGTTGACCGCTGCGATCACCAAAGTTCTGTCTGAGACAGGTGGTGCTG
>NZ_BDFD01000007.1 GCF_001895085.1 Mariprofundus micogutta | reverse complement strand
AATGTGCTTCATGGCCTGAGTTCTCCGTTCTGTGAATTTGCTGTCTGGATAACTACAAATTTACCATAATCGTTGGGAATTCAGGCCTGTTTTCTTGCTGCTAATTCCTTAACCGGACAGCAGTGATAGATGGCATTTCTGTTCTTGTCAAAAAACTGGAATGTTTACCTGTGGATCCGGATTGTTATCGGGTTTGACGTTGAGCAAGATCGAGCAGTATTTCTGCAACAGTGATAAATGAGCCGAGAAGTAGAAAAGAACCATTTGGCTGAGCGGCTAGTTGTTGATGTAACAGGCTTATGGACTGCCCTTCACCTGCTGCGCCGCTTTTGTAGATAACTTGTTTGCCATAAGGCTCAAGCAGAGCGATTTCATCAGCCAGTGAACGATCTTCACGTGTGAATACCAGTATGGCATCGAAGGGATCAGCAAGCGATGCTAACGAGGGTAGAATTGCCTCAATAGCATGCCGGTTATGTGCTGCATCCAGCCATACACTGGCCTGGCCTATATTTATCTTTTCCAGTCTTCCGGGGACTTTGCAGTCAGCGATCGCTGCTTTGGCTTTATTCAGGTCACACGATATCAGGCCTGCCTGTCTCAGCGTTTTTACAGCTGCATAAGCCAGTGAGGCATTGATATGCTGGTGTTCGCCGGCTACAGCAAGATACGGCCAGTTCATGGTGTTTGCGGTGACGAGCTGAGGCTTAAATGTATCAAGTACCCGGCTGACTTCCGGCGACTGTTGGGCCGTGATAGAAAAGCGGCATCCCTGCATGACGAATGACTTTTCTTCTGCAATGGCAACTATCGAGTCACCCAACCAGGCCTGATGGTCCAGGCCTATTGGTGTAATCAGTGCCATATCAGCAGGTATGGCAGTGGTGGCATCAAGCCTGGCTCCTACACCAGCCTCAAGAATTTCAACATCTACCTTCTCTAGCGCAAACTGTTCCAGTGCCAGTGCTGTAGCCGTTTCGAAATACGAGGCGCCTGCGGCCAGTGCCTCGGGCATCAGTCTTTGCATGCTTTGCTGTAGTTTCTCTGTCTCTGCAGGAACGCCATTGATGCGGATGCGTTCATTGAACTCGAGAATATGCGGCGATGTGTACAGGCCGACCTTCAGGCCACAGGACTGCAGGGCCGCAGCCAGCATGGTGGATGTGGAACCTTTACCGTTAGTGCCGGCGATGCGTATGCGCAGCCCGGGTTGGTGATTATGGATATGCGATAACAACTGCCGGACACGTTCATGTCCGGGTTTATAGTCGCGGTCAGCAGACGGATTTCCGAGCTCAGTCAGCCATCTCTCAATACTGTGAGGTTTTTCTGTCACGCTGGCTGACTGCCCTGTTCTGTATCTGGCTCTAGGCGTTTTGGCGGTAGGAACGATCAGTCAGGTGATTCAGCAGTGTGCTCAGGTAGTCACGCAAGTCACCCCGACTGACCACATCATCAATCAGACCATGTTCAAGCAGAAAATCAGAGCGCTGGAAACCTTCGGGCAGTTTCTGTCCAACTGTTTCCTGAATCACACGTGGACCGGCAAAGCCGATCAGGGCACCCGGTTCAGCAAGGATAACATCACCCAGCCAGGCATGAGATGCGGATACACCACCCATGGTCGGGTCGGTAAGCAGGCAAATAAATGGTAGTTTGGCAGCATTGAGCTGATTGACTGTGGCAGAGGTTTTGGCCATCTGCATCAGTGAGAGTACGCCTTCCTGCATACGGGCTCCACCGGAAGCGGTGACCAGCAGATAGGGGCAGCCACGTTTCAGTGCATGTTCCATGCCGCGCACAATTTTTTCGCCGGCAACGGCACCCATGCTGCCGCCCATATAGGAAAATTCGAAAATCGATGCAGAAATGGTACGGCCATTGATATCACCGACATAGTTGCGAATGGAGTCTTCCGGACCGGATTTTTTGCCTGCATCCTTGATGCGGTCTTTGTATTTCTTTTTATCTTTGAAATTTAAAGGGTCCTGCGAGCGCAGTTCAGTGTCTTTCTCTTCAAAAGTGTCTGTATCAAACAGTAGTTCCGCCCGTTGCAGGGCAGACATGCGCATATGGTGATTGCACTTGCTGCAAACCATGCCATTGCGCAGAAGCTCCTTGTTATACAAGGCCTCTGAACAGCTCGGGCATTTAACCCATAGTCCTTCAGGTGATCCTGAATCATTTGATTTCAGAATATTTTTCGGTGTCTCAATCAGGCGTGTAAACCAGCTCATAGTGGTGACCTCAACCTCTTCCTTACAATAATAGTTCGTCGACTTGCGTCAGCATGCGCAGATGTGGCACATTCAGTTCTTCCACTTCCGCAGTCATAATATTCAGTGTTTCAGGTTTCATATGATACAGATAGACCGGAACCTTACCAACCGCATTAAACTTTTGCAGTTCCTTCATCACACCATTGGGGGTCAAATGACCACTGATATCGGCCAGATGCTGCATGGCGTTCGGAAATGAGCAATCCAGAATGATGGCTTTCAGGTTGGGCTGTGCATTGGCTATTTCCCATATGCGATCCGTGTTGCCTGTATCGGCTGTATAAATTACCTGCATACCGTTCTGCTCAAGCAGGAAGCCGGTACACGGGACCGGATGATTTACAGCGATAGGCGTGATGCGCACATCATCAATTTCAAATGCAGTTTCAGCCTGCAGATCAATTAATTTCAGGGTCGGGTTTGTGCGGTTTGGAATGGCGGTAAAATCCGGCCACACTTCACCGTTCAAAAAATGCCGGCGCAACGTCTCATTGTTTGCTGCCAGAGAGTGGATGGTAATGGTGGGGTTGTCACTGTTGCCATTCATGCATTTAAGCGAACGGTTATCAGCCAGGAAGGCAATATCCTTGATATGGTCCAGATGCGTATGAGACAGGCATATATGGCGGATATTATGCTGTTCTTCCAGCGACATGGCTTCAGTTGGTGAGCCGGCATCAAGTAGAATCGTATCATTGACCAGAAACGACGTCAGGCGGAAACCGAGAAGCTGGCCGCCATAACAGCCAAGGACCTTGATCCTCAAGTGGCAGCTCCGTGGATAGCCTCTTTCATGGCTGAGGCGGACGCCGAGAGAGCGGCACAAATGGCTTGCTCACCTGAGTTGGATGTAATCTGGGAAACGAAATGGCTGCCCACCACCACACCATCTGCAAACGCACCCACTGCAGCGGCTTGATCGGGTGTTTTGACTCCGAAACCAACACATACCGGCATATCAGTCATCGACTGGATATGAGCGGTTTTAGCCTGGATCTCACTCACATCACCCATATCTGCACCGGTAATGCCAGTGAGTGAGACATAATAGATAAACCCGCTACCGTTATCACAGGCCAGCTTGATACGTTCATCAGTGGATGTCGGGGAAAGCAGAAGAATGCGATCGAGTCCATGTGTGGCCAGAATGTCATCGCAGATGTGTCCCTCTTCAGGTGGTACATCCACAACCAACAGACCATCCGCGCCAACGTTGTTGGCTTGCTCTGCAAAGGTTTCAAAACCCATGGTGTACGGGATATTGGCATAGCCCATCAAAACGATGCCCAGTTCCGGGAATGCCTGGCGGACTGCTTGCGTAATTTCGAATACATCAGTGATTCTGGTGCCGGCTTCAAGGGCGCGTTCACTGGCTGCCTGAATGACGGGTCCATCTGCCATCGGGTCAGAGAAGGGCATACCGATTTCAAGGATATCGCACCGCTCAGCCATAGCGAGCATCAGTTTGAGACTGGTTTCAGGATCGGGGTCTCCAGCCGTCAGGTAACCGACCAGAGCTGCACGTCCTTCCGCTTTGCAGCGTTGAAATACGTTGGCGAGTCGCTGATTACTCATGCCTGATCGCCTCCGGTTTCCTTGTCTATATCATCACCCAATAGTTCGAATACGGTTCCCATATCTTTATCACCACGACCTGAGAGATTAATCAGTACGGTTTGTTCCGGTTTCATGTCGGCTGCAATACGAATACCGGCAGCGACGGCATGGCTCGATTCAAGGGCCGGGATAATACCTTCACAGCGGGTCAGGGTTTTGAATGCATCCAGCGCCTGATCATCTGTAGCGGCATCCAGCTGCAATCGCCCGTCTTCAAGCATGGCCGCCAGCTCAGGCCCTACGCCCGGGTAATCGAGGCCTGCGGAAATGCTGTGAGTGCCGTTGATCTGCCCCTCCGCATCTTCTAGCAGGTAACTGAGGCTGCCATGAATAATTCCGGGTTTTCCGGCGGCCAGAGATGCTGCGTGTTCATTGCCGTCCAGACCATGCCCGCCAGCTTCAACGGCAACCAGACGCACCTCACTATCATCATAAAACGGATGCAGCAGGCCAATTGCATTGGAGCCACCGCCAACGCAGGCAACCGCCACATCAGGCAGTCGACCGGTTTGATCCAGACATTGTGTGCGGGCTTCCTGGCCGATGACGGTATGGAACTGGCGCACCATCAGCGGGAAAGGATGCGGGCCTGCAGCTGTGCCGAAGATGTAATAGGTATCTTCGCAGCTAGCCACCCAGACTCTCAGGGCTTCATTCACCGCATCTTTCAATGTGGCTGTGCCGGAATCGACTGCAATAACGTTGGCACCAAGCAGTTTCATGCGAAATACATTCGGTGCCTGACGGCGGATGTCTTCACGGCCCATGTAGATGTTACATTCCATGTTAAACATGGCGGCAACCGTGGCTGTAGCGACGCCATGCTGACCGGCACCTGTTTCCGCGATGACTTTCTTTTTGCCCATGCGACGGGCAAGTAGCGCCTGACCGATGGTATTATTTACTTTATGTGCGCCTGTATGGTTCAGATCTTCACGTTTCAGATAAATCTGGGCACCGCCGACTTCAGCGGACAGATGTTTGGCGTGATACAGAGGCGTGGCACGCCCGACATAGTTTTTCAGCAGGTCAAGACGCTCCTCGTGAAAGGCCGGATCAGCCCAGGCCTCGTAAAATGCATCTTCAATCTCTTTTAATGGCTGCATCAGGGTTTCGGCGGCAAAGCGTCCGCCAAACTTTCCAAAATGGCCACCGCTATCGGGGCCATGTTTGATCTCCAGATCATACATGGAAGCAAAATCGAGGTTGTGCAGTGGGTGGCTCATGTTCCCTTACCTTTGTTGACCGTGTCGATGAAAACACGCATTTTCTCGGCATCTTTGATACCCGGGGAGATTTCGACGCCGGAGGATACATCCAGCGCAAACCATTGGCGAACTGACATGGCACTAGCAATATTGTCGGCATTCAGGCCGCCAGCCAGTGTCAGGGGGTAATCGTGCTCGAACCCGTCAAGCAGTGACCAGTCGAATGAAGTGCCGGTGCCGCCGTATACGCCGGCTGGAGCTTTGGCATCCAGCAGCAGCGGGCAGTCGAAACGTTTGGCGCGCTGCAGGTCTTCGGCAGTTGATATGGCAACGGCTTTCATGACGCGCCTGCGCTGCGCTTTGCAGAATTCCGGTGTTTCATCACCATGCAGTTGAATTACACCCAATGGTACTGCTTGCAGCACCTCGGCAATGAACTCCTGGGTGGGGTTTACGAACAGGCCGACCGCTGACACAAAGGGTGGCAGTTGACGAATAATGGCAGCGGCTTTTGCAGGCTCAATATAACGCGGTGATTTCTGGTAAAAGACGAAACCGACTGCATCGACGCCCAACTCTGATGCAATCAGCGCATCCTCCAGACGGGTGATGCCGCATACTTTGATGCGGGTGCGCACTGATGATGTCGAAATACTCATCGCGCCACTCTAGCTGGAATGCATGTCGAATTCATCCGCATTGTCATGGGTTTCATCGCACAAAGCTTAATGGTTTTTTCCTGTTGCGACAAAGCTTTGTACCTCTGGATTTGAGTTCTGTGCGAAGAAAGGATGCGTAACTCATAACTCTTCCCTAAACTGCGCATCATGAGCGCTGTAATGAATACATACGCCCGCTTTCCACTAACGCTGGTGAAAGGTAAGGGCACAAGAGTCTGGGATGATGCAGGTCATGCTTATCTCGATTTTATTTCCGGCATAGCCGTCAACACACTTGGGCATGGACATCAGGCTATGGTCGAGGCGTTGTCCGATCAGGCCGAAACGATGTTGCACTGCTCCAATCTGTTTCATATTCCCAAACAACAGCAGTTGGCGGAAAAGCTAGTGGCGCTGTCTGGTTTGGGCTCTGCCTTTTTCTGTAATTCTGGTGCCGAAGCCAATGAAGCGGCCATTAAGCTGGCGCGGAAGTTCCATTATGACCGGGACTCATCACGGCGCACAATTATCACTGCCACACAGTCATTTCACGGGCGCTTGCTTTCAACACTGACAGCTACCGGACAGGACAAAGTGAAAGTGGGTTTTGATCCGCTTCCCCCGGGTTTCACACATGTGCCGCTCAATGATATTCAAGCCCTGAAAGAGGCTGTGACATCGCAGACTGCAGCCATTTTACTGGAACCGCTGCAGGGCGAAGGCGGTGTCAATGTCGCCGATGCAACATACCTGCAGGCTGTGCGTCAGCTGTGTGATGAGCACGGTATCCTGCTCATGCTTGATGAGGTGCAGACCGGTATCGGACGTACAGGATCAATGTTTGCTTTCGAGCAGGCAGGCATCACTCCGGATATCCTTACGCTTGCCAAAGGGTTGGGGAGTGGCGTGCCGATCGGTGCCATGCTGGCCAGTGAAACGGTGGCGGCTTCATTCGGCCCGGGAACACATGGTTCAACCTTTGGTGGCAACCCATTGTCGTGCTCTGCGGCACTGACAGTGCTGGAAGTAATCGAATCGGAAGCACTATTGGATAATGTTGAAAAGCGTGGGGAGCAGCTGAAGTCGGGTTTGCTGGCATTACAGCAGCGCTTTCCGGTGATTCAGGATGTTCGCGGCCAGGGCCTGCTTGTTGGTGCAGAGTTATCTGTTGAGGCAGCTCCCTTTGTTATTGCCGCAAGAGATGAAGGGTTGATGGTTCTGCTTGCCGGGCCCAATGTGTTACGGTTCCTGCCGCCGTTGAACGTGAGTGAAGACGAAATCAATGAAGCTTTGGCGCTGCTTGCCAGTGCGATGGAGACATGCATATGAGACATTTTTTGACTCTGCTTGATGTGTCGGCTGATGAAACACGGCATATCCTCAAACGCGCTAAAAAAATCAAGCACAAGCTGAAAGAGGGCAAAGCTCATAGGCCGCTGGAAGGCAAAACACTGGGTATGATTTTTGACAAGGCGAGTACCCGTACCCGTGTTTCTTTTGAAACGGGTATGTTCCAGCTTGGTGGGCATGCGCTGTTTCTGCATTCCGGAACGACCCAGCTGGGGCGTGGTGAGCCGATAGAAGATTCGGCGCGTGTATTATCGAGTATGGTTGATGGCATCATGATCCGCACCTTTGGCCACGATATCTTGCAAAAATTTGCTGAGTATTCAAAGGTGCCTGTGATCAATGGCCTGACCGACCTTACACATCCATGTCAGATCCTTGCTGACGTCTTTACCTATGAAGAGCACCGCGGTTGTATTGAGGGTAAAACAGTAGCCTGGATTGGTGATGGCAATAATATGGCGCATTCGTGGGTGAATGGCGCGGTCTCTTTAGGTTATAAATTGAAGCTTGCCTGTCCGGAAGGGTACAGGCCGGATGAGAAATTGCTCGCTGCCGCCTGTGATCTGGGAGCAGATGTTTCTATTACTGATGATCCGAATGACGCTGCCGATGCTGCTGATCTGGTGACAACCGATGCCTGGGCATCCATGGGGCAGGAAGAGGAGCAGGCGCAGCGTGAAGTGGCTTTTGCTAATTTTCAGGTTGATGACCGGGTGATGGCCTTTGCCAATGCAGATGCACTGTTTATGCATTGTCTGCCAGCACATCGCGGCGAAGAGGTGTCTGCTTCAGTGATTGACGGGCCGCAGTCGGTTGTCTGGGATGAGGCTGAGAATCGTCTGCATGCCCAGAAAGCGCTGCTCGAATTTTTCTTGCGTGACTGAGTAGCACGCAGTCGCTGCTCGGTGTAGTCTGCGAACCCCTTCCGCCAGAGGGTGGAACTATTTCTGTAAATGAGGGCCTGAGATGTCTCAAACTAAAGTGAACAAAGCAGTATTAGCCTATTCTGGAGGCCTTGATACCTCCATTATCCTGAAGTGGCTGCAGGATACTTATGACTGCGAGGTGGTGACCTTTACCGCTGATCTCGGTCAGGGTGATGAGGTTGAAGATGCACGCAGCAAGGCCATTGCCGGTGGTGTGGAATCAATATATATCGAGGATCTTCGCGAAGAGTTTGTGCGCGACTACGTGTTTCCGATGTTCCGCGCCAATGCAATTTATGAAGGTGAATACCTGCTCGGCACTTCGATTGCACGACCGCTGATTTCCAAGCGCATGATTGAGATTGCCAATGCAGAAGGTGCTGATGCGGTGTCGCATGGTGCGACAGGCAAGGGCAACGACCAGGTGCGTTTCGAATTCGGTTTTTATGCACTTAAACCCGATGTAAAAGTGATTGCGCCATGGCGTGAATGGGATCTTGTGTCGCGTGAAGATATGCTGAACTTTGCCGAGAAACACGACATCCCGGTTGAGCGCAAACGTGAAGGCTCCAAGTCTCCATATTCAATGGATGCCAATCTGCTGCATATCTCTTATGAAGGTTATGATCTGGAAGATCCGTGGTGTGAACCGTCCGAGGAAATGTGGCGCTGGAGTGTTTCTCCCGAGTCAGCTCCGGACAGCCCTGAGTATATCGAACTGACCTATCAGGCTGGTGATATCATTGCCATTAACGGCGAAGCGATGACTCCGGCACAGGTGTTGACCGAACTGAACCGCCTGGGTGGTAAACATGGTATCGGCCGGATTGATATTGTGGAAAACCGTTTTGTTGGCATGAAATCTCGTGGCTGTTACGAAACACCGGGTGGTACCATTATGCTCAAAGCCCATCGTGCGATTGAATCGCTGACCCTGGACCGTGAAGCGGCACACCTGAAAGATGAACTGATGCCTCGTTATGCCAAGATGGTGTACAATGGTTTCTGGTTTGCACCTGAGCGAGTCATGTTGCAGGCAGCGATCGATGCATCGCAGGTCAATGTGAACGGAGATGTGCGCTTGAAGCTGTACAAGGGCAATGTTGATGTGGTTGGTCGTCGTTCCGAGCAGTCCATGTTTGATGAACGTCTATGCACATTTGAAGATGATGAAGGCGCCTATGACCAGAAGGATGCTGGCGGCTTTATCAAGCTGAATGCACTTCGTCTGCGTATGGCAAAGCTGGCAGGTAAATAGGTCGTAACGGGTTGGCAAAGCCGTGTTCTCGCTGCTAGTTTGAGCGTGGATTGGTCTGCAGTGCAGGCGTTGGGGGGAGACTATGATCAGACATAACAAGATTCTGGTTCCATATGATTTTTCCGAGCAGGCCACGGAAGCGGTCAGGCGTGCTGCAGTGCTGGCCGGGAAATTTGATGCCGAATTGCACCTGTTGCATGTATTGGAGCCCTCGGTTTATTTTGAAACAGATATGGTTTCCATTCCACCCATTGATGAGGTGAACCATGCAGCCCACGATGGGGCTGTGCATCGTATGCAGGCCTTGAGCGAGCAGTTTGATTTTGATGTGGAAACACATGTTGAAGAGTCAGCCGGAGATCCCTCCAGGTTTATTTGTGATTTTGCCGCCTCATTGCCTGCCGACCTGATTGTCATTGGTCGCCATGATGAAAAAGGCGTGATTGAACACATGTTGACAGGTTCGACAGCGGAGCGGGTTGTGGCTCATGCGCCCTGTTCGGTACTGGTGACCATGCCGCATGATCTTCTTGAAGATAAGCGGGAATAACGGTTTGTTTTTTTTCGATTCACGCATGGTTGAAACCTGTTGATGCAACTGGCTGAGTTCTTTAAGGCGCTCGGTGAACCCGTGCGCCTGCGCCTGTTTTCGCTGATTGCGACTTCAGGTGAGCAGTGTGTGTGTCATCTGACTGAAGCGCTGGAGCTGCCACAGAGCACAATTTCGCGGCACCTTGGTGTATTGCGTCATGCAGGCCTTGTGTATGCGCGCAGAGATGGAAAATGGATGTATTATCAACTTGCTGATGATGTTTCGCCGGAGCTGATTGCCATCGTACAGCAGTCGTATACAAGCGATGCTCAATTCACCCTTGATACAGAACGCCTGAGCAGTTCCCGCAACTGCTGAATACTGGTGAACAGTCATCCTGTTTTAATTTCTACACTTACCTGTCCGCATTGCCATGCCCAATCAAAAGAGCAAGTGCCAAGCGATGCCTGTCAGTGGTTTTATGAGTGCAGACATTGCCATGTGCTGCTGCGACCCAAGCCTGGCGATTGCTGTGTTTTCTGCTCCTACGGGGATGTGCCATGCCCGCCAATTCAATCGGGAGAGGCTTGCTGCAAGAGCAGCTGAGACTCGTTTAATTTACATATCCGCATAAGCAAATATAATAAGCCTCTTAAGGAGGCTGTTGTGTCTGATGCAAAACCGATGGGCCTGTTCGCTCGTTTTCTGACCCTCTGGGTATTTCTATGTATTGTGACAGGTATCGGCCTGGGTTACCTGTTCCCGTCACTGTTCCATGCTCTGGGCGGCATGGAGGTGGCGCATATCAACCTGCCGGTCGCCCTGCTGATCTGGGCGATGATTTTGCCCATGCTGTTGAAAATAGATTATTCGGCGCTGCACGAAGTCTGGGATCACCGGCGTGGCGTCGCTGTGACTGTGGGCATTAACTGGCTGGTCAAACCGTTTTCGATGGCGCTGCTTGGATTCCTGTTTCTGCGCATTCTGTTTGTCGACTGGCTCGACCCTGCACAAATCGACTCGTACATTGCAGGTCTGATCCTGCTGGCTGCGGCTCCCTGCACAGCAATGGTGTTTGTCTGGTCACGCCTGGTTGAAGGGCATCCGCAGTTCACGCTTTCGCAGGTCGCGCTCAATGATGTGATTATGATTTTCGCCTTCGCCCCGATTGTCGGACTGCTGCTTGGTGTGGCCTCGATTACCGTGCCGTGGGATACCCTGTTTCTATCGGTCATGCTGTACATCGTTATCCCGGTCATTCTTGCTTATTTCGGCCGCAAGATATTGCTCGCCAAAGGCACACTGGATGATGTCCTGCATATGATGGACCCCGTTTCAATGGGCGCTCTGCTGGTCACAGTGGTGTTGCTGTTCGGTTTTCAGGGCGAACAGATTCTCGCCCAGCCACTGGTGATTCTGCTGCTGGCCATTCCGATCACCATTCAGGTCTATTTCAATTCCATGCTGGCTTACTGGCTGAACCGCAAATTGGGCGTGGCACATTCTGTAGCAGGTCCATCAGCACTGATTGGTGCCTCCAATTTTTTTGAGCTGGCAGTGGCTGCGGCCATTGCCCTGTTCGGTTTCGAGTCCGGTGCAGCACTCGCCACCGTGGTTGGCGTGCTGGTTGAAGTGCCGGTGATGTTATCGGTCGTACATATCGTGAATCGCAGTAAGGGCTGGTATGAGCAGCCGAAAACATTAAATGGGTAGGGAAGTGATATGACAATCAAAGTAGGTATTAATGGATTTGGACGCATGGGAAGGCTGGGTTTGAGGGCCGGTTGGCATGCTGAGGCATTTGAAGTCACACAGATCAACGAAGTGGCCTGCGACGCAGCAGGTTCTGCACATCTGCTGAAATTCGATTCCGTACATGGAACCTGGGCCAATGCATGTGAAGCAGAAAATGGAGATATGGTTATTGATGGGCATTCGATCGCCTATTTCTCCAATGAGGCCATTGCTGAAACTGACTGGTCAGGCTGCGATATCGTCATTGAGTCTACCGGAGCATTTCGTAAACCTGAACAGTTGCAAGCCTACTTCGATCAGGGGGTGAAAAAGGTGATTGTGGCTGCTCCTGTCGAAGGTGCACTGAATATTGTGTATGGCATCAATGATCACCTTTATGACTCTGATAAGCACAACCTGTTGACCGCTGCCTCCTGCACCACCAACTGTCTGGCTCCTGTCGTGAAAGTGATGCATGAGGGCATCGGCATCAAACATGGGTGCATGACCACGATTCACGATATCACCAATACCCAGACCATCGTTGATAAAGGACATAAGGATTTACGCCGTGCGCGCGCCTGTGGCCAATCGCTGATTCCGACCTCGACAGGTTCAGCCAAGGCGATCACGAAAATTTTTCCGGAACTGACAGGCAAACTCAATGGTCATGCCGTGAGAGTACCCTTGCTCAATGCTTCGCTGACGGATTTTGTTTTTGAAGCTGAAAGACCAACCAGCGTGGAGGAAATCAACGCCCTGTTTCACGATGCGGCAGACAATGCTCTCAAGGGGATTCTGGGTTATGAAGAACGTCCTCTGGTCAGTGTTGATTATACCAATGACCCTCGTTCCTCGGTGATTGATGCGCCCAGCACCATGGTTGTGAATGGCACACAGGTGAAGTTATATATCTGGTACGATAATGAATGGGGTTATGTGAATCGCATGATGGAGCTCACAGGCAAGGTAGCTCTATCTCTTTAATGGATCAGGGCTTTCGCAACTATTTGACCGTCACCGGTGGTTATTGGGCTTTCACCATTACCGATGGTGCCATCCGCATGCTGGTGGTGCTCTATTTTCACGGGCTGGGATACAGCCCGCTGGAAATCGCCATGCTGTTTCTGTTTTACGAGTTTTTCGGCATTGTCACCAATCTGGTCGGTGGCTGGTTGGGTTCGCGTATAGGTCTGAACTTAACTATGCATATCGGCATGATCATGCAAATAGGCGCCTTGTTAATGCTAACTGTGCCGGACGCATGGTTGTCTGTGCCTTATGTGATGGCGGCACAAGCGTTCTCCGGTATAGCCAAGGACTTGAACAAGATGAGTGCAAAGGCGGGCGTAAAGCTGTTTGTGCCAGATCAGTCGGATGCCAAACTGTTCCGCTGGGTAGCCGTGCTGACCGGCTCCAAGAATGCACTGAAAGGTGCCGGATTCTTTATCGGTGGCGCACTACTGGCCTGGCTGGAGTTTAGAGGTGCCTTGTTTGCACTCTCGACCATGTTGCTTATTGCATTAGTCATTACCTGGATCCTGTTGCCAAATAATTTGGGGAAAACAAAAGCGAAAGCAAAATTCTCACAGGTCTTTTCCAAGGACCCGAAGATCAACTGGTTATCCGGTGCCCGCTTCTTTCTGTTCGGGGCACGGGATATCTGGTTTGTTGTCGGATTACCTGTATTTCTGCAGTCCGTACTGGGTTGGACATTCACGCAGGTGGGTGCATTTCTGGCATTGTGGGTGATTGGTTATGGTTTTATACAGGGGATAGCACCGAAAATAATCAAGCTGACCTCCGGCAATGAGGCTGGCGCAAAAACGCTGGTGATTTGGGCAGGCATACTATCGCTATTGCCTGTTGGAATTGCTGTGGCTTTACAGCAGGGCTGGGATGCCGGAATGGTTCTCATTGTCGGCCTAGCACTGTTTGGAATCGTTTTCGCGATGAACTCTGCAACCCACTCCTATCTGATCGTCTCCTGGTCTGATCATGACAGGGTCTCGATGAATGTCGGCTTTTATTACATGGCTAACGCTGGTGGCCGCTTAGCTGGAACAGTGCTTTCCGGCCTGGTCTATCAACAGCATGGCCTTGAAGGCTGCTTATACTGGTCTGCGGCATTTGTGCTGGCAGCAACGCTGACCTCGATTAAGCTGGAGCGTATGAATAGATCTCTAACAAAGGCTAAGTAAGTTGAGTCAATCAGATCATGGCTGCTTGATACGTGCCTGGCATCAGCATAGTGGCGAATTGCGTAGCTGGTTACTGAAACGGGTTGAGGATACGACTGAAGCAGAAGATCTGCTACAGGAGGTGTTTTTCAAAGCATTGCTACAAAAAGAACGTTTCTGTCGTGTTGAAAATGCGCGAGCATGGTTGTTCCGGGTAACCTCCAATGCTGTGATTGACCGCTACCGTTTACGTAAGGACCACGTTCCTCTGCCTGATGACATTGTTCAGCATGAGGAGGTTGGAGTTGCTGTGGATGATTTGTCACAATGTATACCGCGTGTTCTTTCAGAATTATCACAGCCGGATCGTGAAGCCATTACGCTGTGTGATCTGGATGGCATGAGTCAGCAACGATATGCAGAGATGAAAGGGATTACACTGGCTGCTGCCAAATCACGAGTCCAGCGCGCTCGAAAGAGGCTGCGTCAAACCCTTGAGATAAATTGTAAAGTTCAATTGAATGATGCTGGCAATGTGTGTTGCTTTGTTCCCAGGTGAGCACTTAAATAACAGCCACACTTTGAATATTCTGAAATTGAATCCAGGACTGGAGTCATAGGTGGTATTGATGAACCCCAACAACTCGTGTCACAGAAAGCGAGGCAAGAGTCTCGGTGTGCCCGAGTTAATTGCGATTGCTCTGGGTGGTATGGTTGGCGGTGGTATCTTCACCATACTGGGTATTTCGGTATCTATGATTGGTGTGTTTACGCCTCTGGCGATTATTGTTGGTGGCCTGATTGCAGCACTGGCGGCCTATTCATATATCAAGATGGGTGTTTATTATAAAGATGAAGGCGCGACCTACTCTTTTTATAAACTAACATTTCCAGACTCTCCCTTTGCGGCCTCCCTTGTCGGCTGGTGGGTAATATTCGGTTATATCAGCACGATAGCTCTATATGCCTATACCTTTGCATCGTATGCCATCAGTGGCTTTAGTTTTGCTGATTCCGAGTGGGCGAGAAAAGCGGTTGCCGGTGGCGTCATTCTTGTTTTTACCCTGATTAATATCTGGAGTGTTAAGGGCATGGGGAAAATAGAAGATATCATGGTTTATACCAAGTTGATTATCTTGCTTGTCATCTCAGTGGTCTTGATGAATAACAGCCAAACCAGTATTCCTGTTTTGCTGCACAGCAACAGTGATATAAACATGCTTGCTATCCTGATTGTCGCATCGCTGACCTTTGTAGCATATGAAGGTTTTCAACTTGTGATCAATGCTGTGAATGAAATGGATTGCCCGGAAAGAAATATTCCAAAAGCTATCTATTCAGCCCTGTTTCTTGCCGTGCTCATCTATGTGGTTATCGCATTTGGAGCGATATTAGCGATACCCTTTGAAGATATTATTCAAAACAAGGAATATGCTCTGGCCTCCGGAACCGGCAGTATTCTGGGCCATTGGGGTACTGATTTGGTGATAGCGGGGGCTCTGCTGGCAACCAGTAGTGCCATCAGTGGCACAGTGTTTGGTGCATCAAGACAAATGGCTGTGATTGCTCAGGATGGTTACTTTCCCGATAGCCTTGCCAAACGGATCAATCAGATACCGGTTTATTCTATTATCACTATGTCCGTACTGGCATTTTTCCTTGTGCTTATTGGCAGTCTGGAGCTTATCCTGGAATTTGGCAGCGTTACCTTTTTATTGGTGTCACTGTTAATGGCCTATGCGAATTATACAATCCGTGACGCAACCAACTCATCACCGGTGGTAACGGTGATCTCTATTCTGGGACTCCTGCTTGGAACCGTTCTGATTCTGTATTACGAGTTCGAGAATCAACCCGAACAGTTATATTTTATCTTTGGACTGTATGTCCTGTTAACAGTAGCAGCCTGGTTATATGCACGAGCTAAATCTCAAGTCTGAAGCTGTGTATAAAGACAGTTCGGCAGTAATAAGGACAAAGACTTTGTCACCGGGAGACAGCGACATATATTGATGCATAAATGCATCTTTTTGTGATCACGTTCGTCATACCTAATGAGACGCAGCCTTGAGAGGTTGGTGTTCTATCATTAGGAGGCTGTTTGATGAGACAAAGCATTATTAATTTCTCCAGAAACAACCCATACCTGTTTCTGGGGATAGCCGTGTTGCTTTGGTTTGGCCTGTATCAACAGCTGCTGCCATTTTCTGAAGCTTTGGTTTCAATCATTCCGGTAGAACCTCGCAGCCATTTAGGTGGTGCTCTGCAGTTTTTCTTTTATGACACGCCAAAGGTGCTCATGCTGTTGACGGGTATTGTGTTTGTGATGGGCATTATTCACACCTATGTTTCACCTGAGAAAACGCGAGCCATATTAGCCGGACGCAAGCTTGGTGTGGGCAATACGTTGGCTGCCACATTGGGTGTTTTTACACCGTTTTGCTCATGTTCTGCTGTTCCTTTATTCATCGGTTTTTTACAGGCGGGTGTTCCTCTCGGTATCACCTTCTCCTTTCTGATTGCCGCTCCTATGGTCAATGAAGTGGCTCTGGCGCTGCTGTTTGCCATGTTCGGCTGGAAGGTCGCAGGCTTGTATCTACTGCTGGGGCTTATGGTTGCAATCGTTTCCGGTCTTGTTATCGGCAAACTCGGGATGGAAAAACATCTGGAAGATTGGGTTCTTGCCATGCAGAACACTGCGGTATCTGACGCTATGGAACATCAACATATGAGTTGGGGGACACGCATTGATGAAGGTTTTAAGCATGTATCCGAGATCGTTGGCAAAGTCTGGCCCTACATCATCGGCGGTATTGCTCTGGGTGCAGCCATTCATGGTTACGTGCCGGAAGCGTTCATGGTTTCCATTATGGGTAAGGATGCTCCCTGGTGGTCGGTTCCTGCAGCAGTGGTTCTTGGTATTCCGATGTACACCAATGCTGCGGGTGTTATTCCTGTCATTGAGGCATTAATCGGCAAGGGCGCTGCACTTGGTACTGTGTTGGCCTTTATGATGAGTGTGATCGCACTGTCTGCTCCTGAAATGATTATTTTACGAAAGGTGCTCAAACCCACCCTGATTGCCAGTTTTGTTGGTGTGGTTGCCATTGGCATTGTGTTGGTGGGTTATCTGTTCAATGCACTGGTGTGACAGAGTTGCTTGGTTTTGTTTATTGAAAAGTTTTTTAATGATGAAGGAGAATGAAGATGAAAAATATCAAAGTACTCGGCACTGGATGTGCCAGCTGCAAGACTACCATGAAAATGATTGAAGATGTGGCAGAGGCAAAAGGCGTCGCTATCGCATTAGAAAAAATTGAGGAGCTTCAAGCCATTATGGGCTATGGCGTGATGAGTACTCCCGCTGTTGTGGTGGATGGAAAGCTTGTTCATGCAGGCGGCATTCCTTCGCGCAGTCAGATTGAGGCGTGGATTTAATGAGGACGAGTCGAACTATACTTAGTAGCGGCAGTACTGTGGTTCGTATTGTTGGTGCAGGGTTTATATTGCTGATGTTTTTGCATTCTGCTTTTGCTGGAGCGGAAGAACCCTTGCCAGTACTGCCAGCTAAAGGCCAGGTAACCATGATTGATCTGGGGGCGCATACATGTATTCCGTGTAAAATGATGGCTCCGGTACTGAGTAAGTTGAAACAGGATTATGCCGGGCGAGCGGTTATTGCCTTTATTGATGTACAGGAACAAAAGGGGCAGGCCTCCAAATACGGAGTTCGGGCTATTCCAACACAGATATTTTATAACCCTGATGGCAAAGAAGTTTTCCGACATTCAGGCTTTATGGCGGAAGAGGATATTGTTAAGCAACTGACCGACATGGGTGTTGGTCCCCCTGCTGTCGAATAATCCATGGATGAATTTTTACTGCAGATCAATGCATGGATGGTCAGTGGCACTCTTTTTGCAGCTTTAGGTTGTTTTTTATGGGGTATGGTGTCGGTGTTGATGAGCCCATGTCACCTCGCATCGATACCATTGATCGTTGGATATGTTGGAGGACAGCAGGAGCCGGTAAAAGGGCGTAGAGCTGCTCTTTTTGCAGTGCTGTTCAGTGTCGGTCTGTTCATCACCATTGCTGCTGTTGGCATGGTGTGTGCACTACTTGGCCGTATGCTTGGAGATATAAGTCCTTACTGGATGCTGTTGCCGGGATTGGTTCTGTTATGGGTGGCAGCTGATATGCTGGATATAGTTAAATGCTCTATGCCTAATGGTTCATTGTTATCAAAATTGCAGGTGAAAGGTGCTTCGGGTGCTTTTGTCATTGGCCTGGCGTATGGGGTGGTTTCAGGTTCCTGCACCTTTGGCTTTATTGCACCGATTCTAGCGATTATCACTGTTCAGCAGGAACTGGTTATTGGGGTCATGCTAATCTCGCTTTTTGCGTTGGGGCACTGCCTGCCAATAGCAGTGGCTGGTGGTTCAACCGCAAGAATACAACAGCTTCTAGCCAGCTCATCGTATGAACGTATCCATAAGGCATCAAGAAAGGTAGCAGCCGTGTTGATCGCTGGATTAGGGGGCTATTTTATAGTGACGTCCTTTAATTAGTTCAAATATCTGTCTTCTTGTTTAACTCAAGATGGGTGCTCGACTCGAGTTTCAGTCAGATGTATTACTATTGAATGTGAAATGTTTGTATTACATGATTATATTACTCAATATATGTATTGTGGAGAGACGATGCTTTTTCTATAAAAGGTGAAGGGGAAAAATGAAAACACTGAAGTACATACTGATCTTGACCATGATGTTGTTTGTTGCCCTTCAGTCAGCTTCGGCTGGTAACATTACCCTGGCAGGCTCGACCAGCGTGATGAATTATATTGAAGCCGCAGCTAAATTGTATTCTAAAACTCATCCTGATATCACTTTTTCCATTTCAGGTGGCGGATCACAAGTTGGATACTTGATGGCAAAGAACGGGCGGGTTCATATCGGCATGATGAGTAGAAACCTTAGCACGAAAGAGTTATCAGATATTGAGAAAATAAAGGTTGTTCCCTTTGCTTATGATGCCGTAATTCCAGTCATTTCTGACGCTGTTTTTCTCACTACAGGCCTTTTTAAAATTGATATCCGAGACCTGATAAATATCTATCAGGGAAAGATTACAAATTGGCAAGAGGTTGGTGGCCCCGACCGATTGATTTTGGCGATTCATTTGGGACATGGGCATGGTGGCCGATACATATTTGATCGTCATATTTTAAAGGGTGTCGAGGTTAAAAAAGATTTCAAACCAGTGACAGTAGGAAGTTACAAGCATGTTCAAACATTAATCAAAGCAAGTGATCAGGCTATTGCATATATTGGCTCGAATTATCCTAATGAGCAGGCTCATCGGGTACCATTGATGATCAATGGCAAACTTATCCATCCAACTCGAGAGTCAATTGTTAACGGAACTTATCCATTATCACGCAATCTCAATTTATTGTTAGCAGACGATGCTCCAGCCCATGTGCGGGATTTTGTTAACTTTGTGCTGTCGAACAAAGGTCAGAAATTAGTGGATCGTTTAGGCTATGTTCCTTTGTGATAAACAACTTGATTAGAACACACAATGGTATGATTAAAGATCTCCTGCGGCTTTGTGCTTATTATTGATGGTGTTCAGTAAGAAGTAGTAAGAAATCTTACCCCTTGTCGACCTACTCGCATCATTCATCGGGGGTGATTATGAATCAAAGAGTATTGTTTCTCTGTACAGGAAATTCGTGTCGTTCTCAGATGGCTGAGGGTTGGTTAAAAGCACTCGGTGGTCATGACTTTGAAGTCTATTCCGCCGGCATTGAGGCGCATGGTAAAAATCCGAGGGCGCTTGCCGTAATGCAGGAGGCCGGCGTGGATATTACCAGGCAGGAATCAGAAATACTGGATCCCGGATTGTTTCATCAGCTCGATCTGCTGGTCACTGTTTGTGGTCATGCTGATACGTTTTGCCCTGAACTTCCTGTGACATGCAAAAAAGAGCACTGGCCATTCGATGACCCTGCGCAAGCAGATGGCACAGAAGCAGAGGTTATGGCTGAATTTCGCAGAGTCCGCGACCAGATACGCGTCCGTATAGAAGGTTTTGTGAATCAGGCATGAGTCAGTCAGAACAAAGAAAAACGGCGCCTGGATAAATCCAGACGCCGTACATGGAAGCCCCGGGATGGGGGGGTGAGGGCCTCCAGGATTAGATAGACAGGCTGCGGTGGTAAATCATGACCTGGGCTGCTGAAACCGGCAGCAGCGCTTCAGAAGATGAAGCTGTAACAACATTCGTGCTGGAAACAGTGGTTTCAGAAGTCTCAGTCTGAGCATTAGATACCTGCACAGCTGCTAAAAATGACAAACTCAAAATGGCACACATTGCTATATATCGCATAAATATTCCCTCAATTGTTATTGGGGAATGTGACTTCCCCTCCCTGATGGAGCGAATGTTAAGGTGCCGGTTTTCTGCGTATGTGATGTTGGTCACTAAGTTTAATAGTGCGGCTGCTTTGAGTTGGTATGGCGCTGAAAAACTTGCAGCGTCGCAGGCTTTATGATGTGCTCTACAAGTGTTATAGTCAGTGTAAGCTTGAACAGTACAGGAGATGCCAATGCTTGCTAAAAATGTAATGAGCACCGATTTAGTCAGTCTCCAGTTGGGGGCAACGGTAAGAGATGCGATTGCTCTGTTTCAGGAATCTAGCCTGCATGATTTTCCTGTGATTGATGATCAGGGAAAACCTGTCGGTATCGTTACCTCCCGCTCCATTTTGCACTGTGCAGTGCCCCGCTATGCATCTGATGAACTGCTGGCTGTGATGAAAGCAGGCCCGGATATTGAATCGGTATACAATAATCTGGCTGCCGAGCTGGATCGTCAGGTCAGTGATGTGCTTGAGCGGAATTTCGATGAGGTGAAAGGCGATATGCCGACCAGTGCGGTTGCTGCCATGTTGACTCACTTGAAGGGTGACTCTCGTAATATTCTTGTGGTGGATGAGGCCGGGAGGCTGATCGGTATCATTTCAGCACGTGATATCATCTGCAGGTTGCCGGAAAAAACAGAAGTCTAGTTTATGATACTCATAACAGGCATATAGGGGTTAGCGCTGGAAGCCGGAGCAATATTCCTGTCGCTGGTGCTTATTTTGCTGTTTGCACGAGTTCTGGGCGAGACGGCAGCATGGCTGAAAGTGCCGCCGGTTATGGGCGAAATGCTTGCCGGTATTATTCTGGGTCCGAGCCTGCTTGGTTGGGTTGAACTCAACGATATTATCCAGACGCTGGCCGAAATAGGCCTTATTTTTCTGCTATTTGAAGTTGGACTTGATACGAATCTTTCCAGACTGGTGAAAACTGGTCACAAGGCTTCGCTAGTCGCCATCGGTGGTTTTGTTGCACCATTTGTTGGCGGTTTTGCCTTAAGTTACTGGTTGTTTGATTTGCCGCTGCTGCTGTCGCTGTTTGCCGGTGGGACGCTTACGGCAACCAGTATTGGTGTGACGGTGCGCGTATTGCGTGATCTGAAGCGTCACAAGTCACCCGAAGCACAGGTCGTTCTTGGTGCTGCCGTTCTGGATGATGTGCTTGGTGTAGTTCTGCTAGCCGTACTGTATGAATTCTCAGTGTACGGTGGAATCAGCCTGACCAATATCAGTAAGGTGCTGATCTTTATTGCAATATTTATGATTCTTGCCCCTATAGTCGCCAAGCTGATGGCGGAAACCATTGGTCGCTATGATAAAAAGAGCAAAATTTCCGGACTTATTCCCACGACTATTGTGACGCTGGTGCTATTTTTCGCATGGCTGGCACATCTGGTGGGTGCACCGGCCCTGCTGGGCGGTTTTGCTGCCGGCCTGGCTCTTTCCCGTCGTTTTTTCCTGCCTTTCGGTGCTGCTCTGATGCAATCAGATGGAAAATTTGTACGCAGGATTGGCCACTCGATGCGTCCGATTATTCAACTATTCACGCCGATATTCTTTGTTGTAGTTGGTCTGTCGCTGAACCTTCAGGAGGTGGACTGGAGCTCGGCGTCTATATTGATGATGAGCTTCCTGTTTATCGTCTGGGCCATGCTGAGTAAATTAGCCGGTGCTGCGATGCTTAAAGAGTCGAACCCGTTTCGCTGGGCGGTAGGACTTGCGATGATACCGCGTGCAGAAGTGGGCCTGATCTTTGCCGAACTTGGTCGGGTATCGGGCGTGTTTGACAATGATATGTATGCAGTGATGATCATTACCATTGCCGCTACAACTGTATTGCCGCCATTTATACTGAAGTGGTTTTATGGTCGTTATGGTCATCTTGTGCCGGATAAGGATTCGATCTCGGGTGTTTAAGCTTTATCGTCATTTTATGGATGGCAAACCGCTATATCTGGTGCGCTATTACTGGTGGGCATATCTATGGCCGAGATCGGTCTGGTTTTTTGATCATCAGCCGATTATCAATGCCATTCTCTTCGGGCAGTACAACAGGCTGATGTCTGCGACACTTGAGTGCATGAAGAAAGCGCCACTGCAAAGGGTATTGCAGCTCACCTGTGTGTACGGCTCCCTGACGCCGAATCTGATCAGGCAAGTATTGCCTGCACCGCTTCACATCACGGATGTAGCCGAAGTGCAGCTGGAGTTGGCTGCAAGCAAGGTGGAAGCTGGTCAGAAATTATGTGCAACGCGAATGAATGCCGAACAGTTGGCTTACAGGGAAGACAGTTTTTCCACCATTGTGCTGTTTTTCCTGCTGCATGAAATGCCACACGAGGCTCGCTGCAACACGCTTTCGGAAGTCATGCGCACACTTCAGGTCGGCGGCTCATTGATCCTGACCGAGTACGGCACACTACCCAGCAGACACTGGCTGTATCGTTTTCCTCTGACTCGCTGGATCACCACTAGCCTGGAGCCGTTCCTCTACAGTTTCTGGCATGAAGATATTGAAGCGCTGTTCAATGAGCTGGGCCGGCCCTTTAATAAAAGCGTTGAAATCGTCTCACATCAAAGCATCTTTGCCTCATTCTATCGCGTCACCGAATTCAGGGTGCGCAATTTATCGATGGATGAACAAGGGATAGAAACACAGTGATGGAATCCATCTGGATGTTTATTTCGGAATTTTTCGATGCTTGGGGCTGGTGGGTTGCCGTGGGTTCTGTTGCCATGTTTGTCATCAGCCTTGCTGCCATGCCATTTATTGTTGCACGCATTCCGGTGGACTATTTCACCCATCACGGCCGTCATCGCATGAGTCAGAGTTCCCGGCATCCAATCTTTGAGTTGCTGCTGCTCGTGTTGAAAAACATCCTCGGCGCAGTGTTGCTGCTTGCCGGTATCATTATGTTATTCACACCGGGGCAGGGACTGTTAAGTATTCTGTTCGGTCTGATGATTATGAACTATCCGGGTAAATACAGACTGGAGTGCTGGATTATCCGCAAACCTCTTATTTTCAGCAGCGTAAACAGTATGCGCAAAAAACAGGGGCAGCCTCCGCTGGCTGAGCCGGAAGCTTGAATAGCGGGCACCTGCATAAGCGCTTGTAATTATCCAAGCTGCCTCTGACAACGCGTCCACCTGTGGCGGCAGGTTATCTCCAGAAATTTTTGTCTTCTCAGGCGCCGTGCAATAGTAATTCACTACCTCTGATGTAATGCATAAAAAGATAATGGTTGATTTTTTGAGCATTGTTCGAATATTATTCGTTTTTTTGATGAGGTGAATATGCTGCGACGAGAGAAGCGGGAGTTACGTGAGAAAGAGATTATTGAAAGGACAATCGAGTTGTTGTCTGAGCGTGGTTTTCTTGCGTTGCGCATGGCTGATGTTGCCAAAGAGACCAAGTATTCAATGGGTACCATCTACTCACACTTTGAGAGCAAAGAGGATCTTCTGGTGGCCTGTGCTCAGGCACTGGTTCAGGAGCATCAGGTACTGTTTAACGCCATTGCCACGCAGCCCATACCCGCCATTGAAAAAATCATTACTGTGGCCCAGTGCAGTTGGCAGCTTTCAAGAAATCATCCCGATCTGATCGAGATCGATAACCTCTCACTGATGTCGTCAGTCTGGCGCAGGGCAACCAAGCAGCGCGCACATGAATTGAACGAGTTACACGTTGAGTTGGCGAATATGTTTCTGGATATTGTGCTGGAAGCGATTGAGAAGAGTCTGGATGGATATGAGAAGCTGAATCATGCCCAGACTGAACAGTTAGCGCATCACCTGACCCACGGCATGTGGGGCCTGTGCGTGGGACTGTCCAGTACCGCGCAATCCGGTTATGCCAGCACTCTCTGCCCTGAGAGTGGTGATGAGAGTTATATCCACTTTGCCACCAACTACAGCAATTTTCTTAAAGGTTATGGCTGGCAGGAAGTACATCCGGATGCTGTATTTGAACGCTGCAAAACTGTTGCACAGCAGTGCATCAATCAAACGACATGGTTTGCTAACGGAGAAAAGAGCTTATGAGTATGCCAAAGCGTAATGCGGCCTTGCCATTGTTGTCTGTTCTGATGATCGCCGGCTGTGCGGTAGGCCCCGACTTCCAGTCACCTCAGGCAAGTTCAGTGAAACAGTATTCCAGTGAGCAAGCAGCATTGAAACTCGACGTTGCTCCGGATCAACCGAAACTGGTTCAGAGTGATACTGTTCCTGCATTGTGGTGGCAGTTGTTTGAATCTAAAGATCTGGAGCAGTTAGTGACGCTGGGGCTGCAAGAGAGCCCCACACTGGCAGCAGCCAGGGCCAGATTGAAAGCTGCTGAAGAGTCATTCAGCGCCGACCACTCATCCATTCTTTTTCCTTCTGTAGATGCAAGCCTGAGCAGTTCTAGACAGAAGATATCCGGCGCTGCATTTGGTAACCCGGGCAATGGCAGCCAGTTTGCGGTGCACACTGCTTCAGTGGATATCAGTTACAGCATTGATCTGTTTGGCGGGGGTCAGCGCTATCTGGAAGCAGGTCTGGCACAGGTTGAATTTGAGCGCTTTCAGCTGCAGGCGGCTCAGATCACATTGACCACCAATATCGTGACCACTGCTATCAATGAAGCTTCTTTGCGCGAGCAGATCACTGCTATGCAGGAGATTATCACTGCAGAAGCCGAGAACCTGAAGGTCGCAGAATTGCAGTTCGAGATTGGCGTGATGGCTAAAGCGGATCTATTGAGTCAGCGCACATCTCTGGCGCAAAGACGTACGCAGTTACCTGCACTACAAAAAGCCCTGGCTCAAACCAGACATCAGCTGGCAACACTGGTCGGAAAGATGCCGGGTGACATGAACCTGCCGAAATTTGCATTCGATACATTGAACCAGCCGCAACAAATTCCGGTGACACTTCCTTCAACCCTGACACGTCAGCGGGCTGATGTGAGGGCTGCAGAAGCACTCCTGCATCAGGCCAGTGCACAAGTCGGTATCGCTACCGCAAACCTCTATCCCAATATCGGCCTGTCGGGCAGTTATGGTACAGAAGCGGTGAAGCTTGCCGACCTGTTCAGTGCCGGCACAGCTATATGGGGTTTGGGAGCAGGTATTTTGCAGCCGTTGTTCAGGGCTGGAGAACTGCATGCCAGAAAACGTGCCGCGATAGCCGGATTTGAACAGGTCGCAGCCGAGTACCGGAGCAGTGTTCTGCTCGCCTTTCAGGACGTGGCGGATGCACTGTTAGCACTACAGGTGGATGGGCGGCAGCTGGAACTGGAAAAACAGTCAGAGCAGATGGCATCTGAGACGCTGGAACTGGTGAACCTTCAGCATGAGCAGGGGGCGGTGAGCTTGCTGACACTGCTCAATGCCCAGCAACAGTATCAGGAATCAAAAATCAGCCTGATTAAGGCACGCGCAGCCCTTTATACGGATACCGCTGCACTGATGTATGCGCTTGGTGGTGGCTGGTGGAATCAGGGTGCTGTCCAGACAGTTCAGGATGATGAAACGAATACGGAGAAACAACTATGAAAAAACCTATGCGTAAACGGATGACCATTATGTTGGCCATCGTCGGCTTCGTGTTTGCTGCGATCATCGGCTATCAGATGTTTGTAGCCAGTATGATGAAACAGTTTCTCTCTTCTAATGCTCAGCCACCGGCTACGGTCACAGCCATGCAGGTCACTGAACAAGAGTGGCAACCTCAACTCAGCGCTGTCGGTAGCCTGCGAGCCGTTCAGGGTGTGGAGATCAGTGCTGAAATTGCCGGAATTGTAAAAAAAGTGCATTTCAAATCGGGTGAGGTGGTCAAAAAAGGTGATCTGTTATTAGAACTGAATAGTGCTGAAGAACTGGCGCAGCTGGAATCACTGCGTGCAAGCCGCAAGCTGGCCGAGATCAATTTCAAGCGGGATCAGAGACAGTTTAAAGTGCATGCGATCAGCAAGGCTCAGCTGGATGCCTCTGAAGCGGAATTAACCAGTAAACGGGCACAGCAGGCACAGCAGCAGGCCATTATCGATAAAAAACGGATTCTTGCCCCTTTTGCCGGACGTCTTGGTGTCAGTACATTGAATCCGGGTCAGTATCTCAATCCGGCAGACAAGATTGTGTCGTTGCAGAATATCAGAGCGCTGTACGTAGATTTTAATATGCCGCAGAAGCATGTTGAGAAGCTGAAGCAGGGGCAGAATATCAATATTCTGCTGCAACAGTCCGGGGCAGATCCGGTAGCCGGGAAAATCACCACGATCAACAATATTGTCGATCAGAGCACACGAAATGTAAGGGTTGAAGGGCTCATCGATAATGCTGACGGCATATTGCTGCCGGGCATGTTCGTGAATGTTAAGATTGAAACGGGATCTCCTGAAAAATTACTAACGCTGCCACAGACAGCGATCAGCTTTAATGCCTATGGTTCAACGCTGTTTGTAGCCAGGGAAGTCGAGGCTGCAGCTGATACGGAAGAGAAAGCTTTGCCCGTAGCACAGCAGTTGTTTGTGAAAACCGGGGACAAGCGCGGCGATCAGGTTGCGATTCTTGATGGGCTCAAGCCGGGTGAGTTGGTTGTGACCTCCGGGCAAATGAAATTGAAGAACGGCACGCCTCTGATTATTAATAATGAGGTGCTGCCGGCAAATGATGCAGCACCCAAACCACAGGAACAGTAAAGATGATATTCTTTCAGGAGCAAGCAGTGGTGCTCTCACTTCACGATAGCGGAATTGCCAAAGCTACACGCACTATTGCGCGCTCGCAGAGTGTTGCACAAAAAGGCAGGACTGCCGTTTGGACGGGCAAAGCTCGCAATGATGGTGAGGAGCATGGAGGTGCGGCATGAATAATTATACAGACATCTTTATCCGCAAGCCTGTACTGGCAACTACCATCAGTTTACTGCTGCTGGTGCTGGGGCTTCAGGCGATGATGAATATGCCGATTCGCCAGTATCCTGAAACACAGAATGCCGTGGTGACGGTGAGCACAGTCTATTATGGAGCCGATGCCGAAACGATTTCAGGCTTTATTACCCAGCCGCTGGAGACTGCTATTGCTCAGGCTGAAGGTATCGATTATCTATCCTCGGTCAGCGTTAGCGGTGCTTCTACCATCAGTGCAACATTAAGGCTGAACTACGATTCAAACAGGGCACTTACGGATATCAATGCCAAAGTGAATGCGGTGCTTAACCAGTTGCCGGCAGAAGCGCAGCAGCCTGTGCTCACTGTGCAGGTGGGTGAAACGATTGATTCCATGTATATGGGATTTTTCAGCGATGTACTGGCCAATAACAATGTCACCGATTATCTGTTAAGGGTGGTCAAACCCCAGCTCGATGGTATTGAGGGCGTTCAGCGGGCTGAGATTATCGGTGCACGTCAGTTTGCCTTGCGTGCCTGGCTTGATCCTGCGCGTATGGCTGCCTACGGTATTTCTGCCTCTGAGGTATACTCAGCCCTGGCCGCAAATAACTATCTGGCCGCTCTGGGTAGCAGTAAGGGACAGATGGTCAGTGTTGATCTGAATGCTGCAACCAATCTGCACTCTGTTGATGAGTTCAAACGACTGGCTATTCGGGAAAAAGATGGTGCGATTGTGCGTCTGGAAGACATCGCCAATGTGGTGCTCGGTGCAGAAGATTACAATCTGGCTACGGCGTTTGATGGTGATAAATCTGTATTTATTGGTATCAAAGTGGCTCCGGAGGCTAATGTGCTGGAGGTTGTCCAGCGCGTACGTGATGCCTTTCCTTCAATTCAGGGGCAGATGCCTAACGGCCTGAGTGGCAAAATCGTTTATGACGGCACCAAATTTATCCAGAGCTCGATCGATGAGGTGGTCAAAACACTCTTTGAGGCTTTGCTGATCGTGGCTCTTGTAGTGTTTGTTTTCCTTGGTAACTGGCGGGCGGTTATTGTGCCGCTGGTGGCGATTCCGTTATCACTGATTGGTGCATTTTTCATGATGCAGGCGCTGGGCTATACCATCAACCTGCTCACACTTTTATCACTGGTATTGGCAATCGGCCTGGTGGTCGATGATGCGATTATTGTTGTGGAGAATGTTGACAGGCATATGCATGATGAGGGTAAAAGCCCGTTTGAAGCAGCGCTACTTGCTGCGCGCGAACTGGGCGGTCCGATTATTGCCATGACGGTCGTGCTGATTGCTGCCTATGTGCCGATCGGTTTTCAGGGTGGTTTGACCGGGGCACTGTTTACCGAGTTTGCATTTACGCTGGCCGGAGCAGTAACGATTTCAGGGATAGTGGCGTTAACACTCTCGCCAATGATGACCTCTAAGTTGTTCAAGCCCAAACAGCAGGAATCCGGACTGGTTGAATTTATCAATCGTCAGTTCTCACGCCTGCACGGTGGCTACCAGAGTCGACTCACAGGCACATTGGAAACCTGGCCGGTGATGGTAGTGATGGGGGCGCTGTTGCTGGTTGGTGTGGTTTATCTCTTTGCTACTTCCAAAGCGGAACTGGCACCGGAAGAAGATCAGGGTATTGTGATGGCACATGTGGTGGGAGCACCCAACGCCACTGCTCAGCAGATGGCTGCCTATGCTGATCAGGCATACCAGCTTGCACGTGATCTGCCTGAATATGACCAGATGTTCCAGCTGACCGGTATCCCGACAACGAATCAGGGCATGGGTGGTGTGCTGTTTAAACCCTGGGAAGAGAGGGACCGTAGTGCAGCAGAGATGCAGCAGGAGCTGCAGGCAAAATGGAGCACCATTGCCGGCGCTCGCGTTGCTGCATTCCAGTTTCCGGCCCTGCCGGGTTCCGGTGGTCTGCCACTGCAGTTTGTGATCAAAACGACAGAGTCATTTGAGAACCTGAATGAGATAGTGGGCAAGGTGCTGGGCAAGGCTCAGGCCAGCGGCATGTTCTTTTTCATCGATTCAGATCTTAAGATTGATAAGCCACAAAGTACCCTGGTGGTGGATCGCGATATGGCCACGAGTCTGGGGCTTACCCAGCAGGGGATCGGTGCAGCGCTCGGTGCAGCACTCGGTGGCGGTTATGTGAACTACTTCTCGATAGGCGGTCGCTCTTATCGGGTGATGCCGCAGGTGGCACAGGAGCACAGACTTAATCCTGAGCAGGTGCTGGATTACCAGGTTCGCACACCATCGGGTGAAATGATCAGTGCATCTACGTTTGCCTCCATCACGCATGAAGTGGTGCCGGAGTCGATTAACCGTTTCCAACAACTGAATTCGGCTACGATTTCCGGTGTATATGCACCGGGTGTATCACAGCAGCAGGTGCTGGATTTCATGCAGCAGGCACTGAATGAAGCAGCACCGGCCGGTTATAATCCGGATTATGCTGGCCCGTCACGCCAGTATATGCAGGAATCCGGCGGATTCGTTTTCACTATGCTGTTTGCCATCGTGATTGTTTTCCTGGCATTGTCTATCCAGTTTAACAGTTTTCGTGATCCTCTGGTGATTCTGGTTTCTGTGCCGCTTGCACTATTGGGTGCACTGCTGTTTATCAATGTCGGTCTTGCTTCGATCAATATTTATACGCAGGTGGGACTGGTCACCCTGATGGGGCTGATCAGTAAACATGGCATATTGATGGTGCAGTTTGCCAATGAGTTGCAATTGCAGGGCAGATCAAAGCTGGATGCGATTATTGAGGCTTCATCTGTGCGTCTGCGTCCCATTTTGATGACAACGGCTGCCATGGTGCTGGGCGTATTGCCACTGGTGCTGGCCAGTGGCGCGGGCGCGGCAGGCCGCTACTCGATGGGGCTGGTTATTTTCACAGGCCTGTCGATTGGTACACTGTTTACCTTGTTTGTGGTGCCGGCTGTTTACATCCTGCTGGCCAAAGATCGTGCCAGCGAAGTGGTTAACAGCGAGCAGGAATTGGAATTGGCTGAAAAGTTGGCTTAACTTTTCAGCTCTTCAGCCATTTCACGGGTGGCGTGCCACCCCTGCTGCGCTTTTTCGCCGGTCCACTCGGCTGCTTCACTTGCCGCTTTGCTGGTTGTATGCCATGCCGAGCGGGAGTGTTGCACAGTCCAGTCAGCAGCCTCAGATGCCAATGCCTTCGTGTTTTCCCATGCGGAATGGGCACTGAGCTTGGCTTCCTGCCACAAGTTCTCTTCAGCTGTTGCCAGTTGTGGCGCATTCATCAGGCCAAAGATCATCAAGGAAATGATCATCACTTTTTTCATGGTTCGACCTCCAGGTAGATGGTGAACCCCGATTTCTAGATGGGTGCTGATGTGCTGTCAGTGCCTTTCATCACAAAAACAACGAATCAAATGAAGGCTTGCATTAGGTCGTTGCTGATTTAGACGTTCAACATTGGTAGCCAGAGATACTGTGTAAATCTGCGCATCCTGAATACGCCAATAGTTAGCTCAAACCAGTCATTGAACTTTAATCATCAAGCAATTCGTTTTTGATGATTTCACTCAGCTCGGATATTTTGAATGGTTTACTGACAATGGGACAATTTTTTACTGCGGGCGGAATTTTATTGCCGATCTGTTCAGTCGAATATCCCGAAACAAAGATCACCTTGGTTTCCGGCCTAAGCTTTTTGATTCTTCTGGCCATTTCAATGCCGCCCATTTTAGGCATGACAATATCACTAACCACAAGGGCTATTTCATTTCGATGTTTTTCAAAAGTTTCAAAACCCATGATGCCATCGTCAGCAGTTATTACTTTATAATTCAGAGACTTCAACATGTCTCCAGTTGTCTGTAAGATAACATGCTGATCATCTACAAGTAGTATTAATTCACCATTTCCTCGAAAGAGTTTGCGAATTTTCGCAGGGTGAGTTTCAGTTTTTTCTTCCAGCATTGGTAAATATAAAGAGCATGTGGTTCCCTGATTTACCACTGAATCAATATCAATAAAGCCATGGTGAGACGTTATCATTCCATAAACCATGGATAGCCCCAGGCCGGAACCGCTTCCCTCTGGTTTGGTGGTGTAAAATGGGTCAAATACAAAGGGCATATCTCTTTCTTCAATGCCATTACCATTATCAGATACCGATATTTTTATATAAAAGCGTTCTGTTGCCTCTTGTTGCCTTAAAAAGCGTTCACTTTTATCCACTATACAAGCGTTGATCGTCACTCTGGGTTCACTATCGCTGGCATGAGCAGCTGCATATACCGCATTGTTTACGACATTATTTAAAGCCTGCTGGAAAAGGTTTACATCGACCATAGCTTGTTCTTCATCAAGGTTGAAACTGAGTGAGAGCGATATGTTTTCAGGTAATAAAGTTTCATAGAATTTTTCGAATTCTTTCAGAAAGGGCAAAATAGAGGTTTCTGAACTTTCACCCATCCCTTTACGAGAAAATGAAAGTAATTGACGGATGATGGATGCTGAGTGATCTACAGACTGTTGAATGACATCCAACCGTGAGTGTACAGCCTCATGATCGTGCAGAATTTGCTGTGCCAGAAATACATTACCACTAATTGCTGCCAATGAGTTATTAAAATCATGAGCAATTCCACCAACAAGGGTACCAAGGGCCTCCATTTTTTGTGCCTGATGAAACTGTTCTTCCAGTTTTTCCTGTTGGCTCATATCCTGCTGGATACCGATATAGTTCACTGTATCCCCTGACTTGTTTTTCACTGCCGCAATAGTCAGTAGTGCTGGGTAAAATGAACCATCTTTTTTACGGTTTGTAATTCGCCCCTGCCACTTGGAGTTTAGCAGAAGGTCTTCCCACATCTTTTCATAGTAATCATCCCCCTGATTGCCGCTTTTTAGAATTCGCGGGTTTTGCCCTATGGCCTCATCACTGGAATAACCCGTAATTTCAGTAAATGCATGATTAATAAATTCAATGCTTCCATTCGGGGAGGTGATCACAATCGCCTCAGCCGATTTATCGATCGCAGTTAAAAGTTTGTTGCGTTCACGTTCTGCAGCTTTTGCAACCGTGACATCCTGAATAGAGCAATGCACTTCATTTTGTGAACGATGCAGGACTCTCCCATCAATAATCACATCCAGAATCTTCTCGCTTTTGGTGATGAGTGTACAAGGGCAGTGTTTGATTTGTTTCTCGCGTATAAATTTATCGAATTTTGATGTAAACGCGTCAAGCTCAAACTCTGGAATCAGGTCCTTGAAATATAACCCAACAATTTGATTTTCTGGCCATTCCAGAAGATCTAGCCAGGCTTTATTAACCAGCAGAATCTTCCCATGCATATCCATGGTGCAAAACGGGATTGGCGAATCGTTATAGAGGGAGCGGTATCTTTTGTTAGTGATTGCGAGCTGACGGGTTCTTTTTGATAGCAGTTGTTTCAGAATGATGACTATGATGAGTACACATATAAGGATGCTCAAAAAGAAAATAATGCTTGGCTTGTGATCATGCCAGATGGATGGTTTCTCCATCAACCATTTTTGTTTTAAAACGTCGATAGCGCTTGATTGCTCCAGAAGTATCAATCCTCGGTTTATTTCAGATATAAGCTTGCTGCGCCCCTTTTTGGCAGCAAAGGCAAAAGGCTGTTCGAATAGCCCCCCAGCCGATTTTTCGATCAGAAAGTGATTAAAACCATGTTCTGTAATGTGAGTTGATCCTGCTTTATCTGCTGCGAAAAAACCGGCAATTACTCCTTTTTGTAAAAGTGTAAAACCTTCTTCCTTGCTGGAGACAATGACTTTCTCTATGTCATTACGATGACGGAAATGTAACAGGGAAATATCATTTTTCTGAAATGCGATTTTGTGACCAGCAAGGTCCTCAAGGCCGGTCAGGGAAGAAACCCTGTTGATGAATAATGCCTGATAAATTTTGCTGTGAGGATTTGAAAATTCGTAAAGATGTTTTCTTTCAGGCGCAGCAATCATGCTCACCAGATCAACGCTACCTGATTCAAGTGATTTGACAGCACTTGGCCATGCCATTGGCATGAATTGGAATGTCACATGCAGTATTGGCTCAAGTGCTAACAGGACATCATGATTATAACCGTGCACTTGCCCGTTCTCTGAAATAAATTCATAGGGAGGGTATTCTGCATCGATGGCCACTTTTAATATTTTTCCAGCTCCGACTGCAGCAAGGGCAGGGCTGGAACATGCCATTATGATGAACAGAAAAAGCCATGATCTGAGCTTCATCAATACTCCCTAGCACAATATGATGTGTGAAACAGCTGCATCACTTTGCTTCAAACAAAGCCATAGATATATATCGGTGATTTATCCTGATCCTTTAATCGATGTTCACTCGCACCGGCGATTATCCTTGTCCGGATTCACGTAGATGTTTGCTGCAATGTGCAGGATCAGGTGTTTGAGTGTGCCTGTTTCCACAGCCTTGAAGAAGCCAGGCAGTGGCTATGAGTGAGGCTGCTGTCGGTTAATCCGGATAGAGTCCCGGCAGCGCTTTCTGCTTATCCCCGTTTATTTCAGGCTCTTTAATAAAACGTCCTTCTTTTATGGTCTGCAACAGGGTTTTGCCATCCCAGTCTGTTTGGATGTTTGCATAGATTGCTTTTTCAAGCGCCAGCACGTCTTGAGCTGCCTCGCTGTGACACTGTTTAACCAGTGATGAGAGTGATTTCGGTGGCGAGGAAGAGTTCTGCGCTTCAGCAAGCTGTAATAAAGCCATTTCACAAGCTTTGAGATCATGACTTTGAACGGCTTGTTCAACTGCCTTGAGGGCCTCATTCCTGCTCAAAGTGCGGTTCTTCTCTGCATCAGGCGTTGTGCCTGCATGCTTTCTTCGGGAACGCCACAGCCAGGCCAGTGTTAACAGCCAGCCTGTGCTGGAAAATGTTGCCAGCCACCGCCACCAGGATGAGTCATGCTGACCATTCTGAGCAGGAGGAAGTGGCGGGTTCGTTTCAGTGCTGTTTGATGATTCAGGAGCTTTCGGGGTGACTGCAGGCATATTGGCCGCTTTATCTGCAATAACCTTGAAGCTGCGTGCCGGGATAATCACTTCTTCAACCTGGTCTGTTTCACTATTCCACCAGTGCAGGCCTATTTCGGGCAGAATATAAGTGCCGGGTCTGGTTGGCATGATGGCAATTTTCTCCTGTCGCACGCCCGTAATGCCGTTTTTCTGTTTATCATCGCTCAGCGCAGGTTTGTCAGGATATGCTTTTAGATGATCAGGCAACTCACTGGCAAGAGCCGGTAGCTGGCTGGATGTCACGCCATCAGCAGATATACGCAAAGTTCGGGTGATCGGTTCTCCTACAATGTATTCAGAAGATTGTGGCCATGATTCTTCCAGCTTGAGCTGTTTAGCCGGTAACCATTCACGATGGGCCCAGGCATCAGGTATCCCTTCCACATTCAGGCTCAGGGAATTTGAGCGAATGCGTATGGGTTTGGTCGACTGGTAGAAGCCGGAGCCAATCAATATGGAACCATCAAGCTGCAGCGGTTCAATTTCCATTAAGCCGCTTTGCTGAGGAAACAGGGCATAACTGCGCTCAGTGACATGCCAGTTGCGACTGTTTTTTGTGACCTGATAGGTGGCGTCTTCACCGAGCCTCTCAATAATGGCATGTGTGGGTTTCGGCTCGCTCAGCTGCCCTTGATTCAACGATACAGCCTGATAAATACGAACCGTGATGATAGCCTGCTGCTGCACTTTCACCTGCTTCGGCTCTATCTCCATATCCATCCAGATATCGCCGCTTGGCTGCTCTCCGGTAGCGCTGCGCGTTTTTTCTTTGCTGACCTGAATGGAAATCGTGCGGGTAGTGGCAGATCCGACTTTCATGGCTGGAATGATCAATGTGCCGTTTCGTTTGGGGCGTAATACAATATTCCAGCTTGCTTTCCTGTTCATTGAACCATTGATCAGGCTGTATGAGGTGCTCTGATTATTTGCAAGGATGTCGAAATCTTTCTGCAGCACATCTGTCTGCGGTTCACCACTGTCATCACTACTGATTTCAATGCTCAGGTTCACCGTTTCATTTTCGCTGATGTTGAAGCGATCTACTTGCACCGTGACAGCAGCCACGGCCTGGCCGCACCACATCATAAGCACCAATAAACAACATTTGTACGCCATCTTCACCATGTCTGTGTCCCCTTATTTCCGGACTGTTCTCCCTGCTGCCTGTACTGATACTGAAATTTACGTTTCAGCAATCCCCCCGGATCATCCGGGATTCGCCTTAACCATTGCTGGCTGGCTTTCATCTCTTCGCTTTGCTGCTCATCAGCTTGCTCTGTCTGTGCCGCCTGTTCGGACTGCTCTTCTTCCTTATCACCAGACTCTGCCTGCGACTGCTGGCTGGATTGCTCTTTCTGTTCATCACCGGCCTGGTTCTGCTCAGGTTGCGGCTTGTCATCTTGCTGGTTGTTTTCCTGTTGCTCATTGTTATCCGCAGCACTCTGCTCCGGCTGAGCATCCTGTTCAGACTGATTGCCGGATTTATCTTGCCGATCGCCACTATCCGATTGACTGGATGATTGCTCCTGCTTTTCATTGCTCTGCTGCTGATCACCTTGTTCATCAGACGGTTGCCCGTCACCCGACTGATTCTGATCAGACTGCTGTTGTTCAGATTTCTGTTGGGCTTTTTTCACCAGTTCAAGATTAAACTGCGCATCTTCATGCGCTGCATCTTTCGCCAGAGCCTGTTCATAGGCCTTTGCAGCACCCTTCAAATCACCTGCTTTTGCCAAAGCATTACCGCGATTATACCAGCCATCCGCATGTTCGGTGCTTGTTAGCGTATCAGCGGACTCCTTGTATTTGCCTGCACGGTACTGGGCGGCGGCTTTCCAGTCCGGGTTTTCAAAGCGGCTGGCGGCGTCGTCGGCATCCTGTTGTATCAGAGCCTGTCCCTGCTGGTCTCTTGTCTGCCACCAGTCCTGCCACGCCATGGCATAAGCACTGTCGGAAAAACCGAATGGCAGCACCAGTAAAAGCAACAGCAGGCCACGCCTGAAGGCCAGACTCAATAAAGGCAGTAGCAATACCAGCAGTAACCACGGCCCTTCCTCACGCCAGCGGTCGGTCTGCATGCTCTCTTTCCTGCTTTCGGCGGCCTGTGAAGGAATCAGATCCGGCAGGCTGTTTATATCCGAATCATCAAAACGGATGGCGCGATAGATACCACCTCCAGTATCTGCCAGTAAGGATAATTCCGCCTGATTCAAGCGCGGGATGATGATGTTTCCGGCACCATCCTTGAGAAAGCCACCTTGCTCGTTGCTGCCTGAGACAGGTATCGGTGCCCCGTCTTCTGTACCCACGCCGAACACACTGACCCGGTGTCCGGCTTGTTGCAGGCGCTCTGCGCTTGCACTGGCGGCTGCATCCACACCATCGGTCAGCAGCAATACATGGCCATTTGAGATTGCTCCACGCTTGAACATCGCATAGGCATGTTCAAGGGCTGCTGACGCCTTGCTACCCTGAGCGGGCATCATCGAGGGATGAAGGGAATCCAGCATGGCAAGAATCGCCCGGTTATCCGTGGTCAACGGCACCACATCAAAAGCTGAACCGGCAAATACGATCAGTCCCGTCTGTCCCTCTCTGCGCAGAGCCAGGATATCCTGTAACTTCTGTTTGGCGCGAGCGAGCCTGTTGGGTTTCAAATCCTCAGCCAGCATGGAGCGGGACAAATCCAGCCCGATCACCATGGCAGACTGGCTCTGGAACAACGGCTGTGGCAATTGCTGAAATACAGGGCCTGCCAGCGCAGTACAAGCCAGTACCCCTCCAGTCATCAGAGCAATCAGGACTGCTTTTGGGCGCTGTTGTGAGACAGTTTCCCCAACCAGATACTTCAGCATCACCGGATCACACAGTGCCGCCCAGCCGTTGTTACTGCTGCAGGTGCGCCAGACATACGCAGCCAGCCACAGCCACAATGGAATAAGCAGCAACCACCATGGGCGCAGAAAATGGAAATCAGCCAGCAATTCCATCAACGCCGCCTCACTACGGGTGTCATCGAAAGCAGCAATCCGGCTGTCAGCATTAGCGCCAATCCAAGCGGCCACATGAACAGGGCATGACGGGGTCGGAACATCTGCGCATCTTTTTCCACCGGCTCAAGTTTATCAATGATGCGATAGATCTGTTGCAATGCTTCGGTATCACGAGCTCTGAAATATTTGCCGCCGGTCAGTTCGGCAATTTGAGTCAGTGTTTTTTCATCCAGTTGAGCTGAGGGGTTCACTTGCCGGTTACCGAAAAAGGAGCGTACGATCATGGCATCTGCACCAATACCGATGGTGTAGATGGTCAGACCTGCTTTGACGGCCAACTCCGCCGCCTGATCGGGAGAGACTACACCGGCGGTATTCACCCCGTCGGTTAACAGGATCAATACCTGATCGGTACTCGCAGCTGTTTCCCCCTGCTTTAATCGTTTTACAGCCAGACCAATGGCATCACCAATAGCCGTTTCCTCACCCGCCAGACCGATCACGGCTTCATTCATCAGTATGCTCACGGTATCACGGTCAAACGTCAGTGGCGTCTGCACATAGGCTTTGGAGCCGAACAGAATCAGGCCGATACGATCACCCTCTCTTCTTTTGATAAAGGCATTGGCAACGGCTTTGGTGGCAGTCAGCCGGTCGGTCTGGCGTCCGGATAACACGAAATCCTGTGTCTGCATGGAACCGGAAATATCCACAGCTAGTAACAGGTCCCGGCCGCTGACTGGCAATTCCACCGCATCGCCTTGCCATTCAGGGCGCGCTGCCGCCAGCACCAGTAATAACCAGGTGATCACTGCTAAAGCCAGCCGCAAACTGCTGCCAGATGTTGGTTTCGTGCCGTCTCCTGCTTCCAGTTCACTCGCAAACGGTACCCATGCCACATTGCCGGACTGTGATACAGGGGGCATCCAGAAGCGCACCAGCAACGGCAATGGCAGCAGCAACAGGGCCCAGAGAAATTCCAGAGAAATCGATGTCAGAGATAGGGAGGTGGCCATCAGCGTTGCGCCTCCAGCCACTGGCGGGTGATATCGTACAGTCTCCGGCTATCCTGCATTGAATATGGCCGGTAAGGCGCATCGAGAAGTAATCGTCCTTCACCAAGACAGAAACTATCCTGCTGCCATTGTGAATCCAGCCAGTTTAACCAGGCCTCTCCGCTTAATCCTGCTACAAGCTGCTGCTCTTTCTCGTCAGCCAGCTGCATGGCAATACGGCGCAACAGGGCCGAAAGATCAGCAACAACAGTGTTGTCATCGACGCCCGTTGCGGGTTCAAGTCTGTTTAACTCCTGCATGGCAGCCGCTAAAACCTGATCCCGTGAATAGCTCACTATCAGCGGTTGATTGCGGGCAGCATCATGCTTGCGCCACCACCAGATCACTAGCCCTGTAAGCAATATCGTACAAATGAACAGCAGCCACCAGCCGGGAGCGGGAGGCCACCACGATACGGGATCAGGCATGTGAATATCACGCAGTTCGGCAAGCGGATCAGTTGCGTTGTTCGTAACGGGCATGCCATTCATCGGCTAATCCCCAGTCTGGTCTGCAGAGCAGTGTACGGATCATCCGTAGTGGCACATTCGATCAGGAAAAAACCGGGCAGCATATCCAGTCTTTGCAGGGCATCGCGCCGTTCGGCAAAGCGCTCACTATGCTTATTGCGTACAGCACGGCTCGCGGTATCAGCCTGTTTTACTGTATATCCATCGGAAGCCTGCAAGAGACCGACATCGGTCATCTCCGCCTCAAACTGATCGTACACCAGTACAAACACAATATTGTGATGCTTCAGCAACTGCCTGAGTAATATGACACAGGCCTCATCAATGCCTCTGCCATCACTGACTATCATCAGCATGCTGCCGGTTAGCGCTGCATGCGAAGCTTTCTGTAATGCGGAAAACAGTGATGCACCTTGCCCATTCGTTCGCTGTTGCCACTGGGGATGATTGACGATATTGCCAAGCAGACGCATCACGGATCGCTTGCCACGGCCAGGCCGAATCAGAGCGGATGTTTTTGCAGCACTTGCATCGAATAACATGCTGCCGACCCGATCCCCATGATGCATGATACTCCATGCCAGCAGAGTGGCGCATTCGGCAGCAATCACAGCCTTCAATGCGCCTCGCGTGGCAAAAAACATGGCCGGTCGCATATCCAGCAATAATAGCGCCGGTCGTTCGCGCTCTTCCCTGAACAGCTTGGTGTGCGGTTTGCCGGTTCGTGCGGTGACCCGCCAGTCCATGCTACGAATATCATCTCCCGGCTGATATGGGCGTACTTCATCAAATTCGATGCCGCGCCCCTGAAAGCGGGAGAGGTGACCTCCTGCCATCAGGGCGCGTGGATAACCTTCCCGAAGCTGCAGCGTTGCGGCGGGGCGTTGCAGGCGAATCAGATATTCCAGTTCGGGCTGCAGCGGGTTTGGCCGCTGCATGGTCAATGGTTTCATTTACGGGACAGCGACACGTCCGAGCAGTTCGGTTATCACATCATCGCTGCTGATGCCGGCTGCTTCCGCTTCGAAACTCAGCAGCAGACGGTGGCGTAACACATCCGGAGCAATGGCCTGGATATCTTCCGGACTTACATAATCGCGACCGCTTAACCATGCATGTGCACGTGAGCAGCGATCCAGTGCAATCGTGGCCCGCGGACTGGCGGCATATTGAATCCAGTCGGCCAACTGCTTGCTGTATTTTTCCGGTTGGCGCGTCGCCATGACCAGGTGGACAATATAATCCTCCAGCGATTCAGCCATATGCATACCTATGACCTCTTTTCGCGCAGCAAATAGATCGGCCTGAGTGACACACTGCTCAATCACAACCTGCTGATTAAACTCACCTCTGGCCAGTCGCAGAATCGCCTTCTCGGTTTCAGCGTCCGGATAGTCGATAGTGACATGCATAAGGAAACGGTCCAGCTGCGCTTCCGGCAGTGGATAGGTGCCTTCCTGTTCAATCGGGTTCTGTGTCGCCATAACCAGAAACAGTTCTGGCAGAGTATGGGTGACTTTGCCGACTGTAATCTGGCGCTCGGCCATCGCTTCGAGCAGAGCTGCCTGTACCTTGGCCGGTGAACGGTTAATCTCATCAGCCAGAATCAGGTTGTGAAACAGAGGGCCTGCCTGGAAATGAAAAGAGGCATCCTGTGGCCGGTACACTTCTGTGCCGGTCAGATCCGATGGCAGCAGATCGGGGGTGAACTGGACACGATGGAAATCGCCTTCGATACCATCAGATAACACCTTGATCGCTTTTGTTTTGGCCAGGCCGGGAGCACCTTCAACCAGCAGATGTCCGTCAGCCAGCAGGGCGATCAGCATGCGATTGATCAGCTTCTCTTGTCCCAGAATACGCTGGCCGATCTGTTCATTCAATTGATGAATGGGATTTGACATGTGCTTCTCCTCTGAGCCTTTCTCCAGGCTGGCGGAATCTTAACAAATGGACTGGTTTCTTTTCCAGTTGTAGTTGCTGTGAACAGGCCCTAGGTCAGTCCATGCATGCCGGTCAGGAAAAAGCGGGTGATCAGGGCAACAATCAACGCCACGCCGATGGAGAGGGCAATAGAGAAGAATGCCTCCTTGCGGCCGATCACTTTCAGCATCACGGCAAAGGTGGAGACGCAGGGAATGTAGAAGAGCAGGAAAACGAGGAAAGTGGTGATCTGAATACTGTCCAGTACCTGCCCGACTTCAAAGGTCCCCAGTGCCTGATATATCATCACCAAAGACAGCTCTTTCCTTAATACACCGAACAGAATAGGTACACCGAGCACAGCTGGCAGACCCAGCGCCCAGACAGTAACCGGGGCCAGAGCGGTATTGATGATCTGATCGGCGCCTGCAAATTGCAGCAGGGCAAGAATCACACTGCCGCCTACCAGCAGTGGCGTAACAATCGTGAGAATGTCACGGGTACGGCTCCAGGTGGATGACAGTAGCGGCTGCATCTTCGGCCAACCGTAAGCCGGGATTTCCTGAATCATGCCAGGGCTTATTTCCGGATAGCGGTGTGATAACAGGCGGCCAAGAATCGCAATGACCAGCAAACTCAGTGTGAACAGCAGGAATACACCCATGACACCGAGATATTTGGCCCCCAGCGCTAATACAATGGCTGAGCGGGCCGAGCAGGGCACAAAGGTAATCAAGAGTGATGACACCACACGGTCACGGCCGCTGGATAATCCTTTTGTTGCAGCAATGGCGGGCACGTTGCAGCCAAGCCCCAGCAGGAACGGCACTGCCACCTTGCCGTGCAGGCCAATGGCATGGAAAAAACGGTCTACGACAAAAGCGATGCGGTGCATGATGCCACTCTCTTCCAGAGCCACCAGCATCAGTACCAGCGGTAGCATATAAGGTACGACAATGCCGATCAGGCCAATCAGGCCATCAACTACAGCGCGACCAATCACACCGGTCGCGGTATCCGGCTGCCAGCCTGAAACCATATCTGCTAGCCGGGCTGCAGACATGGCATCCAGCGCTGTACTGACCTCAAAGACCATGAACAGCACAGCCGCAAAAACACTGAGTGAGCCGATCAGTCCCCAGCTTGGATGCAGGAATAACATGTCGAGGCGATCTTCCCAGCTTATTTTTGGTTTATGAACCAGTCTGGCTACGTCTTCAAACAGGACGACAGAGCGGTGGTGGCGATCAGCATGGACCTCATCGGTCAACGGTCGCGGCAGGGTTTTATCGGCTTCGCTATGCAGCGCCCTGATGGCAGGCAAGGTTTCCGGGAAGTGACTTTCAAACTCTGAGAGAAAATAGGCATCTTTTTCCAGCAGGTTCATCGTCAGCATACTGCCGGGCATGGCGAAGGCTTCATTGATTTCAGGCTGGTCAATCGCCTCATGAAGCTTTTTTGCCCATGCCTGGATATGCGGGCTGGCAGGCTGTGGTAGCGGGCAGACCGGTTTCCTGCCGGTTTTTAAAATCTGCTGAAACAGCTCGGTCAGGCCGTGCCCTTTCAGGGCAACCGTTGGGATGACCGGCACTCCCAGCTTTTCAGAAAGCAGATCTTTATCAATCTCCACACCTTTCCGGTGAGCTTCATCCATCATGTTTAAGGCAATTACGACAGGCAGACCCAGCTCAGGCAGTTCAAGGGCCAGTTCGAGGCTCTGCTGCAGGGAACTTGCATCAATCACATAAACAAGCACATCGGGGCGTGAAAATGGTGCGGGAGGTTCAGAGCGCTCATGGCGTGAGATCAGCGGACGTGCATCTCCCCAGAGCAGATATTTCAATGCTTCCAGATCATCACCCTGCAGATCGCGCAGTGATTGCAGGTCGGGAAGATCAACCAGGTGTACTTCATCCGCGCCGATCTGAACCGGGCATTCCGCATATGGTTTGTGCGTACCTGTCAGTTTACCTGTGCGATAACTGGTACTTGCGACGGCGTGAAAGATGGTGCTTTTGCCGCTGTTATGCTGGCCAACCAGTGCCACGCGCAGACGATTTTCGCCGCGGTAGATGTGTTCATGCCATGTCAGCGGCTGAATTGTGTCGGATTCCTGCATAAGCGCGGCAGAATTTACTCTGATTCCGGGCCGCGGCAAGTCGACACCTGTCGCATCGATACAATTTCTGCAATACTTGAGTGAAACGCTTTATCAGGCTATGGCTCCAGGAGGTGTGATGGAAATCAGCTATTTAAACGACGCACTGGTTATTCTTGTTGCAACCGTGACTGTCGTTGTGCTGTTTCTGCGCATGGGGCTGCCGCCTATTCTGGGTTATCTGGCTGTTGGTGTGGCCATCGGTCCTTACGCCTTGGGCTGGGTGTACGATGTTGAACACATTCGAACATTTGCGGAATTCGGTGTTGTATTTCTGCTGTTCACCATCGGTCTGGAGTTCTCTACCTCTGTGTTGATGCGCATGAAAGCATCCGTGTTGGGGCTTGGCAGTGCGCAGGTATTACTGACTGCGGGACTGACGAGTGCCGTGGCGATTGTTTTAGGTTTGAGTCTGGAGAGTGCACTGGTGATTGGTGGCGTGGTGGCGATGTCATCGACTGCACTGGTCACCAAGCAGTTGGCTGATCAGGTTGAACTGCATACGCGGCATGGTCGCAACAGTATTGGCATCCTGCTGTTTCAGGATCTGATGGTGGTGCCATTTCTGATTCTGGTTGCAAGCCTGAGTGATACAGCAAAGCAGGCATCCACACTCACTGTGCTCACCGCATTGCTGCAAGGTATATTGGCACTGCTGCTTATCTTTGCCTTCGGGCGCTGGGTACTCAGGCCCTTGTTCAAAGAAGTGGCCCGCTTCCGCTCCGCCGAGCTGTTTACCCTGACAGTATTGTTAGTGGTGCTCTGTTCAGCATGGTTAACCGGATATATCGGACTTACGTTTGCATTGGGTGCTTTCCTTGCCGGAGTCATGCTCAGCGAAACAGAATACCGGCATCAGGTTGAGTCTGAAATCCGCCCGTTCAGGGATGTGTTGCTGGGTCTGTTTTTTATTACCGTGGGTATGATGCTGGATATTTCGGTGTTGCCGGAAACATGGCCTCTGGTGCTGGCTCTGTTTGCAGCTCTGTTACTGTGTAAATTACTGCTGATTGCAGGCTTTTGTCGCATGGGGGGCTGGAATGGGGCTGTGTCCATGCGTACCGGGCTTATTTTGGCACATGGCGGCGAATTCGGTTTTGCCATTCTGATTCTGGCTATGGATGGCGAAGTCCTTCGTCCGGATGAAGGACAGATTCTGCTGGCAGCCATGCTGTTCAGTATGGCGCTGGCACCAATCATTATTCGCTACAATGGCGAAATTACATCCCGGTTATTACCCCGCTCTGTCGAAAAAAGCCGACAGGAGATCAAGGATCAAATAGAGGGCAGATCTCATTCGCTGAACCATCACGTGATTGTTTGTGGTTTTGGCAGGGTAGGCCAGCACTCTGTGGATTATTTATCCGAGCATCATATTCCATGTATGGCCATAGATCTGGATTCGGAACTGGTGCAAAAAGGCATGGCTGAGAAACAGCCTGTATCTTATGGTGATGCAGGTTCTCTGGAGCTGTTACATGCCTGTGGTCTGGGGCGTGCGTCGGCGCTGGTGGTCAGCATGATTGATTTCAATACGGTCACGAAAATTATTTCACGTGTGCGCGCTGTTTACCCTGAAATACCGATATTTGTCAGGACACGCAAAGAGATTCACCTGTATCAACTCTATCAGGCAGGCGCAACGGAAGTGGTGGCCGACACTTTTGGCAGCGACCAGATGCTTAACTCTGATATGCTGAAAAGATATCATCTGGGTAGCCCGGCAGGGGAGTATTCGATTTAGGGCCTGTTATAATTCAGACGGATTGCAGATAGAGCAGGTACAAATAACCGGCAAAGCCGGAGACAAGCAGACCACCTTCAAAGCGGTTGATGACGCCACCCTCCTTGCGCAGTCCGAAGGAGACAACAAACAGCGCAATGGTAAAGCCCAGCATGATGGGAAAATCGCGCATCAAGGCATCCTGAGCGAATGCGCCCGGATGAATCAGTGCAGGCATGGCAAGTACGGCCAGCAGATTGAACATATTGGATCCGATGACATTACCGATTGCCAGATCCGCTTCATCTTTCAATGCCCCGGCAATGGATGCCACCAGTTCCGGCAGGCTCGTGCCAATGGCGACAATGGTCAGGCCTATGATCAGATCGCTGACACCGAAATATTGGGCAATTTCAACCGCACCCCAAACTACCATGCGTGAACTGATAATGAGCAGGACAAGGCCTACGATAAACCACATCACCGACTGCCCCATAGTCATGGCCTCCGGCAGTGATTCGGTGAACTCCTCAACCAGCGGGTCATGCCTGTCTTTCAGGCCAATGCTGGTAATCCAGATGAGCAGTAGAATCAGACTGATTGCCAGAATGATGCCATCCATAAAATTCAGCTCGCCATCGGACATCAGGGCAAAGGCAAGGAAGGTGATCATAAACAATACCGGCATTTCACGGCGTAATGTCATGGATTTTACAGCGAGCGGAATGATCAGGGCCGTGATGCCCAGTACCAGGGCGATGTTGGCGATATTGGAGCCGATCACATTGCCGATGCCGAGGTTTCTGTTGCCATCCAGTGCAGCCATGGCTGCGACAATCATTTCAGGTAGGCTGGTGCCGAGGCTTACAATGGTCAGGCCGATCACCAGAGGTGGCACGCGCAGGTTTCTGGCTACTGAAGCGGCCCCGTCTACGAAACGGTCAGCACCCCATACCAATAAAGCGACACCAACGATAACTGCGGCGATTGCCAGTAACATAGTCGATTTTCTCCCTGTCCTGTTTCAAGATATATCTTATCCCTTTATGGCCTGCACTGCACTCACATGATGCGCATTGCCGGGGTTAGCCAGCCCCTATCTATCGGGTTAACACGTCAGTGTCTTTAATGCTTCAAGGTATTTTTCAGAGGTTTTATTTTTAATCTCATCCGGGATCATCGGACCCGGGGCCGTTTTGTCCCAGTCCAGTGTTTCCAGCCAGTCACGTACAATCTGCTTGTCAAAGCTCGGCGGGCTCATGCCCGGTTTATATTCGGACACTGGCCAGAAACGGGATGAGTCCGGTGTCAGAACCTCATCGATCAGTGCCAGATTGCCATGCTGATCAAGACCGAATTCGAACTTCGTATCGGCAATGATAATGCCTTTTTCAAGCGCAAAGATGGCTGCTTCTTTATACAGTTGCAGGCTGATATCGCGCACCTGTGTGGCCAGATCCTGGCCGATAATCCCGCACATGCTTTCAAAGTCGATGTTTTCATCATGATCGCCAACCGCAGCTTTGGTGGAAGGGGTAAAGATGGGTTCAGGTAGCTGGTCGGCCAGAATCAGTCCCTCAGGCAGCTCAATGCCGCAAACCGAACCCTGTTTCTGGTACTCTTTCCAGCCGGAACCAATCAGGTAACCACGCACAATGGCTTCAATCGGCAGGGGCTTCAGACGTTTTACCACAATGGCATGGTTTTTCACGCGCTCACGTTCTTCGGCATCGGGAATCGCCTGTTCAAGACTCATATCGGAAACATGATTGGGCACAATGTGTGACAGTTTGTTGAACCAGAAGTCTGATACGGCATTAAGCACGTGGCCCTTGCCCGGGATCGGGGTAGGCATAATCACATCGAAAGCTGACAGACGATCAGTTGTGACAATAAGGAGATGATTGTCATCAATCTCATACATATCACGCACTTTGCCGCTGTGCAGCAGTTTCAGGCTTTTAATATCGGCATTTAACAAGGCATCCATTGGGCACTCCGAAAAGAGATGATAATTTGTGCAAGCGGCGAAAATTGCCTGAAGCCAGCGTTTCTCTCAAGTGATATCTGCGTTGCCGCTTCTGGATTGTCATGTTCAGGCCTGCTTTATCGTCAATAATGACCGATGCTTAGCCCCTTCATGTCTGACGGATTGGATGTGGTTCGTTGATGGGTGAAAGGGATTAATTATGAGAGGGTTTCTTAAAAGATTCACTCGGCTATTATATAAAACTGTGTTTCTCCACGATTAGCATGAAACTTGCTTATAGGAGCAGACATGGATGTGAATGGGCTGCAATGAACGGCAGCAACTAACAAACAAGGAAAGAATATATGCATTTGGACCCTATGATGATGAACATCACGATTGTCCTGTCGCTGGCTCTGGCAATCGCTTACCTCGCTGTGCGCTTGGGGCTACCCATTGTCGTCGCCTATATTCTGACCGGCATTATGATGGGGCCGTCTGTTCTGGGTATTATTGATGACCAGCAAACGGTTACCCGTGTCGGCGAAATTGGCGTGGTGATGCTGCTTTTCTTTGTTGGTATGGAAGTGTCCATTCCCAAGTTGATGGAGCGCTGGCGCATTGCAGTGATTGGCACTGCGGTACAGATCGCAGTCAGTGTCGGGGCCTGCGTTGCATTGGTGTGGGCTTTTGAGATGCCGGTCAGTCTGGGCATTTTGTTCGGTTTTGTGATTTCCCTGTCCAGCACAGCCGTGGTGTTAAAAGAGCTACAGGATTCCGGAGAGATGGAAGAGCCCTTTGGGCAGAACGCGATAGGTGTTCTGCTGGTGCAGGACATGGCGATTGTGCCGATGATGATTGTACTGAGTTTGATGGGGGATGCTGAAATGCATGCCTCCGATCTGATCAAACAGATCGTGGGCGGGATTGGCATTCTGATTCTTGTGGTTTATCTGATGAAGACTGGTGTGTTACATATCCCTGCTTTTCTCAAGGGTAGTTTGGAGAAACGTGTGCTGCTGGGGCTGCTGTTATGTCTGGGTGCAGCTACGTTCACTTCCTGGCTGGGCCTTTCGCCGGGTCTGGGAGCATTTCTGGCTGGTATGGTTCTGGCATCGAGTGATCAGTCGGACTGGGTGCATGAGCATCTGGAATCGGTATACGTGATCTTTGTTATGATCTTTTTCCTTTCTGTTGGCATGATGGTGAATGTCGATTATCTACAGCAGCATCTGTGGCTGGTTATTGGCGCAACCATGCTGGTGTTCCTGTTTAACTCAGGTGTGAATGTGTTTGTGATGCGGGCTTTGGGAGAGGATTGGGAGCAGGCCCTGATTACCGGTGGTTTACTCAGCCAGATCGGAGAGTTCTCTTTCCTGCTGGCGGCAGTGGGTGCATTTGCAGGTATTCTTTCAGATGACTTGCATGAGTTAACTGTGATCGTGATTGCCATGACACTTCTGTTTAGTCCGATATGGATGATGATGACCAAACGCATAGCCAGACGCGATGGTGTGTTGCCAGGTCATGAATAGGGAGGCTGGATGCGTTTGTTGCATACTATGATTCGCGTTGCAGATCTGAACCGTTCCATTGATTTCTATACTCAGGTACTGGGTATGCAGCTGCTGCGCCGCAAGGATTATCCGGAGGGTAAGTTCACGCTCGCTTTTGTCGGTTACGGTGATGAGGCCGATTCGACAGTGGTTGAGCTGACCCACAATTGGGAAACGGGCAGCTATGATATAGGCAATGGTTTTGGCCACCTGGCAATTGGTGTGGATGATATATATAAAGTATGTGATGAGATTCGCGGCTCCGGGTGTGATATCGTTCGTCAACCGGGGCCGATGAAACATGGCAGTACAGTCATCGCCTTTGTAAAAGATCCTGATGGTTATGCGATTGAGCTGATAGAGGGCCGGTAAGGGCATTTCAGCAGCTCTTGGCCATACGAATTCAGATGAAATTTGCCGACATGAAGAAAAACTGCGTATTAGTGCTTGATTAACTGGCATGAGGACGCTAGAAATCGCGCCCCTTTAACGGGCCTGACTTTTTGGCTCATTGAAGTATGGTTTAATTATTAGACGGAGAGATGACGTGAAAGCAGACATTCATCCAGAATATCTCGCATCCAAGGTAACTTGTTCTTGCGGAAACACATTTGAGACGCGTTCAACCAAAGGCGATATCCACGTGGAAATCTGTTCTTCTTGTCACCCGTTTTACACAGGCAAGCAGAAAGTCATGGATACAGAAGGCCGTGTTGAGCGCTTCTATAAGAAATACGGCAAGCCTGCGAAAGCTGCGTAAGGCTCGGAGATTTATATGTACGCTGTAATCAAAACTGGTGGTAAACAGTATCGAGTTCAGGAAGGTGATGTCCTGCGCGTTGAGAAACTGGATGCTGAGACCGGCAAAGAAATTAAATTTGACGATGTTCTGATGGTTGGCGAAGGCGATTCCATCAAAGCTGGTGCTGATGCTGCTAAAGCATCTGTAACCGGCGTAGTAACTGAGTCTGGCCGTGGACAGAAGATTGTTGTCTTCAAGAAGCGTCGCCGTAAAAACTATCGTTTGACCCAGGGTCATCGCCAGAGCTTCACCTCTGTGCGTATCGAAAAGATCAAGGAGTAAACCAATGGCACATAAAAAAGCTGGTGGTTCGAGTCGTAACGGACGCGATTCCAATTCCAAACGCCTAGGCGTGAAAAAATATGGCGGCGAAGCTGTCATCGCTGGTAATATCATTGTACGTCAGCGCGGTACTAAAATCCGCCCGGGTGACAACGTAGGCTGTGGTCGCGACTACACCCTGTTCGCACTCACTGATGGCAAAGTTGAATATTACAAGAGTGCCGGTCGTACAACTGTTCGCATTACTGAATAACAGTTGAGACTCGAGTCAGAATCATGGGGGTGCGCTTGTCGCACCCCTTTTTTGTTTGTGCAAACAGACTCAGGCTTTCAGCCGGAAAGAATAGATGGTGTAATACAGCATGCGTTTTATTGATGAAGTAAAAATTGAAGTCCGTGCAGGAAATGGTGGCGGCGGTTGCACATCCTTCCGGCGAGAGAAATATATTCCCAAGGGTGGTCCGGATGGTGGCGATGGCGGCCGTGGCGGGCACGTCATTTTTGAGGCATCAAGGGACAAAAACACCCTGCAGGAACTCTATTTGCGCAAGCGTCTGATTGCCAAAAATGGTGAGTCCGGCAAAGGCTCGGATTGCCATGGAAAAAATGGTGAAGATATCATCATTCAGGTACCGATCGGTACGATTGTGAAAGATGAAGATGGCCACACCCTGGTAGACATGTCGGTTGAGGGTGGACGCTATTATGTTGCACGTGGCGGTGAAGGCGGCATGGGTAATGCACGTTTTGCCACCAGTACCAACCGTGCGCCACGTTATTCTCAGCCAGGCATTGAAGGCGAGCAGGGCATACGTTTTCTAGAGTTGAAACTGATGGCCGATGTTGGTCTGGTTGGCTTGCCCAATGCCGGGAAATCCACACTGCTTTCACATATTTCCAATGCGCGTCCTAAGATCGCCGATTACCCGTTTACCACCATCAAACCGATGTTGGGTCAGGTGTTTATGGATGATGGCGATGGCTTTGTTGTGGCAGATATTCCGGGTCTGATTGAAGGTGCTCACGAAGGGCGGGGGCTTGGACACCGTTTTCTCAAACATATTGAGCGCACCGCTGTCTTGCTGCATCTGGTTGATGCAGCTTGTGAAGATGGCAAGCCGGTACCGGAACAGATCGAAGAGATTAACGGCGAACTCGAAGGTTATGGTGACACGTTGCTTGAAAAGCCGCGTGTGCTGGTGTTCAATAAATCTGATGCGCTGCTCGATGAAGAGCGCGAAGCGATTGAAGAGGCGATAGCCGGCACAGCGTTCAAGGTATTCTTTATTTCAGCAGTTACAGGTGAAGGTATCAAACCGTTGTTATGGGATATCTATGATCAGGTGCTGAAAATGCGCAAAAAAGCAGCCGCGGCTGCAAGACAGGATGATACTGAAGAGAGGTCTTTCGGAGACTAACGATGATTCGGTCCAGAACTGATTTGAGCCGCGCAAAGCGGGTAGTGGTAAAAATCGGCAGCTCTTTGCTGGCTGATGAGAGTGCGGGTATCTGCCAGGATGTGATTGATCGTCTGGTGGATGAGATGGCCGGTTTCATGGCTGAAGGGCTGGAAGTGGTGGTGGTTACTTCCGGTTCTGTGGCACTGGGTCGTGTTGATCAGGGGTGGCTGGACCGCGAGTTGTCTGTGCACGAGAAACAGGCCGCTGCAGCTATCGGTCAGCCCAAGTTGATGAGTGCTTATGCCGATGCATTTGCCCGCCATGATCGCAGTGTCGCCCAGATGTTGCTGACCAAGGATGATCTGCGTCACCGCCGCCGCTACCTCAATGCCAGCAATACCAGCGAAACCCTGTTTTCTGCCGGTGTGGTTCCTATCGTCAATGAGAATGACACGGTTGTGGTGGCTGAGATTAAATTTGGTGATAACGACTCACTTGGCGCGCTGGTCAGTCTGGTTGTTGATGCTGATCTGCTGGTTATGCTGACGGATGTGGAAGGTCTATTTGACAAAAACCCGGCCAGGCATAGCGATGCAAGCCGGATTGGCATTATTGAACATATCAACGAAGCACACATCGCTATGGCCGGAGATGCCGGATCTTCATTTGGCACTGGCGGCATGGCAAGCAAACTGATGGCAGCACGTGTAGCGACCAAAAGCGGTGTTGCAGCAGCAATTATCAGTGGCAGTAAAGTCGGAGCATTGCGCAAGCTTCTGGCCGGCCAGGACGAGGGTACGCTGTTTTTATGCGGTATAGACCGACAGACAAAACGTAAGCACTGGATTACTGAAGTATTGCATCCTGCGGGTGAGATTCGTGTGGATGCTGGTGCTGCGAAAGCTCTGCTGAAGCAGGGCAGCAGTCTTCTGCCGGTAGGTGTGATTGCAGTTGATGGCGTGTTCGATAAGGGTGATTGTATCGAGATTGTCGGGCCGAATGGCATCATTGCGCGCGGCTTGTGCAATTATACTGCTGAAGAAATGCGCCGCATTATGGGCCATGCCAGTGGAGATATTGAATCGATACTTGGTTTTCACGATTTCACTTCGGTGATTCATCGCGATAACCTTGTACTGACTTCAGATAATTAGTCAGAGCGCGGAGAGATAAGATGGAAACAGATGCAGTAACGATTATGAAGGCGCTTGGAGAGCATGCGAAGGATGCGGCCAAAGCGATGCGTATGGCAGATACTCAAGCCAAGAATGAGGCCTTGGTTCTTGCTGCAGCAGTGATTCGCAGAGAGAGCAGCGAGATTATTTCAGCCAATGCTCTGGATATGAAAGCCGCTGATGAGAATGGTCTGGATGATGCGATGAAAGATCGCTTGCTGCTCAATGCTGATCGCATTGAAGCAATGGCTGAAGGACTTGAGCAGATTGCTGTTCTGCCTGATCCGGTCGGGGCGATAGATCATTTGCGTTACCGTCCGTCCGGCATTCAGGTCGGACATATGCGTGTGCCACTCGGCGTGATTGGTATTATTTATGAGTCGCGTCCGAATGTGACTGCTGATGCGGCCGGTCTCTGCCTGAAATCCGGCAATGCTGCAATTCTGCGAGGTGGTTCTGAAGCGATTCACTCCAATCGGGCTGTCGCAGCATGCCTGCGTCGTGCGCTGGTGGATTCCGGCTTGCCACAGAATGCTGTACAGCTGGTGGATTCAACTGATCGTGCGCTGGTTGGTGCGCTACTGAAAAGTGAGCACTACGTTGATGTAATCATTCCGCGTGGGGGTAAATCGCTGATTGAACGCGTGTCTGCGGAATCACGCGTGCCGGTGATCAAACATCTCGATGGTATCTGTCACGTGTATATCGATGCCTCAGCAAAGGCGGCTATGGCACTGAATATTGCCGTGAATGCCAAAACGCATCGCTATGGCGTTTGCAATGCCATGGAAACACTGCTGATTCATCAGGATGTAAATGCTGATGTGTGCTCAGCCATTATTCAGGCGATGATCGATAAAGGTGTTGAGGTGCGTGGTTGTGAAAAAACACGCATGCTTTGTGAAGACTTGGATGTAAAAGTAGCGACGGATGAAGACTGGGCAACGGAATATCTGTCGCCAGTTCTATCGGTGCGTATTGTGGAGAGTCTGGATACGGCAGTTGAGCATATTGCACAATTCGGATCCGGCCACACCGAAAGCATCGTCACGGAAGATTATGAGGCAGGTCAGCGTTTCTTGCGGGAAGTGGATTCATCATCTGTGATGTGGAATGCCAGCACTCGTTTTGCCGATGGGTTTGAATATGGCCTGGGTGCCGAGATCGGCATTTCTACAGATCGCCTGCATGTGCGTGGTCCGGTCGGCCTGGAAGGGCTGACAACCCAGAAATGGATTGTGCTGGGTAGTGGCCAGATTCGTCAGTGATTCATGAATTGACCACAGAGGGTGCAGAGGACTCAGGGATTCAGTATGGACTCTCTTTAGCTTCTGCATCGCCTGTGGTGAGTCGGTGACCGGATTTGAAACAGATCGGACTATTCGGCGGCTCATTTGATCCACCGCATTTAGGCCATCTGGCTCTGGTTCAGGCCGGGCTGGATTCGGGGCTGGATGAGGTTTGGGTGATTCCGGCATACCCTGTTCACCGAGAGCTTTCAGGCCTTGCTGATGGTGGCGTGCGTTTGATGTGGTTAGAGAAGATTTTTGCGGGTCATAGTCGCGTGAAAGTGCTCGATTGGGAAGTCAGTCAGCAGCAGCCAACCCCGGCAGTAGATACATTGCGCCGGTTCAGTGCAGAGTATCCGGGTATTACACCATGGCTGATGCTGGGCGCGGATGCCTGGGCAGGATTTGAATCCTGGCGTGAATACCCTGCTCACCGGCTATTGTGTAATGTTGCAGTCTTTGCCCGGCAGGGTATAGATAAACAGGCAGTGCTCAGTCATAGCGGCTGGCAGAAAATGGATCCGGAACAGCTGTCTGAATGTGATAAACCGGGACATTGGTGTTTTGTAGAGCTTGAACTGCCGGATATTTCGGCAACATTGATACGTGAGTATGCAGCGCAGGGCAGATCGCTGGCCGACCTGGTTCCGGCGGCGGTTTGCGCAGATATTGAAAAAAACTATACAGTCATGAAGGAGAATATGTGACACAGGTAGTCGTAAGAAACGAAAATTTTGAAAAAATCACGGATGAGATCATTGAGGCGCTGGAAGATAAGAAGGCGCAGGATGTACTGGTCATTGATGTGCGTGGACGCTGTGATTTTACAGACCGCTTTATCATTGCCAGCGGCCGCTCTGACAGGCAGCTGAAAGCATTGTCGCAATCGGTATCTGAAGTAGCTCATCGCTATGATCTGGTGGCAAAAGTTGAAGGGCTTGAAGCCATGGAATGGCTTATTGTTGATTTGGGAGATGTTGTTGTGCACCTGTTCCTGCCGGAGGCTCGAGAAAGCTTTCAGCTCGAAAGGCTATGGAGTGCTCCCCGGGCATCAGAAGATTAAGGGCCTGATTTGAAACTACGCTTACTGGTTGTCGGGCGTGGCTCAAAAGAGCTGGCCGATTTTGAAGCCCGATTTATCGAGCGGCTCAAGCCATTCGCGCAATGTTCGGTGATTGAATTGCCGGAGGGACGCGGCAAGCAGGTTTCCCAACGTAAACAGGAAGAGGCCAAGACTATTTTCAAGCAGGCGGTAAAAGGCTTTGTCATATTTGATGAGCGTGGCTCTTTGCATGATAGCAAGAAATGGGCGGCATATATCGAACGAATGCCGGCTGATGCACAGCTCGATTTTGTCATCGGTGGGGCAGACGGGCTGCATGATGATGTGCGTGCTGCAGCTGCAGCCTGCTGGAGCCTGTCAAAGCTCACACTGCCACATCAGCTGGTTCGTGCTGTGGTTCTGGAACAGTTTTACCGTGCATTCACCATTATTCAGGGTCACCCGTACCACCGCGTATGAAAGCCCTGTTTCGCATTCTGAGTGTTTTTCTCATGCTCGCGTGGATACCATGCACGGCAGATCTCGCGGCCGCGGCTGGTCTTTCGACTGAGCAGAAAATCGAACGCATTAAACAGGAACGAAAAAAGCTGGCGAAAGTGAAGCGAAAGCTGGAAAACCAGCTGGGAAGTGTCGGCAAAGAAATGCGTACACTTGATGCGGCTCTCATCAAAGCCCGCAAATCCAGTCGCGCAGCACGAGACAAAGTGCGGGCGACGGATAAAAAGCTGGCCGGTTTAAAACATAAGTCCAAACAGCTGCAGAAGCGCATTGTTGAGTTGAAGCAGGCGATGTTGAATCAGGCTGTGGCGGCATGGAAACGCAGCTCGCGAACTTCTGAATGGATGGGGCTCTTTACCGGCGTATCAGTTAGTGACATTCCGCACAGGCGGTATCTGCTCAATGGCGTGATGTCTTCCCAGGCAGATGATCGGCGCCTGTACACAGAATCGATAGCTGAACTTGCGACTGTTAAAGCAGAGTTGCAACAACAGCGCGTCGCCCTTGATAAGCTTCGCATAGAGAAGAAAAAAGCAGCCTTCGAACTCTCCAAACGTGTTGATGATAAACGCAAGGTACTCAATCGTGTGCGCAAAGAGATGTCTGCCAAAAAGAGCAAAGACAAACATCTGGCACGAGAAGAGAAGGCCCTGCTGCGACTGCTCGATGGCATGAGTCAGGAACTGTTGAGCATGGATAAGCAGGACGGACTTGTGAAAAAGGTGCGTAAACGTAAAGGCAGACTTGCATGGCCATTGCCGGGGCGGATCGTGGCCAGTTTCCACTCGCGTCCGAAATCCACCATGCCGCGCTTGCAGGGCGTACAACTCAAGCCCAAAAGCAGAGTGAAAGCAGTCAAGGCTATGGCATCAGGACAGGTGCGCTATGCAGACTGGTTTGGTGGTTATGGTCTGATGACCATCGTTGATTATGGAGAAGGTGTGCTGGGCGTTTATGCGCATAATGATGTGTTGTATAAACAGCTTGGAGACTGGGTTGAAGAAGGTGAAATGATTGCTGATGCCGGCAGTACAGGCTGGGTGAACAAAGTAACGGTTTACTTTGAAATTCGGGACCGTGGCAAAGCGGTGAACCCAAAACGCTGGTGTAGGCGTTAACAGGCTGGCATCCTGCATGCTGAAAATCGAAAAGCTACAGCATGCTTGTGCGGTCAAATAATTTTTTGAGCAGTGTAGTCCGCTGTATGTTCAGTTTTTAAATGGAGAAATTATGTCTTTGAAGTTACGTCGAGCGCTATTGGCCATAGCTGCAGTCGCAGTGCTTACAGCAGGTGTGCTGGTCTGGCAGCCGGGGAACGGCTACAGGCAGGCGAATGCCGCGACCGATTATCAGCAGCTACAGAAGTTTTCACATGTGATGGACATCGTCAGGCGTGCCTATGTTGAAAAAGTGAGTGATGAGAAGCTGATTGAAGGTGCCTTGTCAGGCATGCTCTCAAGTCTTGATCCGCATTCGACCTATCTGAATAAAGAGATGTACAAGCAGATGACAGTAGATACTAAAGGCGAGTTTGGTGGTCTGGGTATAGAAATTTCAGCGGCAGAAGGTGGTATTCGCATTGTTTCTCCTATCGAAGATACACCTGCTGATCGGGCCGGTGTAAAAGCCGGTGATCTGATTATTAAAATTGATGATCAGCTGGCCCGCGATATCTCTTTGGCAGAAGGGGTGAAGTTGATGCGCGGCAAACCGGGCACAAGTATTGTGCTGACTATTTTCCGTGAAGGCGAAAATCAGCCGCTGGAAGTGAAAATTGTTCGGGCGATCATTAAAGTAAAATCTGTGAAAAGTGACATATTGGCACCGGGATACGCCTACCTGCGTGTGACCCAGTTTCAGGAGCGTACTGGCAAGCTGTTAAAGGGTCAGATTAGTGATTTGAAGAAACGTTCAGGTGGCTCGCTTGCGGGTGCTGTGCTTGATCTGCGAAATAATCCCGGCGGCTTGTTGAATCAGGCTGTTGAGGTCTCAGATCTGTTTCTTGAAAAGGGTAACATTGTCAGCACCAAGTCGCGGGCAGGCAAAAGTCTGACATTTGACGCACGTGCGGGTGATGCGCTCAGTGGCCTGCCTCTGATTGTGTTGATTAATAATGGTTCTGCATCGGCATCTGAAATTGTAGCCGGAGCATTGCAGGATCATCACCGCGCAGTACTGCTTGGTACCAAGAGTTTTGGTAAAGGTTCTGTGCAGTCAGTGATTCCGCTTCAGGGCGGTACCGCCATTAAAGTGACTACGGCGCTGTATTATACACCTAGCGGACGTTCAATTCAGGCCACTGGCATTGACCCTGACATTCAGGTTGAACAGGTGATCAACAAACCTGCGGAACAGGCGAAGAGTAAAATCCCATCGGTTTCAGAACGGGATCTGAAAGGCCACCTATCCAATGGCAATAAAAAGACCAGGCTGAAAAAGGCCAAAAAGGTCGAAATAAAGGGTGCTGGTGCCAGTGCGGCCATGCAGGAGCGTTTGCAGATGGATACCCAGCTGCAGCGTGCTCTGGATCTTCTGCGAGGCTTGCATGCCCTTCACGCGGGGTGATTAACTCCGGTCTGTTGAGGGCTGTTCATGTCGCGTAAAAGGAAGCTGCCTTTGTGGCTGGTTATCTTATTGTCGCTGCTGCTTGCAGTATTGCTGGCCGTGTTTGTCCTGGGGCCCGGCAATGAGAGCAGAAAAGATGTCCAACATATTGCGATACCCGATGAACAGGAACCTGTTGCAGAAGAGATTGAGAAAGTCATCGCGGAAGACCAAACATCGATAGAACCTCAGTCGTTGCAGCTTGTGCCACCTGCCGAGCGAGGTATTGCCCTGATTCTTGATGATGTTGGTTATGATGTGCCAGCGTTGAAGCGAATGTTGAGGCTGTCGGTTCCCGTAGCCATATCAGTGATTCCGGATGCTCCTTATGCCGGTAAATCAGCTGAACTGGCACATGAGGCAGGCCAGGTGGTCATGCTGCATCTGCCGATGGAACCGAGCACACAGAAATACCGTGACAGGATGAGCGCCGCATTTCTGCATGAGAAGATGAGCCGGGATGCACTGCGTCAGACATTTCTCAACGACCTGGCTATGGTCCCGCATGTTGAAGGTGTAAACAATCATATGGGGTCGCACCTAACCCAGTTTGAGGAGCCGATGCGTGGTGTTATGCAATTGTGCCATGAGCGGGGGCTGTTTTTTGTAGATTCAAAAACCAGTTCGAAAAGCGTTGCTGCGAAAATAGCGGAAGAGGTTGGTATATCCTGGGCCTCGAGGCAGATTTTTCTCGATCATGATATTAATGAGCAGGCAATGCTGGGGGCATGGCAGCGGGCACGCCGCTGTGTGGAGAAAAATATGCGTTGTGTGGTGATTGCGCATCCACATGCTGAAACCGTAAATTTTCTGGAAAAACATTTGAGCCCTGATGATGCGAGTAATATGGTCTCGGTAAAACGTGTGCTTGCTCCTGCGCTTACAGCACAGCGGCAGCTCAAGCAGTCTGAAGCCAGTAAGGAAAAACTGTAGCCATGGCCGCACTGCGTAAATATCTGCTGGCAGGCATCGTTGCGCTAACACCGATTCTGGTCACGGTGGCATTAATTGACTGGCTGATCGGAATTTCAGATCAGGCCGTGGCGCTGTTGCCAAAGCAGTATCAACCCGAAGTACTGCTTGGCATCAATGTTCCGGGCCTGGGTATCATTCTCGCACTGCTTGCCATCATCGTGATTGGTGCGGTAACCACCCATTTTATCGGCAACTGGGTGATTCGACTGATTGATCGTATCATGGGCCGCATTCCACTGGTTCGAACTGTATACAATGCCACAAGGCAGCTGCTGGAATCCATATTCAGTGATCATGCTGCCGCATTTAGGGATGTTGTGATGGTGCCATTCCCCAATCCTGAGAGCATGGTCATTGGCTTTGTCACTGGAGAGGGGCCTATGCCGGTGCAGGGAGACGATGAGTCCCGCTTGTCTGTGTTTATTCCATCCACGCCGATTCCGACCACTGGCTGGTTGCTATTTGTTAAAGCATCGGATGTACAATTTCTGGATATGAGTGTTGAGGAAGGCATGAAGCTGGTGCTTTCCGGTGGCATGCTGCCCGCGAGTACTGGAGGTAAAGATGAATAGTGAATCAAAGCTGAGGTCTTGTTCCTTTTTTCAGGGCCGCTACGATAGTTCCATGCTAAGAAATATATTATGCCTGTTATTCATTATGAGTTTCTCCACAGCTGTTGCACATGCCAACAGTCAGGCCAACTCGCTTGCTGCTGCAGAAACCCTGATTGCCAAGGGTGATGATCAGGGAGCAATCGCAGCCTTGAGCAAGGTGGTCAAAAACAGTCCCGATGATTATCAGGCCTGGTTTGTACTCGGTGTGACACAGGCCAGGAGCCGTCAGTTTGATGATGCGATCAGCTCTTTTCATCAGGTGATAAAATTACAGCCGGAACTCGCCGAACCACATAATAATCTGGCCGTTATTTATAATGAAAAGGGAGAGTTGCGTGCGGCCATTAAAGAGCTGGAAGCATCGCTAGAATTGAATCCGTCCTATGTGACAGCGCATGAAAATATTGGTGATCTGTATGTGAAACTTGCAGCTGAGTCCTATAAAAAAGCGCTGGCAGGCAATGATAATGCGGCTTTGAGCCAGCGCTATGAGAGATTGTTGAATATCCGCAGTAGCGAAACGCCTGCGCGTGCAACAGCCAGTCAGGGTCAGCCAGCCATGCCTGCAGCAGATAAGAAGCCAGCGAGGATGGAAATCGATGCCAGTGCCACTGCAGCGGAAACCGGAAGTTATGCCTCAAGCTCTGATCGCTTAAGTCAGAAACGGGAAGCCCTGGCTGCCGTTGAGAACTGGCGTGCGGCATGGAGTGCGAGAGATACCGAAGCTTATTTTGCCGCCTATGATGAAAGTTTTGGCCCCGGTGCCCGCTTCAAGAGCCGTAAATCCTGGAAGAAATACAAAACGGGTGCGATAAGGAATAAGAAGTTCATTACAGTTGAGCTGGAAAACATCGTGGTATCAGCGCAGTCGAACGGAAATATGAAAGTTACCATGATGCAGCATTTCAGATCCAACAGTTATAAAAGTGATGATCTCAAAGAGTTGATTCTGACACCTGCAGGTGCCGGTTGGAAAATTATTCATGAAAAAGCCCTGTAACATCATGCGCGCATCTTTTGTCGTTCTGCTCCTGCTGCTTATGTCAGCGCAGGCCTTTGCCGATGAGCAGATGAACTATGTTTCGCAGGTATTGAAAGATGGCAACCATGAGGTAGTGCGCAGTATGCACGCACAGGAGCGCACGATTTTGCGTGCAACAGCGGCATTGAAATCTGACCGGCCGGGACAGGCTCTGGCCCTGCTGGCATCGGCTAAGGAACAGGACCCTCTGGTCGCATTGTTGCAGGCAGAAGCGCACCGGATTCAGGCAGTCGATGCCATGAAACAGGCCGGATCATATAGTGATGATACGAACAAGCAGGGGCAGCTGCTTGCCTCAGCCGATCTTGGTTTGGGCGAGGCCAATGCCAGACTCTATTCATTCATTGATAAGCTGAATCAGGATGCGGGAGATCCGGTGGACATTCTTCTGCCCGGTACAGGTGTCGCCAACGTATTCATGTTTGATAAGGCGCGTAATCGCATGTTTCTTTATGAATCCGATGGCAATGGCGGCTTGAGAAAGATCGCCGATGAATATGTGGTGACCGGTTCGGAGCAGGGCGACAAGAAGGTGCAGGGCGATGGTAAAACACCCAATGGTATTTACCGCTTTATCAGCAAGCTGGATGGCCATGAACTGGCTCCGCGTTACGGTCCGGTAGCATTTCCGATCGATTATCCCAATGAGCTGGATCAGCTGCATAACAAGACCGGCAATGGCATCTGGTTACATGGTTATCCGCTCGATGTATTGCGTCGTCCCCCGCAGGATACGCGAGGTTGTTTCTCTATCTCGAATAATCGTCTGGTTGAGGTGGCGAATCATGTGAAGTTGAAGCGCAGTTGGGTGATCGTCGGTGAAAATTTTGAATTTGATCAGCAGGATAAAAAGCGTGCACTGCTTGAATCCGTACGTAAAGCGATTGAAACGTGGCGCTCGGACTGGACCTCATTGAACAGCACATCATACCTGTCTCATTATCATGCTAAATTCCGTTCAGGTGAGCGTGATCTGGCAGCATGGAAGCATTACAAACGCCGCGTGAATGCCAATAAATCTTTCATAGAAGTCAGGTTTGATAATATGACAGTGATGCATGATCCGAATCGCTGGTCAGAGGGTGAAATGGTAGTGGCTGAATTTGATCAACAATATCGATCCAGCAACTATGCCGATCAGGGGCGTAAGCGCCTGTATCTGGCACGAGATTCTGAAAGCCAGCCATGGAAAATTCTTCTTGAAGAGACATTGAACCAGTGAGTGAAAAAAAAGAAGTAAGCAACATCGAAGGTTTTTCATCGCGCCGTTTTCAGAAGCTGACCGAAGAAAATCGTGAATTGAAAGCCTATGTGGCTGAGGTGATGCAGCGTCTTCGCCAGAATGAACGTCTGTTCTCTCGCATGTTCGAGCTCGAATCCCAGGTGCTCAAATCAACCGATCCGGAAGATCTCTGCTTTACGCTGTTGCGGGGTCTGCGTTCCGGCTTTGAACTTGATTTTGTACGTTTCTGGCTGGATCGCTCCAGCTTCATGGGCGGACATAAACTCGATGCGCTTTCTGAACGGGATCTGGTTTGGGTAGAGAAAGGTGAGATCAAGCAGATGGGGCTGTCGCGCAAGCGTGCATGGCTGGTTCAGCTATCTGCTGAATCGTCATTTGAATGGCTTGATGCACAGGATCAGCATCTGGGATCTATTGCTCTGCTGACATTGGGTGATCTGGATAAACCTTTCGGTGTGCTCGGTGTCGGTTCAGTAGACCGGGATCGTTTCGCACCTGATCAGAGCAGTGATTTTCTTCAGCATCTGTCACAGGTCGTTGGTATGACCCTGGAACATGCGGTTGCGCGTGAACATCTGGCCAGGCTTTCCGTCACGGACACTTTAACCGGCAGTCACAATCGTCGTTTTCTGCAGCCGCACAGTCATCAGCCTTTGTCGCAGTGGTTTGGTAAAACCAAAGTTGCTTGCCTGTATGCCGATGTGGATCAGTTCAAGTTGCTGAATGACAGGCTGGGCCATGAAGCAGGGGATGAGATACTGGCTGCAGTCAGTAAAGCATTGCGCGCACATGTGCGTTCCAATGATCCCCTGATTCGTATGGGTGGAGATGAGTTTGTTCTGCTCTTGCCCGGCTGTTCCGAAGAGAAGGCAAGAGAGATTGCGGAACAGACAGTGCAGGCAGTTGCCGGTGAAGAGCTGAAAGATGGAGAAAAAACCAGTATCAGCGTCGGTGTGGCATTCTCAGCAGTCGATAAAGATATGGCAGTCAAAGCATTGATTGCGGTGGCCGATCAGGCGATGTATGTCGCCAAGGCACTGGGTGGCAATCGTTTTGAGATTGCCGAATCAGATTCCGGCAGTGGAGATGAAAGCTGATCCCTGCCTCAAAGAGGCCGTAACATCCTTCCTGCATGAGTTGGCCGATGTGCGCTTGGCAAGCAAACATACTGTAAGTGCATATCGCCGTGATCTTTCCCGTTTTACCGAACATTGTGGTGAGGAACGTGTCCTGAAGACAATCACCCGCATGCAGGTTCAGGACTGGCTGGTGCATTGCCACGCATCCGGCCTTGCTGCCTCTACACTGGCTCGTCGTTTGTCTGCAGTGTCCAGTTTCTTCGATGCGGCAGTGCATGCAGGCTGGTGCGAAACCAATGTCGCAGCAGGTGTGCGTCCTCCCAAGCAGCCAAAACGGTTGCCGCGAACCCTGCCGCCTGAACAGACGCAGGCTTTGATGCACCAAACGGACCGGGCCAGTGATTGTCGGGACCTTGCTTTGCTTGCAGTTATGTATGGTTGCGGGCTGCGTGTATCGGAAGTGGTTGGCCTGAATCTTCATGATATCGATATGCATCAGTTTGAATTGCGTGTGTTTGGTAAGGGGCGAAAGGAACGCATCGTGCCGCTACCACAGGGGGCTATTCAATATTTACAGGCTTATCTTGCTGAACGTATTGCACCCGCAGAAGAGCAGGCTGTTTTTCTCAACAAATACAGCAAGCGATTATCTGTGCGTAGCGTGCAACGCATGCTTAAAGACCGGGCTTTGACTACCGGCGCGGATATATCTGTCACCCCGCACCGCCTGCGTCATTCTTTTGCCACCCACCTGTTGGCCGGAGGTGTAGATCTGCGCGCTATTCAGGAGCTTCTCGGTCACGCATCGCTGGCGACCACTGAACGATACACCCACCTCGACATCACTAAACTCACCGAGGTTTATGACCAGACACACCCAAGAGCTAAAAAGAGAACCGGTTGACTATCGGAAAGCTGAAAACTCTGACGATTCGTTGCTTACGTTTGAGTCGACAGATCCGGCATACATGCCGCTAAGTTTGGAATGGGAGAAAAGCTATAAAGAAAGTTGTTAGTGCTTTGACTTCATGCAGGCTAGTTTTGGACACACGCAATCCAATACACCAAACTCTTCTCTGTCTCCAAATGAAGCACACCCTATTTCGGTAGATGCTCCTTCAACTTTACAGCGACTGAATTTATTTAACATCTCTTGAATTGCCTCAGGATGAAATGGCTTTGCCAAGTACATGCATGCCAAACCTTTGTTTCGACTTGATATCGTCGGTTCTCCACTGATAACAGCAAAATTAATGTCAGGGAAACGCTCCAATACTATGCCCATCATTTCATATCCGCTCATGTTTGGCATGTGAACGTCAGTAATTACAGCAGTTGGTTTAATGTATGCGCCGGAATCAATATAATTGAGATAATCGACCGGAGATGCAAACTCCATCGTTTCACTTCCGCAATCTTGAATTATCGCAGCTAAAAATTCCCTTATATACGTATTATCTTCAATCAGGTGGAACATAATCCCCCCAGAGCATCCCTAACGTACAGAAGCCAGCGCTATCATTATACTCCTGAAGATAAATTCCTCAATACATATTATGACTGTCGGTCGGCTGTATTATTGAGAGCCTCAACTGCCTTTCTGGTTACCTTTGGCCACGACTGGACAAAACAGTGGTAATGGGTCAACAGTCATCGCGTAAATATTTCGTTAGTTGTTGGACTCTGTGTAGAGCATATTGAGAAGTTCCACATTGGCTTCAGGCATGGGGAGCTCGAGCAGGTTATCAAGCGTGAGCCAAGCATGTTCGGATTCGCAGGCTAGCGAATCGAGTTTATCACAGGAACAGGTAAAGAGCAGGAAGCTTAGCTTGCGATCCGGGTATTCAAAGTCGTGCATGCCGAGCAGTTTCCAGTCGGAACCGGTCAGTCCGGTCTCTTCCATTAGTTCGCGCTTGGCAGCTGATTTCGGGGTTTCACCGCTTTCAATCTTGCCGCCGGGGAAAGACCACAGGCCACCGCAATGTTGGTTGGAATCCCTTTTCAAAAGCAGCACATTCCCTTTGTCATCAAAGGGGGCAATCAGTGCAATGGTACGTGTGCGCATTAGTACATTCCGCCATGGATGGCGGTCAAATCCGCAGGAACTTGTGAGCAGAAGCAAGTCCGCGCACTTGTTTCTGCGCTAATGAGCAAAAGATAAGACAAAAAGGTAGGATATCCGTTTGGACGGCGAATAGCCGCCCGCAAGGCGAAGGCCATGGATGGCCTGAGGCAATGCCTTTTGCGGTTTAAGCAAAATCAGGTCCGATACTCTGCATTGATGGTGATGTATTCATGCGTCAGATCACCTGTCCAGATGGTGGCAGATGCCTCTCCCATACCCAGATTCAGTGTGATAGAAAATTCAGGCTGGGCAAAGACAAGCATGCCTGCTTCATCAGAATAATCCGGATGAAGGCTGCCATCTTCCATCATCACAACATCATCACAGCACAGGGAAATTTTATCGGGATCAAAGTTTATGCCTGCATTGCCGGCAGCAGCAACAATACGCCCCCAGTTGGCATCAGAACCGGCAAAGGCGGTTTTTACCAGCGGGGAGATGGCAATCGTACGTCCGACATGGCGTGCCTCTTCTTCAGATGCGGCGCCTTCAATGTTGATCGTTACAAATTTGCTCACGCCTTCTCCATCGCGCACGATCATCTGGGCAAGCTCGATGCATAGTTCAGTTAATGCGGCTTCAAAAGCGTCCGTATCTGCCAGTTGCCCATGACCCAAAGCCAAGCCGCTGGAGAGCAGATAAACGGTATCATTGGTGGAGGTGTCGCCATCCACGGAGATAGAGTTGAAGGATTTGCCGATAGCCCGTTTCAATATGGGCTGCAGCTGTTTTTGAGAAAGTGGTGCATCGGTAGCAATGAACCCGAGCATGGTAGCCATATTCGGATGAATCATGCCGCTGCCTTTACAGATACCCGTAATCGTGAAATCGCCAACACGTTTGGAGCCCCACTTGGCATAGGTATCAGTGGTGCGAATCGCATGTGCAGCTTCCTGCCAGCCTGACGCACAGGCGGAGGCCTCACCGATGCCTTCAACAATACGTTCAATGGGGAAGGGTGTGCCGATAACGCCGGTTGAAGCGGAAAGTACGCTATTGCTGTTGATGCCGAGGGAATCAGCAGCAGTCGCAATCATCATTTGTGCCCATTCTTCTTCACGGATACCGGTTCCGGCATTGGCATTGCCACTATTGGCTACGATGGCTCGAATGTTTGAACCATTGTCAGTGATGGCTTGTTCCCCGAGATCAACACAGGCTGCACGCAGGCGATTCTGCGTGAACGTGCCTGCGGCATGGCAGTTTACATCGGCAGCAATGATAGTGAGATCGGTACGTTTACCCTTTAAGTCCGCAGACTTTACACCGCAGGATGCTGTGCCGACTTTGAAACCGGGAACATCCAGCGCAGGTAACAGCTCAGGCTGGTTTACAGGCATTAAGCGTGTTTACCGTGACACTGTTTGTATTTTTTGCCTGAACCACATGGGCATGGTTCATTGCGGCCAACTTTCGGGTGTTCACGTTTGTAGGTGTGCGACTCTTCTTCCGGCGCGTCATCGCCATGACTATAGTTTACAGGACCAACATCTTGTTGTTCAGCTGTCTGTTCTACAATCGGAGCTTCCTGCTCGACCTGCACACGATGAAGGGCGGTCATGGTCTCTTCACGTACCTTGTCGAGCATGCCTTCAAACAGCTCAAATGATTCACGTTTATATTCTTGAATCGGCTGTTTCTGCGCATAACCGCGCAGGCCAACACTCTGGCGCAGGTGATCCATCGCCAGTAGATGTTCTTTCCAGTGGTGATCGAGAATCTGCAGTACGAGATATTTCTCGAAGCCGCGCATCTGTTCAGCCCCGGTGATTTCTTCCTTGGCCGCCATGTGTGCCTTCAGGCACTCAGCCAGTTTGATGGTCATATCACCGGCAGTTTCCACCTCATCACTTTCCAGCCAGGATTTCGGGTCGGATTCGACAGAAAGACGCTCTTTCAACGCTTCCTGCAGTTCGTCCAGGCGCCATTCTTCAATGTGACCATCAAGGAACTCGTCTTCCAGGCGGCCTGCATAATCAGCCTGCATATCTTCGATGACATCATGCACATCATCCACTTGCAGCAGTTCGCGGCGCTGGGAGTAGGTCACATCACGCTGCTGATTCATCACATCGTCATATTCCAGCAGGTTTTTACGTACATCAAAGTTACGCCCTTCAACTTTCTTCTGAGAATTCTCAATCGCTTTGGTTACCCATGGGTGTTCAATCGCTTCACCCTTTTCAAAGCCCATCTTGGTCAGCATGGACTGCATCTTTTCGCCACCGAAGATGCGCATCAGATCATCTTCAAGCGACAGGTAGAAGCGGGTTGTACCCGGGTCACCCTGACGGCCGGAACGACCACGCAGCTGATTATCGATACGGCGTGACTCATGGCGTTCGGTGCCTAGAATATGCAGTCCACCGAGTTCTACTACTTCGATATGTTCAGCAGCACATGCAGTGCGGATCTCTTCAGCTTTGGCTTCACGGTCAGCTTCGGAGAGTTTGGCCGGAAGTTGGGCAATCAGCATGTCCGGGTTACCACCGAGCATGATATCGGTACCACGACCGGCCATATTGGTAGCGATGGTGACTGCACCCTTTCGGCCTGCCTGTGAAACGATCTCCGCTTCGCGCTCATGATGTTTGGCATTGAGAACTTCATGTTTGATGCCTTTCTTCTTCAGCATCTCGGAAAGCAGTTCAGACTTGTCAATAGAGGTGGTGCCAACCAGCAGCGGTGCGCCCTCTTGATGTACAACTTCGATATCACTCACAATGGCTTCAAATTTATCTGCTGCATCGCGGTAGATAACATCGGCGACATCGTTACGGATCATATCCCTGTTGGTTGGTACGATCACAACTTCCAGTTTGTAGATTTTCTGGAACTCTTCGGCTTCGGTATCGGCTGTACCGGTCATACCTGCCAGTTTGTCATACATGCGGAAGAAGTTCTGGAAGGTGATTGAGGCCAGTGTCTGGTTTTCAGGCTGAACCGTTACGCCTTCTTTGGCTTCCAGTGCCTGATGCAGACCATCGGAATAACGGCGACCCGGCATCATGCGGCCGGTAAACTCATCAATGATGATTACTTCATCATTACGAACGATATAATCACTTTCACGCGCAAACAGCGTGTTGGCACGCAGTGCCTGAGTCGCAGCATGCATCAGATTAACATTTTCAGGGTCATACAGGCTGCCGTTGGTCAGCAGACCTGCATCACGGAATAGTTTTTCTACGTTATCGTTACCGGTTTCGGTGTAGGAGACAGCACGATCCTTCTCATCCTTCTCATAATCCGATTCAGCAAGTTGCTTGATCAGGCCATCTGCCTGTACATATAACTCGGTGGCCTGTTCGGCAGGGCCGGAAATGATCAACGGCGTGCGGGATTCATCAATCAGGATTGAATCCACCTCATCGACGATGGCAAAGTGGTGACCGCGCTGGACAAGTTCATCGGATGAGAAGGCCATATTATCGCGCAGATAATCAAAACCGAATTCATTGTTGGTGCCGTAAGTGATATCGCTGGCATATGCATCGCGACGTTCATCATTGGTGATGCCATGCACGATCACGCCGGTGGAGAGGCCGAGGAAACCGTATAGTTTGCCCATTTGTTCAGCATCACGACTGGCCAGGTAATCATTGACGGTGACAACATGCGAGCCTTTGCCTGACAGCGCATTGAGGTAGACGGCCAGGGTTGCAGTCAGGGTTTTACCTTCACCTGTTTTCATTTCGGCAATTTTACCCTGATGCAGGATGATGCCGCCGATGATCTGAGCATCGAAATGACGCATGCCAAGTACACGGTGTGATGCTTCGCGTACGACAGCAAAGGCTTCAGGCAGCAGTTCATCGGTTGTCGCCCCATCACTCAGGCGTTGGCGGAACTCAACAGTTTTAGCGGCCAGTTCTTCATCAGAAAGGTCCTGCACATCGGCTTCCAGTGCGGAGACCTGCTTGGCGATGGGCCATAGTTCTTTGAGAAGGCGATCATTTCGGCTACCGAACAGCTTGGTGAGGATGTTTAACATGATGGTGGCTCCACTAGGGTATTCTGAAAATCAAACGGTCTGACTTTCTATTTTTGGCATTTATGCCGTTGCCGCCAAGGCTCGGACAGCTAAAGGCTGCGCAGGTTACCACTGAAGGAGGCAAAGGCGAAGCTTGTAAGTGGGGTTGTTTTTTCGGTTTTTCAACCCCTGAACGCATTTAACGGCAATCGCCTACTGTATTTTTCAGGCGCTGAATGCCTTCGCGGATATTTTCGAGACTCGTGGCATAGGAGAAACGCACATGCCGGTCTGACTGGAATTGTCCGAAATCTTCTCCAGGCGTGATGGCTACTCCTGTTTTTTCAAGTATATCCCAGCAGAATACTTTTGAATCATCGGTGATGTTTTCTACATTGGCATAGATGTAAAATGCCCCCTGTGGTTGCACGACAATATCGAAGCCCAGCTTTGCCAGCTCGGCAAGCAGATATTGTCTGCGTTCATCATAAGCCGTGCGCATGGCCTCGCAGGTTTCTTGCTCTTTCAATGCCGCAATGGCCGCATATTGGGAGAGGGTGGGGGCGGCGATAAAAATATTCTGCATTACACGCCTGCAGGCATCGATCAGCTCTTCAGGCACAATAATCCAGCCCACACGCCAGCCTGTCATAGCCCAGCGTTTCGAGAAGCCGTTTACGACAATGGCATGCTCATCAAATTCGAGCGCACAGCGAGCTTTGATGCCATAAGTCAGGCCGTGGTAAATCTCATCTGAAATCAGATAACCACCTGACTTCCTGCATGTTTGTGCAATATGTTGTAGCTCATCAGCGTCAATCAGAGTGCCGGTAGGATTGGATGGATTGATCACCACGGCAGCGCGCGTGCCGGTTTTCCAGTGTTGTTTTACCAGTTCTGCAGAGAGGTGGTATCGTGTATCAGGACCAACCGGGATATTGATTGGCTCGGCGCCTGCCAGGCGGATAAAATTACGCTGGCATGGGTAACCCGGATCAGGGAGGAGGATCGATTCCCCGGCCTCAAGCAGGGCTGCGTAAATCAGACTGAAAGCACCCGAAGTTCCCGGTGTGATCAGAATGCGTTCAGGTGATACATCAACGTTATATTCATCTTTATACCAGTTGGAGAGAGCCTGTTGCAGGGCTGGGTTTCCGGTTGATGGGGTATAAAACAAATCGCCGCTATCGAGCGCCATTTTAGCGGCATCGATGATTGAAGTAGGTGTGGAGAAGTCAGGCTCGCCGATTTCCATATGGATGATTTTACGCCCTTCGGCTTCAAGTTCTTTGGCACGTTCCAGCAGTTGCATGACCCGGAAAGGCTCAATCTGATCGATTCTTCGCATGCAGATAGTTTAACTGTGCCCGTCCATGAACACCATGAGGTCGATTGAACAGGCCCTGGTCTGCTGGCAGGTATATTATGGGATCATCAGGCTGACCAGCGTACATATTCCAATAGATGCGCTAATAGATGTTAAAATCGCAGCATCACTTACCTCTGAGATATTGCCCAACTCAGTGTATTCATCATAGATCGGATCAATCTTATAGCCATATACTGATTTATATTCTGATTCTGGTAACGCTGAAGCCATGTTTTATCCTCCATGGTATCTGATTTAACCCTTTCCCTCCGTGGAGGTTGGAATCATGGCAGGGATAACCTGTCCGGGTATCCGGAGTAATACGGTAATGGTGAGTCGGTGATTGACATACAGTGGAAGAGGTCGTGATCTGTTTGCGGGATATGGAAATTGACCTAGAGTCGTCGCATGAGTAAACGATACGATATGATTGTCATTGGAGCCGGTATATCCGGCCTGGCCATGGCATTTGAAGCAAAACAGGCAGGCTTGAATGTGCTGGTGCTGGAAAAAGAAGGCAGAGCTGGCGGTTGCTTTGATTCAGTCGTAGCAGAGCAGGATAAGTCGTTCTGGCTGGAGATGGGCACGCACACCTGCTTTAACTCTTATGGACGCTTGCTGAAAATACTTGATCAGTTGGGTTTGATGGATCAGCTGACGGCGCGTGAAAAACTGCGCTATCGCATGTATGCAGACAACAAGCTGTGCTCGATCCCTGCCAGACTCTCTTTTGTGGAGCTGATGTTGAATGCATGGCGCATTTTCAGGCTGAAGAAAGATGGTTTATCTATTGCCACTTACTACCGCGCTATTGTCGGGCCGAAAAATTATGCGAATGTGTTCCGGCATGCTTTCAGTGCTGTGATTTGCCAGCAGGCGGATGATGCGCCTGCCGATATGCTGTTTCGTAAACGGCCGCGTGATAAATCGGTGATGAGAAGTTTCACCTTTCCCGAAGGTCTTGCCCGCATTATCACTGAACTGGAGCAGCAGTTAGAGGTCAGGAAAGGGCAGCTCATTGATGACATCCGCTATGATGAGGATGGTTTTGAAGTCGATGTTGAAGGTGCCACTTATGCGGCTGAAAAGCTTGTTTGTGCCACCCAGGTTATGGCGGCATCGCGTTTGCTGAAAGAATCTTTTCCGGATATTTCCGAACAACTGTCCCGGGTCAATGAAGTCGAGATTGAATCGCTGGGCATCGTAGTCAAAAAGGGTGACCTGCCACTGGAGCCTGTAGCAGGTATTATCGCAGCAGACGGCGACTTTTATTCTGCTGTCGCAAGAGATTATGTGGATCACCCCCAGCTGCGCGGCTTCGCCTTCCATTTCAAACCCGGCCTGCTAGATGAAGATCAGAAGATAAATCACGTGTGTGAACTCTTGAAGGTCGAGAAATCAAAGTTTGTGCAGTGCTTCCACAAAACCAACCGTTTGCCGGCTCCCGATATGGGGCATCATCAGCTTATAGCAGGAGTGGATAATCTGCTTGCAAATAAACCTTTAAGCCTGATCGGCAACTATTTTGCCGGTGTCGCAGTTGAAGATTGTCTGGAGCGCGTTGAACAAGAGTTTTCAAGGTTATCTTCACAGTGATGAGAAAGCTTTGGCTCTGTGGAATATTGCTGATCAGCGGTTGCGGCAGCAGTGAAAAAGTGGATGTGATGTTTGAATGCGTATCACCATCGGGCAGCAATATCGCGACCCTTTACCGGGTATCCACAGGTAGCCGGACTGGAGATCAGGAGATGAAAATCAACGTGCGCCCTGCGAGCAGCGGATTTGATGATTCCATGCACAGTTTTTCGTTCAGGCATGGTTATGATGCAATTGTTCAGTGGAAGTCAGATGATGATATGCGCATTGAGTATCCGATGGATTCAGAAATCACCCATCAGGAGATGGTGATTTTCGGAACCAGCCAGACCTTCAGTTCAACAGATCAGATCAGGGTGGACTATCAGGAGAGGTCATCCACTCATGGCTATTTTGTCGTCGAAAAAAGGTGTTTTACAAGGCATTCTTTATGAGCTGTGAGGCTTACTGGAGATGTTCCAGTTGTTCGATTTTGGACCTGATTTCATCTGAATAAGCGTTGATTCCGAGCCATTCTATGGCGTGATCCAGATCGTCTTCACGTAGCACACGGGTTTCATCCAATCCATCAAGTTCAGTGGCGACACAGTAGACTTTTGCCAGTCCGTAACCGACTCGGTTTTTGGCAAGAATGGCCAATTTCCCATCCTTGCGGAATTTGGCCTGTCGCATTTTCCTTCCTTCCGAAAAGATAGTCTTGTATGACAGGCCGGAAGCAGAGGCATGTTTACAGATTACGGATAGCCCCCGCTTACCGGGGCTGCTGTGCTCATCCTTTAGTGCCTCGAGCGTATGGGCTTTTAAATCCTCATCAATGACCGCACCATAAAAAATGGTCAGCATGAAATTACTGTCAGGAAAGCTTTCGAAATAAATACCCATGTGTCACCTATGCCATGATTAGTGAGATTCACTATTAATAGCAGGAAATGAAGGCTTTGCTATAAGTTTGATATTAGCTTGCGCCTTTTTACTCCGGCCAGACCAGCACGGGTTTGCGAGCGGCCTGTGTTTCATCAAGTCTGCGACGGAACGGCTTGAGTGGAGCCTCATGCAAGGCTTCAGTATCACCAGCTTCGCAGGCATCGGCGATCTCCAGCATGGCATCACAGAAAGCATCCAGTGTTTCACGAGACTCAGTTTCAGTCGGTTCGATTAACATTGCACCATGCACAATCAGAGGGAAATAGACTGTCATCGGATGGAAGCCGAGATCGATCAGGCGTTTGGCAATATCGAGTGTTTTCACACCATGCTTATTCTGAATTTCATCGGTAAGCAGGCACTCATGTTTACACAGGCCTTCAAACGGCACGTGATAACGGTCTTTCAGACGATGCAATACATAGTTGGCATTGAGTACTGCATCTTCAGCAATTTTGTGCAGATGCTGGCGTCCGAAGGCCGAAATATAGGCGTTGGCCCGTATATAGACACCAATCTGCCCGGGTGTTCCGAGCACCGGCCCGACTGATGTGTCACAGGCATTGACCAGCGTGAGCGTATCGCCATGTTTTTCGATGCGCGGTACTGGCAGATAGGGTGCCAGCGTATCATTCACCGCTACCGGGCCACCACCCGGGCCACCGCCACCATGCGGGGTGGAGAAGGTTTTATGCACATTGATATGCAGGCAGTCGATACCCATATCCCCTGGCCGTGCAACGCCCACCAGGGCATTGAGATTCGCGCCATCACCGTAAACCAGTCCGCCGGCATCATGTACCAGCTGACAGATTTCCTTGATGTCGGATTCGAAGGCACCGGCCGTATTCGGGTTGGTCATCATCAGGGCTGCTGTTTCATCATCAAGATGTGCTTTCAACTCGTCCAGATCAATGCGTCCATCCGCACCGGATTTCAATTCAACCGTATGCATGCCACACAGAGCGGCAGAGGCCGGATTGGTTCCATGTGCCGAGTCAGGAACCAACACTTTACGGCGCTGTGATTGACCGCGTGCATCGAGCGCGGCTTTAATCATCATCAGGCCAGCCAGTTCACCATGCGCACCGGCTGCAGGCTGCAGTGTTACATGCGGCAGGCCCGAGACTTCTCCGAGCCAATCCTGCAATTCATACATGAGCTCCAGCACACCCTGGGCTGTATCTTCAGGCTGATCCGGATGAATATGTGCGAGTCCCGGCAGTCGTACCACCTGTTCATTCACCCGCGGGTTATATTTCATGGTGCATGAACCCAGCGGATAAAAACCGGTTTCAATGCCGTGGTTCCACTGTGACAGGCGTACAAAGTGACGTACCGTTTCAGGCTCGGACAGTCCCGGAATGTTAGCAGCCTGTTTGCGAGAGAAAGCACTTAACTCAGCTGAGATTTCTCCGTCTACACCAGGCAGATTGATCGATTCGGGTGCTTCATGTGCATGCTCAAACAGCAGTGGTTCTTCGTGCTGCATGCCTACGGTGCCTGAATATTTGAAAGTGGTATCTGCTCTGTTCATATCAGACATGCTCATTTCGCCACCTCCAATATTGCCAGATAGTCGTTGATGTCTGCTTCCTCAACCATTTCAGTCGTCGCGACCAGAAGGTGTCTGCCATCAGCGGCAGTTTCAATCTGTTCCAGCGGAATGCCGGCAAATATATCAGACTCCTGTGCAGCCTTAAGGAAACGGTCTCGAGCCTGCTGGTCTGCAAAGCTCAGTACTGTCTCGTTGTAATGTGCGCCATGCGCGGCTGTGACATGACCCGGCAGTTGCGATACAAGCGAGTGCAGAGCTGCCGCTGAGTGGCGGGCAACCGTACCAAGGCCTGCATCACCCATCTGCGTCATATAGGTAGCAGCTGCTGTACACATCAGACCTTGATTGGAGCAGATGTTGGAGGTGGCTTTTTCACGGCGGATATGTTGCTCACGGGTAGAGAGGGTGAGTACAAAACCGCGTTTACCATCGGCATCGGAGGTCAGGCCACACACGCGCCCCGGCATTTGACGCAGGTATTTTTGCTTGCAGGTAAACAGACCCAGATGCGGGCCGCCGAAACCCATTGGAATACCGAGCGACTGGCCTGAGCCAACAGCAATATCGGCACCCATGGCTCCGGGTGATTCAATCAGGGCAAAGGCGGAAATGTCGGAGAAGGCGACAACCATCAGACAACGAGCGGCATCACAGGCTGCGCGCAGTGGTGCCAGATCATAAACTGAACCATAAAAATCGGGATACTGTACAATGACGCAGGCGGTCTTTTCATCAATGGCTGCAATGACCTTGTCCAGATCAGTGCCGTGCCGGCCCATATCTACTTCGGCATATTCGCCATCCAGCCGTGAAAGATAATTGGCGGTTACACTGCGATAACGCGGATTCACTGAACCAGCCATCACAACACGGCTTTTGCGCGTGACGCGGCGGGCCATCAGGGCAGCTTCAGCCGTTGCTGTTGCAGCTTCATACATTGATGCATTGGATACATCCATACCGGTCAGGCGGGCAATCATGGTCTGAAATTCGAACAGTGCCTGCAGAGTACCCTGTGATATTTCCGGCTGGTAAGGGGTATAAGCTGTGAGAAATTCACCGCGCGAAATAATATAATCGACGACTGCCGGAACAAAGTGGTGATAGGTGCCGCCACCTAGAAAATAACGGCTGTTGGTAGCATTGCGGTTTTTTTCCGAAGCCTTGGTGAATTTGCGAACGATTCCGGCTTCTGACAGTGCATCAGCGATTTCGAGCGAGCCTTTTTCAATATGGAATTCGCCAGGAATGTCGGAAAACAGCTCTGCCATGTTCGAGACGCCTATCGTCTCAAGCATGGCTGTTCTGTCTGTGTCAGTGTGGGGAAGAAACCGCATGTATGTGTCCTTTTAACCGCAAAGGACGCAAAGTTTCGCTAAGAAATTCTACAGAAAAAACTTTGCGAAACTTTGCGCCCTCAGCGGTGAATATTTTTACTCTTCGAGAAAGGTGGTGTACTCGTCGTCGCTCATCAGCTCGACAGCTTCATCACTGGTGATTTTCACTTTGGCAATCCAGCCAGCACCGTATGCATCGGTATTGACCTTTTCCGGTTCGCCTTCCAGCTCTTCATTGATCTCAATGACCTCACCGGCAACAGGTGCATACACATCGGATACGGCCTTTACCGATTCAACAACAGCATAAGCTTCACCCGCATTCACTTCACGACCGATCTCCGGCAGTTCAACGAATACGATGTCGCCAAGCGCTTCCTGCGCATGATCAGAAATACCGAATGTGGCGATATCGCCTTCAATGCGTACCCATTCGTGATCTTTGGTATATTTTAATTCAGCAGGAATTGTCATGGTGTCTCCTCACTTTTTGGTGCCCTAAATTTAGCGTCGCACGTTGCTGCGCACAAACGGTAAAGTGGTGCGCTCAGCAGCAACAGCCTTGCCGCGGATTTCAACACTCAATTCGCCAGAAGTGGCATGATCCGGTTTCACGTAGGCCAGTGCTACTCCGCCAGCCATAGGGCTGTGCATGCCTGATGTCACTTCTCCGGTTTCTGCACCGTCAGCAAATACCTTATAGTGCTCACGTGGAATGCCGCGTCCGGTCAGTTTCAGTGCAATCAATCGCTGCCTGGGCCCTTCAGCCTTGCGCGCTTCAACCGCTGCTTTGCCGATAAAATCACCTTTATCGAGCTTGGTGATCCACATCAGTTTGGCTTCAACCGGTGTCACTGCATCGGAAATTTCATGGCCGTACAGTGCATAACCCATTTCAGTCCGCAGCATATCACGTGCAGCAAGACCGATTGGCACAGCACCGTTGCCGAGTAGTTGTTGCCATACTTCAACGGCAATACTGTTGGGGACGTAAATTTCAAAACCGTCTTCGCCGGTGTAACCTGTACGGGATACAATGCCATCGGCACCGGCCACTTTCACTTGTGCAAACTTATAGTATCCAATGGATTCAAGATCTCTATCCACCAGAGGCTGAAGAGCGGCCTGCGCTGCAGCGCCCTGCAGCGCCAGCAGTGTCGTATCATCGGATTCATCCATTACACTGACGTCATAGTTTGTAGCTTGTTGCTGAAGATGAGCCACATCCTTGTGGCGGTTGGCGGCATTGATGCACAGGTAGTATTCAGACCCGGATATTTTGTAGGTAGTGATATCGTCGATAAAGGTGCCTGCATCATTGAGCAGGGCGGAATAGTGGACCTGTCCGTCTGCCAGCTTTGATACATCATTGGTTGTCACATACTGCAGGAATGCCAGAGCATCCGGGCCGCTCACTCGCACCTGTCCCATATGGGTGATATCAAAAATGCCGGCAGCACCTTCACGTACGGCACTATACTCTTTCAGAGCGCCCTGTTTGTACTGAACCGGCATTTCAAAGCCGGCAAAAGGTACAATTTTACCACCTTGTTCTACATGTTGTTCAAACAGCGGCGTTCTTGCTAAATCCGTCATGGATTAATCTCCCACGTGTGTTTTAAATGCCTGCACTGTGTTGGCCAGTAACATCGTGATGGTCATAGGCCCCACGCCACCCGGTACTGGTGTAATCCAGCCTGCATTTTTGCTGGCTTCTTCAAATTCCACGTCACCAGTCAAGCTGCCATCTTCGCGTCGATGAATACCTACATCAACCACAATCGCTCCGGGTTTAATCCATTCACCCTGAATCAGTCCCTGTTTTCCAGCTGCTGCAATGATAATTTCAGCACGTTCGATATGTGATCGCAGGTTTTTGCTGAATCGATGTGTGACAGTGACGGTTGCGCCTACCAGCAGCAGTTCCAGCGCCATTGGTCGCCCTACGATATTGGATGCGCCGACAATAACGCACTCTTTGCCGTGCAGATCAATGCCTGTCTCTTCCAGCAACTTCATGCAACCGTATGGAGTGCAGGAGCGCAAAGCCGGTTTGCGAGAAGCCAGACGTCCGACGTTATAGGGATGAAAGCCATCCACATCTTTACCCGGGTCAATGGCTTCGAGAATGACTTCAGAATTGATATGATCGGGAACCGGCAGTTGAACCAGAATACCATCTACTTTGGGATCATTGTTCAGTTCAGTGATCAGACCGAGCAGGTGCTGCTGACTGGTGTCGGCTGAAAGTTCATGTGAAAAAGAGTGAATGCCAGCCTTTTCACAACCGATTTTCTTGTTTTTGACATAGACATGCGAAGCCGGGTCATTGCCGACAATAATGACCGCCAGCCCCGGTTTACGTCCGTGTTTACTGGCAAGCTGGTCGGCTTCAAGGCGAATCTCTTCGCGCATGCGGGCGGCCAGTGCTTTGCCATCGAGTATCTTTGCAGTTGATGAGTTCATATGGCTGCGCATTGTTGCAGCAAGCGCCAGTTCAGACAATGATAAGCTGCATGAGAGAAGAGAATACGAATCGCACGCGTATTGGCATTGATCTGGGCGGCACAAAAATCGAACTGATTGCGCTGGATGCCGATGGGTCTGAGCTGTTGCGCTTTCGCCAGCGCACACCTGCCGGCGACTACCTGCAAACCATCAAAACTGTAGTTGATATGGTTAGGGGTGCGGAAAGCCGGCTATGCATGAATAGAGAGAATTCTACGGTTGGTATTGGCACACCGGGAGCCACTTCATTCAAGAGCGGTCTGATGAAGAACTGCAATTCCACTTGTCTGAATGGTCAGTCTTTGCAGCAGGATCTTGAGCTGGCTTTGGCAAGGCCGGTGCGTATGAGTAATGATGCCAACTGTTTTGCGCTGTCGGAGGCCGTTGATGGTGCAGGCAAAGCTTACGATGTGCTGTTCGGTGTCATTATCGGCACCGGAGTGGGCGGGGGCCTTGTTGTACACGGCTCCGTGTTGGATGGTGCCAATCATATTGCCGGTGAGTGGGGGCATAATCCATTGCTCTATCCTGAGACGTGTGAATTGCCGGGGCCGGACTGTTACTGCGGCAGGGCAGGCTGCATTGAAACCTGGCTCTCCGGGCCGGGTATGGCTGCGGATCATCTGCGAGTATCCGGTTGCAATATCACTGCCGAGCAGATCGTGAAACAGGCCGAAGCAGGTGATCTGGATTGCAGCCAAACGATAGATAGATATTGTGACAGGTTGGCCAGATCGCTGGCGGGCGTTGTGAATATCCTTGATCCGGATGTGATTGTATTGGGTGGTGGATTGTCGAATATAGCGCAGCTGTATGAACAAGTGCCTGAGATATGGCAGCAATATATATTTTCGGATGAGGTGCGCACACAATTATTGCCGCCTGCATTTGGCGATTCGTCCGGGGTGCGTGGTGCAGCCTGGCTGTGGGGGAGATGATGCAGATTAAACATGTAGGCTTGATTGTGTCCGATTTGGAGCAGGCCGCAGAATTTTATGAGGGTATTCTGGGGCTACAGCGCATCAAACGCCCCGAGCTTGGTTTTGCAGGATTGTGGTATGGACTGGAAGAGGGTCAGCAGATTCACCTGATGCAACTGGATGACCCATATGCTGATTGTAACAGGCCGGCTCATGGCGGGCGGGATCATCATGTCGCTTTGATGACAGATCATTTTGATGCCATCAGGGCTCAGCTGGAATCAGCCGGTATAGATTACACCATGAGTAAATCCGGCCGCGATGCGCTTTTCTGTCGCGATCCGGATAATAATACGATAGAGCTTTTCAGTTAATCGGGCCTGCTGCTTTAAGCATGAGCATTGGGTTAAAGCCTGAAAACAGAATTGATCCGTAAATGGCGCAGGCAGGCAGAGTCAAATGCAGCAATTCTATATTCGGTAGCCATGCAGCAAGCGGTTGACTAGAGTTTTCGCTATGACAAATCATTCAGTACAATGTGACCTCTGTGGCGGTGACAAGTTCGAGATTGTTTCCCGCTCTGACAGACACAAGCAAGCACTTGATACCGGCCTCTGTCTGGGGTGCGGGCTGGTCATGCATCTGCCTGTGCCGAACGAAGCGGAAGTGGCCGAGTATTATGCCACGCGCTACAGACAGGATTATCACGGTGAACGCCAGCCTTCGGAGCGGCGTGTGATGCGCGCCTGGAAGAATGCCGGACGCATCTACAATCAGATCGGCTCCAGCATATCAGCTGTGGAAACTGTTTTTGAAATCGGTGCAGGCATAGGTTGTACTGTGAAATATTTTGAAGATCAGGGTTTGAAGGCATCCGGCATTGAACCCAACCACGACTTTAATGCATTCACCCACAGTAAATTATTTGCCGATGTGGAAAATGTGAATCTGTATGATCTGGAGCCAACGCCAAGAACGGATCTGGTGCTGCTGATTCACGTGATCGAACATTTCTCTTCACCGAAGAAAGCATTGAAACATATTCACGGCCTGATTAACGATGGTGGTATGTTTTATGTCGAGTGTCCGAACCTTACAGGTCCGTTCGCCACGCAGAGCCGGATGTTCCATTATGCTCATATTTATAACTTTTCACCGGAAACATTGAAGTCCATGGCTGAACAGTGCGGTTTTGAGTTGATTGAAAGCTTTAGCGGCGATGATGATGCAGATATCCAGATGTTGTTCAGAAAAGTAGGCATGCAGGATCAGCCGGTACAGTTGTCAGGTAACGCTGATCGTGTGCGTGCGCGTATTAATAAATACAATGCCCTGAGTTATCATGCTCGTCCGGCTTATTTGAGCAAGCGGGCACGCAAGGTTTCTTCGTACCTCATGGAATATATGAAAGCTCGCGAGTTTGTTTCAAGCCTGCTCAGCCGTTTGGAAAAACAGCGCTGATAACCTTTATAAACCGCAAAGACCTGCAGGCGAAAACCAGGCTATGATTTCAGCAATCAATCGCTAGCACGATATACACGGCAAAGCCTTTCGATAAGAGTATGGGTGTACTCAGCAGTGGGACTGTCTTATGCGTGCATGGCCTCGAAAAAGACGCGGTCAATATTTTCATGCCACTGATCATGGTACAGGTTTAACCAGTGCTCAGCCTGTGTCTGGCCTGACTCTACAGCGCGTTCAAGCGGTGCAAGGAATATGCTTTCATTTTGCCCTGCCGTGTTTCGGATATCCAGATTTTCAAGGCCACTGCGTGCGATGTCGAGCATGGTCTCACAAAGTTTTAATACGGAGGTGTCCCGGAACTGAGTAGCCATGGCCGTTTCAGGCACTTGTTGCCTGAGCTGACTTACTTCGGCATGGCTCCAGTCAGCAATAAAGTCCCGGGCTGTAGTCAGGGCCTGTTCATCATATAGCAGGCCTTTCCACAGGGCAGGCAGGGAGCAGATCCATGGCCATGGCCCGGCATCAGCGCCGCGCATTTCCAGGTACTGTTTCAACCGCACATCCGGGAAGAGAGTAGAGATATGCAATTCCCAATCATCCATGCTCGGGAATTGACCCGCCAACTGCGGCAGTTTGCCAGCCAGAAAGTCTCTGAAGCTGCCTCCGGCACAATCTATATATAGTCCGTTGCGAATCACAAAGTACATCGGCGCATCAAGTGCCCACTCTGTATATGCGGCAAAACCGAAATTATCTTCAAATGTGCAGGCAGGAATGCCGGTGCGCTGTTTATCAGTATCCAGCCAGCATGCACCCCGTCGCGACAGCAGGCCTGCAGGTTTACCGTTCTCAAACGGGCTTGCCGCATACAGGGCGGTTATCAGTGGCTGCAGGCAGAGAGATACTCTCATTTTTCTGGCCATATCAGATTCAGAGCTGAAATCCAGATTGGCCTGAACAGTGGCAGTGCGCAGCATCATATCTAGCCCGCCACTGCCGACTTCAGGCATATATGCGCGCATCACGCCATAACGCGCCTTTGGCATCAGCGGTATGTCGCGCTGCTGCCATTTGGGCTGAAAGCCCATGCCGAGAAATCCGATGCGCAGCTCATCCGAAATGCCTTTAAGTATTTTGTGATAACTGGTGGCCTCTTCGCATGTCTGATGAATGGTTGCCAGCGGTGCGCCTGAAAGCTCGAGTTGTCCGCCCGGTTCCAGCGTTATGGATGCCATGCCGTTTTTTAGCGCTATGATTTTCCCCGACTCTTCCACACGCTGCCAGCCGGTGTTGGCAAGCATTTCCAGAAGCTGTCGAATACTGCGCTCTCCCTCATAGGGTATGGGATTGAGGGTATCCATGCAGAAGCCAATCTTTTCATGTTCGGTGCCGATGCACCATTGGTCGCGTGGTTTATTGCCTTCGGCAAACCAGCCGGCCAGATCATCTGGAGTCAGGTGTGAAGTCATGGCGACAGGTTATCCTATTATATATAGATAGAGTAGGTGCTTAGTATGTTTGCTGATTATTTTACTCGGGCAGAAGGTATTGCTTGATTGGCTCCAATTGCTTTTCATAGTGTTTCCATCGGGCTACTGATTTTTGATGAATCGGCTTGCGAACCTGAATTAGGCTCGCTGTGGAGACTGCTCCGGTAGTCTTGTGAGAACTCAGGCAGTCGGGATGCCATTCTAGATCGCACCCTTCCAGTAACCTGCGCAGCTCTATCTCTGGATTGGAGACAAGATCTTCATAACTGACTTCCAGCATTACGCCTTTAGGCAGTACTTTACGCCAGTGTTGCATCAGCTTCTGGTAGCGTGCGTACTGGCGGCCTAATGCATTCAAGTCGCATGAATAGTTCATTTTTCCATCGGAAAAGTTTTCCTGGAACATGGAGAGACATGAAGCCATGGGTTCACGGTTGATATGAATAATGCGAGCCAGTGGAAGGGCTTTGGCGATTACGCCGGCAAGCAGGTAATTGTTCAACATCTTATCAGTTACTCGCCCATCTAAACAATATTCCTGAGCAATGATTCGTGAATATTCATGGCCAATAGTTAGCAGGCTGTTATCATCCAATAAAGGTAGCTTTTCTATTTCTCTAGAGAGTAGCGCTTTGCGCTTTCTACCATTTACTGCCTGATGTAGGGCTGCAATTTCACCTGCGGGCTGTAGCCCTGGATGTCTAGCTAGCGCCTGCTCAAGCAGTGTAGAGCCGCACCTAGGCATGCCGATAATGAATATGGGAGCAGCTTCGCTCGCGTCTTTACAGCTGATGTCTGTAAACCTTGAAGCTGGAAATGCAGATGCTGCGATTTGATGGATAGACTCTTGGTCGCATTCGTCGTTGTCGGATGACTGGCTTCTTATAAGGTTGGCCTCTGCCCAATAATCGAAAGCTTCTTTGTAGTGGCTTTCCTTATCGGCTTCATTGCCAAGAATGAAGGCACAGTAGATGCGTAAGTCAGCGTCTACATCGGCTTCATCGTAGAGTTTTCGCATGGTCTTTAAGTCCGCACCTCTATCTGCATAGTTTCCGCTTTTAATAAGAAACCCCAGCACTGTGGCTTCGTGAAGACCTATGTCTTGAGCTTTACGAAAGCGAGATCTAGCCTCTTCAAACTCTCCCTGCTGGAACAGGTGCGATACCATGTCGCATATAACATTTGCATTATCAGGTTCTGCACTATGCGCTTTTTCGAGCAAGTCCATAGCTATTGATGTTTCGCCTAATTTGCTATGCAGCTTGGCTGCTTTGCTTAGTAATTCAACATTAAACTTCTCTTTCTGCAGGCCTTGCTTATATGTCTGCAGAGCCTGGCGAAACTCTCCTAGGGCCTCTAGGGCGGAACCTAAGCCGCTATAGCCGTTGGCTTCACTAAATAGCTTTGGTGATTTTTTTAATATTTCCGGGTAAATCTGAGCAGCTTCTTCTTGTTGGTCATTTAACAGCAGACAGCTTGCATAGTTAATTTGAAAGTGCAGGCGGTTTGGTGCTTTCCTGTAGGCTTGGCCAAGCCAGTCGAGAGCTGTGTGGTAGTCATTCTGCATGGATGCAATCAGGCCGCGCACATAGGTTATCTCAAGAAATCCTTTGTACTGTCCATCCGCTTTATCACAGATGCGAAGGGCTGTTTGAAACTGACCTTTGCGGGCAAAACTTGCTGCTTGCTCAGCCAGTGTCATTAAAAGTCTTTTCTTTTTATTGGAAAGTTTGATCACAGCCATCAGCCACCTCTTGTCGAAATTCTTACTGTTTGTGTCGAACGTATCAATTAAAACCTGTTGTGCATGGGGCTGGTGGCAGTCGTTGCATCATACGTTTCGTCTATGGGTGTACATAAGGAGTTCAGGACAGTCTGAAAAACTCTCTAATTATGGTAGTCTAAACGCACGGGAGGACTACCATGGATCAGGTTAGTTTTGCAGAAGCGGAATATGAGAACAAACGTCGTAAGACGCGTCGTGAGCTTTTTCTGGATGAGATGGAACAGCTTCTTCCGTGGAAAAGATTGGAATCAAAGATCAAACGGCATTATGCGAAGGGAAAAACCGGCAGGCCTCCCTATCCATTGACTGTGATGCTACGGATTCATTGCCTTCAGTTGTTTTACAATCTTTCTGATCCCATGATGGAAGACTCCCTGTATGAGATTGAGTCGATGCGCCGTTTTGCGAAGTTGCGGCTGAGTGATCGCATTCCTGATGAGACAACGATATTGAACTTTCGTCATCTGCTTGAGTCCCATGGCCTGGGCCAGAAATTACTGTTGGAAATCAATAAACATCTGGCCTCGAAAGGTTGCAGTCTGCGTGAAGGCACAATCGTGGATGCCACGCTGATCTCTGCGCCGACATCGACAAAGAATAAAGAGAAACAACGCGATCCTGAAATGCACCAGACGAAGAAAGGCAACCAGTGGTACTTTGGCATGAAGCTGCATATCGGCGTAGATGCTGACACTGGGCTGGTACACAGTGCTGTTGGGACATCAGCCAACGAACACGACATTACGAAGGCTGCTGACCTTCTGCATGGTGATGAGAAACGGGTGCATGGAGATGCCGGATATTTGGGGATTCACAAACGCGATGAACATGAAGGCCGTGAAGTGGAATGGCATATCGCTGTTCGACCAGGTAAACGCAAAACAATGGCTGCCGACAGTGATGAGTTGAAGGCGGAGCAGGCCAAAGCATCTGTCAGGGCCAAAGTGGAGCATCCGTTCCGTTGGGTCAAAGGAATATTTGGTTATGACAAAGTTCGTTATCGTGGATTGGATAAGAATATGAACAGACTCTGTTTACTGCTTGGGTTTACCAACCTGCTACGCAGTCGGAGTCTTGGCTATACAGGATAGGTCTGCCTAGGATACGGGAAAACCACCCGGTCAGAGCCAATCAGGCAATGATCGGGGAGTAAAAAAGTAAGTTTTCCAAAATTTACGCTCAAAATTTGGGCGATAGAAAATATTCAGAGGATCCATAGGTATGTAAAGATGGATTAATACATGATTAGCTTTCAGTCATATTTGCGCGGTAGACCTAGCCTGAATTATTCATAAACCCGGCATTAGTCTGGGTTGTGAGCAGATGCTAGCACCACCTGTGGTGGGCTTGGTCCTGTTCTGGAATCTGGTCGGATTACATTTACATGCGCTTGTTTTTTTTATGACTTCAGACCTGCGCACGTGCTTGTTTCAGCTTTTTTCTGTTTGATCGTGCGAACTCCACTATCCCGATTGACCTGCCCCCAAGCGTAGTGCCAATTCCCAGTTAGTAGATCCGCCTCATTTCATTTCTTCTTTCTCTATATTTCGCACCGTAGTGCGATGCTGTGCAGCCACCTCAGCCGGGGTCATGTAACCCAACGAGCTGTGTGGCCGACGTTCGTTATAGTCCTGCCGCCAGGCTGCAATAATAGCTCTGGCTTCTGCCATGTTGTTGAACCAATGATCGTTCAAACACTCATCCCGGAACTTGCCATTGAATGATTCAATGTATGCGTTCTGGGTTGGTTTTCCAGGCTGAATCAGCTTGAGCTTAACACCATGGCGATACGCCCATGCGTCCAATGCCCTGCTGGTAAATTCCGGCCCCTGATCAGTCCGAATGGCTTTCGGTAAACCTCTGAATCTGCCGATCTTGTCCAGAATATCGGTCAAATCATCACCTGTAATGGATCTTCCGGCAACCAGATCAACACTCTCCTTGGTAAAGTCATCCACGATGGTCAGTAGCTTCAGCCGGTTACCGATTGGCCAATCGGTCCATTACAAAGTCCATTGACCACACTTCATTCGGAGCATCCGGTAGCACCAGAGGCTCGCGCTCAACTGCAATACCTTTCTTGCGCCTCCTGCGCCTCACAGAAAGGTTTTCTTCAGTGTACAAGCGGTACACGCGCTTGGAGTTCACCATAATGCCTTCACGCCTCAACATGGCATGGATACGGCGATAGCCAAACCGTTTCCTGACCTGGGCAAGGTCAACAATCTTATTTCTCAGTTCAGCATCTCCATCTGGCTTCGGCTCATGGTTCATCACTGTTCTGGATATGCCTGCCAGCCCACAAGCTCTGCGCTCTGATATGCCTGTTGCTTCCCGCATGGCAACAACAGCATCACGCCTGTCTTGTGGGCTTACTGCTTTCGGGAAAGAGCTACCTGCAAGGCATCTTTGTCCAGCATGGCCTCGGCCAGCATTCGCTTGAGCTTGGCATTCTCCGACTCAAGTTGTTTAAGACGCTTGGCATCAGATACATCCATGCCACCGTATTTAGCCCGCCACTTGTAAAAGGATGCATCCGAGAACCCATGCTTCCGACACAGCTCCTTAACAGGTGTGCCTGATGATGCCTCATTCAAAAATCCGATGATCTGTTCTTCACTATATCGCTTCTTCATCCGCCTCTCCTGGGCGGAAATACTAACTACAATCTGGCACTATTTAAGGGGAGCAGGTCACGATAACTGGATCAGGACTTATGGCGATAGATGGGTTGATTCAGACCCTTTTTGTGGCGGTATGCAATAGAGTATTCGGTGACTTGAACCATTATATACAATGGGTCGCGCTATACTTACTTCTTTTTATGCAACATTCAGGCTGGATATAGAAAATACTCAAACTTAAGGAGTGTGTCAAAATAGCACACGAAAGATGAGTCATGTTGACTCAGTGATCTGAATCACGTTAAAGTTCGCCACGTCATCCCAGAGAACTAGTGACGCTGCAAAGAAGAACATGGTCGAAGGGATGAAGATTTTTGCACTGGCTCCACGGAGTCAAATCTAACATAATAGGATATCACAACATGAAGAAAATGATTCTTTCTGCTGCTGCTTTCGCTGTTGTTGCTGTTTCTGCTGTTGCAGTTGCACCAACTACTTCTGAAGCAATCCCGGCGTTCGCACGCCAGACAGGCGCTGCTTGTCTTTCTTGTCATCACCTGAGCTTCCCAGCGCTGAGCGCTTTCGGTCGCTCATTTAAAGCTGGTTCTTTCACCGACGTTGGTGAACAGGCATTAATTGAAGACGATCACCTGTCAATTACATCTTCAGTCAACCTGACTCTGGTACTGCGTCCAAACTTCGTAAGTACTACTACTACTGCTGCTGGCGTATCTACTACTTCTAAAACTGCTGACATTCCAACTGACCCAGCAATCATCTTCGGTGGCCGTGTAGGCACTAACACTGGTGTGTTCGTCGAGTTCTTTGCAAACGATACAACTGGTGGCGGTAACGCATTCGCTAACTTCAAGCTGACTCACTCTATGGACGTTGGTGGCGGTAAAGCTGGTATTTCTATCTTTAGCTCCGGTTTCGGCGAATCTTATGGTTATGAAACAGGTTCTACTTATGGTCAGCATGGCGGCATGTTGGGTGGTAAGGGTCTGACTGCTGGTGCGGCTACTAAATCTTCAACTGGTGGTGTTGCACTCTTCTACGGAAATGAACTGGTAAATGCTTCTCTTTCTTTTGTAACTTCTGGTCTTGTATCTGGTCGTGACACATTCGGTTCTGGTATTGATACTGGTTGGAAACTGGCTCCATCCGCACGTGTTTTCGTGACTCCTGAAATTGCTGGTATGTCTGCTGGCCTGGGTATTCTGGTTACTTCCGGTAACACTGGTAACGCTAACACTACCTTAGCTCTGGGTTTGCCAGGTACTTCAGTTAAAATGAAACGTTGGGTAATTGATGGACAGCTGCAGGGCGAAATCGGCGATGTTGGCATCGGCTTCTACGCTGACTACGCTAACGCTGCTGCTTCTACTCTGACTCAGACCAATCTGTTTAATGGTCTTCTGGTAGCTAACAAAGGTTATTCTGCACGTGTGGAAGTTAAACCTACTCATAACATCATCGTTGGTGGTGGTATTGGCAACATGAAAGCTGGCACTACTAAGACTACTCAGTGGCAGGTTGGTGCAGAGTATGAAGTTTATCAGAACTTCGTATTGGCTCTGATCTACAATAACACAAAGGTTGATACTGCTGGTGTAGCGACTACAACCAAAACAACTACTATCGATATCGAAGCACTGCTGTAATAGCTGCTTTAATAGTGTAGTAATTAAGAGGGAGGCTTCGGCCTCCCTCTTTTCATTTGAGGGGATGGCTTTTGCCACCCCTTTTTGTTGGGGCTGTGAACTTCCTGTATGGGATTTGCTCAGGCAGTAAAGCAGAGCTTGACCCGGAGGGTCCCAGCAGATGGAATTGCCACTATGAATCATATTGCCCGATACTTCCTCATTAGCTCATTACTTTTTCTTCTTTCAGCATGTAGCGGCATGCCCAAATTATTCTGGGATACGCAAGAAGGTCAGAATGATGGCCCTGTTTATGCCAAGGGTGCAGCAAGCTATGACGGAGCTGGTGATAAGCCGCGTGCGCCACTGGAGGTGCCGCCGGAGCTTCGGGCGGAGCTAGAGATACCTGAAACTGATCAGGTTGAGATGGCTCCAAATTCAGTTCCAGTACCAGTTCAATACCGCAAGGCTGTAGCTGGTAAGGCAGTGTCACTGGAGGCTCGACAATATAACATCGAATCCATGAATCTATTCTCAGCGGCGGCGGATGCGATGACAGCATTGAGTATGCCGGTGAATTCTGTTGATTCACCCAGCGGGATCCTCACGACGGACTGGATTCGAAAACAGGTGGGCACTAATAGCATGTTAAATTTGGAGAGCTTATTAGGTGGAGCAGGAAAACCTAAAGCCTACCGGCATCGCTTCGTGCTGCGTATTTTTAAAACCGATGGCGATATTGCCCCGCAAAGTAGGCTTGAAGTGCGCATGATCAGTCAAGTGTTTTTGAATAATCACTGGGTGAACAAACAATTTAGCAACAAACCACGTGCTGAATTGTTTGCTGCAGTAGAGAATCAGCTTGCCCTCATGCAGCAGACCCCTGCTTCAGAAAGATCTCCTGAATAAAAACGATGTATTTAATTCTCCGTTATTTATTCGCTTCCGCTTTACTGATGTTGCTTTCAGCATGCGCTGATATGCCGCAGCTATTTTGGGACACAGGATCATCCTCACGAGAGGTGGTTGCTGATGCCCAGGGTTCTCAGGGAGTTAAACCGATCAGTGAAGAAATTCGGTCTGATACCTCAATTACACGCAGACTTCCTATGGGTGGTTATGTTGGAATAGCTAGCAACAGGGATACTTGGCCAGATAAATATGAAAAAGTACTGGTTGATCGCCAAGCCACTGTGATGGAGCGTGTTTTCAATGTGTCGCCACCAATTCTGTTTTCCGCAGTGATTGATGCGATGATAAGTCTGAATATGCCGGTTGAAACTGTTGACTCACCCAATGCAGTGATTACATCTGACTGGATTCGAAAGGGTGAAAATGATGTGAATATCCAGAGTGTCTTGGGTTTTACGCGACATCGATTTTTTGTGCGAATGATTATGACTGAAGCTTCTGAAACCAGACTTGAAGTGCATGTGGCCGGCCAGCATTATAAAGATAATGCTTGGGTTGATAAGGCATTGACTATAAATAAGTCTGAAGAGCTGTTTGTGGCAGTTGAAGAGCAGTTGGCCAAAATGCCCCGTCGTGGCAGTGCTTCCGGACAATAAAGACCTTTAACTCATCAGTTTCTGAAGCGCTTCGCCCGGATCAGTTTGACGCATCAGGGATTCACCAATCAAAAAGCCATAGACGTCATTCTCGTTCATCAGTTTGATATCAGTCGCTGTGAAGATACCTGATTCGGTAATTACGCTACGCTTGCTGTCAATCTGATTTAACAGGGAAATAGTTGTATCCAGTGCCGTCTCAAAGCTATGCAGGTTGCGGTTATTGATGCCCATAAGCTGCGTGTCCAGTTTCATGGCTCGTTCAAGTTCTTCTGCATTGTGTACTTCCGGCAATACGGACAGGTTCAACTCATGAGCACACGCAGTCAGATCGGCAGCCAACACATCATCCACCATGGCCAGGATCACCAGGACTGCATCCGCGCCCATGGCTTTGGCTTCAATGATCTGATACGGGTCGAGCATGAAGTCCTTGCGCAGGATTGGCAGATTTACAGCTTCGCGTATTGCCGTGACATACTCATCTTTACCCTGAAAATATTTCACATCGGTCAGTACGGATAGGCAGCTAGCACCGCCGGATTCATAGGAGCGTGCAATGCTTACAGGATCAAAGTCAGGACGGATGATACCTTTGGAAGGACTGGCTTTTTTTACTTCGGCAATGACTGCATTTTGCTTGCCTGCGACTTTGTTTTGTAGCGCCCCGGCAAAATCGAGTGGTGATTTCGTTCTGGCTAGTTCTACAAGCTCAGTTTCGCTTACTCGTTGTTTGCACTCGGCAACCCAGCCGCGTTTGTATTCAGCGATTTCATTCAGTATTGAACTCATATTATTTTACCACAGAGGACGCAGCGTTGCGCAGAGTAAAGCTAGATAAAAACAGCATTTCAGGTGCTCCAGTTGTTGAATTGTTCATGTGAAAATCACAGGTCATGAACCATGCGTTTGATGCCATGTTTCAGGGATCGAACGTTGAAGTTAATCAATAGACCCAACTGCTTGTTGGCCAACTTTAGGTAAATCAGAAGTTGGGCCTCATGAATGGGTAACAGGCTTTCGGTAGCTTTAACTTCAACAATAATTTTATCTTCAATCAATAAATCGATTCGGTAGCCAGCATCAATTTTAGTTCCATCATAGACCACTGGAAGCTGCACCTGCCGAGTGGCGCTGATATTTTTTTTTGTCAACTCGTAGCACAGGCAGTGTTCATACGTTGATTCAAGTAGTCCAGGGTCAAGCGCTGAGTGCACTCGAAATGCAGCATCAAGAGTCTTTTGGCTTAATTGATTTAGCTCTGCGGAACTCTGCGTCCTCTGCGGTGAAAAATCAGTCATGCCTTTTGAGTGAAATCAATCAGTGCATTCAGGGTTTCGGTGACTTTGCCTGAATCGATTGCTTGTGCGGCCATTGCGATGCCTTCACCAATACCATTCACTTTGCCGGCGACCCAAAGAGCGGCACCGGCATTGAGCAATACGATATCACGACCAGCACCGGCCTGACCTGCAAAGATATGTTGAAGTATGGCTGCATTGGTTGCGGCATCATCACCAGCCAACGCTTCAGGAGCGGCATAGGGCATGCCAAAGGCTTCAGGGTCGATTTCAAATGTGATCGGTTCCTGGCCCTGTTGGATCAGAATGGCATCGGTGATGGTGGTCGTGGTAATTTCATCAAGGCCGTCACGACCATGTACCACGAGTGCACGTTTGCATCCTAATTGCTGGAGTGCCCCGGCAACCAGTTCGAGCTTGTCTTTGGCAAAAACACCCAATACCTGATATTCAGCATTGGCCGGATTGGTCAAAGGCCCTAAAAGATTGAAAACCGTGCGAATGCCAAGTTCACGCCGTACCGGGCCTGCATGTTTCATCGCTGGATGCAGATGTTGGGCAAACAGGAAACCGATGCCGGTATTATCAATGCAATCAGCCACCTGTTCCGGTGAGATGTTGAGGTTCACACCAAGGGCTTCCAGAACATCAGCTGCTCCGGACTTGGATGACATGGCGCGGTTGCCGTGTTTGGCCACAGGCACACCGCAGGCAGCAACAACCAAAGAAACGGCTGTGGAGATATTAAATGTTTTCGCACCATCGCCACCGGTACCGCATGTATCAATCAATCCGCTAGCCTGTGGTGAAATCTTTGTCGATGCAGCACGCATGGCTTTGGCTGCACCAGCTACAACCTCTGCAGACTCACCACGAATAGAGAGGCCTGTAAGAATGGCAGAGATCTGAGCGGGACTGGCTTCGCCATTCATGATGGCAGTGAAGACAGCTTCAGTATTCTCACCAAAAATTGTATCGCCCGCTTGCAAATCCTTTATCATCTGAATGATAGCATCGCTCATCGCATACCTCTTTTTTGAACCACAGAGGACGCAGAGTTCCGCAGAGTTAAATCAAGAACGCTTGGCAGCAAGGCGTGGAGGTTGTTTAACAGGGTCTGTCTATAATAACCTTGATTGCTTTGTCTTTCCTCTGCGTAACTCTGCGTACTCTGCGGTGAATTCATCACGCTGTGGCCTGAAGAAAGTTTTTCAGCATCGCATGACCATGTTCGGTCAGAATGGATTCCGGATGGAATTGAACGCCAAAGGTGGGATGTTCGCGGTGTCGCAGTCCCATCAGCTCACCTTCCCCGGTCCAGGCGGTTTTAACAAGGCAGTCGGGCAGCGGTTCCGGTACAATCAGTGAGTGATAGCGGGTGGCGGTGAAGGGGGATGGCAGTCCTTTGAAGACGCCCTCGCCATTATGTTCGATCAGACTTGTCTTGCCATGCATCAGGCGAGGTGCACGAATCACCTGTCCTCCGAATACAGCTGAAATCGACTGGTGACCAAGGCAGACGCCGAGGATGGGAATTTCACCTGAGAATCGACGAATGACCTCAGTTGAGATGCCTGCCTCATGCGGTGTGCATGGGCCAGGGGAGACCAGCAGATGATCCGGTTTCAGATCGGCGATTTCATCGAGTGTGATTTTGTCATTGCGATAAACCAGTGGTGTTTCGCCCAGTTCGCCCAGATATTGCACCAGATTGAAGGTGAATGAATCGTAGTTATCGATAACGAGAATCATCTTAAACTTCCTTTCCTTGAGCTTCTGCCAGTGCCACAGCACGGAACATGGCGGTGGCCTTGTTTACGCATTCTGTATGTTCACGCTCGGGTACTGAATCTGCAACTATTCCGGCGCCTGCTTGAATATGAACCTCACCGCCGTGGATGACGGCGGTTCGAATAGCAATGGCCGTATCCATACGTTGACCGCCAAAGCCGATATAACCGACAGTGCCTGCATAGGGGCCGCGAGCGACCGGCTCCAGTTCGTGAATGATCTCCATGGCTCGTACTTTCGGTGCACCCGAAACAGTGCCGGCGGGGAACGTGGCTGCCAGCAGATCAAGGCTGTCGGCATCATCTCTCAAGTCGCCTTCAACCTGTGAAACGATATGCATCACGTGCGAGTAGCGTTCAATAGTCATGGATTCAGTTAAAGAGACCGAACCATATTCACACACGCGACCAAGGTCGTTGCGGCCCAGATCAACAAGCATTACATGTTCAGCCAGCTCCTTGGCATCCTGTAAAAGATCCTTTTCGAGTGCTTTATCTTCTTCCGCAGTTTTCCCACGCGGACGTGTACCTGCAATGGGGCGAACCACGGCTTTATCCATCTCTCTGCGCACAAGGATTTCAGGCGAGGAACCAACCAGAACCGTGTCTCCGATATGCAGGTAAAACAGGTAGGGCGACGGATTAATGTGGCGCACGGCACGATATACATCGAATGGGTGGCAGCTGAGTTTTTTGGAGAAACGCTGACTTAATACGACCTGAAAAATATCACCGGCATGAATATATTCGCGCGCTTTGGAAACGGCGGCTTCAAAATCAGTCTGTGTAGTCTGGGCAACAGGTGCATCTGTCAGCGTTGTATCCGCATCGAGTTTCAGGACCTGAGCCATTTCTCCTTCATAGATACTGGATTCCATACGGTTTAAGACATTTTCAGCTTCTTCGCTTTCATCTTCGGGCAGGCGCACACAGCAGGTTAGTGTGCCTTTGAGGTTGTCGAAAACCATAAACCGGTCAACCAGCAAGTACGCTGATTCAGGCGCACCAACCGGATCGGGCAGGTCAGCCGGAATATCTTCAAACTGGGAAACAATTTGATAGCCAAAGTAGCCGACAGCTCCGCCGGCAAATGGCAGGTCATCTTCAGCAATGAACTCCTGATTCAGCACACAATCCCGCAACCAGTCGAGAATGCCGCCATCGAATGAATCTTCGCGGCCATCGCGATATAATAGATGCGTTGAGCCCCCGTTTGATGTGGCTCTGCATGCGGGGCTGATGCCCAGAATGCTGTAACGCCCCCATTGCTCGCCGCCTTCGGCAGATTCAAACATAAAGCAGTCGCCCCTGTTCACAAGGCGAGAAAACAGGCCCGGAGGCGTTAAGCAGTCGGCGGATAGAGTGCGGCGGAAAAGTTTCATGGATGTGCTCATGTTGACAAGATTACCCTGCTGTGGCGAAATGCGCCGCCTTCGCAACAGGAGAGATAACCTGTTTTTGAAGATTCGGGGCCATAGCTCAGCTGGGAGAGCGCCACACTGGCAGTGTGGAGGTCAGCGGTTCGATCCCGCTTGGCTCCACCATATTGAAAACCGGGCATTTGATGCCCGGTTTTTTTATGCCCTGATGTAAGATAAATATTCATTACTGCGAAGGTTATATATTCCGGGCCTGCCGGGCTATCCCGAATTCGCCGATGTATTAAGTAAAGCTGCAGAACAATTCCCGTTGCACATTGTAGGTATATGGATTGAAATCGGATGCATGCAGAAAATGAAAGCCGGTTTCTATACAGATGATTGATGAGAACCTTACCGATACGCTGATTAAGCTGCTGGCGGCTTGGTTGCTGCTGGCCGGTGTGGCCTATTGGGCACATCGGGAAAATCTGGGTTTGTCGAAGAAGATGCTTATCGCGTCTGCTCGCGGACTTTTGCAGCTGCTGGCGCTGGCGCTGGTGTTGCACTGGATTTTCGATATACAGTCGCATCTGGCTCAGGCTTTATTGATAGCAGGTTTTTGTCTGCTGGCCGGTCATAACAGTGCCAGCCATTACGATGGTGAAATCAGAACATGGATAGCTTCATCCGTCGGTCTGGCCTGCGGCTGTCTGCTGACCCTGCCCTGGCTTGCTTTCACAGGCTCCATTGATGATGCCACCCGTACACTGGTGCCACTGGGTAGTATGATTGCAGCCAATGGCATGAATGCAGTTTCGATCATGTATGCGCAATTGAAGTCAGGCGGCCTGGTTGGCGAAGGTATTAAAACAGCGATGATTCCAACGATTGATACGCTTCGCGTGGTAGGGCTGGTGCATATGCCGGGTATTTTTGTGGGCATGGTGTTGGCTGGAGCCACTGCCCTTAATGCTGCTGTGGCACAGCTCATCGTACTCTATATGGTCACAGCCTCGGGATTTACCGCATGCATGGTCAGTTTCCTGCTGCTGAACCACCTGAAAAAGGATGCAATCGATTCATAAAAACAGCTGAATCAGCTTGATTCTACTATCGCTGCTTTTGCTTGAATTAGCGTTCTATTCCTGCGAATCTTGCATAATGACAAGGGAGAGGATGATAACCTCGGCTGAACACATTCGGCAGGTTCGCAGATGCGGCTGAAGCGTATTGAGCTGGCTGGTTTTAAATCCTTTGTGGATCCGACAAGGATCGACCTTGATCGGGGTATTACTGCAATTGTAGGCCCGAACGGCTGCGGCAAATCCAATATTATTGATGCGCTGCGTTGGGTGCTGGGCGAACACTCTGCCAAGCATTTGCGTGGTGGTGTGATGGATGACCTGATTTTTCAGGGCTCCGATACCAGACCGCCGGTGGCTATCTGTGATGTTGAACTGACCTTTGCCATTGAGAAAGGTTCGCTGGCCACTCCTTACCATGAACTCGATGAGATCAGGGTTCGCCGTCGACTGATGCGGGAAGGCGGATCGGATGCCTTTATCAATGGTAAAATGGTTCGCCTGAAAGATGTGGTGGACCTGTTTCTGGATACCGGCATTTCCACGCGTGCTTATGCGATTGTTGAGCAGGGTTCGATTGCCCGCATGGTGACAGCCAAACCGGAAGAGCGCCGGGTGATCTTTGAGGAGGCGGCAGGCGTGATGAAATATCGCTCTCGCCGTCGTGAAGCTGAGCGACGTATGAAAGATACTCAGCAGAACCTGGACCGTATTCTTGATCTGCTTGAAGAAGTTCGTACCCAATGCCGGAGTCTGAAACAGCAGGCTGGTCGCGCAGAACGTTTCAAAAAAATGCAGGATGAATTCAGGCATCTGCAGTCGCTTAGTCTGGGGCTGCGATATCAGTCGTTACAATTGAAGTGCAGGGAAACAGAGCAGAAGCTGGCAGCATCAAAGTCTGCTGAGGCGGAGGCTTCCCGACAGTTGAGTGCAGCGGAGAGGGTTGTGACACTGGCCCGCTCTCAGGTTGTCAGTCATGAAGAAGATGCGCAGTCGGTTCAGGATCGTTTGCGCCAGGCTGAACGCAAACGTGCAGACCTGCAGCAGCAATCAGAGCGTCTGGCCGGTGAACGACGCCTGCTGACGGAGAGAAAAGCAGCGCTGAAAAGCCGTATTGATGATGCGCAGTTGCATCAACAGCGTATCAGCAGTGAACTCGCTCAGCTTGCTCAGCGCATGACAGAGCAGGATGACTCCGAATTGCAGGCCTTGCGTCTGGATGCGCAGCATACACTTGAATCGGCACAGCTGTTTTATCAACAGCAGGGATTGAATCGGGATACTTCCCTCGCCGAATTTGAACGTCTGCGCCATAGTGGTGATCAGGCCAGGGTGCAGAAAGAAAAGGCTGAAGTTGCACTTGCACGTTTGCAGGAGCGGGCAGCGAGACTTGCCCAGCAGTTAGAGGGTATTAAAGACCAGCATGCAGCTGGAAAGCGTACACTTGCAGAGGCAAAAGAGTCGAGAAAGCTCAATGAGCAGGTGTTCCGACAGGCAGAACAGGAACTTGCAGCCGCTCAGGAACAACTGGATCTGTGCAGGCGTGGACGAGAAGCATCTGCCAGCGACCTGTCCGGTGCCGAATCCGATGTCCGGGCCTTAAAAGGGACAGTTCAGGAGCTGCGTGGTCGTACAGGCAATCAGGATGTGTCTGATGACCTGCGTCATGAGCTCAGGGCCAGGGGGGCGGTATGGATCGATGAGTCTCTGCATGTGCCTGAAGGGCTTGAGGCTGCAGTGGCAGCCGCTTTACGGGGACGGTCTGCTGATGCGCATATGCCTGTGAACCCAGACTCATCCGCCTGGAAAGAGACGCTGAAACAAGTAGTTGATGCACCCGTGGCACTGTTTGCCGGAGCTGTTGCTTCAGAACCGGCTAGCGGAGAATCACTGGCTGATGCGATGGGTTTGAAGGCAGACCATCCACTGCATGATCTGTTTGCCCCGATCTCTCTGGTGGATGATATCACTCAGGGCTTTGATCAGAGCGGATATTCTGTCAGTCGGGATGGCTGGCGTTTTGAGCCCAGTGGCTGGCTGGTGCCGCCATCAGGAAATCGAACGGCAAGACGATTGGCGACGCAGAGGAAGTTGCGTGAGAGCGAAGAAAAGCTGGAGCAAGCAGAATTGCGCTTAAGTCAGGTTTCCGAACGCTTTAAACAGGCAGAATCAGAGTTGGAGTCCGGGCAAAAGGCATGGCAACAGGCTCACTTGGCGGCCACGCGTGCAGAAGGTGAGTGGCATGCTGCGCAGTCCAGAGTAACGCAATTACAGACCGAGGCGGACTCTTTGCAGGAACGTCAGCAGCGCATGGCGGCTGATTTGAAAGAGACCGATGAGGAGAAGACTCACTGGCAGCTTCAGTTGCAGCAGGCAGGTCACGTGGATCAGGCTGAACTGCAAGCAGCACAGCAGAGACTGGCTGAGCGGGATGTCCAGGTGGGCAGTGCGGAAAAAGCATTGAATCAGGCCCGGACAGCTCTGGCACAGGTGGATCAGTCCCTGGCTCTGTTTGCTCAGGCCAGAGACAATTTACAGCGAGAGTCCGCACGATTGGAACAGGATACTTTGCGACTGCGTGAGCAGGTGAAGGCAGATTCGGGTCGCTTGCAACAGGTTGAAGTCGAGTTGCAGGCTGCAAGCAATCAGAGTCAGCTGGATCAGCAACTGAGCCAGGCTGCCGAGCATGTGGAATCGATGCATAGTTCAATGAACGAAGTGCGTCAGAAAGGCCATGAATTGCAGCAGGCTCAGCATGAGGCAGAACGTGCTGAACGCCAGGCCCGTCAGCTTCTGCAGCAACTCTCACAACAGCGTCAGACAGATGAAGTGAGCGAAGCGCAGGGAGCTACACGCCTGCAGGATCTGGCTGGAGAAATAATGCATCGATGTCAGGTTTCGGCAGATGAATTGCTGATATCTATTGCTGACCTGCAGGATCTGGGTGAAGTTGAAGTCATTATGAGTCGGGCTACGGAACTGGAAGAGAGACTTGGCCGTTTTGGCCCGGTCAATCTTCTGGCAATTGAAGAGTTTGAGCAAGCTAGTGAACGCGAACTGTTTCTCTCAGAGCAGGCAACAGACCTGGAGGCGAGCCTGAGTACGTTAGGTGATACGATTTCCCGTATTGACCGAACCACGCGGCAGCGTTTCCGTGAAGTGTTTGAACAGACCAATGCCATTTTCCAGAAAACATTTCCACAGTTGTTCGGAGGCGGGCGGGCCGAACTCAGGCTGGATTCGGATGATATCCTGACTGCAGGCGTTGAAGTGATTGCCCAGCCGCCGGGCAAACGCTTACAGGATGTGACACTGCTTTCCGGAGGGGAGAAAGCACTGACTGCAGTGGCCCTGGTCTTCTCGATATTCAAAATCAAACCGGCACCGTTCTGTGTGCTGGATGAGGTAGATGCACCACTCGATGATGCCAATGTCGGTCGTTTTGGTGAGATGGTCCGCGAATTGGCAGGTCAGGTGCAGTTTCTCTCTATTTCACATAACAAGATCACCATGCAACAGGCGGACCGGCTTATCGGTGTTTCGATGCCAGAGCCGGGGGTGTCGAAGATTGTTGCAGTGGATATGGGTGACGTGCCCGAATAAGGCTGATGCGGTTGCTCAGGGGGTATCCTGAGTATTGTTGAAATCGTACTCACTCATTTGTTGTTGGATAAAGATCCGGAAACTGCGGTTTAATGCGTTCAACCTGTAATTGCAGTTGCTGATACAGTGTTTGACTATCCAGCGGCAGACTCAGCTCCAGTTTTACAAACGGCTCTGGCCGCTCTGCGAACTGACGCTGATAACTTTGCCAGATGGCGCCATTTCCATTTTCTACATCAATGGATAGCGAGTGCCGGGCAATGATGTGTGCCAGATTGAGCATCATCATGGCATGTTGAAGATGTGAAGGGATCTGTTTTGCCGGCAGATGTGCGGCATGGTGGTGAAATGAGATGAAGTGTTGCACATATTTTGGCAGCTGCCAGTGCAGGGCCAGCATCATGCCCGAATCAATATGCGTATAACCCAGGTGATGGTATTCGGCCTCGAGTGTGGATAGTCCACCATCAATGGAGGCCTTCAGATCGGCCAGTTTTTGTTGATCTTCGATATGCAGGATAACCAGCTTACCGATATCATGTAACATACCTGTAAGACTGGCATCGTTGCGGGAAACCTGTGTGCAGGATTCGGACAGCAGACGCATCAATGTTGAAATGGTCTGACTGTGCATCCAGATGTGTCGAGCTTGCAAACGCTTTTCAGGGCTTTCACCAAGCTTGGGGGCCAGAGTCTGGAAAATGATATTACTTGTTTCATCGAGGCCCAGTCTGGCAATGGCCAGAGGGATATTGTTAATTTCAGAGCTACCTGCAGTAGCGTAGGCTGATGAATTGCAGGTCGTAAGAATTCTGGCTGTCAGTACAGGGTCGTTGGCAACAACTGCTCCCAAATCTGAAGCTGATGCATCGGGCTGCTGCAAGGCTCTCTGAATCTGGCGCCAGCTTTCCGGCATGGGGGGGATCTCATGGATGCTAGTACGTAAGCGCCCCAGTACGCCGGGGTGAATGCTGTGAGGTTTGCTGACGTCATATGCCATATATGATGTGATGTCAGGGTTCTGCTTTAACAGCCAGCCCAGCGTATTCTCCGGACAGGAAGAGAGGGCTTGGCTGTCATGTGCGGCTGTTTTGCTGGCCCTGTTGAGGCGTTTGTTTACTTTGGCTTGACCACCGGTGAATATGGAAAACAGTTTACTCAACCAGGACATGCCGGCCTCCAGGGCTGAGTGGGTAACGCGAGACAAACTATCACTGTTACCCGCAAACACATGTGTAGTTGTCACATGGCAGCCGAATTAGCATGGAGCAAATTCAATGCCACTTCACCCTGTCATGATTACCCGGTTCAGCTTGCGATTGCCTGATTCACAGGCGGGCTTTAGCGTGCGTCGTCCGATGAAACAAGCAAATGAACTCATAAAGTCTCTGGATACGCTGTTTATTAAAACTTACGGCTGCCAGATGAATGAATACGACTCTGCCCGTATGGCGGATATGATGAAGCAGGCATACGGGCTGCGCTTGGTTGCAGCAGCCGAAGATGCTGATGTTATTCTGATGAATACCTGCTCAATTCGTGAAAAGGCTGAAGATAAAGTCTATTCCGAGCTTGGCCGATACAAAAAGCTGAAAGATAAACGCCCTGATATGATTATTGGTGTTGGTGGCTGTGTCGGGCAGCAGGAGGGGGAACGGATTCAGAAGCGTGCCCCTTATGTGGATATCGTATTTGGTCCTCAGAGCTACCATAGGCTGCCTGAAATGGTGAAAGAAATTCGCCGTGATCGTGTCCATGTGAGTCAGACTGATATGCCTGAGATTGAAAAGTTCGATCATCTTCCCAAGGCTGAAAGTCACGGGGTTTCAGGTTGTGTGACGATTATGGAAGGCTGCGATAAATTCTGCACTTTCTGTGTCGTGCCCTATACACGCGGAGCTGAGATTTCACGTTCGGTTGAGGATATTCTGGATGAATGCCGTGATCAGCTGGCCGGTGGCACTGTGGAAATCAGTCTGCTGGGTCAGAATGTGAATGCCTATCGTGGCCCCGGCCCGGATGAAGAGGAGTGGGATTTTACCATGCTGCTCTACGCTGTCGCGGAGTTGCCGGGCTTAAAACGTTTGCGGTTTTCCACCAGTCATCCGATGGAGATGACAAGTGAATTGTGTCAGGCCTTTGCAGAAATCCCGCAATTGATGCCTTATCTGCATCTGCCGGTTCAGAGTGGCTCTGATCGGGTCTTGAAACTGATGCATCGTGGCCATGATCGTGAAACTTATTTCCGTATCATTAACGAATTACGTGAGCACTGTCCCGATATTGCGCTCTCCTCTGATTTCATTGTCGGTTATCCGGGCGAAACGGATGAGGATTTTGCAGCAACGATGGATCTGGTTGAACGCGTCGGTTTTGACTCCGCCTACTGTTTTAAATACAGCCCGCGTCCGGGAACGCCGGCATCAAAGTCGGAAGACAACGTGCCGGAAGATGTGAAAGATGAACGTCTGCAGCGTTTGCTGACATTGACACGTGAACAGGCACGTCTTGCCATGCAGGCACAGCAGGGCAAAACGATTGATGTGCTGGTAGAGAAAGACGGGCGCAGAGCGGGCGACATGGAAGGGCGCTCACCCGATTACAAAATCGTTCATTTCAGAGGTCAGCATCGTCAGATTGGACAGGTGATGGCGATGTCGATTGTCGAGGCCTACGGCCAGTCATTGCGTGGCGAGTTGATTCTTGCCGACAGTTGAGGGCATGATCTGACTATCATGACAGTCTCTTTGAACCTTAAAGCATCAGATTCGTACGCGTTGCAGGATTTATGTGGTGCCGATAACTGGGTGCTGAAACGGATTGAGCAGCAGTATCAGGTTCGCTTTCTGGGTCTGCCCGGAGATTGGAAAATCGAAGGTGCTCAGGCTGAGCTGGCAAGAGAAACCATGTATAAACTAATCAGGCTGATTTCCAATCGTTCGGATGAATTGACTCATGTGGATATTGAAGGCGCGTTAAAGGACCATAGTGTGGATGAGAAAAAAGAAAAGAATGTGAGCGAGGCCATCATTATTGCCGGTCGGCGTCGCATCGGTGGCAAAACACCGAATCAACGGGATTATCTGAAAACGATTCAGGGTAAGACGTTAACGCTGGCTGTAGGCCCTGCCGGTTCGGGCAAAACTTATCTGGCGGTTGCAGCAGCAGTGGCCGCCATAAACAGTAATCAGGTAGAGCGTATCATTCTTACGCGTCCGGCTGTGGAAGCAGGCGAGCGCCTCGGTTTCCTGCCGGGAGACTTGCAGCAGAAAGTAGACCCCTATTTGCGTCCATTATTTGATGCGCTCACCGATATGCTGGGCGTGGAGAAGATGAATGCTATGCTCGAGCAGAACCTCATCGAGGTGGCGCCACTTGCCTATATGCGCGGACGCACCCTCAACGATGCCTTTGTGATTCTTGATGAGGCGCAGAACACCACACGTGAACAGATGAAAATGTTTCTGACCCGTTTGGGCTTTGGCTCGAAAATGGTGGTTACCGGTGATGTGACACAGGTTGACCTGCCACGCCATCAACATAGTGGTTTGCTGCATGCGCTGCAGGTGCTCGAACATGTCAGTGATATCGGTGTCTGCCGTTTGAGCGGGCGGGATGTGGTGCGTCATCAGCTGGTTGAACATATCGTCAATGCCTATGAAGGGATGGAGAAAAAAACCGGTGATTGAGGTGGTTTTAGATGAGGGGCTGGAAGAGTGTTTCAGCCTGCCCGATGATATAGACCGGGCTGTTTTGTCTGCCTGCAGGGTTGCGGGTTTAACAGCCGGGAGCACGCCCGATCTCTGTATACGTTTTGCTCCTGATTCAGCTGTGCAGGAGCTCAATCATCAATGGCGTGGTAAAGACAAGGTGACTGATGTACTCAGCTTCCCGATGCAGGAAGGTCCATCGTATGATCTTGATCAACCTCTCGGGGATATTGCACTTGCCGTGCCGTTTATTCAGCATGAAGCCATGCGTTTGAACCTGCCGCAATCGGCACATGCCCTTCACCTGATTATCCATGCAACACTACATTTGCTCGGTTATGATCATATCGATGATGAGGATGCGGACCGCATGCAGTCGCTGGAAAAAAAGGCCATGGCAACACTCGGTCTGCACGAACCTTATCCCCTTGATGTGTCCGACACGGAGATGACATGACAAACCTGATCCAGAAATGGATGTTGTTGGGACGTAAGTCACTGATCGAACATATGCGGCCGGGCAGGGATGAAGCTGAATTACTGGCTGTGCTTGGCAGAGCCGAGGCAGTTCAGTCCGACGAGCAGAGAACCATGCTTGAGCAGATGATAGTTTTTAACGATACCCGCGTACGCGAAGTCATGGTGCCACGCTCGGACATACATGCTGTCACCGTGGACACGCCATTGGCAGACGTGGAGCGCATGCTGATTGACAAGGGTGTCAGTCGCTTGCCTGTCATCGAAGATGATATCGACCACGTTCTTGGCGTGGTACATGCACAGGATGTTGTGGCTGCTCGAATCACAGGTGACAAGAGCACACTAACCAATCTGGTACGTCCTTGCCTGCGTGTATTGGAGCTGGAGCAGGTTTCAGGTCTGCTGTCTGAAATGAAAGAGGCTTCCTGTCATATTGCCATGGTGCTGGATGAATATGGAGGTACTGCCGGTTTGATAACCCTGCCTGATCTGCTTAAAGAGATTGTGGGTGAAATCAATGAGGCCGGTGAAGCTGATGATATTGAGTTTCATCCTTTGCACGATGATAGTTATATGGTTCAGGCGCGCATGCATATTGAAGAGCTGAGCGAAGCTCTGGGCGTGACATTGCCTCAGGGCGACTATGACACTGTTGCGGGTTGGATTACGGCACGCCTGGGACGGATTCCCAAGCAGGGTGAAACCGTGAAACTGGACGGGATCCAGATTCATGTGCTGGAAGCAGATCCCCGCCGTATCAGCAAAGTGCGTTTGCAGCGCCAGCAAGATCATAAGAAAGTATAAGTGACACGCAGCCCCAATCAATTACATGTATTGATAGCACTCGCGCTGGGTGCGGTGATGCCATTCACTTTTTCACCTTACGACTTTGCATGGCTGGCTATTCCGGTTTTGATTGGCTGGTTGTGGCTGATCTGTCAGGGCTCAGCATTTCGTATGGGATATGCATTCGGCTTTGGCTGGTTCGGATTTGGAGCCTGGTGGCTTGCCCCAACCCTGCATACATTCGGGCATCTGCCCTGGGTTATGGCTGCATTTTGTGTGATGCTGGTGGGTGCAGTGATGGCTCTGCTTCCCGCACTCTGGGCCTGGCTAACAGTAAAATCGGCAGGCAATACGCGCTGGGTTCTGGTTTCGTTTCCACTGGCTGCAGTGGCATCTGAATGGCTGCGCGGCCATATCTTTACCGGACTTCCCTGGACCGCTCTGGGTAATCTGATGCTTGATACGCCAGCCATCGGTTGGGCTTCCTGGTTTGGCGTGTATGGCATGGCGCTGTTGCCAGCCTTGATTGCCGCAGCCTTGTTGCTGCTTCTCACGCATGAGGCAAAAAAATGGGGGAGCCTTGGCCTTGTGCTTGCAACGGCACTGGTTGTACTGGCTCCCCAGCCGAATACGGGTGAAGGTCCGGTGTATCAGGCGGCTTTGGTACAAGCGAATATTCCGCAGGACAAGAAGTGGGACTCTGCCTTTTTGAATGAGACGATGTTCAGGTATGCAGGTCTATCCGATAACGTCGCACAAACGAGTGATATCATCATCTGGCCGGAAGCTGCCGTGCCATTTTTCCTTTCCCGCTCACCGAGGTGGAATGCCTGGCTTGGTGATCAGATTACATCCTGGGAAACGCCTCTGTTATTCGGAGGTTTAAAACTGACGGGTGATTCTACGGCAAACAATGGCCTGTTTGCGCATGATCCCCTGCAGGCAGAACGTCAGTTTGCAGGCAAGCAGCATCTGGTTCCGTTTGGCGAATATGTACCTTCGTGGATTCCTTTCCTGCATGCGCTGGTACCGGAAATTGCCGATTTCAGGCCGGCTGAAGATACAGGTGTGGTAGAGGCTCGCGGGATTCAGTATGGGGCACTGATTTGTTATGAATCGCTGTTTCCTGAACAGGCACGTTTTCGTGTGGAGAATGGCGCACAGGTACTGGTGAATGTTACCAATGATGCCTGGTATGGCACGACTCCGGCTGCCTGGCAACATTTTCAGGCGGCCCGCATGCGTGCCGTTGAAACCGGACGTTATGTGTTGCGTGCAGCCAATACCGGGGTAAGTGCAGTCATTAGTCCGGACGGCAAGGTGCTGGCAAGTCTGCCATGGTGGACCAAAGCAGCTTTGCAAGGAGAGTTCCAGTTATCTGATGCACGCACCCCATTTGTCCGGTGGGGTGATGGACCTTTGCTGATTACGCTACTATTGTTATTTATTCCTCTGGTCAGAGGCAGGAGAAAGGATGACTAGAATGCAGCAGGTATGTGTATTGGGGGCCGGTTCATGGGGAACAGCACTGGCGCTGGTATTGGCACGCTCCGGTCACAGGGAGGTGCGTCTGGTTGCCAGTAGCGATGCGCAGGCAGCCGAGATCAATGAGACGGGTGAAAACCTGCGTTATTTGCCAGGCATTGCCTTGCCGGGAAATATCGAAATCACTGCAGATGTGCAGATGGCGATTAAAGATATTGATATATGTGTTTATGCGCTGCCCTGCGTGGCAGTAAGTGATTTTTTACCGCTGCTGGCGGATGGGGCTTACCCCGTGGTTGCAGCATGTAAGGGTTTACATCCGGAAACGCTACAGCGAACCGATGAGATGCTGGCTGAATATATTGATAGAAGTCGCATTGCCTTGCTCTCAGGCCCAAGCTTTGCAAAAGAAGTTGCCGAAGGGCAGCCGACAGCTATTACCATGGCTGCTGAAAATATCAGCATGGCAGAAAAGGCCGCATCTTATTTTGATGATACCAATTTCAGGATCTACCTCAGCGACGATATTGTCGGCGTGGCTATGGGTGGCGCTTTGAAAAATGTGATTGCGATTGCTGCAGGCATGGCCGATGGGCTGGGGCTGGGCCATAATTCAATTGCTGCAGTTGTGACACGTGGTTTGGCAGAAATTTCCCGACTGGCTCAAGCCTGTGGTGGCAGGCCTGAAACACTGATGGGTCTCTCAGGCCTGGGTGATCTGGTATTAACTTGTACGGGCTCGCTGTCGCGAAATCGTCAGTTCGGCATGGCTATTGCACAGGGTAAGGATCTGACAGCGGCCATAGAAGCGATCGGTCAGGTGGTAGAAGGTGTGCGTACTGCAGAAGCAGTGCATCAGATGGCAGGGCAGATTCAGCTTGAGTTGCCGCTGATGCAGTCTATTCATCTGGTTCTCTCAGGAGAGCTGGCCATTGCAGAAGGATTAAAGCAACTGATGTCTCGTCCGGAGAAGGCAGAATAAACAGTGGACGAGGATAAGCTGTTTGCTGATGCGATGACCCTGGTGAAGCCTATCGGACCTACATCGAAGAAACAGCCGCCGCAAAAACAACAGCCCAAAAGAGTCCCGCGCTATGCTGTTAAACACCCTCGTTTGGTAAATGAGAGAGATCAATCGCCTCAGGCTTCAGCACACGTAACTGACGACCCCTGGGTGTTGAGGGCTGATGGCATTTCTCGTGAACGCTTGAAACAGCTGGCAGCAGGCAATCCGGCAGTGTCTCTGACGCTGGATCTGCATGGTTTAACCCGCAATGAGGCGCTGGATCTTCTGGATAATGAGTTTCTGCAGGCAATAAGCCGCAAGCAGCGCGTCATCGCGATTATTCATGGCAGAGGGTTGCATTCACAGGGTAAACCGGTGCTGAAAGATGCTGTTTACCAATGGTTGCGGGATGGCTCTATGGCCAGATTTGTTCTGGCGGTCATGCCTCAGCCGGGCAGTGGTGGTGGTGCATGTCTGGTGCTGTTGCGACGTAAGGTCTGAGACTCAATGAGCCTGAACCGTCTGAAAAGGATGGTCGATGCCTCACTACTCCGTTATACTGGTTGCATGAATTTGATGAAATATATCCTGCCTATGATTTGTTTAAACCTGCTGGCCTGTCAGGCTTTTGCTGAAGAAGATGAAGTTTTGCCGCCTCCTGTCGTGGCGGAAAGCAGAGCTGATTCAGCAGATCAGGATACGCAGAGTGAGCCGGAAAGTGCACCGAATCTGCACGAAGAGTTCAGTGCTCCGGACACAGGGCAAGCCGTAGATATTCGCTCTTATCAGCGTAATGATGGCGCAAAAATCACCGAATATGCGATCAGGGGGCGTGTCTTTAAAATCAAGGTTCAGCCTGCCGGTGGTCTTCCTGCTTATTACCTGCAAGACAGGGATGGTGATGGTGTATTTGAACAGCGACTTCCCGGTGGCGGCAAGCGTATTTCACCACCATCATGGGTATTGAAAGAATTTTGAGTCATGCCGGTTAAAGTTCCGGCCCTGACTGTTATTACTGATAACTCCCGTTTTTCGGGAGAGCCGTTTTTCGACACTGTTGATTCTGCTTTAAAAGGCGGCGTGGATGCTGTGCTGGTGCGTGAGAAGGATATGGACTCGGCCCGCTTGCTCGCTTTTGCCTCGAGGCTTCGCCAATTGACGCATCAGCACGGAGCAAAATTAATCATTCATAGTCAGGCGGATATTGCCTCTGCGGTGGGCGCAGATGGTGTGCATGTGGCAGCTGAGGGCATCGATCATATTCCATCGATCAGGCTCTGGTTGAATGATGCTGAAAAAACAGTCTCGGCATCATGTCATAATCTTGATGAAATAAAACAGGCTGAAGCTGCGGGTGCAGATTATATTTTTTTGTCACCGGTATTCCCGACGGATAGTCATCCGGGAGCGCCGTGCCTGGGGCCTGAAAAATTCCAGCAACTTGTCGAGCTGACAAAACTGCCGGTGGTCGCACTGGGAGGCATATGCCGCGAAAACCGTGGGCAGTTACATGTGAATGGTTGCGCAGTGATCGGGGCCATTCTGTCCGCTTCTCAACCGGCAGCGATGGCAAAGGAGTTACTATAACAGGAGTCTTAAGCTGTATTAGTTGTCCCCCATATGGGGGACTATTCAGCTGGAGCTACGTTGTTATAATTACGAATTGTTCAGTTCGGGGGGCATTAGGGGTGTGGGATTCCTGGTGGCTATCACAGGGACGTGGGGATTCTTAGCATGCATCAAAACCGATCTATTAACCGTTCAGGCGCAATATCGTACCGTCTTCTGATTAATCAGGAGGATGATGTGTTGCGGGTGAAATTAAGCGGTCAGTGGGCTTATCGTGATTCAAAGGCTTTTTGGGCCATGGTTGTACGCAAGTCTCAGGCAAGAGGCTTAAATAAGGTGTTAGTGATGTTTCAGCTTGTTGATTCGATTTCGATACAGCAGGCATGTGAACTGGCCAGAAGCGCCAGTATTGCTTTCCGTGATCAGAATATTCGTCTGGCGGTTGCGGACTGCAACAAGCGTTCATTTCCCAATATCTCATTCTGGCAGATGGCTGCAGATGGCTCAAACAGCTCACAGCTGTTTGAGCAGATGAATGATGCCGAGCAGTGGCTTGAGAACAATTAAACCGGTCACAGTCAGATGAAAAAATTAATGTTAATGCGGCATGCAAAATCCAGCTGGAGTGATTTTGGCACCAGCGATTTTGATCGCGAATTAAATGCACGCGGCATGCAGGATGCGCCTGAGATGGGTCGCAGGCTTGTAGCTAAAGCAATGGTTCCTGATGCTTTTCTGGTCAGCACAGCCAGACGTGCCCGAGCCACGGCCAATCTGATGGTGCCTGAGCTTGGTTTTTCCGTAGAAAACATACAGTTCAAAGATGAACTCTATCTGGCCAGCCCTGCTGAAATGCTAAAGCTGATTCGCCAGACCTCCGATCATGTTCAGACACTGGCACTGTTGGCACACAATCCGGGTATTACCGAGCTGACCAATCGTCTGGCCAAAACCTGGATCAATAATATCCCCACCTGTGGTGTTGCGGTGTTACAGTTCCAGATTGAGCAGTGGCAGAATATCGATAATCATGCCGAACTGCTCGATTTTGATTATCCTAAGCGAGTGAGCTGACTTTTTACCAGATTGCATGTGTATGACTTTGGCGTAAGCAACATTAAGCCTATGGATGCTTTTTTTCAGTGCAGGCATAGAGTTCCATTCCATGATCGGCGACAAACTTAAAACAATTCTGCCTGCCCTGCTGCTGACACTGCTGGGTTTTGCTGTGGCCTATCAGTTTGTTGATCCGGCTCCGCCCAGTGAGCTGACTTTTTCTGCCGGTTCAAAGCAGGGGGCCTATTATGCGCATGCACTGGCCTATCGGGATTATTTGAAACAACGCGGTATTACCGTGAATATTCTCGAGTCTGCCGGTTCTCTGGAGAATGTTGAGAGACTGAAAAGTGCCGGAGCCGATGTGGCCTTTGTACAGAGCGGTATTGCCGATCCTGAAGATGTGGAGCTGATGTCGCTTGGCAGCATGTACTATGAGCCGCTCTGGGTGTTTGTGCGTGCAAACTCACCCTTCAAGTCACTGAACGCGTTGAAGGGCGCTAGCGTTGCTGTGGGTGCAGAAGGCAGTGGAACCCGTGTACTCAGCCTTCAGTTATTGAAGGAAAATGGAGTCGATGCAAGTAACAGCAGCTTGTTGCCTGAGTCAGGTAGTGACGCGATTGCCTCACTGCTGACCGGTCGTGTAGATGCAGTATTCCTGGTGGCTTCAGCACGTGCAGAGACGGTATATCAGTTAAATCGTAATGCTAAAGTCCGACTGCTCGATTTTGATCGTGCCGATGCCTATACACGCCGTATCCCTACATTGTCTGCATTAACCCTGCCGCAGGGTGCTCTTGATCTGGGGCGTGATGAGCCCAGACAGGATATGCAACTGCTTGCAGCTACGGCAACGCTAATGGTGAATGCCAACCTGCATCCGGCTCTGCAGGACCTGCTGATGCAGGCTGCAGCACATGTGCATGGTGGCAGGAGTCTGTTTTCTACCGCAGGTGAATTTCCAACCGCGCTGTATACCGCATTACCGCTGAGCAAAGAGGCCGAACGCTATTACAAGTCCGGGCCATCATTTTTACAGCGCTATTTGCCATTCTGGGCAGCGACACTGGTAGATCGGCTGAAAGTGATGCTGCTGCCCTTTATAGCACTGTTGATTCCGCTGTTTAAAGTCATGCCACCATTGTATCGATGGCGTGTGCGTTCACGCATCTATCGTTGGTACGAAGAGTTGAGCCGTATCGATGAGGCTTTGGCAGATGGTTTTGATCAAACACTGTTGGATGAGTTGGATCGTATTGAGACAGATATCAGACAGGTCCACGTACCGCTCTCGTATGCTGATGAATTGTATAACCTGCGCATGCATCTTTCGCTGATTCGTGATTCAGCTGAAAAGGAAAGGAATGAATATGAATAAAAGACCCATTGAACTGCTGGCTCCGGCAGGAACCATCCGCAATATGCGCTATGCCTTCGCCTTTGGTGCGGACGCCGTATATGCCGGCCAGCCACGTTATTCATTACGTGTACGCAATAACGATTTTCAACTGGAAAACCTGAAGACAGGCATTGATGAGGCGCATGCACTGGGTAAAAAGTTTTTTGTGGCCAGCAATCTTTTACCGCATAACAATAAGCTGAAACGCTATCTTGAGCATATGCAGCCGGTCATTGATATGAAACCGGATGCACTGATTATGGCTGATCCGGGCCTCATCATGCTGGTGCGTGAGCGCTGGCCTGAAATGCCGATCCATCTTTCTGTACAGGCGAACACAATGAACTGGGCAGCGGTGAAATTCTGGCAGTCGATGGGTGTGTCTCGCATTATCCTGTCACGCGAACTGTCACTGGATGAGGTTGAGGAAATTCGCCAGCAGTGCCCGGACATCGAACTGGAAGTGTTTGTACATGGTGCACTGTGCATGGCTTATTCCGGCCGCTGTCTGCTTTCCGGTTATTTCAATCATCGGGATGCCAATCAGGGCAGCTGCACCAATGCCTGTCGTTGGGAATACGGTATGGAAAAGGCTGCCGAGGATATCTCCGGTGACATTATTCCGATTCAGGTGCTCGATGGCTTGAATGCCCAGCCGTTTGCCGATACAGGTAACGTCGAGCGTCATCCTTTAGCGGATCAGGTTTATACGCTTACTGAACCGAATCGCCCGGATGAGCAGATTCCTGTGTTTGAGGATGAGCATGGTACTTATATTATGAACTCGAAAGATCTGTGTGCTGTGGAGCATGTTGAGCGTCTGGTAGAAATCGGAGTTGATTCCCTGAAAATCGAAGGTCGTACCAAATCACATTATTATGTGGCGCGTACCTCACAGGTTTATCGCAAGGCCATTGATGATGCGCGTGCCGGAAGGCCCTTTGATGAGTCCCTGATGTTTCAGCTTGATGGATTGGCCAGTCGCGGGTACACCGATGGTTTCTACACGCGTAAGCGCTCATCCAGTACCCAGAGCTATGAAACCGGTAACTCACAATGGCTGACCCAGCGATTTGTCGGAGAAGTGGTTGCATATGATGATGAGACGAAATTGGCTGAAGTGATTGTAAAAAATAAATTTTCAATTGGCGACTCTATTGAACTGATTAATCCGGATGGCAATCACACCTTTATAGTCGAATCAATTAATGATGCCCGTTACGGCAATCCTATGGAGGCTGCGCCTGGCAGTGGCCATCAGGTGAAGATTCCAGTGCCTGTGAAGCCGGCTGAGAATGCTCTACTGGCGGTTAATCTGGCCGCGTAGGTAGATTTTTGCGCAGTTGCTGAATCAGTGCGTAAGGCCTGTGTACATCCAACAGGTGATTCAGACGGGGGACTGACTCTGTCTGGCCGGGCAACATCAGGTCACTCTGATAGAGGTTGGAGATTGCTTCCGGGGCGAGCGCGATAATGCCGGAGCCGTTCGGACCTTCGTACACATGCATGTCGGTGATCTCTTCAATCGCAACAGATCGTACAGCTTTGGTTCTTATGCCGTTTAAAATAATAACCCGTTTATCGGTGATGCCATAAAAGGTTTTCTCCCGCATCTTGGCATCGTAAAAGAAGCGGCCGATAATCAGGTAAAGGCCTATGAAAACAAAGGGTAGTCCCAACAACATGAAAAATAGCGGAGCATCACCGGTGATGACCTGGAATTCCCAGTAAATGGCGAAGCCACCCCAGAGCATACTGAACGGGATCATCATGGAATCGGATGGACGCAGGAACATGCCCTGGCGGGGCTGGGCGCTCCATAACAGGGTCTCAGATGCATCCAGTTCAGCGCTAACGACTGCTTTATGATCATACATGCTGCAAATATCCAACTATTTGAGACTATTCTCAATAGCCGGTGATAGCAGGCTGTCATGCAAGATTGATCTGCGGCGCAGTTGAAAAAGCTCAGGGGCTAACAGTTTAGGTGATTTTCTGCGATACTGCGGCGCGCGCCCGCGGCAGCCGGCGCAATCACGGTTTTATAGAGGCTTAATCATGGCGATGAAATACAATACTGACGATCTTCGTATCAGTGGCATGAGTGAAATTGCAGCACCCGAACAGGTGCATGCTGAATATGAAATTTCAGAAACTGCTGCCCGAACTACCCATGATGCCCGTGTTGCTATCCATGATATTCTGCATGGTGAAGATGATCGTCTGCTGGTGATTGTTGGACCGTGCTCAATCCATAACCCGGATGCTGCGCTTGAGTATGCCCGGCATATCCAGCGCATGCGTGAAGAACTGGGTAAAGATCTTCTGATAGTTATGCGCGTTTACTTCGAAAAGCCGCGCACGACTGTCGGCTGGAAAGGTTTGATCAATGATCCGAATCTGGATGGCACATTCGAAATTAATAAAGGTATCCGTCTCGCCCGCAAATTATTACTGGATGTGAATGAGATGGAGGTGCCTGCAGGTACAGAATTCCTTGATCTGATTACCCCGCAGTATGTTGCTGATCTGGTCAGCTGGGGTGCGATCGGTGCTCGTACGACTGAATCACAAGGGCATCGTGAACTGGCCAGTGGCCTGTCATGCCCGGTTGGTTTCAAGAATGGCACATACGGTGGTTTCCAGATTGCTATTGATGCAATTCATGCCGCCAAACACCCGCATGTATTTATCTCCCTGACCAAAGAGGGTAAATCAGCTATTTTCTCCACCTCCGGTAATGATGATTGTCATATTATTCTGCGTGGTGGTAAGGAGCCGAACTACGATGCAGCCAGCATCGCCGGAGCAGTCAGCGAACTTCAAAGTGCGAAACTATCCTGTAGCTTGATGGTGGACTGTAGTCATGCCAACAGCAGCAAGCAGTTCAAACGTCAGATTGATGTTGGCGAAGATCTGGCGAATCAGATCGCAGATGGCAACCGCTGTATTACGGGTGTGATGATTGAATCGCATTTACATGAAGGTCGCCAGAATGTTGTGGCTGGTGAAGAACCTGCATTCGGTATCAGCGTAACCGATGCCTGTCTGGGTTGGGATGATACTGAAGCTTTACTACATCGCCTGGCCGAATCGGTTCGCCAGCGCCGCGAATCGTAAACTCACGACTTCAAGAGCATTAAAAAGGCGCAGTTTTCACTGCGCCTTTTTTGATTGTTCGGGATTTTATCAGCCTTGCTCTTTCTTTCTCGATTCGTTTACACGCAGGGTGCGGCCAGCATAATCGGTATCGTTAAGACTACCTATGGCTGCCTTGGCGCCGGCACTGTTCATTTCTACAAAAGCGTAACCTTTGAAACGTTTGCTGCGGCGATCTTTGACCATGCGGATATCAACCACATCACCGAAAGGTGAGAACAGGTTTTTGATATCATCGCGACCGGCATTGAAAGGCAGGTTGCCGACATAAATACTGCTGGTGCCACCGTTATCCGTATCGCTGGCACTGTCTGAAGCAGGATATAAAGCCACCAGCAGGCCACCGAAAATGGTGCCAATGGTGATACCTGTAGCGAACAGTGATGCAACAGGTATGCTGGCAGGATCGATGGCAGAAACGGCAAAGAACCCAAGCAGCGACGCTACAATGGCAGCGATGAAAAGCTTAATAAAACAGGAAAAACTCATGAATACTCCATGCCTGCGGAACCCGGCAGGCCAATTTCAGAAAAGTTCGGGAACGGGAACTTCTCTCGCTGGCAAGACTGCCAAAAAAATCGATAAAAGACACGTTTATCCACAAAATATGGTGGATTTACGTTCTGTATCTATGCGATAGCATGGGCCGATGAGTAGAAAAGTTATTCCTATCCAGGTTGAAAATCAGGGCGAGCCGATGGCAGGCAAGCCCAAGTGGCTGAAAGTGCGTGCGCCGATGTCGCGTGAATACAAAGATATTGCTGAAATGATGCGTGAGTTGAAGCTCAATACCGTATGTGAAGAGGCCTCCTGCCCGAATATCGGCGGTTGCTGGAAGCAGGGTTCGGCTACATTTATGATTCTGGGGCGGGTATGCACGCGTACCTGTGCATTCTGTGATGTGGAGACCGGCAGGCCTGATCCGGTTGATATGGACGAGCCGGTAAATCTGGCAACAGCTGTAGCCAAGATCGGTTTGAAACATGTGGTTATTACATCTGTGGATCGTGATGACCTCAAAGATGGCGGTGCCGGCCACTACGCCTCGGTTATTACGGAACTCAAAAAACGTCAGCCGGATGTCACAGTCGAAATTCTGACGCCGGACTTTCAACGCAAACCTGCGAGTTGTCTGGAAACGGTCATCGCGGCAAAACCGGATATTTTTAACCATAATCTTGAAACAGTACCTCGCCTGTATCGATCTGTGCGGCCGGGAGCCCGTTATTATACCTCTCTGCGACTGCTGCAGCGGGCAAAAGAGCTGGATCCGAATGTGGTAACCAAGTCGGGTATCATGCTTGGCCTGGGCGAGGAGCGGGATGAAGTATTACAAGTGCTTGATGATATGCGTGAAGCGAATATCGATATCCTTACCATGGGCCAGTATCTGAGGCCGAGCGCCAAACATCATCCGGTGATGAAATACTGGAGCCCGGAAGAGTTTGATGAGTTGAAATACCTTGCCGAGAAAAAAGGTTTCGGCATGGTGGCTTCCGGTCCGCTGGTGCGGTCATCATTCCATGCTGACGAAGTATTTCAGGCGCTAAAGTTAAAGTCTGAAAAACAACGCTAATTTGTACTGAGCACAGCTATTCTGTACTGGCACATCGCTAATATGTGTCAATCAGCACCCAAAATTGACCCCCCATCAGCGTCCAATTTTGACCCCCTAAAGTCTGTTTAAATCATGCTCTATTTTTGAATCTCCAGCTCTCATTTCCGGTCTCTATAATGTCACAATGAT
>NZ_BDFD01000006.1 GCF_001895085.1 Mariprofundus micogutta | reverse complement strand
TAATGTGCTTCATGGCCTGAGTTCTCCGTTCTGTGAATTTGCTGTCTGGATAACTACAAATTTACCATAATCGTTGGGAATTCAGGCCTGTTTTCTTGCTGCTAATTCCTTAACCGGACAGCAGTGAATATACCTGATGCAAAACCGCATGAAGTGATAGAAACGCTACTTCATCAAAAGCATTTGCGGATTGAACGAATTATCTCAGCCGGGCAAAGCACCGCTGAGGGACAATGGTATGACCAGCAGCAGGACGAGTGGATCATCGTTCTGCAGGGTCAGGCACGTTTACAACTTGAACAGATGGATAAAGAGATCACGCTGAATAGTGGAGATTACCTGCTTATCCCGGCTCACTGCAGGCACAGGGTAAGCTGGACTGACCCGGAACAGAATACGCTCTGGCTGGCACTGTTCTTCACCCCATAGGGAACCCGGGAAAATCTACGCCTTCTATATACACCAGGATTTGCTACGATAAGCCTCCACCATCATTCTGATGCAACGGAGGTTCAGATGCTTAGAATCACGCTCTACTTTTCATTCCTGACTGCTCTGCTGTTAAGTGCCCCTGCCATTTCAGCCGCAGATAATGCAGTGAACCTCTATTACGTTCGCCATGCTGAATCACTGGGAAATGTGACGCATGTTCACTCCTGGTACAATGACCGCACCCTGTCTGACAAGGGCAAACAGCAAGCAGCAGACCTGGCCAGAAAACTCGATGCCTATCACTTTGATCATATCATTGTCAGCCCTAAATACCGGGCATTGAAAACCATTTTACCCTATCTCAAAAAACACGGCATGGTGGCTGAAATATGGCCGGAACTGGATGAGTGCTGCTGGCAGAAAAGCCGTGATGCATCTTCAGCATCCCGGCTAAGCCTCGGCAACAGAATAGAGCTCGATGCTGATTTGAAACCCTATTTCACCTTTTCCCATTCTGAATACGAATACAAAACACGCAGTTATGGTGACGGTATATTTCAGCTGCTCAAAGCCTCTGACCTGATCAAACGCCGCTTTGCCAAATCCGGCAAAAATATTCTCGCCATTGGTCACTATCATGCCGGATCACGCATATTTGAAATCCTGCAAGGGCTGGAGCCTGATGGTCGTTATAAATTACGAAATGCCAGAATCAACCATCTCAAAGAAGCCGATGATGGCAACTTCAGAGTCGTCAGCTTTAATCAGTAGTTTCCAGAAAGATTTCGCAGCAGCCATCGGTTGTGACGGCCAGCATCTAGTTGGAATAGTTGACTATTTCAGAGTTATTCTGATTTCTTTTCGGGCGGCTCTCTGGCCTGCTGCTCAAGCACAGGGTCTACAGGCGCAGGCTTTTCTTCCTCTGCCGGCTTTCCGCTGAAGAAACGTCGAAGTTTGCCATATACTGCCTTGATACCACGCCATATTTTCGGCAATAGCCAGATCACCAGAATGACAAACAGAACAAGCAGAACAATAAACAGAACAGGATGATTCAGGGCAGTCCAGAGTCCAGCCACAACAGCCACATCTTCTGCCACAGAAGCAGTCCAGTTGGTAAACGGCTCCGGCGAAGTATTGATGACTGCTCGAGAGCCGGCTTTGGCCGCATGTGACGTTGCCGCCAAACCACCACCAAGAATGCCTGCCGCAAGGCCCACAACAGGATCGACCTCACCCACAGCACCAACAGCCATCATGGCTCCGGCAGGAATGCGAACAAAGGTATGCATCAAATCCCATCCGGTATCCACACCGGGAATCTTGTCGGCAAAAAATTCAACACAATACATGATTCCGGCAGCAAACAGCACCAGTGGGTCACTAAGAATCTCAAGTCCGGGCGGCAGATCAATATTGCCAGTTGTGCCCATCATACCCAGCACCAGAATCGCAGCATAAAGATTGATACCGCTGGCCCAGGCCGCGCCCATGGTCAGCGCAAGTATTGATGCAATCTGGTCAAGATTTTCCATAGCTTACTCCTGCACACGATAACAATTAAGCTATGTTCTATACATTCAGTCATAGCTGCAACTGTTAATTGTTCGCAGGCGGCGCAAAGATTACGCCGAAGCGTCCAGAATCAGGGCCGCTCGATCAGAGAAGGGTTCAGGTCATCCGGAACAGCATACCCCATCATTTCAAACAGTGTGGCTGCCAGATGCGACAGACCGGGAACAGCAAGTGCGGCATCTGCGGCATCAGGCTGACGCAATTGATAAGAACCATCATATGCTGCATCAAACAGAATGCATGGCACCGGATTAACCGAGTGCTTGGTTGAAGGTTCATGCCCTGTTTTGGTGGCCACCAGCATCTCCTCAGCATTACCGTGATCGGCAGTAATCAGAGCAGCACCACCGGCTTGTTCCAGTGCTTCAACAATCTGGCCGACAGCCTTGTCCACAGCCTCTACAGCTTCAATAGCCGACGCCATATTGCCACAATGACCAACCATATCTGCATTGGCAAAATTGATCAGGCCGAATCCATATTCACCGGATTCGATTAACTCGACTGCCTTTCCGGCAATCTCAGCTGCTTTCATCTGAGGCGCATCGGAAAATGAAACTCCTTTGTCAGATGGAATCAGAATATAATCTTCCATACTCTCATCCAGAGGCTGGCGATAACCACCATTAAAGAAAAAGGTGACATGTGGATATTTTTGCGTTTCAGTCAGCCGGAACTGCTTGATGCCCAGCTCCAGAATACGCTTACCAAACGGATTATCCACTTTGGTTGGGCCCATAAGCTGTAGCTTGGGAAGGTTACGATCTTCATCGTAAACCATCATGCCCGCATAAGTGAGATCAGGCTTGTCTCCACGATCAAAACCATCGAAATCATCCAGTTCGAATGCCTCGGTGATTTCAACAGCGCGATCACCACGGAAATTGACCATCACCACCGCATCGCCATCAGTCATTTTACCCAGCGCTTGATTATCCTGATCAACAATCACAAAACCCGGCAAGTCCTGATCGACAATGTCGGGCTGCCTTTCACGGAAATGATTGATCGCGGCCAGCATGGATGGAAAACGCTGCTCACACTGACCATGCACCATCATGTTCCAGCCCTGTTCAACCTTGGACCAGTCATAATCGCGATCCATTATTATGCGTTCGCGACCACCACCACTGGCGAATCCATAATCGAATCCTTCGTTGCCGTTAATGTAAGCAAAGTCCTCTTCCAGTTCACATACATACTTCTGTGCCGTTTGGATACCGACATCGCGCCCATCAAGCAGGGCATGCACCCGCAAGCGTTTCACACCTTGTTCAAAAGCATATTCGATCAAGGTTTTGAAATGATTCAAATGTGAATGGATATTGCCATCAGAGAGTAAACCGACCAGATGCAGTGTAGTGCCATTGGCAACTACTTCCATCACCTGCTGTAAAGCGGATGATGCAAAGAAAGAGTTGTCGGCAATCGCCTTGTTAATCCTCGTCGGCCCCTGATCAAGAATCATGCCTGCGCCCATGGTCAAATGACCGACTTCCGAACCGCCCATATCTTTGGCGGCAGGCAAGCCAACGTAAGGGCCATGTGTAAATAGTCGCGTATGTGCATAACCCGACCAGAGGCGATCAAAAACAGGTGTATTGGCCTGCGCAATGGCATCTTCATGGCCGCCTGAGCCGATACCCCAGCCATCCATCACAATAAGTAGTACAGGTTTGTTCACAGTATTCGTCATTCTCAGCCCTCAGCCGCTTGCGATGCCGGGTTGAGCAGCGCATTCAAGGCATCCGCATCATACACTTTTTTATCTACACGCAGAAAAACTGTGTTTTCTTCTGGCACAACCTTGGCTTCAAAAACACCGGCAAGAGCCAGAATATTGCTTTCCAACGTGTCGGCATCCACATCAGACTCCACATGCGCCATCACTGAAGAACGCATCACCGGCATCTGCATTCCCATCGCCACGAACAACCAGAGCAGAGCAAAGAGTGCTGTACTGAAAAAGATACCCTGCACATCAAACTGTCCATAACACCAGCCACCGACCGCACCACCTATAAAGGCTCCGAAAAACTGCGATGTGGAGTAGACGCCCATCGCTGTGCCCTTGGCATCAATCGGGGCCATACGTGAAATCAGAGAGGGCAGTGTTGCCTCCAACACGTTATAGGCGATAAAAAACAGCAGCAGTGCCGCAATCACTGAAATCATGGAATCATGCCATAGTGCAAGCATCAGACACGCCAATGCGATCAGGCCAATGGAGAGCAGGAACACCTGCTTCATTTTGCCTTTTTTCTCCGCCATAATGATCAACGGCACCATAAACCCGACAGCCACCAGCAACACCGGCAGATAGACCCATGGATGATCATGTGCTTCGATGGAAAGGTGATCGCGCAATACAAATGGCAGCGCCACAAACAGTGACATAATAATGCCATGAAGTATAAATATGCCCACATCCAGGCGTAACAACTGTCCGTTTCGCAGAATTCTTCCGAATTCACCGGGCACGGCTTCCACATCGCGGTGCGTAGAGAGCTTTTCAGGATCGGGCACAAGCTTGAACAGCACTGCGATACTGAGTAGCGCAAGCACTGCGGTCAGCCAGAAAATACCATCCACACCTATCCATGAACTCAACAGCGGCCCCGCAATCAGAGCTACAGTAAACGACATGCCGATAGTGATGCCCACAGTCGCCATCGCCTTGGTGCGAACTTCTTCGCGGGTCAGATCTGCCAGCAAGGCCATCATGGCTGCAGCAATGGCACCTGAACCTTGCAGTGCACGACCGATAATCACCATCCAGATGGTATCGGCCATCGCAGCGACGACACTGCCGACAGCAAATATCAACAGTCCGGCAGCGATAACCGGTTTACGACCAATGCGATCAGAAAGCCAGCCGAATGGAATCTGCAGCATTGCCATGGTAAAACCATAAATACCCAATGCCAAACCGATTAATGTCGGCGTTACGCCTTCCAAACCCTCGGCATAAAGCGCAAATACGGGCAGAATGAGAAACAGACCAAGCATGCGCAGGCCATAAATACCTGCTATGGAAAAAACACTATTTTTTTCTGCACTGTTCATGACTTTATCACACCTTAAAAAACAAAAAACATAAGACCGGCCACATCAACGCCATGCGCAGTGCCAGTCTGGCGGCGCATAGTAGCACCAGATGCTATCTGGTGCATGCAGCAGAGCTTTACCCACAACCATTTATGTATCGTGGTTATTCTATTCAACACTTGCCGCACAATTAACTTGGCGGCAGCCTGTATGGCAATGTTTCCGGAAACCGCCAGCCCAACCACGACTTTCGTTGTCGCCGTATTAGTTGCTACCGCCGCCCAGATGCTGGCGCACCGCATGCGTTTCCCGCCAATCTTGCTCTGGTTGCTGGCGGGTATGGCGTTAGGCCCGTTTGGTCTGCATGCACTGCATGTGGAAAGTATGGAGGCGGCCCTCCACACGCTGATCGAGCTCGGCCTGGCCATCATTCTGTTTGAGGGTGGATTAAGCCTTAATCTGAAAGAGTTACGCGCCAATGGCTGGGTGGTTGGTCGCCTCATCGTGTTCGGACCGCTCATTACAATCGCCATAGGTGCGATCACCGCCCACATGATTGCTGACATCGACTGGCCGGTGGCACTGTTGTTCGGGGCATTGATTTCTGTGGGTGGACCAACCGTGATTCTGCCGATTATTCGTCAGATGCGTCTTGGCCGCAATATTAGCCATGTGTTAACAGCTGAAGCGATGCTCATCGATGTGGTTGGTGCCATTCTGGCCATTGTGTTCCTGCAAGTGGCACTGACGCCGGGGATTTCCAACCTGCTTATAGCAGAGGAAATTTTCTACAAAATCATAGCAGGCACCCTGATCGGACTGATGGGTGGCTTCCTGCTGGCCAAGTTACTCTCCAGTAACTGGTCCAAAGATGTGGAGATTCGCACCATCCTCACCCTGTCCTCGGCATGGGGTATTTTCCTGCTTGCCGACAGCATCAGTTCTCAAGCAGGACTGCTGGCTGTACTCATGATGGGTGCAACGCTGCAACGCATGGAAGTACACGACATTCAGCGTCTCAAACATTTCAAAGGCAGCCTGTCCATGCTGTTGATTTCTGTACTGTTTGTGTTGCTTGCCGCCAACATGAATCTGGCCGTTTTAATCGAACATTTATATTCAGGACTGCTCATCTTCGCCATTCTTGCCTGTTATGCGCGCCCTCTAAGCGTATTGTTTGCCACAGCAGGCAGTCATCTGTCCTTGAATGAGAGTATGTATCTGGCTGGCATGGCCCCTCGCGGCGTGGTTGCAGCTGGTATCACTTCATTGTTCGCCCTGATTCTGAAAGAGAGCGGCAATGCTCAGGGCGACACACTTATGGCTCTGGTCTATATCATTATCATTGTATCAGTACTCGGCTACAGCCTGCTTGCCCGGCCATTAAAGAACTTACTTGCCATCAACGGTGGTGATGACCGCTCTGTATTAATCATAGGTGGCGGCCAGATCGGTGCTGAAGTCGGGCGTGCACTGGGAGAGGATCGTGAGGTACGTTTTCTTGACCTGAACTCTGAAGTCATCAGCAGCCTGAAAAATTCCGGTTACGATGCCGTTTGTGGTAATGCACTCGACCCTCTGTTCTGGGAAATCATTCATGCCGAAGAAATTGGCTGCGTACTGGTCATGACCGGCTCATCCGATCACAATCTGCTTATCGCACGCTTGGCTCATGACAACTTCCACACCCCTGAAATTTACGTTGCCATGCAGGATGATGACTTCAAAAAACATGCCCGTCTGATTCACCAGCTGCAAACCCGCAGGCTGTTCGCCAAGCCTTATAATTTCACCTACTGGAACGATCAGGCTCACCGCAAACGTCTTGTATATGAATCACGTTTTGTCGAAGAGGACTCTCTGCTGATTGACCAGCGCATGCATGATGTACGCATTCCGCATGGTGTTCAGCCTGTTGCAATTGTACGTGAAGGTTTAACGATTATACCGGATGATGATGTGCAATTTAAAGCTGGTGATGAAATCAAAATTCTTATGCGTCCTGATCGCATGCCGGGTGATCAACCCCTGATCCTGCCGCCCGCGGAAATGAAGAAGTCGATCTAAGCGTGCAGCAGCCAAAAACCCGTTTCGCCCCGAGTCCAACAGGCCTGTTACATGTCGGCAATGCGTATTCTGCACTCATCTGCCAGGCATGGAGCAAGAGCAAGCGGGCGGGATTGCTGTTGCGAATTGAAGACATTGATTTCACCCGCTGCCGATCTGAATTTACCGAGGCCATTTTTCAGGATCTGGACTGGCTGGGGCTGAAATGGCCTGAACCAGTGCGCATTCAGAGTGAACATTTCGATGATTATCGCAGGGCAATCGAGCACTTGCGCGAACTCGGTGTGATTTACCCCTGTTTCTGCACCCGCAAAAGCATCGAGGCGGAGATACAACGCATCGGCCTGGCACCACATGCTGAAGAGGCTACCGCCATCTACCCGGGCATATGCCGGAACCTGGATGTTGATGAACAATCGCAGCGCATGCTGAGCAACCCATTTGCATGGCGCCTGGATATCGAAAAAGCTATGACCCTGATGGCCCGGCCACTGCAATGGCATGATGAGAGCGGCGCAGCGCATCCGGCGAACATTGATCATGATGTGGTGATCGGGCGCAAGGATATTTCATTCAGTTACCATCTCTCAGTTGTCGTGGATGACGCGTTGCAGAACATCAGCCACATCATTCGGGGACAAGATCTCGAGGCGAGTACCGGCATCCACCGATTGCTGCAAAATTTGCTCGATCTGCCGGAACCGACTTACATTCATCATGGTCTGCTTGAAACCCTCAACGGGGAAAGGCTTGCCAAACGAAACTGCTCAACCACACTTCGCAGCCTGAAGGAGTTAGGTGTGAAACCTGAAAAGCTGAAACAGTTCCTGCTTGATGTAGAAAATCCGGTCTGGCCATTTGCGCCTGATGACCATGATCAAATCATCCGGCAACTGGCTTAAGCATGCTCCATATAACGAACGAACCCAGGCGGTTGAAGTGACAGCAATTCTCGATTTGATCGGCAACACCCCACTGGTGCAAATTCAGCATATCACCAGCCATCTGCCGGATAATATCCGTATTCATGCGAAGCTTGAGCGTTTTAATCCCGGCGGCTCGGTCAAGGATAGACCTGCTTTGTGGATGATTCGCGACGGCCTGAGGAGTGGATTGTTGCGTAAAGATAAAATTATTCTCGATTCCACATCCGGCAATACGGGCATCGCACTGGCAATGATAGGTGCCAATATGGGCTTTCGCGTGCGCCTTGTCATGCCGGGCAACGTCTCGGATGAGCGTAAACGTATCTGCCGCGCCTTTGGTGCTGAGCTGATCTTCTCAGATCCTCTGGAAGGGTCTGATGGTGCGATTATGGATGCACGCAAAATTTATGAAGATAATCCCGATCTCTATTTCAAACCGGACCAGTACAATAATCCGGCCAATCCGCGTTCGCATGAAGAGTCTACAGGGCCGGAAATCTGGCGCGACACCGATGGCAAAGTCACCCATTTTATCGCCTCACTTGGCACTTCCGGCACGCTGGTAGGTACCGGCCGCTTCCTTAAAAAGACCAACCCCGACATTCAGATTATCGCTGCTGAACCGGACTCTCCGTTCCATGGCATTGAAGGGTTGAAACATATCGAATCCAGTATTGTGCCGGGAGTGTATGATGCCACGGTATATGACGAAAAAATCGGCATTGATACCGATGTAGCCTATTCCTATACCCAACGTCTGGCCTCCGAAGAGGGCATTCTCTGTGGCCAATCCTGCGGCTGCGCCCTGGCAACAGCACTGAAAGTGGCCGAAAAACTGGCTGATGAAGGAAAGTCTGGAAAAATCGTTGCGATTTTCCCGGATGGCGGAGAAAAATATCTCTCCACCCCTGTCTTTGCCGCCAGTGACCGCGTAAGCTACGCCGAAGGCATATAACAATCAGTTGATCCTGTTTCCGTGAAACGAACAGCCTCAGCCAGGAGTAATCATGGATCAGCAGGATGAAATCAAAAAAAACAGATACCAGAACGGTGTATTCATTGCGCTGATTGCGCTTTTGGGCCTGAGCCTTCTGATTACATTATTCCTTGGCTAAGACCATCGCTGGCCACAGCCTCAACAGGGATGGCTTAATCAGCCAGTTTTAATGGCGTCGATTTTCTCTGATAACTGTTGTGGTGTATACGGTTTCTGAATGAAACCAGCCAAACCCTTGCCCGCAAACCGGCTGGTCGCCTCCTGTTCGTTATAACCTGAAGAGAGTAATACGCAAACATCAGGATCAATCTGCCTGAGCTGGCGGAAACACTCTTCCCCATTCATTCTCGGCATGGTCATATCGAGTAATACGATACCAATTTCATCACAGCGCTCACGATATGCGGCCAGGCCTTCAATGCCGTCACAGGCTTTTAATACCTGATAGCCCATATCCTCCAGCATTGCCTCAGCCACTTCTCGCACCGACTCTTCATCATCAATCACCAGAGCCAAGCCCGAATGCTGTAAGACAGGAGTAGAGACATCATCCTTTTCCAACCATTTCTGATTCGCAGACTCCGGCAGTAACACGCGAATCGTTGTACCCTGCCCCTTCTCGGAATAGATACGCATCGCACCCTTGTGTCCTTTTACAATGCCCAGCATGGCACTCATACCGAGCCCGCGACCGGTAAACTTGGTGGTAAAAAACGGATCAAAAATCTTCTTCTGCGTTTCTGCATCCATACCGCAGCCGGTATCGGATACCTCCAGATAGACATATCGGCCTTCATCGAGATGATCATCACCAATGCTACCATACAGATAACGCGATTCTGCATGCATCACTCCGGTTGCCAGCGTGATAATACCGCTGTTCTCACCAATGGCTTCTGAAGCATTGGTCATCAAATTCAGTACAATCTGCTGAATTTGCGCCACATCCGCATCCACCATAGGTAGCGGCTCAAGCAACTGATATTTCATGACTACACTCTTGGCTATCGACACCTCAATCAGCTTGCTCATCTGCTCAACCAGAGTCGTCAGATTCACAGGTTTAACAATAAACTTCCCTTTGCCAGAATAGGCCAGCATCTGCCGGCACAGATCGGCCGCACTATGGCTGGCCGCCTCAATGCTTTCGATGTGGCTGATTGCAGGCGAGGTCTGATCAAGTTTTTTAAGCGCAAGTGCCGAGTTGCCGAGTATAGCGGTCAGAAGATTGTTGAAATCATGTGCGATCCCCCCTGCCAATACGCCCAGTGATTCAACACGGTCAGTATGATGTAGCTTCTCTTCCACCAGACGAGTCTGAGTCACATCCCTCTGTACTGCAGCAAAACCGACAATCACATCATCACTCTTGATCGGAAAAATCGTCTGCGTCACTTGATAAATCGAACCATCTTTACGCCGATTTTTGAAATCATCCCGCCATGCCTTACCCTCAAGCAGCGCATCCCACATGCGAGTATAATAACCCTGATCATGTTCACCGCTCTTGACGATATTTGGCGTCTTGCCGATCGCTTCCTGGCTACTGAAACCGGAAATTCGCTCGAATGTCGGGTTTACGTACTGAATAATTCCATCCAGATCGGTCAGAATCACCAGTTCATCCGCCTGCTCAATGACAGTTGCCAGCTGCTTGATTTCTCTGGATTTACCGACGATTGCATCGTCTGATGCCTGCATGGAATCAGCCAGCTCACGCAGCTCTTTCGGTTTGGCATGGAAGGCTGAGCTATCAAGGCCTCCGGTCCCAACCAGCGATGAAAGGGCCTTAAGCTCTTTTAACGGCTGTGCAACACGCTGCCTGATTCCCAAAGCCAGAATGCTGGAAAGAACAAACGCCAACAATAAAAACAGCAGGAACTCATCCCTCGCCTGATCCAGCTTATATTCAATGGCCGAAGCTTCAAAGCTGATCGCCAATGAACCCAGGTAGCGTGAATTTAAGGGATGCAAAACCGGAGTCACGACTGTTAGTGTATTCTCATTCCAGGCTAGCTGAGCCTCACCCAGCTTCAGGCTGCTCAGCAGTGGGTGGTTCAGTGTATCCGAATGCGCCAGCACCCGGTTATGTTCATCCACAACGGCAAAAGAGTCCATTTGAATCAATGGGTCACTATTAAACCGTTCCATTGTTTTTTTCATCTGGTTCCACAATGGGAATGATTTTTTATACAGCACATTATTGGCAATGCTTTCAGAAATGATTTCGGTATGTTGTTGCGCTTCATGTTCAATCTGAGCAGGCAGTTCTTCTGTCAGGCTCCTGTACTGCAGCCACGACATCATGGACACAAGCAGTGCGATAGAGACAAAGAAAACAGCCCCGACCTGTGTTGAAAGCCTCCCGTTCAGCACTGGTCTACTTCAGAGACTCAAGCATGGATGCAACAGGCTGATAAAATGAGGTGGGCTTGATGACAAAACCATCTAAACCCAGAAGGTCAAGAATGCGCTTCCCCTCAGCATCTTCATGCATACTGACAAGCGCCTGCTGAAGGCGTTTGATAACATCTTCCGGTGTTTTACTGCCAGCAACAATCGGCGTGAATGGAAATGGCCCAAAACGCTCCAGCACTACCAGCTTATCACTGTCCTGCGGGTGCGATTTAAGATACTCAACCAGAATATACTCATCCACATTGGCAACATCTGCCAGGCCATTGAGCACAGCATTGATAGATCCTTCGTGCAGACCGGTGTGCAGCAACAGACGAAAATGCTTGTTGATATCAAGTCCTTGCTGCTGCAATGCAAATGCAGGAGCCACAAAGCCTGAATTGGAACGCGGATCAGAATAGGCCAGGACTCCGGCCTTAAAATCGCCCAGTTTTTTTTCAGCTCTCCCCGCCCTGGTGACAGTCACTGAATAATAGGTTGCCTCTCCTCTGAACAGGGGCACGGCCACCAGCTGTTGACCATCTCTTGCATGATCTTCCACAAAGGGTACACCGCATGTCCAGGCCATATCGTTGCGATGTTTTTTCAGTGCATCGCTGAGCGCCTGATAGCTCTCTGTATATGCAGGCTCCAGCGGATAATCACCATGTGTTGACAACCAGTCAGTAAAATCACTGAGAACAGGGTTATTTCCCTGATCAAGGATCACGCCGGAAAATGCCAGCTTTGCAGCATGGGCATTGTTCGCAAAAGGCAACAATATCAACAATGCAGCACAGGCTATAAATTTAAATCTCATTGAGTGAGCGTAGCAAGGATTTGCGCAATTTCAATCAGGCCCTGATGTAATCAGGCTCCAGCCTATGCGAACACTTGGTTAACGATCTGATTGACAGGTACGGACTGCTGTTCGCCTGTGGCCAGATTCTTCAGGGTGACAACACCGCTATTCATCTCATCTTCACCGATGACGACGACAAAACGGGCAGCTTCGCGATCAGCCACCTTGAACTGACGCTTGGCACTACCGCCACCACAGTGCACTACATTCAAGCCGGCACTCCGCAAAAAAGCAGCCTGCTGCAATGAATGGGTAATGGTTGCTTCACCAAGTGCTGCAACAGCGACATCTACAACTGCGGCATCCGATTCAGCCAGCAGCATGGCGAGACGTTCCAGCCCCGCAGCAAAACCTATCGCCTGCGTTGGTGGGCCTCCCAGCTCTTGAACCAGGCCGTCATAGCGACCACCTGCCAGTACCGTGCCCTGCGCTCCCAGCTGATCGGTAACAATTTCAAAAGCAGTTCGATTATAGTAATCCAGCCCGCGTACAATGCGAGCATTGATGCGATAAGGAACAGCCAGTGCGTCGAGCCCCTGTTTCAGGCCGGTAAAATGGGATTCACAATCGTCACACAGATGATCCACCATTTCCGGCGCATCTCCCAGTTCGGCCTGACAGGATGCCACTTTACAGTCGAGCACACGCATCGGATTCTTTTCAATACGTTCGTTACAGGTTTCACATAGTTTATCGGCTCGCGCATTCAGATATGCCACCAGCTTATCCCGATATGCCGGTCGGCATGCACTGCATCCGAGTGAATTTATCTCAAGATTCAGGCCCGATATACCCAGCTCGGAAAGGAAGGCATGCGCCATGGCAAGCATCTCGACATCTTCCAGAGGCCCTGATGCACCGAACATTTCCACGCCAATCTGCTGAAACTGACGCAGACGCCCCTTCTGAGGTCGTTCGCGACGAAACATCGGTCCGACATAAAACCAGCGTTGTGTTCCCGAACGCGTTAAACCACCCTGCAAATATGCGCGTACGGAACCCGCAGTGCCTTCAGGGCGCAGACAGATATGATCATTGCCCTGATCAGTAAATGCGTACATCTCTTTGGAAACGATATCGGTTGCTTCACCGATTGAACGTACAAACAGCTCGGTAGGCTCCAGAACCGGCAGCCTCACCTCCGAGAATGCGTAGCTGGCAAACACCTTTCGCGCGGCGGCTTCAATCCGCTGCCAGACTCTTACCTCTGCCGGCAATCCATCATGGATGCCACGAATACTCTGCAGACTTTTCCCTGCCATCGTCCTCTACTCCTGTCCGGCGCGAATCGTTGCCGCACGCTGTTCAATGTCTTCAACCAAACGATCCAGCATTTCAGCCTGCTTTAACTTTTCTGATTTTTCTCCATCACGATAGAGCATGTGCACAGGATAACCGCCGGTAATGCCGACATCAGCTTCCCGCGCTTCTCCAGGCCCGTTGACCACACAACCGATCACCGCCACATCGATATTCTCATGAATATGCGCAACGCGCTTCTCCAACTCCTGCACGGTATCAATAACATTGAACTTCTGCCGCGCACAACTCGGACAGGCAATCAGGTTTACACCGCGATGACGTAAACCCAGCGATTTAAGAATTTCAAACCCAACTTTGATCTCTTCTTCCGGTTCAGCAGCCAGTGATACCCGAATGGTATCCCCGATACCATCGGCCAATAACAGCCCCAGGCCTACCGAAGACTTCACCGTGCCTCCAAACAGACTGCCGGACTCTGTGATGCCCATATGCAGCGGGTAATCAACCAGCTCCGCTAACTTGCGGTACGCAGCCACGGTCATGGGGATATTACTCGCCTTCAGTGACACCTTGATATCCTGAAAGTCCATATCCTCGAGAATACGAATGTGGTTTAAAGCCGATTCCACCATGGCATCTGCACATGGCTCACCATATTTTTCATTCAACTCTTTTTCCAGAGAACCCGCATTCACACCGATGCGAATAGAAATACCACGTTCTGATGCCGCTTTCACCACCCGTTCAACACGATCACGTCCGCCGATATTACCCGGATTCAAACGCAGGCCATGCACACCGGCATCAAGTGATGCCAATGCCATCTTATAACTAAAATGAATATCAGCAATCAAGGGTACTTTGGTCTGATTTAGAATTTCGGGCATAGCCGCAGCAGATTCCGGATCAGGCACTGACACTCTGACAATATCCGCACCGGCTTGTTCCAGCCTTTGAATCTGGGCAACGGTCGCATCAATGTCCGTAGTCAGTGTATTAGTCATCGACTGCACAGCAATCGGAGCATCACCACCTATGGCAACATCGCCAACGAACATCTGACGCGTTTTTCGCCGCGGCATCACAATCTGATCCTGCATATTATTCCTCTTCCGGTATCGGGTCGTTATCTTTCTGACTACGCAGCAGATTCAAGCGCTCTTTCAGCTGTTTGGCGCGATTCAAAGCTTCAACGTATTCAGTATTTTCGGGGGTCAGGGCAACGGCTTCTCCCCAGTTTTGAATCGCTAAATTCAATTGCTCCTGCCGGAATGCACGGCTTCCCATCACAAATAACTCGGCAGATCGGGTGTCCAGCTTCTTCTGTATCTGACTGAGTATTTTATCCGCCCCCTTGCCTCCGTTGCGTCGATAAACCTGAGCAAGGCGCTTAGCAGTGGGAAGTTCATCCTTCTTGATCGCATTCTGGATATCACTGAGTTTTACTTCTTTCGGTGCAGTCACTCGCTTTTTAGCCTTGATTGTTTTTTCTGTCTCAGCCTGCACTTTCGGCACTTTCAACCAGGCTGGCATCGCCTGCTTAATGGCCTGCATCTGTTTCACCCCACGTGCGGAGTCCGGCTGCAAACGCAAATGTGACTCGATTTCCACATATGCAGGGCCATACAGCTCTGCGCGAAGGTAACGTCTGGACTCCTTGTAAGCACGGGCAGCGCGCTCATCCAAAGCATCATTATAGACCTCTTGCTGACGCAGATAGACCTCATCCTTGGGACTTAAACCGTTTGCAGGCACATATGCACTGGCATAGCTCCACAGACTTTCATCTTCCTTGCGACGCTGCTCAATAAGCTTTTCCAGACGCATTTGGCGCATCTTGTGTTCCATCTCGACACGTTTTTGCTCCATCAGCTCAGGTTTAATGGTTACGCCCTTGGCCTGTTTATAAGCAAGGGTTGCTTGTGCCCACAGCTTTTTCTTCTCGGAATCTTTTGCAAGACGCAGATAATGTACAAATATGCGTCGTCGTGCCGGCTCAATCTTCTCATTCAATAGCCTGTGCGCACGAGCATAATCAGTATGGGCCTTGTCCAGCTCCAACACCATGGCGCGTGCCTTCATGATGTGACCGTTCTTATACTCATGCTGAATCATGTCATAGCTATTCATACTGCCAGTACGAGAAATCAGCTTACCGCCCGCGCCACACGCGGTCAGCAACATGACTACGATAACAGAAATCATCACATGACGTATTCTCAACTCAGGCATCTCCTGCGATCTGGCGCACATCGGTTGGCAGATCAAGATTAAAAGCCAACTCCACCACATGTTCGATGTTTCTGCGAACATGTTTGCTCGACACCTCTACTGTGCCCACTTCTATCTTCTGGCTCACACCTTTCATCTCGGACTCGCCGATAGGATGAAACACGAAGCCATCACCCAGTTTGTGAAAGCTTGAATGGGACATTACAACATCACCACCCTCACCTAAACCACCCATGCGCGAAGCGACATTCACAGCATCACCTATCACTGTGTATTCCATACGTTTGGCTGCACCAATGTTACCAGCGATTGCTTGCCCGCAGTTCAGGCCGACCCTGAATGAAATCGTTGAGCCATCTTCACGCTTGAAACCCAGTTTTTCACAAGCCTGAGCAATCGCCAATCCTGCTTTTGCTGCATGCCTGACATGATCTTCATCGCCAACCGGATGATTAAAAACTGCCATCACAGCATCGCCAATATACTTATCTACATGACCACCATAATAGGCAATCACACGATGAAACACTTCGAAATGACTATTCAGTACTGCGACAACCGCCTCTGTTTCAGTCGACTCGGAAAATGAAGTGAACTGCACCATATCAGCAAACAGTACAGTGACTTCCTGCCTGTGGTTTTCAACCTTCACTTCTCCGCTTTCAAACACATCAGAAACCAGCTTGGGATTCAAATAACGACCAAACACATCACGCAGTTCCTGCTTGTGAGCCAACTCTGCCACCATGACATTGAACTGGGAGACGGCATCGGAAATTTCATCATTGCCACGCACTGCCAACTTCACATGGAAATCGCCTTTGGCGACCTGGGCTGCGCCATCGGCAAGCAATTCCAGCCGTTCACTCATACGGCCGGCAAGCCAGTACACCGCCACAACGGACAGGAATACAACCACCAGAGCCGCCAATAAAATCCTCTGCACAAGTTTTCCTGCTATCTCTTCCCATGCCTGCTCCGAGAAACGTACACCGATCGTACCCATAGCAGTTTTTGCATAAATTACAGTTTTCGCGTACCAGAGCTGCTTGATCGACAGCCGCTTCACTTCCTCGCTGACAACAAGCATCTTCGCCAGCTTGTTTTCATTACCCACGTCTTTGTAAGCCTTGGTTTTGCCATCAGGGTATTTCAGCAACACGCCCATCACAGAGGGTACTTTCTCTAAAAAGCCCTGAACAACCAGGTCGGTTTCTGCACTGCTGCCGGAGAGCATCGGCAGCTTCAGCTCATCAGTCAGACGATCCACCTGTAACTCTGCCTGTGCAGCCTGACTTTCCAGCCAGGCGCTTCTTTCTATATCAAGAATAATGAAAAACAGCACACCGATAGCGACTGTCACAGTAATTCCGACCAGCATGATCCAGCGCCATCGAATGGGAATACGCGGGGCAAACCTTTCTTTGCTTTGCTCCACCGTATCACTTTCTGATGTCTGAATATCTACAGGTTCAATTTCGATATCACGCACAGCTCCACTCTATCCAAAGTGTCTGCCCGGGCAATAATGGGATTATATGGTACGAAACCTTACTTTTGTCCGCCATTAAAGCTTTCAGATGGCTCTCCGATCGCGCACACTCTGTTACGCCCCTGCTCTTTAGCGAGATACATACGCGCATCTGCCAAGTGTAACAATGCATCTGTAGCCACCTTGAGATCAACACCTTTTTCCACCATATCAAGGGAGGCGACTCCGGCTGAAAAGCTAACAGCAGCCGAAGCACCGTTATCAAGCAAAAGCGGCGCGGATGTGAGATGATTCAGCCACTGCTCAGCGGCCTGATGTGCACCCTCTATATCCGTATGTGGAAGCAGAACAAGGAACTCCTCACCACCCCAGCGGCCAGGCGTATCAGACTCGCGCATTCCACCTCGTAATACACGTGCCATGTGTGAAAGCACCTTGTCTCCTGCAACATGACCATGCAGATCATTAACTTTTTTAAAGTGGTCCAGATCAAGCATCACAACGGTAAAGGGGTGCCTGTAACGCAGCGCCTGCGATACTCCCTGCTGCAGCTGTTCCATCATATATCTGCGATTGCGCAGGCCGGTTAACGGGTCATGACTGGCTTGAAATTTCAGATCTTCCTTGGCCTTTTTCAGATTGTTGATAATACTCAGTATCAGGTTTGCTTCCATGCCGCCAATCACACCACCGCTGCCAAGCACCTCTGCAACGACAGCCTCAACCATTTCATTGCCGGTCATATTAAACGCCACGCAGGGCGTGCATTTCTTCAACGCCTGTTCAACATCGGTATATACTGCAACCTGATGTTGCTCAGCCAGTTTCAGGCCGGGAGCAGAAGGATCCCGGTCCACCACTGCCAGCACCGTCACCAACTCTTCCTCCAGCAGCATTTCCAGCACTGCAGTGCCACCGATGCCTGCACCAAGAATAACAGCCCGATGAGGATCTTCTCGTAATGTTCCCATGAATTTACCCTGCCCGTTAAAACATATGGTGAAACTGTAGCAAACTTCATACCATTCTCCGATAAAATTGTTACCATGCGCACCCCTCGGAGGAAAGCATGCCATTATCCAACAAGCAGATTAAAGCGCTCAAAAGCAAAGCACATCATCTCAAGCCGGTTGTCAGAATCGGGCAAAAGGGCATTACTGAAAATGTAATGATGGAAATCAATAATGCGCTGGATATCCATGAATTGATTAAAGTTCACATCGCAGATGATGATCGTGAGTCGCGCCAACAGTCCGGCAGCGATTTGGCCGCACAGTCCGGGGCCGAACTGGTCTCACAAATAGGTAAAACATGCATCCTGTACAGGCAAAAACCAGCCGATTCATGAACAGGGTAGAGCAAATAAGGCAGATGCTTGAAGCTGAATTCCAACCTTCAAGTCTCAGCATTACCGACGAGTCGTGGAAACATGCAGGCCATGCCGGAGCCAGAGAATCCGGCGGCGGCCACTTTGTAGTTGAGATAAAGTCACACCATTTCAATGATTTAAATCGCATGCAAAGCCATCGACTGATCCATCATTGCCTGCAATCGCTATTTCCGAGACACATACATGCTTTAAGCATTCGGGCCGAAGCGGAGAATGCCTCTTAGGTTGACATCATACGACCATCACTCTGGCCCAATTCTTGCGAGCTTCTTTTCCAATAGCGTGAACAACTGTGAATCCAGGACAGAGGCCAGCTTATGAAAGTGCACAACAACGTTCCGATAAACGGAAAGCCAACTCAGAAATCAAAACAGACCAGCACCAGTGGTGCTTTCAAAACGCTGCTTGAGTCTGAAATGGTTTCGGTTGAACCGGTCAGCAATCAGCCGCAGCAGCACCCCCAGCACAACAACGAACAAACCTGGCATGCACTGCAAGAGAGTGTCTCCCTGCTGGATCAGGCCATGCAATGCCTTGAGTCCGGAGACATGCCAACAGCCCAGATGATCGACAATATCGACCTCCTGCGCTCCCAACTACGCCAACAGCTGGAAACAAACACCGGCTCGAACGAACTCATGGATGCAGAAACATTGCTTGCTGTAGAAGCCGAACGCATTCGTTCACTTCAATCATAAAGCGGTATTCAGCATGAGTCAGATGGAAAACCTGAATCAGTTACTTGATGATATGGACGACATTCGTCCAATCGTGATTGCAGCCATGCCCGATGATTTTGAACTGCGCAATAAAACACGTCGCATGATTTCGATACTAGAACAGCTCAGACAGTCCCCCGGCATTCCCCATGATACATATGTCTGGGTAATCAAGCTGTTTGCCAAATTTCTCGACGTCGAACATGGCGCAATGCTTCGCCCCACACATAGCGGCACCATCCCGGCAGAAAGCAGGGCCAAACTTGAATCACAGGCCATGGAAAGGTTGAATTTCTTTCAGGAGGCGCAACGCGACCTGCCTGCGACATACAGCATTCTCGACCGAAGCAGCAACCTGATCGGCAAGCACACAGCTGTTGATGCATCCCTTAAAGAGAGAGCCCAGCATCTGGAAAACCTGATCAAACAACGCTTACAACAAGACAGTAGCCTGCGCGCAGAACTGCATCAACTAATCAATGCATTCAGCCCGTCACTTGAAGCAATTTCCAAAGTGCTGGAAGAAGCCGGTGAAGAATCCCCTGACCTTAAACTGGCCAAACAGCTACTGGAACAGGATCTTCCGGATGATATAGATCAGGCCCGGGCCATGCTGCAAACGGCCCGCGAGGGCATACTCAAGGCAGGCAACAAAATCACTTCCGCCAGTGAAAAACTGCACGAAACCCTGCAAAACAACATGCAACAGCTCTCACAACTGTCTCAGCAGCTCGTAGAGGCAGAAACAGAAGCTCGCAACGACCCGCTGACCGGCCTGTCAAACCGCAGAAGACTGGCGGAATTCCTGAAAGAACTCGGACAGTCCAATTTCTGTTTTGTAGTTGTCGACATTGATCATTTCAAGAAAATCAATGACACCTATGGTCATGATGTTGGTGATGAGATTCTGCAACAGGTCGGCGATATGCTGGATGATTGCACTCGAAAAACAGATCTGGCTGCCCGGGTCGGTGGCGAAGAATTTTGCATTGTTTTTCCACAAACAGATTTGACTACCAGCGCCCGATTGGCCGAATCACTGCGAGAGTCCATTGCCATGATGCCATTCAGAACTTCCGGCGGCATTATCGAACTCACCATCAGCATTGGTGTTGCAGAGCATATCGTTGGAAAAGAACACAGCATCACCTTCAAGGCTGCAGATGAAGCGTTATATCATGCCAAAACGCATGGACGCAATCAGGTTACCTGTGCGCCCGTCGAAAAGCATTGATGTGAGTGCAGCTATACGGAACCGTACAAGAGACATATGAAACAACCACAAAGCTATAAAACCAGGAAGAGTGATTGTGATTAACCCGTCACCAACAAGCCCTCGGCATTAATAAAAGGAGGACCGTGCTACGTTTAGCAAGCTCAGGAATTCACTTCTGAATCAAGTTCAGCATTACGGCCTCTTGCCCTGATCATTTCGCGATGACGGCGATACACGTATTTTGCTACGGTATCCTCTTCTTCATCACAGCGGTAATAAAACTGTGCACCAATGCGCTTGCGCCCATCCTGGGAGGCATCCACACGTTTAATCACGGCCAGCAACTCAAGCGTGGAAGGTGGAAATGAGGGCAGCATAAGGGTGATTTTACTGACATCACCGACCTGATAATCATTCTCCGAGATGAAACTGGCCCCGGTAACACTCAGATTAACGGCCTTATCCTGCATATCGCTATGACTGGCTTCATTGAGCATATTTACACCAATCAGATAATTCAACTTGGCATCAAGCGCCTCAAGCGCACCTGAAAGTTCCGGGTTCACATCCTGACCATCGCCGGCAAAAATATCCTTACCCACCATGTTCTGAAGCATGCTATTCTGTCTGGATTTGATACCCACCTTGGATTTATTGACCTCAAAAGCTTCCCTTGTCATTTTTTCATCACAAATAGGGATAATGTCGTCAACGCGAAAGTCCTGCCTGCCATGTTCATCAATAGCTTTAACCATAATTTCGTACCTCAGTCTTTACTGTAATCAGGGCTGATATCGGCATCACGCCTTCCAACTCATGCTGTGCTTCAGCTTGCGTATGAACCACACCACGTTCAATTGCAGCAATCGCAACTTCTACCACTCTTGGATCAAATTGCGTGCCAGAACCTTTTTTCAATTGCTCCAGACAAAATGACAGAGGCCGGGCCATACGATAGACCCTGTGTGTGGTCATCGCATCAATGGCATCTGCCACACACACAATGCGCGCCTCAAATGGAATATCCTCTCCCGCAAGCTGGTCGGGATAACCCAATCCGTCATACCGCTCGTGGTGATGACGAAGCATCAAACGCTCTCGCACCATGGTGTCCATGTTCTGAAGAATATTATCTCCAATTGCCGGATGCGCCTTCATAATGGCAAATTCTTCATCAGAATAGCGACCCGGTTTAAGCAGCACCGCATCCGGAATGCCGCATTTACCGATATCGTGCAGCAATCCACCGGTCCGAATCAAATCAACGTGATCAGGTTCCAGACCAAGATCCTCAGCAAATACGGCTGAGAGCGCTCCAACCCTGCCTGAGTGGTCTCTGGTGTAACGGTCACGCGCTTCCAGCGAGCGCACCAGCGCAATCAGGGTCTCACGCATATTATCTGCCAGTGCAGCATGTACTGCCCGGTTATCCAGCAGGGTATCCAGCTCTTTGACCAGCAGGCCAAGAATCTGTTTTGTTTCACTTTTTAAAACTGTTTTAGATGCTGGCTCAAGCAGACAAAGAACCCCCATGCAGACACCCTGCAGACGCACCGGGATAGCAATATGGTGTGGCTCATTCAAACCTGGCCAGCATTCACCCCCGGGGGCTTCATCAGATGACTGGATCAGCTCCTCTTCACCACTGATCAGCGTCTTGAAGTGAGTAGCATCCAGACTGCATGATGTTTCAACATCACCAATGCCCTGCTGCGCAACCATGACCAGCTTATGTTGATTGCGCTCGAAGAAAGCCAGATAACCGCCTTTCGCATGTACAACTTCAACAGCAAGATTCAATGCAGATGCACACACCGAAGAGACATCATGATGCGCCGGAATTTCATCGAACATGCGGTAGACCAGCCCCATTCGACGATCCATTTCAAACATCTCAGGCAGCAGCCGGTCTGCAGAACGAATCGGACGTTTGGGCTTCACAGCAGGCGCGGCAGCCTCCGGATGCTGACTAAGCATTTTCTCCAGGCATTCAAGCAATACATCGGGGGCAAATGGCTTGGCCAGCACATGCTCGATTCCCAACTGCAAGGCCTGCGCCATTCTGGCTGAAGTCAGAAAACCACTCATGAGAATGGTCGGTGGCATCATCACGCCTTCTTCATTCAGCTTGGCGATCAACTCCAGAACATTACCGTCGCCAAGGCTCATATCTGTTATCAGGCCACCCCACTGCTCAGAAGTCAGTGCAGCCCTGGCCTCTTCCAGACTTCCGACCTGAGTAACCTTGGCATCCTCACTCAGCTCACCGGCGATTTCAGCAACCACCTCTCTAACGGCAGGTTGATCTTCAACTATCAACAAACTCAGCATCAGTATTTACTTCCGGTCATACTTTGGCCATAGGCTTTTACAGCTGCCGCACCGGACTTCTGCAACGTTTCGCCAAACTGGTGAGTCTCTCCGGTCATCTCATTCCATTTGCGCAGCAATTGCTGGTAGCGGATTGCATTATCCACCCTGACGCGAATTTCAGGCAACTGGAAAGGCTTGCTGACAAAATCGTATGCCCCCTGCTCTACAGCATGCAGGGCATTTTCAATACCTGAGTAACCGGTCATCAGAATAACCAGCGTATCGCATGGGGTTTCATGGATGTAGCGGAGTAGTGTCAAGCCGTCTGCCCCGGGCATGACAATATCACTCAACAAAAGGTCAAAGTGCTCTTGCTTCAACGCCTCAAGCGCTGTGTCACCCCGGCTATGAACAACCACGTCATATTCAGCCTCCAGCAGATACTCCTCTAGCAGAGAGGCTAAAGCATCATCATCTTCGGCCAACAATAATCTGGATCGAGCCACTACTAACCTCCAAATCTATCATTCGATCTATAGAGGTTAAGCAAGTGTGATTCCAAAGCCTTCTCACCTGGCTTTTGTTGCGGGTGCGACTGGCTATCGGAAGCAAGCAGGGACTGGTGCTCCTGAGCCTTGGGTGAAATATTAACATGGTCATTTGCAGGTTTTGCTAAAGGCGCGTTACTATTTGATATGGAAGGGCTTTTACCATTCTGATGGAGAAGTCTATTGATCAATCCATCGACAGGCTGAATACTAATTGCCATCTGATTTACCTCCATAAGCCACCCGAACCACACAATATAAAGTGATTTGTAGTATTAAACATATCGGCTCATAAAACGGTGACTTTAGTCATATAAAGCGTCAAAATCCTCCCGCTCACAAATAGCACTCAAAGATTCTTTTTAAATCAATAGGTTGCATGACAGAATAATCCTGCATCGTAAAGTGCAAAGCAAATTTGGCGAGCATGATTTAGCCTCACCATGCATAAACGCGTATCCATTTCATGATTGCCTTGCATTTCTAATTTCATGCGTCATTATTTTGACTTGGAAGTGCCTAAAGTTAGAATAGGAAAGGGAGACACGCGCTGTGAAACAGTCTGCATTCATACTGCTGGTTGAAGACAATGAAGACTTTCGGCTGATTCTTCAGGAAGCACTGGAGACCGCCGGCTACCACGTCACAAGTGCTGCCAATGCTACACGAGCCCGTGAAGCTATGCTGCTGGGCAAATTTGATCTGACCATTCTTGACGTCCGCCTCCCCGACGGCAATGGCATTGAGTTGATGCGTGAATTCCGTCAAAGCGATCCGGATATGGGTATCATTATCATGACGGGTTATGCAGAGGTAGATACAGCCGTGGATGCAGTTCGACTGGGCGCCAATGATTTCCTGAAGAAACCATTTGATATTGATGAGATGCTGGTGCGTATCGGTGAGTTGATGAAAACCCGTCAGCTTAAAAAGGACAATCAGAACCTGCGCGAACAGATTCGCAGCAAAGACAGTGCGGTCGGCCTGATCGGGCAATGCAATTCGATTCGAAAGCTGCAGGAGACCATCCAGCTTCTTGCCAATTCCGACAGTACTGTCTTGATCTCCGGAGAATCCGGATGCGGCAAAGAGGTACTGGCGAAAGCGCTGCATAAATCCGGCACACGCTCGGGCAAACCCATGGTATCTATCAACTGCGGAGCCATCCCTGAAGAACTGCTTGAATCCGAGCTGTTCGGACATGTAAAGGGTGCTTTTACCGGCGCCATCCGCGCCCGCCCCGGCCGCTTTGAAATCGCCAATGGTGGCACTATTTTTCTCGATGAGATCGGCGACATGAGCGCCAAACTTCAAGTGAAACTACTACGCGTCTTGCAGGAGCGCTGCTTTGAACCTGTTGGCAGTCAGCAAAGCATTCAGGTGGATGTGCGGGTAATCGCGGCCACACATAGGGATCTGGAAGAAGAGATCAAAGCGGGGCGCTTCCGGGAAGACCTCTACTATCGCTTGAATGTCATCCCGCTGCACCTGGCACCATTAAAAGAGCGTGGTGACGACGTATTGCTGCTGGCCAAACATTTCATCTCCCGATTCAATGAGGAGAAAAACGCTCAAATCACAGGCTTCTCTGAAGATGCGAAACGCGCCATTCTATCGTATGCATGGCCAGGAAATGTGCGTGAATTACAGAACCTGATTGAACGCGTCACCACACTGAAACGAGAGGGGGAAGTTGAGATAGAGGACCTCCCATCCCGCATGATCAGCGATAAAGAACGTGTTCTGCAAAGCTTCCAGATGGATGTACAATCCGCTGACAGCATTGATCTGAAAGCTACTGTGGATGAGTTTGAAAGCCATCTCATCCTCTCGGCACTGAAACGCTTCGACTGGAACAAAAACCGTGCAGCCAATTTTTTGGCGATGAATCGAACAACACTGGTAGAGAAAATCAAAAAGAAGGGCTTGCAGCCATCCGAACTGGCATGAATGCTCCGGAGCGATCCACTTTTTTCATCTTGAACAACTTGCCTGCTGCGACAGTTGGTTTATTGACAGTCAACCTCACGCATTAAGAGCGGCAACAAACAACCTTAACGCAAACACCAGACCTTGCATCGAGTACCCAGGCAAGGCTCTTAAGTTTCTCCATAAACAGCATGAAAGATTCGGCATGAAACTTGCGAAGTGCTGGCATGATTCGCATTTTCTTCATTTTCCTGAGTATCATTTTGCTATCACCCGCAGTCGGCCAGGCTGAGGAGAGTGATCGCATCAGAGGTGCCAGAATTTACCTCAACAGTGGCAATCCCGAACAAGCTATCCGCACAGCAGAAAGACACTTGAAGAATGCAGACACCCTTCCTTCAGAAAGGCTTGGCCTGCTCAGCCTGATTGCTGAAGCTGAAGATATGCGTGCAACGCACAAACATTTTGACAATATCAAGGCGGCTATCCGTGCGATTGAGAGCGTGAACCGGGAGTTTCCTGATAATCCGAAAGCTGCTGAGTTCAGGTGGCGACGGGCCTGGTTACAGTGGAAAGCAGGTGACAGCAAAAGAGCCGTTACTTCGGCCCGTGAAATTATCTCCATAGACCAGCAGCCAGATAACCTTCGTCGCGCCTGGCTATTGATGGCGCGCATCCACTTGCAACAGGAACACTACGCATATGCACGCAGCGACCTGCTCCAATACGGGCTGCAAGTGAAGCATAAGAGCCGTGAGCAGGCTATCGGCATGGCATGGTTGTCCATTGTGGATCAGGGAGAGTCCCGTCCTGCTGTTGCGCTTAAAAGCCTGCAAAAAATTTATCAGCAATGGCCCGATATCATCACCGGCGAACCGATCCTGTATTCCACATTTATTCACCTGCTGCATAAATATGACAAACAGAAACAGGCATTCGAACTTGCTGAGACCTTTATCAAACAACACATCAACAAGCCGGAAGCAGCATCCGTACGATTGATTCGTGCAGATATTCTGGCTACCGACAACAGTACTGTTCCCCTGGCCATTAAAGAGTATGGCATACTGGCCAGCACGCAGGCTGAAACGGCTATCGGACGAAAAGCATTTATTCGCAAGTTAATGCTGGATACTCGTGATGAGCAGGAGAGAGATAAACTCTTACCGTCCATGATTGCGCTGAAAAAAATAGCCGATACCAACCAGCTCTCATTGATCGAAGATGAAGCGATGCTTGCTCTGGCCAGACTCTGGACCCGCATTGATGAACCTTCTGCCGACAAGCTGAATTCACCTGCATTGCAAGCCTATGCACGCGCGGCCATATCCAACGACACCCGCATTGCTCAGGCAGCTTCCAAGGAAGGGGCTCACTGGCTGCACAAAAGTCTGCAGGAGATGCTTAAACGGGAGATGTGGCTCAAAGCCGTAAGTATCTGGCAGCAATACCCTCAGCTGCGCCCGGAACCCCGGAGCTCTCAAGACCTCCGTCTCGGCATCGCCCATGCCATGCGCATGTTGATGTTGTTCACTGGTTCGGAAGAGCTATTGAAAGCTTTACACAAAGAAAACGGCTCCAATATTCGAGGCCAGCGTGCAATGATGGAGCTTGCAAAGCTATGGATGGACCGGCAGGACAAAGATGGCGTTGAAAAAATCATGCGCTGGCTTAATCGCAATGAGTTCACCATCTACAGACCTGAAATACTGGTCACCGTCGCCCGTATTCAGTTTACACAGGGCCAGCATGAAGCTGCACGACAAACCATCAATACTGTTCATGCCGCTGATACAGCATTGGAATCGCGTGCCAGCTACTGGAAAATAAAGGCTGAAATATCTGAGGCGCTGCAGAGGTGGCATGGTGCCGCCAGCGCGTGGAGAGAATATAGCAACAGTAAAAATGCCGATCAACATGCCGGATTAAACAATCAGGCCCGCAGTCATTTTGAAGCAAAAGAGTTTGCCGCCGCCTACAAGCTGTACAGCAAAATAGTCGAAACAAAACGTGATGCATCGTGGTTTTATCATGCTGCGATTTGCGAATTAAAAACCGGGAAAACCAAACAAGCCATAGAGCGTCTGCAAAAGCTTGCATCACAAAAAGATGCTGGCACTTACAGCTCGCTGGCCAAGCTGGCACTGGCCAATCAACAGGCAAAAATTTTACTCGGAGCAAAACCATGAGTTTATCCAAAATTGTTTTGATTGGTTTTCCTCAGCATGAGGATGCCGAACTACGCGTGCAATTGGGCAAGTTATTGCCGGATACATTTATTGAATCCCCACCAGCCGAAACCTTCGACCTGCAATGCAGCAATGATACCCTGATTTTCATCTGGGATTCGGTCACCTCTCCATCCATAGTCAGGCGTCTGTTTGACCACAATCCCCAGGCCAACATCGTAGTTCTGAGTCATAATGGTCAAAGCGAACGCGCAGCAGATCTAATGCATCTGGGCGCTATTGACTACCGCATACTGCCAGTTCCTGATGATGTGCTGGAGATTTACATCCGTAAAAGCGGCCATCAGAGCGCGCTTGCTCAGCAGGCCAGCGAACAACAATCCAGTGCAAAAAACAAACAGGATGTTTTCGTAACCGAAGATATCGAAACACGCCGCCTGCTCGACCGCGTTGCCCTGATCGCCCCCAGTTGTGCCTCAGTACTGGTAATCGGCGAGTCCGGTACCGGTAAAGAACGCCTGTCCCGCTATGTTCACGCCTGTTCCAACCGCAATGACCAGAACTTTATTGCTATTAACTGTGCCGCCATCCCGGAAGGTGTACTCGAAGCAGAACTGTTCGGCCATGAAAAAGGTGCGTTTACCGGCGCCACAGCAGCCCGGCCAGGTAAATTTGAACTGGCTCACGAGGGTACACTACTGCTTGATGAAATCACTGAAATGCCCATCCATCTACAAGCCAAACTGCTGCGCGTATTGCAGGAAGGAGAAGTAGACCGGCTCGGCGGGCGCAAACCGGTAAAAATTGATGTGCGGGTGATTGCCACCAGTAACAGGGATATTACCAAAGCCGTACAGAACGGAGAGTTTCGTCAGGACCTCTATTACCGCCTGAATGTGGTCACCATTCAGCTCCCTCCCTTGCGGGACCGAAGAGGTGACATTCTTCCTTTAGCTATGCATTTCCTTGAACGTTTCAGTCAGATGTATAAACGGCCAGCCCCCCAGCTTAGCGAGCAGGCCATTCAACACCTGAGCACCCACCCCTGGCCGGGAAATGCCCGCGAACTGGAAAACTGTATGCATCGCGCATTCCTGATGGCCATGGATAGCCGGATTGATGTGGAGCATCTGGCCCTCGATTTCGTTCCCGACAATTTCAACAATGAGGAGAATAATTCTTCGGATGCTGTACAGGCCGGTGTCTCCATCCGCGATATGGAACGCGCCCTGATTGAAAAAACTCTGGTTCACGTGCAGGGCAACCGCACAGAAGCGGCTGAATTACTCGGCATCAGCATCCGAACCCTGAGAAATAAACTGCATGGTTATGAGTCTGGCATGTCACTTGCTGGATAGATGCACAAGTCTGAGGAACAGCGACATTTTAATGACGGAGGCAGATATCATGATCGACATATTTGGAAGCGGTTTCCAACGACTTGAATCAGCCCTTGTGGCTCGAGAAGAAGCACAAGGCGTACATTCCAGTAATGTTGCCAATGCAGACACCCCAAATTACAGGGCAGATGCTCGAACCTTTGCTGATTTTCTCAACGAGCGGCAAAGCGGCCACACTGCCGGGCCTGTTGCCACAACGCACGCATCACACTTTAAAGACAGCAATAACGGTCGTTTAGCTAATAGCAGTCTGTTTCACTCACAGTCATCTCGCAGAATGGATGGCAATACCGTTGACATGCAGAAAGAGATGGCACGCATGGCTGAAAATCAATTGATGCATGAGTTATCCATGCGCCTGATCAAAGGTAAGCTTTCCGGTCTCACCAATGCGATCAAGGAGGGTAACCGCTAATGGGTAATGATCTGTTAAGCTCCATGCACATCAGCGCATCCGGCATGTCCGCACAACGGACAAGAATGGACATCGTAGCGGAAAATATTGCCAATGCAGAATCCACACGCACATCTGAAGGAGGCCCTTATCGACGCAGACAGGTCGTTTTCCAGGCATCCCCTGAACAGCAAAATTTTTCAGGTATTTTCAACAGCACCTTCATGAAAGATCGCCTTCAGACAGTCAAAGCGGCCTATGTAGCTCAGGACCCGACGCCATTTCGTCAGGTGTTTGACCCTTCACATCCTGATGCCAATGAGAAAGGTATCGTCAATCTGCCGAATGTGAATTCGGTTGAAGAGATGGTGGATATGAATTCAGCAGCACGCAGTTTTGAAGCCAATGTCACTACCATGGAAGCATCCAAACGCATGTTTCTCAAATCACTTGAATTGCTGCGATAGGAGATCACTATGAATATTCAGGGATACCAGACTGTATCAGGCCTTACTAACTCCAATAGCATGCCGGTTGGTGATCAGAAAAGCGTGACGAACGGAGGAGAAAACTTTGCCTCCATGCTTAAAGCTTATACTGAACAGGTCAATCACGACACTAAAGCCGCTGCCAAAGCAGGTGAATCACTTGCGGCAGGTGAAAGTCTAAACACATCAGAAACCCTGCTGGCCATCCAGAAGGCAAGCTTGTCATTTGAAATGATGCTTGGCGTACGCAACAAGCTTGTCGACGCGTACCGCGAAGTTATTCGCATGCAGGTATAGAGGATATAAATCATGGCTGACTCATTAACGCCACATAACCCGATGACCCCGAACACCATTGAAGCTTCTGCCCAGACTGCCGGGGGAGCTGAAGGGGCAACGATTCAGGTGCCACAGATGCTGGCCAAGTACAGGAGAATCCTCCTGTTTGCTGCTGCCTGCCTGATGTTAACCGGCTTTATCAGCCTTGTGCTCTGGTCTTCGGAAAAGCCATATCGCGCTGTTTATGCAGGCATGGCTGAAAAAGATGCTGCAGGTGTCGTTGAAATGCTGCAGAAAGAACATATCCCCTATCGCCTTGAAGGCGGCGGCACCATTATGGTTCCGGAAGATCAGGTCTATCAGGTTCGTTTAACTCTGGCTGGTCAGGGCGTGACGCCAAGTGGAACCACCGGCTTTGAAATTTTCGATCAGAGTAATGAGTTCGGCCTGAGTGATTTCACCAGAAAAATTAATCTGCAGCGTGCCTTGCAGGGTGAACTTGCGCGCACGATTGAAGTGATGCCACAAGTGAGTGCGGCTCGCGTACATCTGGTCATGCCGAAAGAATCTGCATTCACTGACCGGGATCGCAAAGCTACTGCCTCTGTCATGCTGCAGCTCTCCGGTGGTCAGCGACTACCCAAAAAATCAGTACTGGCTATTCAGAACCTGGTTTCAGCCAGCATCCCTGAAATGGATCAAAGTGATGTCACTATCGTTGATGCTGCCGGCTCCCTGCTCTCCAGCAGTGATAAGGAAGCACCAATGTCTGAAGGACAGACCATTGCCGAGTACCAGAGTCGCCTTGAGCAACGTCTTGAAGGTCGTCTGACCGGCATGCTTGAGCAGATCGTCGGCGAAGGTCAGGCCGTGGTACGTGCTTCTGCTGACATCAACCGCGAATTTATCGACCAGAAAAACACCCGTTACAATCCGGATGAGCAGGTTCTGCGCAGCCGCAAATCCATTGAGGAAAAACGCAGTTCAGTAAGTGGTGCCCCACTTGGCGTTCCAGGCCTTGCGTCGAACACACCGGGTGCAAACCCTGTTACTGCTGATGGCTCTGTTGCTCAGCCACCTCAGCCACAGGATCAGGCCAGCCGTATTGAAGATGTGAACAACTATGAAATCAGCAGTACCAGCGAACATCGCATTATACCCTTTGGCAGCATCAATAAGCTTTCAGTGGCTGTCATTGTTGGTGGCTCAACAGTGACCGGTGAAGATGGCGCTCAGAGTTTTACACCGAAAAGCAAGGAGGAACTGGCAAATATCCAGAAGCTGGTTGAGCGCGCCATGGGCTTTAATGAAGACCGCGGGGACTCCGTAGATGTGCAAAGCATGCCGCTGGTAGATATCTCGAGTTCGGCCGATAGCGAAGCGCTGACTGCAGCTGAAAATCAGGCATTCTATATGCAGATTGCACGCTACAGTCTGGCGGGCCTGGCACTGCTGCTACTTGCCTGGTTTGTACTTCGCCCGCTGGCACAACGCATGCAGGAGTCAGCTGAAGCTCAGAAAAAATCTGCCAATGCACTTGGCATGGGCAGCTCGAATCAGCTTTCCAGCGAAGCTTATGCGCGTCTGGCCAATATGGAGCAAGTCAAACACAATGTGGCAAGTGATCCTGATCGTGCCAACAAGGTATTACGTGAATGGGTGGATCCGGCATGAAAGGAAAAGTTCAACTAACAGGAGAAGATAAAGCCGCCATCCTCTTGTTTGCGCTTGGCCCTGAGGCATCTGCTCCATTGGTTCAAGGCATGGATGACAACACCCTCAGCAGGCTCGGCCGTCGCATGGCAGAATTAGGCAAAGTAGATGCCGATGTTCTTAACAGTGTTACTGAAGAATATCTGGAACTGCACCGCTCTGAAGACCCCATGCTTCGCTCCGGCCATAAAGATGTGGTTTCCCTGTTCAAGTATGCCATCGAAAGTGACCGCGCTGACCGGCTGCTCAATGAACTGTCCGCTCCGAAAACACTAACCATCTGGGAAAAGCTGTCGCGATTGAAGCCTGACATGATTTCATCATCTATTTCAGACGAACACCCGCAAACCATCGCACTGATTCTTGGTAATATTGACGCTTCTGTTGCCAGCCGGGTCATTGCCTTACTTCCTGAAGACATGCAGCTCTCCGTAGTCATGCGCATGTCAAAAATCGAATCTGTGCCTCGTGAACTGGTTAAGGATATTGAAGAGACTCTGGAAAGGGAGCTTTCAGATATGCAGGGCGACTCGGGAATCAGCTTCGACGGTATGGTCAGCGTTGTGGATATCCTTAAGGGCCTGGAAAAAGCCGTGGCCCGGCCGATTCTGGATCAATTAAGAGACAAGGATGAAAAGCTGTTTACTCAGGTAGACCGGCTGCTGCTTGTATTCGAAGATCTGATAGATCTCTCTGATCGCGATATCCAGACCATCCTCAAACATATCTCTTCCGATGATCTCGTAAAATCACTTAAGGGAGCTTCTGAAGAAATTGCAGAACGTTTCTTTGGCAATATGTCGCAGCGAGCGGCTGAGATTATGCGCGAAGATATGGAAGTCATGGGGCCAATGAAACTCTCCGATGTTGATGAGGCACAGCAAGCAACGCTGAAAGTCATTCGCAAACTTGACGATGAAGGCGCGATCACCCTAAGCGCCTCAGATGACATGGTTTAAGACGGCTCCTTATGAGCGACATAAAACCACTCTCTTTTCCTCACGGAGAAATTTCCTCTGCAGAAGAAAAGAAAAGTCACTTTCCATTCTCTTCTCTTCAAGTGATGCAACCGCCCACTGATAGTGCACCACGCAGTGTGGACAGCGCCACGCGCATGAAGCAACTCGAACAGATGTTACACGAAGCTCAGGGGCGTGCTGAAATCGTTGAAAAAGAAGCCTATGACAAAGCCTACCTAGCTGGAGAAAAAGCAGGCATGGCGCTTGGCAAAAAACGTGCAGAGCAGATTCTGGAATCTATTGAAGAGTCACTGCATGGTGTAGAGGCGTCATTAGCACCCATTCATCAGGCATTTTCCGAAGCCGTTTTTGATGTTGCTAGACATATTGCTGAACAAATTGTCGGCAAAGCCATTGAACAGGACCACAGTAAATTACTGAAGATTGCCGAGCAGGCTGCTGCCCAGTTGCCGGATACAACTGAATTAAAAGTTGCAGTTTCAGTTGATGATTACGCATCGTTCAAACGCCTGCTTGAAGAGAGCAACAGCCTGACAGTGCTGACTTCCGACATTAACACCGCAAATGGAACCTGTCGCATTGTCTCTGCACAGCAGGATATTCTCATTGATCCGGTGGCTGCAGTTGCCGGTTATCTGGAGCAACTTGCTCCGGCTATGCTGAGTGAAACAGCGGATATGGATGACAAAATCAACAAGCGGTCGGATGATGGACAAACAGAACAGGCCTAGTCTGCCGCTGTGGGATAAAACACTCAGAAAGTCCCTGCTGGAGCAGCAACAATATCACAATCCATTCCCGGTTCGTGGTAAAGTATTCAAAGTTCTCGGCCCGATGCTTGAAGTTACGGGCCTGAAATCCAGCATTGGCCATGCATGTGAGATTCACTGTAGCGCCAGTAGTCCGATCGAAGCAGAGGTCGTGGGTTTTCGTGGTGATCATACTCTGCTGATGCCGGTTGGCAGTACGATAGGCATTGCCCCCGGCGACCCGATTCGCCCGCTCGCCAGCGTGCCTACGATTCGTACCGGTGACCATTTGCTCGGACGTGTTCTCGATGCGCTGGGCAAACCGATGGATAACCGGCCGATGCCGGTAAGCGGTAAAGAGACCAATATTCGTGGAACCAAGCTTAATCCATTTGACCGCCATGTCATTGACACCCCCATGCAACTCGGTGTGCGGGCCATGGATGCCTGCCTGCCAATGGGAAGAGGTCAACGGCTGGGGCTTTTTGCCGGTGCCGGCATTGGCAAAAGCTCACTGTTGGGTATGCTGGCCAGAAACTCCGATGCTGAAGTCAATATTATTGCTCTGATCGGTGAACGAAGCCGTGAAGTGCGTGAATTCCTCGATGTTGCGCTTGGTGAAGAAGCACTGAAAAACAGTGTGGTGATAGTCGCTACATCCGATATGCCGCCAGTGCTTCGTGTTCGGGCAGCATATATCGCCACGACAATCGCCGAAGCATTTCGTGATGAGGGCAAGAATGTACTGCTCATGGTAGACAGTCTGACGCGCATCGCCCAATCTCAACGTGAAATCGGACTGATGCTGGGCGAACCTCCGGCAAGTAAAGGTTATACACCATCCTGTTTCTCTATTATGGCCGATCTGCTGGAACGCTCCGGCCCCGGCGTAAACCCAGGTGATATCAGCGGTCTATATACCGTTCTGATTGAGGGTGATGATCTACAGGCTGATCCTGTTGCGGATTCAGCCATGTCTATTCTGGATGGGCATATCATCTTGGACCGCAAGATTGCCGAGCAGGGTCACTTCCCTGCCATCAATCTACTCAGAAGCGTCAGTCGTCTGGACAACCAGTTACTACCTTCTCATCACATGCAGGCAGTACGCAAATTCCGTAAAAAAATGTCACTCTATGAACGTATGGAAGACATGATTTCGCTTGGTGCATATGAACATGGAACCAACCCGGAACTGGATCAGATTATTTCGATCATGCCTGAAATACGCAGATTTCTACAACAGGAGCTTCATTCCTCCAGCAGCCGCGAAGAATCGGCACAGGGATTGCTAGAGTTAGTTAGCAAGATGAGTAATGAGGAGAGCTTCAATGAAACTCGAAACGTCCCGAATACTAACGCAACTCAGCGAACAAGAGCGCAGTAAAGTAGAAGCTGAGCTGGCTGAGATCAATGGGCGTAAACATATTTTTGAACAACAGCACCAGTCATCCGTAGAGCAAACTCAGCAGCTGAATCGACAGCGGGATCAGGCGATGCGCAACCGTCACAGTGCATCCCTGTTGCAGGCATTCGATACGGCTTTTCGTGAACAGCAGAATATCCAGGTTGCCATGCTTGGTGCTATTAGTGCACTCGAGCAGCAGAAAGAGCTTATTTTAGGCCGTTTGGCAGAAGCCCAGCGTACTCACCATACTTATGACGACTTGCATCAAAAAGCCGTCCGCAAACAATCAAGAGCGGACGACATCAAATCTCAGAGACAACTTGACGACATCGTTGCCTCACGCAAATCAGCGCAGTCGGTGTAATCATGTCATATCGCAAAATTTCCATACTACTATTCGCCATGGTCGGTTTGTCACTCAGCGCCAAAGTCGGCATAAACTTTTTGGCACCTACAAAGCCTCACACCGAGGCAAGCATAAATGCATCAATCCCCGTCAATATTTCTGATGCATCCGTACAGGTAAAAACTGCAGGACTGGAGGATGTAACCGAGCTCAGTGTGGATCAATCCCTGTTGTTGTTGGAAAACTATATTTTTCCTGAGGCTGAAGCAGCCGGCAATGATACACCTTCCAATGAAATCTCGCGCATTTCCGAAGATGGTACTCTGGTTAAATTAAGAGAATACAAAAGTGAACTTGATTCCCGCAAAAGTCTGCTTGATCAGCGTGAACAAAAGCTGCATGAAGCCGAAGAGCAGGTAAAACAACGCATCACCGAACTTGAGCAGCTTGAGGCAAGCATTCAACAGCGGCTACTGGACGAATCCAAAGTCAAAAGCAAAAAGATCAAACGTTTGACAGCTGTTTATGAAGGCATGAAACCTGAACGAGCAGCACCAGTAATCGCCAAGATGGAGCTGGCCACGGTGGTTAAAATTTTCCTGCTCATGGATGAGAAGAAAGTCGGCAAGATTCTGTCATTCCTGCCACCTGAAAAAGCGGTTTTGATTAGTCAGGCTCTTACCCGCCAAATCAGTAGCGTTAAATGAGTTCCATCCAGCACCTGTTCAGTCTGGATTCAAGAGAACATCTCTATAAACATACACGAGAAGAGGCATAATATGAAAAAAAGTGACATGCGATCGGTTGTAAGCGACAGGCCGCTTTTCTACCATCATATGGAGTGGATCCTGATGCATCCGCGTTTTGGTTTCCTGATGATGGGACTGATCGCACTCTCATTCACCCACAATCAAATTCTGGCTGCCATATTGTTCCTGTTCTTTGTTGGCGAGTTAGGCATGCGTATTGCCATCATGCTAAATAAAAGGCGTACTAATCCATACCGTTCATCATTGAACCAGAAAATTGATGCTCTGTTCCTTGTGTTGGACATCGTCGGCATCGCCTCATTACTGATCACCGTATTTGATATTCCCATTGATGCAGAAAATGCTGCAGCCGCTCGATTGATTCGAGCATTTTATCTGCTGCGCACACTGCGCATGTTCCGTTATCTAGACATCCAGAGCGCAATGTATTCCCCGACATACGGCATGCTGATTTCACTGATTATTCTGCTTTCGTTTTTTGCAGAAGATACACTGATGTGGATTATTATTATCTTCTTTGCAGTCGAATTGGCCATTCGACTCCTGATTATGCGGCATATGTCCTATGAGTCGAAAAGAGACAAAATGATTGAATGGGGATACTGGTGGATAGATACCATAGCCACCATCGTAATGATTCCTGCCTTTGCTTTTATTCCATATGGCGGGGCACTTCGAATGCTTCGTCTGGTCAGGCTGCTTCGCCCATGGATGGTTATTGTTCGCAATCTCAAAGAGGTCATGCGTGAAGGCCAGTTTATGCAGGAAATCAACCTCATTGTACTATTGTTGGCTGTATTATCCATAGGTGGCGGTGTCATCGGGCACTACACCCAAGCAGATTTTGATTATAGCCAAAATGGTGTGCTGGACCCGACAGATCAAGGGATGTTTGCTCCGATTTGGTTCGCGTTCCGCATGTTTACCGACCCCGGTAATACGGTCATGTTCCCCCACGAGACATCCATCGCAGTGTTCTCTGTGTTGGCAGTTATTGTTGGCGTATTCATTTTCGCATTCTTTATCGGTATCGGAGCACACATTGTCTCTGGCTTAATGGCAAAATTACGTAATGAGCGACTAAATATCACCAATCATATGGTGATGCTCGGTTGGTCAAAGGTTGCTCCATTTATGGTGTCGCGTTTAAAAACTATCTCTGAACGCAGTTTTTCCAAGCTGAAGTTAGTTGTCCTCAATAGCTCTCAGGAAACACCTGATGAGCTAATCGAACATAACTGGGTTTCCTTCCGCTGGGGAGACCTGGAGGATGTAAAATCCCTCCAACGCATCAACCTGGGTCATGCAAGACAGGCCATCATTAATATTCCTGATGGACATTCCAGTGCTGACAATTTAGCCCATGCCACCTTTTCATTAATTGCCGTAAGAAAAGTAAACCCTGAAATCTACCTTAATGTAGCCACCCCAGGGATGAGTGAGCCACATCTGGACACTCACCATCATATGCTTCAGGTAGGTTGGGACACTACAGAATTCTATAACAAACCTACGGTTGTACTGTCTCAGGCTGACGTAAGAGCGAATCTCCTTCGTAATATACTTTCTTATCGAGACTTTGATCAGATCCTGGAACGCCTGATGATCCCTGATCGTACTGAAGATTCTGCATTACAAATTTCAGAGTGGGGAGGAACCCTGCAACAGGAAGGCGATCAGATCACCCTCAGTTTACCTGATGGCACTCACTCCATGCCTTTAGATATCTTGGCCTCACGACTTATGGTTCGAGGGGTTACCCTTGTTGCAATAACAGATGAAAGCGGGAATTCACGTCCACTATATAAGGCATGCGAATTAAACCTTCCAATTCGTGTTCCATCTATACTTGCTGTGGCAATTAGTCCAAATGCACTATTTTCAGAAACATTTTTTACCATTAAAAAATTCAATGCCATTGAAGCAGCCTCCCCTGTTCAGATGACATTTAAACCAATAGCTGTCTCTAAAGAATTAAACCTTCTCATTTCTGGTTGGGTTGGAAGCCTGCCATTGCTATTGAAGCGGCTACTTGATGACTTTGATCGAATTCACTTAACCCTGATTGATGATCTGACCCATGAAGAACTTGCTGATCAAACAGCGTATCTCAAAAAACGGGTCAATGAAACAGCAGGTGCATGTGATCGCATCAGCATTGATATGGTAACATGGGATTTCAGTAATATGAACTTTCTGAGACCGTACATAGAAACGGCAGACCGAATCTTACTGTCTCGACCTCAGCATATGAAAACAAATGCATATGCAGGCATTTCAACTGTTCTATCCCACTTGGTTACTATCGTTAAAGAGCAGGGAGGAAATCCGGACATTTTTCCAATTCTGGAGGGTCGAGATCAAGCCCGGCTACTTCAGGAAGAATTAGACCGATTCAACATAGGGCTAGAAATTCACGTTACTGTACCTGATGAATTTTATGGTACTTATGTTGCCCATACCAGCTACCACATGTATCGCTCAGAAAATCCTGATGCCTATGAACTACAACGTACATTGCGTCATACTATCGACGACTTGATGGGAGATGTGGGTGATTTAGACGAAATGGACATACAAACACTACAGGTAAATGAAGCGCTACCAGACAATGCAGAATCACTGTTTTCATATTTACTTTCTGAGGGTTATGTATGGATCGGCTACCGGTTAAAAGATAGCTATAATTGGAACGACCCACTTCAAAATACAATTAGAAAATTTTTCCCAAGGGAGGAAGATTACTCTTGCTTAAGACAGCACCAAATCATTCTAAATCCATTTGGAAACCCTGTTTCTCGCCATTCATGGACTGAATTCCGAGACAATATTGTCGAACTAATTGTAATTGGTGAACATGAAACTGACTAATAAGCTCTGATCATACATTTCAATCCAGAGTAAACAAAAGCTCCCTTAGCTAAGGGGGCTTTTTAATTTTCACCTGTAAATCATAGCTTCATACTAAAAAGGTTCGTAAGGAATTTTTTTCCACCCAGGTGGCAATCTTTTCCACAGCAATACCTTCATACATGCCACAAAGTACTGTTTTAAAAGGACTTATACTCTGGCCTGCTTCATGCTCTATGGTTGGCATGATCGAACAAATAAACGGCACCGGCCTATCCGGCATTACAGGAAAGTCTGGCAAGCAGGGAAAAAACAGCCTGTTTGCCAAATTGCTCGCCATGTTTGACAAACACGCCCTTGCCACCGGCAAGGGCAAAGGTTTGCAACTCAACGCTGCCGGTCTCGGCAAAACTAAAACTGTAACCACCATGTCCGGCACGGGTGAATTACCCTTGATGCAAAAGGCTGAGCCGCTCACAGTCGCAAAGGGAAAGAAACTTGTAGCACTGGCTGCCAAATCGAAACTGACTGGTGAAACTCAGGCAGAAGAAACCGCCGCCCCCCTGCTTGCATATCAAGTCATAATGAATCAACCGTTGCAAAGTAAAAAAGCAGATCTTGCTGGTAAAGCAACGGTGCTGATTGCTGATGGTAAAACTGCTACTCAAGGCCAGCAGGTCAACAGCAATAGCGAACAGGCAAGTCCTGTTCTAAAGGTGGCCCAGCAAGCTGAGTCCAAAGTTACAGCTGCCACCTTCAACAAAACTGCAGAAGCAGAAGAGAGCATTCAGCTCGCTAACAAACCTCTGCCGACCGGAGCAACAGCCACAACACCTACGACTGCAACATCAGTTACTGGAAGCAAGGGCATGGCATCAGTCAGTCTTTCCGAAAATGCTGAACAGACGAATACTGTAGACAGCAGACCTCAGGACTCAAAAGCAACGACCAGAACTACTGATCTGGGGGGCCATGTACATAAACCAACAGTAAGCGGACAGACTTCTGCGAATATACAGGTGTCGGCAAACACTGCAGAACTCAAAAGTGATATTCCAATACTGCAGGAAGGTAATAAAGCCACAGCAAGCCTGGAAACCACAGCAAAACAGCTTGCTGACAAACCCGCCATGCAGGCTAAACCCGAAAGCATCAATGTCGCAGCTGCCGCGCAACCTCAACAGGGTAAACCTGCTCAAGTCTCGCATGCACAGGGCAATCCTGCGACTGCCGCAGTCTCTACTTCAGTACAGACCAGCACATCCGATGCTTCACTGACAGATTCTGGCTCTGGTTCAGACAAAGGAAGCCAGGAGGGTCGCATGGCCTCTGCTTTATCCGGTGATGCGAAATCAAGCAATGCTACATCAACGAATAATGCAAACTTTCAGAATTATATGACCGGCAAAACCACCCCAGCCATGTCTGTGTTTGATAGTATGAAACATATTGCGCAATCAGCTGCAAATGGTCAGACCAAACTGGAGATCCAGCTGGATCCTGCAAATCTTGGTAAAATCCAGATCACCCTGCAGACCGATGCAGCCAAGCAGCTGCAGGTTCATATGGTTGTGGATCAGGGCACAACCAGAACCGCACTTGAGCAACAACTACCCACTTTAAGGGCAGCGCTGTCACAGCAGGGTTTTGACCTTTCAGGTTTTTCCATGGGCTCAAACGGACAACAGGAATCATCTGCTGAATCAGGCCGATATAGCTCAAGGAATCTGGCTGACAATGGCGATAATCATTCGACAGGCAATAGCAGCAACCCTGTGCAACAGCAATCAACGCGTAGTGCTGATGGCAGCCTGAGTATCCGGGTTTAGGAGGCTATCCATGTTAACACCTACCATTTCACCCACAGCCAATGCGGCCAATATTGATAACACCAAGAAAAATGATCTTGGCCAAAAAGACATCTTTCTGAAACTGCTGGTCGCTCAGATGGAACACCAAGATCCGCTCAAACCTCAGGATGCAACCCAGATGTCATCCCAGCTGGCGCAGTTCAACATGGTTGAACAGCAGACCGAAAGTAACAAGTTATTGCAGCAACTGGTGGCTGCAGGCGGCGTTGGTAATAATGCTGCCCCTGTCACCAGTGGTGCCGACTATCTGGGACACAATGTCACCGTGAATCAGAATCAGATTTTATACAACGGTACAAACCAAACCTTCTCTGCCGTATTAGATGAACCATCGTCTGATGCCATGGTTTATATTTTCAACAGCAATGGTGAACCGGTGAAAACCATGCCTATGGCTAATATGGTCGCGGGTTCAAATCAGATTGTCTGGGATGGCACAATGGATTCCGGTGCTCAAGCACCACAGGGATATTACACCGTTGATATCAGCGCACTCAATCTCAATGGCGGCACCATAGCGTCATCAGTCCATCGTTCAGGTGTTGTAGAAGCAGTTCGTTTCTCAAGCGGTGGTACTGAATTAATTGTGGGTGGTGTTTCCGCATCACTCAACGAAATCACAGAAATCCGTCTGTAGACGGACCAAAACAAAGGAGTAAATCATGGGTATTTATAATGCACTCTTCATCGGCGCCTCCGGTCTTTCATCATTCGGTGAGGCTGTGCGCGTAGTTGGTGACAACATCGCCAACGTCAACTCTCTGGGCTTTAAAAGCCAGAACGTCAATTTCTCGGACGTATTGTCCCAGACTGTGGGCGTAACACGATCCAATATTGCCAACCAGGTTGGTAACGGTGTGCGAATCGGTTCAATCACACGAGATCAACAGCAGGGCTCACTGCAGAACACAACCAGCCCTACCGACATGGCAATTAACGGTAACGGTCTGTTTGCTATGCGTGATCCTGCTACGGCTGAGCTATCCTATACCCGAGCCGGAGCCTTCATCCTCGATAAGGATTTCAACCTTATCGATGGTCAGGGTAACGTGGTACAGGGCTTTGCAGTAGATGCCACTACCGAAACAGCTGTAGGTAATGTGACAGATATTACCTTCTCCAATCTGGCTGCACAGGCTCAGTCCACAACGACTGTTACCGCAGGCATCACACTGGACTCCAATGCAGTAGTACTGCCAACCGGTACTGTCTTTGATCCCACTGACCCAACAACATTCCACTACAAGACTGAAGTGAATGCATTTGACTCTCTTGGCCAGACACATGCAGTAAGCCTGCAGTTCACCAAAGTCGGACAGGATGCTTCAGGTAACATCGTTTGGGACTGGCACTCCTCTGTGGATGGTGGTGAACTCACCGGTGGTACAGCTGGCGTTGCAACTGAAATCAGTGCTCCAACCGCCTCGGTCCTGACTGCAGGTGTAGTCACAACCCCGGGAACTCAAACCGTCGTTTTTGGCCCCAGTGGTGAACTGGTTCAGGAAAACTCACCAACACTGACGTTCAACTGGGCTAATGCCACGCCAAGCACAATCGATATGAACTTCGGTAATGCCGCAGGTCAGGGGGTGCTCTACCCAATCGCTGCAGCAGATGCTCAGGGAATCACCGGTAACGGCCTCGATGGTACTGTGCAGATGGCTGGTTCCTTCGCTACACGCCAGATGACCCGTGATGGTTTCGCATCCGGCTTCCTGGATAAACTGGAAACCGACTCCGCCGGAAAAATATTCGGTGTATTCACCAACGGTCAGCGTCGTGCCCTGTTCCAGGTGGCTCTGGCCAACTTCCCGAACGATGCGGTACTGAGCCATGATGGTAACAACCTGCTCAGTGAAACCATTGCATCCGGCTCACCGGTACTGAGTCTGCCAGGTGCTGGTGGTATGGGTACAATTTCACCTTATGCGCTGGAACAGTCCAATGTGGATCTGGCTGCTGAATTCGTAAAACTGATCGTTGTACAGCGTGGTTATGAGGCCAACTCGAAAACCATTCTGACCACCGACCAGATGCTTTCATCTCTGATGCAGGTGAAACGTTAATAAGATAGCTGCGTGATGCCTGAGTCTTCAGAGCATCACGCAAGCTAAGGCTTAGGCAGGAGAGGAACTCCTGCCTTTTTCATTTTTCAGCCGCCTCTCTTCCGGATGGCCTCTTTTGTGCTAGAGTTACAAAGAGTCCGCAATGGCTCCAGACCATCCAAGGAGCCAACGCTGAGTACCAGAATTCTCAAACAGTTATTATTCGTCTGGCTGGTCCTTGCTGTTTCAATCACAACGGCAGGCAATGGTGGTTTTTCTCCGGAATTTCTTGATAAAATCGCAAAGCAGTTTGGCAACCAAGCCAAAGAACGCATCATCGATTGGCAGAAGCTTATTGAAGATAGTAAAGGTGACAGTGAATGGCAGACCATTCATGCCGTAAACGAATTTTTTAATCGGGTTCGTTTTATCTCTGATGACCGTCATTGGGGCCGTGCTGATTACTGGGCGACACCAGTAGAACTACTTTCCACCAATGGTGGTGACTGTGAAGATTTTTCAATTGCCAAGTATTTCACCCTGATGGAACTTGGCATCCCCGACGAACGTTTACGCATCACCTATGTAAAGGCACTGCGACTGAATCAGGCGCACATGGTGCTGGCCTATTATGAAAAACCTGACAGCGAACCTTTGATTCTCGACAACCTGATTTCCAGAATTAAACCTGCGTCCAGACGCAACGACCTGTTACCCGTATACAGCTTTAACGGTAACAATCTATGGATGTCCAAGGAGCGCGGTCAGGGTCGTAAAATTGCCGGCGGTTCTCAGCGCATCAATCTCTGGCGGGATCTGAATATCCGCATGAAGCAGGAAAGAGAACTCGGCAACAGCTATACTGCAAAAAGCATGACCAGATAGAGAGGAAATACTTATGACACTATCCCGGCAACTCTACATACTAATTCTCAGCGTCTCTGTCATGATGGGGGCAGGCACCTGGCTGATCAGTGTCGATAACACCCGCACTTACCTGATGCTGCAAATGGCCACTCAGACCCAGAACACAGCCGATTCATTGGGTCTCTCTCTGGTTCCGCATATGAAAGCGCGCGACATTGCCGTCATGGATACTATGATCAATGCCGTTTTTGACAGTGGTTACTACAAATCCCTTTCGCTAAAATCCATGCAGGGTGAAGTACTCATCGAACGTGAGAACACCAGCAGCATTGAGGACGTCCCAGAGTGGTTTATCAATGGCTTAAAACTGGATTCACCACAAGCCAGCTCCATCATTACCACCGGCTGGACGCAGTCCGGCACATTAAATCTGGAAGCCCATCCGGGGTTTGCATACAAGAAGCTGTGGGACACCAGTTACGCAATGCTGTGGTGGTCCCTCCTCGTTATTATCATCTCGTTTCTGGTCTCATTTATGGCGCTCAAGGCTATCCTGAAACCGCTGTACGCGGTCGAGAAACAGGCTCTGGCAATTTGTGATCGTGAGTTCCCTGTTGTCACTGACATTCCTAAAACCCGTGAACTGAAAAAGATGGTTGAGGCTATGAATATGATGACAGCCAAAGTTCAGAGTTTCATCTCCATGTTAACCGAGCGGGCGGAGAAATACCGTGAACAGGCGCACTACGACGAGATGACTCACCTGATGAATCGAAATGGCTTTAAGGCAGTCGTAGAAAACTGTATCAAAGATCAGGAACATGCAGGTTCCGGTTTTGTAGCCCTGATACGACTTGCTGATTTTGCTGCATATAACAAGAAACACGGGCATCAGGATGGTGATAATCTGATCATCGAAGTAGCCAGACTGATCGATAGCCTGTGCGACAGCTATCATGGTTCAACGGCTGCGCGTATCGGTGGTATCGATTTTGCAGTACTGCTACCGCTTGCCGATCCGGATACTACCAGTGCATTCGGTCATGAACTATCCTGTTCACTGGAGGGGTTGAGTTCAAATCATCAGGTTGAAGCCATCGGTCATATCGGTCTGGCATCCTTTCATCAGAACAGCAGCTTTGGTGACATTCTGGCAGATGCGGATACAGCACTCGCTTCAGCCCAGAGCCAGGGTAACAATGAATATAACATCCTCAGCTCAAACAATGATGCCATGGGCAATCAGGCATGGGCTGCGCTTATCAAGAACGCCTTATCACACAATAATGTACGCTTTATTGCCCAACCCGTGATGGATCAGAATTCAAACAGTATCTACAGCGAATTACTGATGCGCGTTATTGATGATGCAGGCAAAGAGATTCGCCCCGGCCCGTTTGCTGCCATGGCCGAACGACTGGCGCTAAACGAGAAACTGGATCAATTCGTCATACAGCGTGCTACGACACTGCTGGAGCATGCTACTGATCAGAATTCGATACTTGGCGTTAATATTTCAGCAGCTTCTGTCAAATCTTCCACATTTTCCACATGGCTGGAAAAACATCTGCAAACACACAACAAAGCTGCTGCCAGACTGCTGTTTGAAATCACAGAGCATGGCGTTCTGCAAAGCTTTGGTGAAGCCAACCATTTTGTTGATATCGCCCAGGCAAACGGTGCCCGCATCGTCATGGAACATTTTGGTACACGTCTGAGTTCATTTCAGTCATTGCGGCAGCTGAAACTCGATTATATCAAACTCGATGGCAGCTTTGTCCGCAATATTGCTGACAATAGTGATAATCGATTCTTTCTGCAGACCGTCACAGATATTGCGCACGGGCTGGATATTCAGGTGATCGCCGAACATGTCGAGAATGTTGATGATTTTCATGCGCTGCAGGCGCTGGGCATAAATGCCATGCAGGGATATTACTTCGGAGAACCGCAACCGATCAGCTAAGGCAACATTCCTTCGGGGAAGCATAAGACTGTTCAACCATGATTTGCGCTGAGCAGGTCCGGTCAGTAGTACCAGACCGGACATCGCCTACAGTCATCATCGACAAATCACCGTGAGCTATGCCATTTCTATGGCATGGATGAAGGTGGTGAGCATGTGATTGGTCTGAGTATCTATGCCCTGTTCATTCCCCATTCGAACTACATAACCGTTGATGAAATCCACTTCAGTCTTGTGGCCGGCTTCAATATCCTGCCACATGCTGGTTTTTACCGGCCCCATGGCCAGTGTGACTTCGACGTGTTTGTCTATATCCGATGCATCGATCGACACATCAAGGGCTAGCGCAACATCAACAGCCTCAAGCATGGCCCGACGAATATAGAGCAGGGTATCATCACTGGCTGCAATATCTTTAGCAAAGCGTCGGGTAATCGCAGTCATGGCATTAAAGCCACAATTCCACAGCAGTTTTCGCCATAGCATTGCGGCTGCATCATCATCTTTTCGCGCTGGGACATCTGCAGCGTTAAATCTCTCCAGTAACAGCGGCAATAACTGCGCTCCAAGCCCTTCCCGCCAGATTCCCAGGCGAATACCACCTGCTGCAGAATGAATCACAAAACCCGGTCGCTCTACACGCGCCCCGATAAAGGCGGTCCCTGCGACAACTGCCACACCGGGAAATGCTGTACTGACCAAATCCGGCGCCTCTACCCCGTTCTGCATTGTCACCAGCAGCATGTCCGGTTTCACAACCGGCTTCAGTGTTTCAAGCATGGCGGGCAAGCCGGTCATTTTGCAGCTGATGACAATCACCTTACAGCTGGATAATGCATGAACATCATCGCTAGCTTCTATCTGCAGCACTTTCTGCCTGCCTTCTGATTCATGTTGCAGGCCTTGTTTCTGTATCACCTGCAAATGGGCACCGCGAGCCAGTAAAACCACGTCGTCTCCGGCTTGTTTAAGCTTGCTGCCATAATGACAACCGACAGCTCCTGCTCCAGCAAAACCAATTCTCAACAGACACCTCCAGGACTAATTTCAGGAACTGCTGAATTAATCAGCGATTCCTGAGCAATCTGCCGCTATAATCCGGTCTCGCGATGACTTTACACCACAGGAGCTAACCATGCCAAAAGATACCTTACGCAATGATGCATTTGAGTATCACCGTTCTCCGACACCAGGAAAAATCAGCATTAAACCGACTAAACCCTGTCTGACTCAACGGGATCTGGCGCTGGCCTATAGCCCCGGCGTGGCCGAGCCCTGTCTGGCCATCGAAGAGAATCCTGAACTGGCAGATGAATTCACCTCGCGTGCCAATCTGGTTGGCGTCATCAGTAACGGAACAGCCGTATTGGGTCTGGGGAATATCGGTGCACTGGCCGGTAAACCTGTCATGGAAGGAAAAGGTGTGCTGTTCAAGCGTTTTGCCGATATCGATGTGTTCGATATTGAACTGGATGAAACGGACCCGATGAAATTTGTTGAAACTGTGGAGCGTATGGAGCCTACGTTTGGCGGCATTAACCTTGAAGACATAAAAGCTCCGGAATGTTTTATTATTGAAGAAGAGCTGAAGAAACGCATGAACATCCCGGTTCTGCATGATGACCAGCATGGTACAGCTGTTATTACTGCAGCAGCTTTCATCAATGCGCTGATTCTACAGAACAAAAAAATCGAGGATGTCACCATCGTCTGTCTCGGTGCCGGTGCTGCCGGTTTCGCATGTATGAAACTGATCGAACAACTTGGTGCCAAACGTGAAAACATCATGTTCCTGGACCGTAAAGGTGTAATCACAAAAGATCGTGACGAAGAGCTGCCACCTCACAAGGCTTATTTCGCCAGCGAGCGCTCCGAACGTACACTCGAAGAAGCCATCAATGGTGCCGATGTATTTGTCGGCCTCTCTCAGGGCAATATGGTCACGCAAGAGATGATCCTTTCGATGGCTGCCAATCCTATTGTTTTTGCCATGGCCAACCCGGACCCTGAAATTGCCTATGATCTGGCGATGGAAACTCGACAGGATCTGATCATGGCAACTGGTCGTTCCGATCACCCGAATCAGGTAAACAATGTACTCGGCTTCCCGTTCCTTTTCCGTGGTGCACTGGATGCACGCGCCACCGCATTCAACGAAGAGATGAAAATGGCGGCTGTTTATGCGCTGGCAGAGCTTGCACGTGAAGATGTGCCTGCATCCGTGCTCAAGGCCTATGGCGTCAAGGAGCTTCGTTTCGGGCCTGAATACATCCTGCCTAAACCCTTCGATCCACGCCTGATCGAGGTGGTTCCTGTTGCTGTAGCCAAAGCAGCAACTGAAACAGATGTGGCACGCAAGCCCATGCTGGATGCTGATTCTTATGCCCAATCCCTGGCTGGTCGTATCGACAGTTCGCGCCTGTTTATGCGCAATATTATGGATAAAGCCCGAGCCAATCCTTTGCGTATGGTGCTGCCTGAAGGCGAAGATGAAACTGTTGTTCGCGCAGCTATCGAAATGAAAGAGATGGGTATTGCAACACCTATCCTGATTGGCAGAAAAGACCGGGTTGATGCGCTGTGTAAATATGCCCAGTTTGAACTGGATGACATCGAAGTCATTGATCCACTTGATGAAAACTCGCGCTTCTCCAGTCTCGCCGATGCCTACTATTTTGATCGCAAGCGTCACGGTGTTTTACGCGAAGATGCTGTAAAAACCCTGCGCGGTGATGTGAATATTCTTGGTGCCATGCTGGTACGTCAGGGTTTTGCTGACGGCATGCTTTCAGGGCGCACAGCCCACTATCCTAATGTGCTTCGCCCTCTGCTTCAGATTCTGGGCCACAATGCCAGCGGCAAACATCACCATGTTTTTGGCATGTATATGATGATTATGGAAAATGCCGCCTACTTCCTGGCTGACTGTACTGTGAATGTGGAAATGAATGCTGATGAGTTGGCCCGCCTTGCCGAGTTAGCCGCCAGCACTGCAAGTTCTCTGGGTGTTGAACCCCGCGTCGGCATGCTCTCATTCTCGAACTTCGGCAGTGCCGAACACCCTGAAACACGTAAAGTTGCAGATGCCACAGAGTTGTTACATGAGCGGCTGCCTGACCTGATTGTCGATGGCGAGATGCAGGCCGATACAGCCGTGAATGATGTGATCCTGAAACAGTATCCATTCAGCAAACTCAAGGAACCTGCCAATGTGCTGATATTCCCGACCATGCAGGCAGGTAACATCTCTTACAAGCTATTGCGTGAACTCGGTGGGGGCACAGCCATCGGACCTGTCCTTTTGGGCCTGCCGCATCAGGCACATGTGCTGCACACCGGTGCCAGCGTGGATGATATCGTCAACATGGCCGCCATCGCTGCAGCCAGAGCCGCCGACGAATAAAAGATAAAGGGCAGAAGGGAGCCCCTTCTGCCTTGAACATCCTGGTTTGAGCCTTATCAAACTTCCCCAGTCCGCCCGCCCAAATCTACTCAGGCTTTAAGCAGTACTCCCAGCAATAGTGCTGTTACAACTTTTTTTGAGAGGCTTGACCTCATCATACACAGGCATAACTATCTGTTAATGAATACACTGCGACTGAATCAGTGTATAAATAGACATGCTATAATGCACTCTGTTTTGCTGTACTAAAGCAGGAAAAACTAACGAGGTTGAGTATGGAGTCTGTCAAACGAGTAGTTCTGGATGTTCTTAAACCACATCAGCCCAATGCACTGGAGTTTTCCAAGGCCATCGCTGAAGTTGGAAATGATTATCGCGTAAAGCTGACTGTGGTCGAGGTGGATGAGAACACCGAAACACTGCAAATTGAGATTATCGGCAGCAGTATCGATTTTGAAGCGGTACAGGCCACCATTACCAGCCTGGGAGGCTCTCTGCACAGCATTGATGAAGTGGAAGTGCTGAGTGAAGAAGACACTGAATAAACACCATGCCGTTCATGGAACAAGTAAAACTCCTGCTTCGTATTACCCGCACAGAAGATATTGCTCGTCGATATTTTGTAGTTAACGGATTTGATGGTGCGCTCACGATGCTTGGGCTCATTATCGGCTTCTTGATCAGCTCTTCCGAAAACATAGATGTGATAATCAACGTATGTCTGGGGGCGGCTATTGCGCTGGGGGTGAGCGGTATGAGCAGTGCTTATGTAAGCGAAGTTGCTGAGCGAAAAAGAGCCCTCGACAAACTTGAAGAGGCTATGGTCACTGACCTTCAAAACAGTGCGCACGGCCAGGCTTCACGTTGGATGCCAATACTGGTTGCACTGGTCAATGGTCTGGCGCCGCTAATCATCTCATTACTGATTCTTATCCCACTCTGGCTTGCGGGTGCCGGCACAGTGCTACCGCTACCACCTCTTCATCTGGCGATTATTATTGCACTATTTCTGATCTTCTTGCTTGGAGTTTTTCTTGGCCGCATTGCCGGAACCTCCTGGTTACGAAGCGGTATTCAGACGTTACTAGTCGCGCTACTCACAATATCGCTAATTTACCTTATCGAAAAAAGCTAAAGGCATCAGGTTACAAAACAAGATAGAACAGATATGCCTCATTTGATTTTCAATAGCTTCTTCCAAGCGGGAGAAAGAATCGGTCGCAATTATTGGTTCGAGTTACAACGGGTTTTTCGAGCCGGGTGAGAATAATAGCCATGTGAACTGCCAAATATGGCAGAAAAACTCTCATAACAAGCTGGTTGTAAAGAAATCAGCCGCGAGGCATGAAGGAACGGGGGTTAATCAACTCGCCATAACGACGTACTTCATAGTGCAGATGCGGGCCGGTAGAGTGTCCGGTAGAACCAATACGCCCAATCAGTTGATTGGATTCAACCACATCACCGATATTCACGACCATGCTTCCCATGTGAGCATAACGTGTTTTGTAACCGTGGCCATGCTCAACATCTACAACATAACCGAAATCTTCCATCTTGCCGGCAAAGGTCACTACGCCACGGCTGGAGGCCATAATTGGCGCACCATGACGATTGGCAATATCAACACCGTAATGCTGTGATGGTGTTCCGTTAAACGGATCCAGGCGGGGACCGAAACGTGAACTGATCCAGCCACCTTCAGTCGGCCAAGCATGTGGTCTGGCAGCCTGTGCATCACGTTTGCTTTCCAAAATGAAGTCTACTGCTGTCAGTTGCGTGCCCAGCTGTTTCAGACGCTCATCCAGACTTGTCATACGATCTTCAATATCTGTGCCAGTGTTGTGCGTAAGCTGTTTCTGTCGCGGCCCACCAAAAGCAGGTTCAAGACCAAAATCAAACTCGGATTTATCAAGAGAGGCTACATTCACGAGCTTGGCACCAAGCATGTCGAGACGGGAAATGCGCGCCTGCATCTGCCCCAGTGCACGGGCATATACGGCCAGTTTCTTCTCATCTGCCAACATCTGCATCTGCAGTTCAGCCAATTTGGCATCTTTTCGCATCTGTGCATGATCCAGCGCTCTTTGTGTCTGCTGCAACGCCACTGACATCTGATCGGCCTGGTAGATACCATACAAGCCCCAAACACCAAAACCCATGGTTGCTGACATCATCATCAAGCCAGCAAACAATGCTTTACGGCCGATAACAATGCCGAAAATCTGTCCTGAAGAGGATGCAGATACCATCAACGGTTTCTTTAATTTCAGCAAAAAGAAGGCCTCCAAGCCATTAATATATAACAGAAACCATCCGGAATCTGACTTTCCAAACTGTTCACGCAGCACAAAAAGCGCCGCGCAAACTAACTTAATTGACTGATTTCTCAAAGTTTTTATGCTTACGCCATGCAATCTGCCTACTTGCCCGCGCAAGAACTATCTATCCACCGCCACTGTATGCAGCAACTGATTCATCAGTCGCTGATCTTTGATCAGGAGAACTGCCATGGCTTCCTTATCGGTTCCGGACAGCTGATCCGCTCGAACAGCCGCACTGCCCAGTCCGTAGATCCTGCAGCCTTACTCGGTGTATATCTGAGGAGCAATGAGCAAGGTAAAATTGCCCCCGCCCGCCCATCTTCATTGCAACAGCAATTTATTAAAGCGACCGGGCGTGAGCCCGACTGTTATATGGTACTGCAATGCGGAAATAAAGGCAGAACCGATGCGCTGCTGTTTTCCGACATAGAATTAAGCCAGCCTCTGGAGCTGGAAATGCTGGAGGATGGTGTCTGTACCCCATCCCTGGCAAAGGCTAGAGTTTAGCGCATGAGAATCTGCCATATAGGATTGAATCACAAGACCGCGCCGGTTGAACTGCGCGAGCGTCTCGCCGTTGCTGAAGCGGACATTACTGAAATCCTTAAAGCTCGCATCCAACATCCTGCTATACGTGAAGCGGCCCTGTTATCCACCTGTAACCGTGTGGAAATGACTGTCGTCACCCATGATCCGGATGCAGCCATTGCAGCTGTACATGAATGGTTCGCCGAAAAGTCCGATATGAACCTGGAAAAAGTGCGCGACCATCTCTACTCCTATACGACGGACCGATCGATTCAGCACCTGTTTGCCGTAGCCTCGGGTCTTGATTCACTGGTGCTTGGTGAGCCACAGATTCTCGGGCAGGTAAAAACATCATATGAACATGCTCTGACTGCAAATACTGCCGGGCATGTGTTGCACAGACTCTATCAATCTACGTTTGCTGCTGCCAAACGAGCCAGAACTGAAACTGCAATTGGCAAACAGGCTGTAAATATTTCATCCTGTGCAGTTGAACTGGCCAAACAGATTTTTGGTGACCTTGCCGGAAAAACAGTCTTGTTGATGGGCGCAGGTGAAATGGCCGAACTTGCCGCCACCCACTTCCGCGCCAATGGTTGCACTGACATTCTCGTAGCCAACCGAACCCTCAAACGGGCCCAGAACCTGGCACTCGAGTTTGAGGGGCATGCGCTAACCATGGAGCAGCTTCCCGAATATCTGGATGCAGCCGATATTGTGGTATCCAGTACGGGTGCCAGCACCTTTGTTCTACTTCCCGATGTGGTGAAGGCGGCCATGAAGAAACGCAAAGGCAACCCGATGTTTCTGGTGGATATCGCAGTACCACGCGATATCGATCCGCGTATTGGTAATCTTGACGGTGCATACCTGTATGACATCGATGACCTGCAACAGGTTGTGCAAGGCAATGTAGAACAACGGCAGGAAGAAGCAGAGCTGGCGCGTGATATCCTCAAAGAAGAAGCCATGTCATTCCTTGGCTGGCTGAAATCACTAGAGTCCGTACCACTGATCCGCAATATCCAGCAACAGATGGAACAGCGCAGGCTCGAAGAGCTGGAAAAGGCCATGCGTTACATGAAGGATTTCAATGCCGAGCAGATCGAAGCTGTTGAGCGCTTTAGTAAAGCCTTGATGAAACGTTATATGCATCCATCTCTGCAAACACTTAAAAGCCTGCCTGATGATATTGAAGGCGATCTGCTAATGGGCGCTGCAACGCGCCTGTTTGACCTTGATAAGCTGGCGTCGAAGCAGCTTACCGTAGTATCTAACGACAAGGGGAATAATGAACAATCGTCTGGATAACATTCTCAGGCGACGTGAAGAGATCGCCATCTCACTTTCCGACCCCGATGTCGCCAGCAACAACCAGCGTTTCACCCAATTATCCCGCGAATACTCCGAGATTGAACCTGTTGCCAAAGAGGCTGAGCACTATCTGCAACTAAGTCGGCAACTGCAGGACAATCAGGAGATGATAGCCGACCCGGACTGTGATGCGGAATTGAAAGAGTTGGCTGAAAGTGAGATTCCAGAACTCAAAGCTGCCATGGCTGAGAGTGATGAAAAACTCTCCTTATTACTACTGCCCAAAGATCCCAACGATACACGCGATATTATTTTAGAAATTCGCGCCGGCACCGGTGGCGATGAAGCCGCTTTGTTCGCTGCCAACCTGTTTCGCATGTATTGCCGGTATAGCGAACTGCAGGGCTTTAAGGTTGAAATTCTATCCGCCAATGATACCGGTATCGGTGGCTATAAAGAGGTTATCGCCCAGGTTACCGGCGCAGGCGTATTCTCAAAGTTCAAATTTGAGTCCGGTGTACACCGCGTACAACGCGTGCCTGAAACCGAATCAGGCGGGCGCATCCACACTTCGGCCTGTACAGTGGCTGTACTGCCTCTGGCAGAAGAAGTGGACATTGCCATTCGCCCGGATGATATCCGCATTGATGTTTACCGCGCCTCGGGTGCCGGTGGCCAGCATGTAAATAAAACCGAATCTGCTGTACGTATTACGCATGCGCCAAGTGGCATTGTTGTCACCTGTCAGGATCAAGCCAGTCAGCATAAAAACAAAGCGCAGGCCATGAAAGTGCTGCAGGCACGACTCTTTGATAAAGAACAGTCTGAAGCCCATGCAGAGCGCGCCGAAGCCCGTAAAGGCATGGTGGGTTCAGGTGATCGCTCCGAACGCATCAGAACCTATAACTATCCACAGGGACGCGTAACAGACCATCGCATCAATCTGACCCTGTACAAACTGGATCAGATTCTCGGTGGCGAAATGGGTGAATTAATCGATGCGATTATCACCCATCATCAGGCAGAACTACTCGCCGCCCAATCCTCCTGAGTAGCATGAATACACGGGAGCTGCTGCTGCAAGCCACACGCAGGCTCAAGCAGGCAGGCTGTGATGCACCCAGGCTTGATGCTGAACTGCTGCTAATGTTCGCCTGGCAGCTTGGGCGCACCGAGCTGATTATCCGCGCCAATGACACAATCCCCGAAGCTATTGCACAAGCCTTTGAAGTCATGCTGGTAAGGCGGGAGCAACGTCAGCCTCTGGCATATATTACCGGCGAAAAAGAGTTCTGGTCACGTTCCTTTCATGTCACCCCTGATGTCCTGATTCCACGACCAGAAACTGAACATCTGATTGAAGCTGTACTCGAGGTATTTCCCGATCAACAGGCCCCTTTCAGCTTCTGTGATATCGGCACCGGCTCAGGCTGCATTGCCATCACACTTGCCTGTGAATACCCGCATGCTCAAATCACCGCCACAGATATTTCTCCGGCCTCCCTGCAAATCGCCAAACAGAATGCACAACGACTGGGGGTCGCTGATCGTGTGAGCTTTTACCAGGGTGATATGTTGCAAGCACTACCCGATGATAGTGCTACTTATGATGCCATCATCTCCAACCCGCCATATGTGGCACTGCATGAGATGGATGGACTGGAAAGTGAATTGAGCCATGAGCCACAGCATGCTTTGACTGATGCGAAAGACGGGCTCTCCTTTTTGTCAATTATCCTTAATCAGGGCATGCCATACCTGCAGCCTCGCGGATACATTATTGTAGAAACAGGAACATGTGGTTTGCCCGATACGCCGCAAGGTTTACACAAGGATAAAGATATTATTGATCTGGCCGGTTTGCTGCGCGGCGCAAGATACCAACAGGTTTGAAAGCGTTTAGCGCTTGATCAGTTTTAACTGCAGTGCTTCATAAACTGCTTCGGACCGTGATTTTACACCGAGCTTTTTATATACACGTTTACCATAAGTTTTGGCCGTAGAGGTGCCGCAGCCCAATGCAGCGGACATCTCAACGTAGCTGTAACCTTTATATAACATCTTCAGCACTTCCATCTCCCGGCTGGAAAGGCCGTAATCACCGGGATTTGCCAGCGTGTCGGTTTTATCAGCTGGCAGAGAGGTTTCACTGAGCACTTTCTCTACAGTGGCAATCAACTCATTCTGTTTCACCGGTTTGGTCAGGTAATCGGATGCTTTGATGCGTATGGCCTGCACCGCCGAATCAGTATCAGGGTAACTGGTCATGATTATGATGCCGCATGTCTCGCTTAAAGAGCGAACATAATCAAGAATATCAAAACCGTCATAGCTGCAGTCGACAAATACCAGATCCATCAACACCAGCGCGTATTGATCATGATGCATTGCATCTTTCACAGCACCAAAATCGGCAGCCGGCGTGACAGCATAACCGTGTTCTTCCAGAGCATGCTGCAAATAGATGCGTATAATTTCATCATCATCGACGATAAGAATTTTGTTTTCGACGCCTACAGACATAAATACCGATGATTCATCTTGAGAACTTCCATCTCCCCCCACTTCTACCAGCGAACCTATAACACAAGGGCAAAGAACTGAAGTCTCCGGCACGCCAGAGATACAAGGCAATGACCATACGAAAATATCAGGGTAGCAAAAAAAACGCCTCGCACTGTAGTGCAAGGCGCTTCAAATCACATTATGCGGCTTAGTGGCTGCAGCCTTCACCATGCACATGACCATGTTCAAGTTCATCTTCGCTCGCGTCACGCACTTCTTTGATGCTGACATCAAAGTTCAGACGTTCACCGGCAAGCGGGTGATTGCCATCAATCGTGACATCGTCACCGTCAACCTTGGCAATACGCACAACTTGAATGCCTTCGGCCGTCTCAGCCTGAAACTGCATTCCCACTTCAATCTTATCAACGCCCTGGAACATGCTACCCGGCACAACCTGGGTCAGTTCCGCATTGTATTCGCCATAACCATCAGCCGGTTCAATTGCCACCTGCAATGCATCGCCAGCAACTTTGCCTTCAAGCGCACTCTCCAGACCCGGAATAATATTCTGGGCTCCGTGCAGATATACCAGCGGCTCACCACCCTGTGATGAATCGATCGTATCTCCGGCATCATTGGTCAGGGTATAATCAAATGAAACAACTTTATTATTGGCAATCTGCATGCGTAACTCCTTATTTTAAGGGGCGCGACACTACGCAAAGCCGCTATAGATTCAAGCGCAGAGGGCTATCAACGGTTCACAGGCTCGATATACAGCAGAGGAAATGCCGACTCTTTCATACCCAGAACCTGCATCTCTTCATGCAGATGCTTGCGTGTCAGCGGAATTTCATCGAGAAACTGAGACTTGCCATCGCGATGGGCCAGACGCCCGAAAATACCGATGGCTTTGATATGCCGCTGCAGTGCCGTCAAGCGCAGCAGACGATGCCATTCGTCCACATCTGAAAAGGCCCCCGAGTGAACAGCCGGCAGTGATTCAAAAAAATGGGCACTGCATGCAAAACGCTCTGTTTCCGGGTAATCCTGATAACAGTCATATAACAGCGAGGCCAGATCATAGGTAACAGGTCCACGCACAGCATCCTGATAATCAATCTGCCCCAAAGGAAGCTTACCGCCCGGCAACATCAGATTACGACTATGGTAATCCAGATGCACCGGCACCTGCGGCAAAGATGCAATCGCAGACAATGTATCTCTCAGTGATTGATGAAATGCAAGGCGCTGCACATCTGTAGGCACGACTCCGGCCACATGCGGCAGATACCAGTCGAGATAGAGATCGCATTCACGTTGCATTCTCGCCACATCAAATTGGGGCAGTACCAATCCAGGTTGAGAGGCCTGCAGAAGCTGCAACTGCCTGAGCGCATCATCAAATAAAGGCCCCGGCGCTTTGCCAGCTGCATAGTATGAGGACCAGGTCATATCACCGAAATCTTCCAATAACAGAAAACCCTGCTCGATATCCTTGCCGTATAATGCTGAAACGCGCAGACCTGCACGCTCAAACCAGTCACGTACAGCCAGAAACAGGCTTACATCTTCATGCGGAGGCGGTGCATCCATCAGCACATAATCTTTTTCTGCATGTTTTACGCGGAAATAACGGCGAAACGATGCATCTCCGGCCAGCGGTGCTACAAGGTAATTGTCAGACAGCTGCTGTCTTAACCACCGCCCTCTGACTTCTGCTCTGTCAGTTTCCACGAACAATAAGGCCTCTGATATCTGCTTTTTTCTGAATGTCTTTCACGGCCTTGCGGGCACTCTCCTTATCAGCATACGGTCCTGCATATACTCTGAACCATACACCCCGGTCATCCAGCTTCACTTTGCGCACAAAAGATGTGACCCCGGCTTTCATCAGTTTTTTCTGCATGATGACTGCTTCGGACTTTGTCTTGAATGATGCGATCTGGACTTTATGTGCATCCTGCCCCAAATCAACATGCCCGATAGCCGGATCTTCCACCAACGGCTCTGTATCAGGCAGAACGGGATTATTATTACCATCCATGCTACGCGCTTCTGCCGGACTGGTTTCAGCTACAGGTGCCGGTGTTATCGACTGTTTCGGCAATTCCTGATAAAACTTCAATTCACCGACTTTGGTGTGTGCACCCTGCCTGGCTTGATTCTGCAACAGCTCAATTTGATCCTGTAACTCGTCAACCTTCACCTGCAACAGTTTGGAATTCGCCAGTTCCGAATCCAGCTCTGCCTGCACACGATTCATTTCAGATTGATCCACACTACTGACATTGGCTGCCTTTTCACCACCCAGCCAGTAACCAGCGGCAAAACAAACCGCTGCGACCATCACAATGGCAAATGCAGGTAATATCGATGCATTAGCCGTTGAATCAGATTTACTTGGAGCCTGTACCTTGGCGTAGTCACGCTTGGCCATCTAGCTATTTACCTCGATACCGTTTGTTTATTCACATGCGCTCAGGTGTAGATACACCCAGCACGGTCAATGCATTACTGATCACCTGAGCAACTGCCTTGATCAGCAGCATACGAGCCCGGGTTAACACGACATCATCGGTAACAACCCGATTCTTGTGATAAAAACTGTGGAAATCAGCAGCCAGACGCATGGCAAATGTCGCCACGCGGTAAGCTTCCAGTCTATCCGCAGCCTTTTGCAGCGCTTCCGGATAAGCCAGCAGATGCGCAACCAGTCGCTGTTCTTCATGCGACGTCAGCACGGAAACATCCACATCGTCCAGTTCACCCATCACATGACCTTCATCTTCAGCCTTGCGCAATATCGCACCGATACGTGCATACGCATACTGCACGTAATAGACCGGATTTTCGTCATTCTTCTGTTTGGCTGCTTCCAGATCAAAATCAAGCTGTGACTCAACCCTGCGCGTCATGAAATTGAAACGTACGGCATCAGAACCCACTTCATCAACCACTTCACGCAGGGTTACAAAAGTGCCTGCACGCTTGGACATTTTCACAGGTTTACCGTCACGCGTCAGATTCACCATCTGAACCAACAACACATCCGGCTGTTTTTCACGCTCAGTCAAAGCCTTCATGGCTGCCTGAACACGCGACACATAACCGCCATGGTCTGCACCCCAGACATCAATCATGCGATCAAAACCACGCTGATACTTGTCATAATGATACGCGATATCAGCAGCAAAATAGGTCGGTGTACCATCCTGCTTGGCCAGGGGACGATCTACATCATCACCAAAGTCCGTGGTGCGGAACAGCAACTGTTCAACCGGCGTATAATTTTCAACTTCCTTGCCCTTTGGCGGAGGTAATGTGCCCGAATACACAACCCCTTCGGACTCAAGCCTCTTGATCAGCTCGGTAACACTGCCGCTATTATGCAGACTCTGCTCAGAAAAATAGAGGTCGAAATTGATACCGATTGCTGCCAGATCATCGCGGATCATTGCCATATTGGCAGCGATAGCCTCAGCTCCGATAACATTGAAACGTTCTTCTTCATTCATCGACAGAAGGGCCTGATAGTCATGCTTTGCAAGCTGTTCACGGGCAATCTGAACGATATATTCACCCGGATATGCAGCTTCAGGAAACTCGATGGTCTCACCCTGCAGCTCCTGCATACGCAGCCAGACACTGTTGGCCAATACACCGATCTGTACCCCGGCATCGTTAATATAATATTCGCGCTGCACATTTTTACCCACGGCTTTGAGCACACTGGCCAGCGCATCACCAACAACCGCACCACGACCATGTCCGACATGCATAGGACCGGTAGGGTTGGCCGAAACAAATTCAAGGTTCACCTTTTCAGCATCACTGCTTACAGCTTTCTTGCCGTAACTTTCACCGGCAAGCACGATTGCTTTCAATGCTTCTGCTTCACTGGCCTGACGCAGACGAATATTGATGAAACCCGGACCTGCAATGTCTGCACCTTCCACAGCATCCGGCCACTGCACTACGTCAAGGATGCTGGCTGCGATCTGCTGCGGGCTCTTTTTCAGTACACGCGCAAGTGGCATAGCCACATTGGCAGCATAATCACCATGTTCTTTCATTTTAGGACGCGTCAGATGCACCGCTGGTGCTTCAGCTTCCGGGTGATCATTCAATAACTCTTCCAGAGCCGCCTGCAATGCCTGTTCCAATGCCTGTTTCACTTATACCTCCGGCACCTGTAAATAAGTGCCCATGAAAAGTCGGCGCATGTTAACCGTATCACTGTTCTTTTTCACGGGATTAGAATCCGGAGAATCTAAACAGGACAGGCAGTTCACCACAGAAGATGCAAAGAACGCAGGGTATTATTCATTTGTAGTTATTGATACTCAGTCATCCAAGGCATGAGCGAATGGCTATAGCAGCAGCATGATTCTCTGCGCAGGAATGACACGCTTACGCAAGAAAGAGCAGTACTTTGAGGTGACTCAGGGCCACACGATCTCTTTTGCATTAATGTCTTTGCGGTGAAACTATAACATCAGCGCTGGCAGTGGGGGCAGTAAAAACTACTACGACCAGCCTGAGTCATGCGCTTAATGACTTTACCACAACGCAAACAGCTCTTGTCAGCCCGGCCATAGACCTGAAAGCTGTGCGCAAAATATCCAGGCTTACCATCTGCCTTAACAAAATCACTGATCGTACTGCCACCGGCCTCTATCGCTTCCCGCAGCACCTGCCTGATGACTTCGACCAGCATAGCCAAACGTTGCTTCGATATTCTTCCAGCCGCCCTAGCGGGATGAATTCCGGCCCGAAACAGGGATTCGGCAGCGTAGATATTGCCAACGCCAACCACGTTCGTCGCATCCATGATAATGGTTTTAATCGGTGCCTTTCTTGCCTTGCAGAGTCCCACCAGATAATCGCTATGAAACTCATCGCCCAATGGCTCGGGTCCGAGTCCTGCAAACCATGCATGTGACATCAGAGTATCTGATGCAAGCAGGCCTGCATAACCGAATCGGCGAGCATCGCGATATCTCAAACTCTGTCCGTCATGCAGATCAATACGGACATGCTCATGTTTGGCCCTGGCATCCTCTCCGGGTAAGACATGGAACTGACCAGTCATACCCAGATGCCAGACCAGCGTCTGTCCATCATCAAGAGCAAATAGAAGATATTTCGATCTTCTGTTTAAAGATGTGATTTTACTGCCTGTGAGCTTCGAAAAATCAGGCAGCGGATAGCGCAACGACTGGCGATAACAGATGGCATCATTAATCGTTCTGCCAACCAATACGGGCTCCAGCCCTGAACGAACCGTTTCAACTTCAGGCAACTCCGGCATCTACAGCCGCCTGACCAGTGTTTTGGTGGAGATCACCCTGTCCGTAAACAAGACACCCTCTAGATGATCTACCTCGTGCTGAATCACGCGCGCTTCAAAACCAATGGACTCAATCTGCTGTCGCTGACCATGCAAATCATCATAACTGACAAGAATGGTTTTAGCGCGAGGCACCATACCAACCCAATCGGGTACTGACAGACAGCCCTCACGTCCGAGCGATTCACCATCCATCTCCTCGACCAACGGATTGGCCATGAGAAGCAGCCCATGATTTTTGCACGGCCTCAAGCTTGCCCGACAATCTACAACGATCATACGCAGGCTTTCACCTATCTGGGGAGCAGCAATACCGACACCGCCGGGACCAGCGCGCATGGTTTCCTCAAGTTCTTCGAACAGCTCTTCCAGCTTCTCATCAAACAGCGTTACAGCGTCTGCCATTTGACGCAGGCGTACATCAGGCTGTTTTAGAATCTTGCGTACAGGCATAAGGATGTGATTCAGTAATTACAGAACGGCGTCATCCATCTCATGCAGATCTATATCAACACCGATATCATTCGCGACACTGTTCAGTGCAGGCTTGATTGCAGCCCCGTGGCCATTTGAAGCAACTTCCAGCGCCATCATATAAACATCACCGTCATCAGATGAACGCGACTGCGTTGAGAGATCGACAATGGATACGCCCAGATCAGCCAGCGCCTCAGTCACGGCATGAACAATGCCCACTTTGTCAGCGCCATGAACGGTAATGACATAATCAGGTTCCATCGGCTCAGCGGCCATCTCTTCATCGCTGATCACCTGCGATTGTACGGTCAGACGTGTACGCTGCTCCAGCTCCGCCAGAGCCGCCTTCAGCTCTCCCATACTTCGATCTTCAGAAAGACGAACAATCAGCATCATCGCGAAACGACCGCGCAGTGCGGTCATGGATGAATCCTCAATATTAGCATTCAGATGTTGCAGCGCATCAGCAACATCACGGACAATACCGGCACGATCATGGCCGGAAATGGATAACAGTACATTGGACATCAGACACTCCTCACCTTTTTCCTAAAGAGTAAACGCCAGCCATTTTTTAACAAGTAATCAGCGATTGCCAATGTTGGCATAAAAGGCGATTCCTGTTCTTGCATCCTCATACACTTCGATCCAAACCGGCCTTCCCTCGGTGATGTCCGGCAACTCAGTATCGGTCACTTTTGCCCGCAGCGTAAGCTGTTTACCATGAAATTTATCAATGATCTGGCAGTTTCCTGCAAGATGATAGCTTTCCGCTTCGCTGGCCAGCGAGAGCTGACAGTTGATCCCTGCATCGCTGAAGCGATCACCGCCAGTGCTTCTCAGCATGTCCTGTTGCAGGTTAATCACATCTCCGCCAATTACACCGGGATTGTGTGACAGCAGCAGCAGCTTTGATGTCTTCATCTGCGATATAAAACCGGGAAAATCGCCAAACATGATCGGATCAAACTGATAGGACTTATCCTCATTCAAAAAGATAATAAAATTAAAACTCTTACCTTCGACGGCTGCACCGGCATGCACTACAGCCGGAGCAAGATATAACATCAATAAAACAAGAATATTTTTCAAACGCATACATCTCTCTGCTCATATTTATTTTTTGCAAGCCGCCCTGCAACATTACTCACGAAAGTGCCATTCAACGACACCATCAGTTCCACATATCCATAACGCTGTCCACAAAGGATGACACAGGTTTGTTATCGCACAGGAATATAGCCCAATGCCTTCACTGTGGCTTGACACTCCTGACCGAGCAGATAATCCATGAAATTTCTCACTTCACCTTTGGCATCACCGTTGGTCAACATCAGTAGTGGCCGCACCAGTTTGTAACTACCATTGCTTACATTAGCTTCCGTTGCCGCAATACCATCAATAGAAAGCAACTTCACCCGACCACTCTTTTCCGCGAATGCACTGGCCACACCGATTGAAGCGAATGCAATACCGCTTTTGTCATGTGCCACCCGATCCAGAGCTACATCCTGGGAGAATGCGATCCATGCATGACCCTTGCCGAATACGATATTGCCCTCAGACTCTTCGCCGCGCAGTTTAAAATACTTGCTGAACAGTTCATACGTACCGTGCTCCTTGCCCAGGGTAACCAGATTCACATTGCTTTCAGCTCCGCCAAGCGCTGCCCAGCTAGCGAACTCACCGTTATACAGTTTACTCACCTGATCGGCAGTCAGATTAGACAAATCGTTGTCCGCATGCACAACCATCACAACACCGTCGGTACCCAACTGATACTGTTTAAGCTCCGGATAGGTTGATTTTTCCTTACCCTTCACCGCACGCGATGCAGCTCCAACGTCCACCTTGCCGCGACCGACTGTGCTGACACCTTTACTGGATCCACCTCCGGCAGAGATCACATGGATACCTGCATGTTTTGCCTGATAGCTTTTGGCACATGCTTTTACGGCGGGTAACACTGTTGTAGAACCTGCGGTAGTAATCACCGTGGCCTCTGCCGGGAGCGTCACCATGCAGATCACCCCTATGCCAGCTAGCAGCACATGTATGTTCATATCAATTTCTCCTGATGTTCTGTAGCAAGAAAACAATCGAATTTTTTCTGATTGATGCAGCCAGGCTAGAGCCTTCACACACTGCTTATTCGCACGTAACCAATGACGCGAAAGTTAATTCAGAAGCATGCCAATCACAACCTGTGAGCTCTGCGGCAAGTTCACGGCTACATTATCCATACAGCCTTTTTTGTCCCCTGTTTGGGGGACATACAAACCACCTGCCGATAATTACTATTTGCAAATTATAAACAACGTAAGCAAACATGGGGAATAAATGAGAACACAAACACGCACTGTAGCTATATCAATGTTATTATTATCCGGGTTCTTTTTGCAGGGCTGTGCCAGCAAACTGCCAACACATGCTGAAATGAAAGAACAACTAAAAGACTATAATCTTCCGAAACCTGCAGAACAGGGAAAAGCTATTGTTTATGTTGTTCGTCCTTCATCTTTAGGAACATTGATTCGATTTAATGTATTTCTTGATGACGAAGAAGCGTCCTCTGAAATGGGCTATACACGAGGAAGTCAGTACATCTATTTCACAGTCTCACCTGGGCCGCATACGATCAAATCTAAAGCAGAAAACTGGGCAGAAATTCAAATCAACCCAGCTGATGGGGAGCTTGTTTTCCTACAACAAAACCCGGAAATGGGGCTGATTATGGCCAGAAACAGCCTATTCCAGGTTCAGAACATCGAAGGAAAATACCGTGTTAAGAACCTTAAGCCAGGAACCATTATTAAAACTGAGAAATAATGTGAGCGAATAAGGTCAGGCCAAAGGGTCGGGCCTTAATTGCAACGGTCACACAGAAAAGGATATACCACAGCCGCAGGTGCCTTTTTCATTCGGATTGTTGTACACAAATGCTGATGACAGGGCATCCTGCTGAAAATCCAGTTGCAAGCCGCGCAGAGCAGTATTGTAAGAGTCTGCATCCACATACAGTTCAAAACCGTCAAATGACTTTACCAGATCATCGGCAGATCCCTCTTCGACAGTTTCCATGACATATTCCAGGCCGGAGCAACCTGCTGTTTTTACAGCCAGCCTCAGCGCCAGTTTATCTTCAGCCACAAGAATTGCTTTCACCCGATTTACCGCCGCTGGTGTTAATTCTATATCAATCATGCTGCCATTCCCGCCATCTTTCTGAGTCTCTGATACACTGTCACCAGCGCATCCACCAAAGCCATTGCATCTTCTTCACTGTTACCCGGTCCAAAGCTGACCCGGATGGAGCTGCGCGCCATCTGCTCGCTCATGCCCATCGCCATCAATACATGCGAAGGATCGCGTTTACCTGATGAACAGGCAGAGCCCGAAGCTACGGCAAAACCTGCCAGATCCAGCTGCATCAGGAGTGTTTCCCCATCCATGCCCGGCAATATCACCAGGCTGGTGTTGGGCGTGCGCTCTGCGTCTCGGCCAATAATAGAAGCTGAAGGCAAACGTTCAGCCATCTGCGCCTCAAACAGGTCACGCATCGGCGCGAAGGCATTGAAATCAATCTCACCGAGTGCTGCTGCAAAACCGGCAATACCGGGCACATTTTCTGTGCCTGAACGGCGTCCTCGCTCCTGACCACCGCCGGGACTGAGTTCAAGTAGCTTCACACCGCGGCGCACAAGCAGTACCCCGACACCTTTCGGACCACCAATTTTATGTCCGGACAGACTCATGAAATCAATGCCCAGAGCTTTAAAGTCCAGACGCCCCTTTCCCAGTGCCTGTACTGCATCAACAAGCATTGGAATGCCATGCTCACGGCAATAATCAGCCACCTGCTGCACTGGCTGCACAGCTCCGCTCTCATTATTGGCCAGCATCAAGCAGACCAGCCGCGTATCCGCACTAATTGCAGCAATCATCTTGTCAGCATCAATCACACCACTGGTGTCAGGTCGCAGCTGAGTTACAGACCAACCCTGCTCTTTCGCACTGGCCGTTGAAAAACGTTCCAGCGGTTTAAGTACAGCCGGATGTTCTATTGCAGAAGTGATGATCGAACCCGGCCTGGAAACGGACAACACGCTGTGAATAGCTATATTATTGGATTCTGTGCCGCCTGAAGTGAACACTACACTTCCCGGCTCCGTGCCAATGTATGCCGCAATTTTATCACGTGCATCATCAACAAACCTGCGCGCTGCGCGCCCGGCCCAGTGAAGACTGGAAGGGTTTCCCGGCGCTTCGCTCGCCGCCTTATTGGCGGCTTCTAAAGCGACTCGCAGCGGTGGACATGTAGCATTAAAGTCAAGATATCGTTGCAATATCCACCTTCGCTTCGACAGGCTGTGGCTGGTTCAGATAATTTTCCACGTCACCGAGCACAACCTGATCAAGATCAACATTACTATTACAAACTCTTTCCAGACTGACTGCATCAAGGAACCGGTAGATATGATGACCCAGTGATTCCCACAGCTGATGCGTGTCACAACGATTGCCACGATGGCAGCCGCGCACGCCATTTTCACACATGGTGGTGCGAACAGGCTCATTCACCGCACGGATAATATCTGCAACTGAAATATCTTCGGCTTCTTTTGCCAGCAGGTATCCACCACCGGGGCCTCGCACAGATTTGACCAGCTCTGCTTCACGCAGGCGGCGGAACAACTGTTCAAGATAGGAAAGTGAAATAAATTGGCGTTCAGAAATTGCAGCCAGTGTAACCGGCCCTTCTGTCTGCTGCTTGTTTAAGTCTACCATCGCAGAAACGGCATAACGTCCTTTACTGGTTAATCGCATCATGACCTCCTAGGGGAAATACCCCTGTAGAAGAGTCGGATATTATAAAGTCGACCATTTTAGTCAAGTATAAATATCAAGAAAGAATTAAATCCCGCCACCCAGAAAGCGTTCAAGCTTCTCCTGCTCACTGAGCATATCCTTTTCAAGATCCTCAGATAGCTTGCCCTTGCTGCCCTTGGCATCAGGGTGGAAGGTGTCAATGCGGGCATTAACATCATCAATCATTTTCAACACATGGCCGAGGGCTTCTGAAACAGGGTTTGCCAGCAGATGGTGATCGAGATTGATTTTACCATCCTCGATCAGTGATTCGGTTGACCCCACCACAGTGCCGGGAATACCAACCACGGTCGAGTGCTTTGGCACATCACGAAAAACGACAGAATTGGCACCGATACGGGATTGTTCTCCAATAGTAATCGCTCCGAGGACCTTGGCACCTGCACCGACAATCACACCATTCTCCAGCGTGGGATGGCGTTTCACCTTCTCCCAGGTCGTACCGCCAAGTGTCACACCGTGATACAGAGTAACATCATCACCAATCTCCGTGGTTTCACCGATCACAATGCCCATGCCGTGATCAATAAAAAAACGACGTCCAATAGTTGCACCGGGGTGAATTTCAATACCGGTCAACCAGCGAGCCAGATGTGAAACAAAACGCCCCAGCCAAAGTAACTTTGCATTCCATAACCAATGGGCAAGCCTGTGCATCCAGATCGCATGCAGACCCGGATAGCAGGTCAAAGCCTCCCAAACCGAACGGGTTGCAGGGTCACGATCAAAAGCAGTGTGGATGTCTTCGCGCATTCTGTTCATGCGCGAATTCTATCACAAATTTCTGGCAGTGCCTGCTCAGGTGCGCCGATACTCCACAGTAAACCCTGTGAAAGCCTGTCAGCGGCCCAGCTTCTGACTGCATCGATATCAGTAGCATGAATCTGCTTCACCCAATCCACCGGAGAAACAAGCCTTTCTTCGTCTAGTCTTGCCCCGAGATACAACATCTGACCCTCAACCGAATCCAACCCCATACGAAACTGTACTTCCAACTGACGCTTGGCTCGCAATAGCTCATCTTCACCAATCCCATCTGCAAAACCAGCCAGAATATCAGCAATGACATCCACACATTCAGCCGCACGGCTGGTCTCAGCACCACATGTGATGCTCCAGATGCCTGTGTCAGATAGTGAGTTCATATGTGACCCCACGCTATAAGAAAGCCCCCGTTTTTCGCGTACTTCCCTGAATAACCGGGAGCTCATGCCGCCGCCCAACATCTGATTGGCCAGCCATGAGACAGGCCGTTCGGTCGACGAAACATGGATGCCGGGGGCAGAAGCCACCATTTGTGCCTGTTCCATCTCCCGCGGCAAGGCCTGAATGCCTGTTTTAATACTGCCCGGCACAGCACGCTGAACTCTGTTGTTGCCTGCAGCCCACGGCATACCAGCCAGAGCATCCACCAGTTCAGCATGTTCAATACGGCCTGCTGCTACAATCATTAAACCCGGCGGGTTATACCAGCGCTGCAAATAGTCACTCAATTGCTCGCTGCTGATGGCTGCCAGGGAGTCATGGTTACCCAGAACCGGTTTACCGATAGCGTGGTCAGGAAATAGGGCTGACACATGCTGATCGGTAATCCACTCTTCAGGAATATCGTCCACCATGGCCATCTCTGCATAGATCACCTCACGTTCGCGTTGCCATTCTGCATCGGGAAGTGCTGCCTCGTTCACCATACCGGTAAGGATCTCCAGCGCATCGCGCCAGTGCTCATGTAACACATGCAGGTGAAAGCAGGTGCGTTCCCGCGAGGTGAATGCATTGGCATTGCCACCCAGTTCATCCAGCCTTTCAGCCAGCTGATGCACATCCATTTTAGCCGTTCCTTTGAACAACATGTGTTCCAGAGCATGGGTTATACCGGCCTCAGCTTCCGTTTCATCCCGCGCACCGATATCGATGAATACGCCAATCGCCACACTCTGCGCCTGAGGCATAGCATGTGTCAGCACCAGCGGACCATCGTAGATCTGACTTTCCTCATAAAAGGTATTAAGCATTCCAACCCGCAAACGACAAGAGGCGGGCAAGCCCGCCTCTTATCTCATCATTTTCAAAAGACAGAGCTTTCACCCGCCTCTGTTTTAGTCTTCAGTCAGCAGCTCTTTCATGGAAAGACGGATTTTTCCGTTACGATCCACTTCCAGAACTTTTACGCGAACTTCCTGACCTTCTTTTAGCTCATCAGACACTTTCTCTACACGGTGGTTGGCAATCTGAGAGATGTGTACCAGACCATCAGTACCACCAACAACGCGCACGAATGCGCCGAAGTCCATCAGCTTCACAACTTTACCTGTGTAGACCGCGCCAACTTCAACTTCAGCCACGATATCTTCAATCATCTTCTTAGCCGCTTCACCAGCTTCACCAGTTACCGCGAAGATCTTCACTGTACCATCATCTTCAAGATCAACCTTGGCACCTGTTGCTTCAACGATACCACGAATCACTTTACCACCAGCTCCGATCACTTCGCGAATCTTGTCCGCCTTGATCTTCATGGTGATCATGCGAGGGGCATGGTCAGCAATGGATTCACGTGCCGTATCAATACATTTGGCCATTTCATCCAGGATATGCATACGACCAGCATGTGCCTGGCCCAGTGCTTCACGCATGATTTCACGCGTCAGACCACCGATTTTAATATCCAGTTGCAGCGTGGTAACGCCATCACGGGTACCGGCCACTTTGAAATCCATATCGCCCAGATGATCTTCATCACCGAGGATGTCAGTCAGAACTGCATAACCGTCTGATTCCAGAATCAGACCCATGGCCACGCCGGCAACGGCTGCCTTGGTCGGAACACCGGCATCCATCAGCGCCAGCGAAGTACCACAAACTGAAGCCATAGATGAAGAACCATTCGATTCAGTAATTTCTGATACGGAACGGATCGCATAACCGAAATCATCCATTGCAGGCAGAACAGCTTCAACACCGCGACGGGCCAGACGGCCATGGCCGATCTCACGACGACCCGGAGGGCCGAAACGACGCGCTTCACCGACAGAGTATGGCGGGAAGTTGTAGTGCAGCATGAAACGCTGTTTGGCTACGCCTTCCAGAGATTCAGTCATCTGCATATCAGATTCAGTACCCAGGGTAATGGTTACCAGCGCCTGAGTTTCACCACGCGTGAACAGGGCAGAACCATGTGTACGAGGCAGAACACCGATCTGGCAATCAATGGCACGTACCTGATCAGTTGAGCGTCCATCAATACGCGGGTTGCCATCAATAATAGAGCGACGAACCACATCTTTTTCCAGACCTTTCATCGCGGATGAAACATCATTGGAGGTGAACTCACCCGGATTTTCTTCACTGCCTGCCAGTTTTTCCTGTGCCGCAGCACGGAAAGCTTCGATCTTGGCTGCGCGAGCAGACTTATCAACAGTCGCGTAAGCATCACGAACTTCAGCTTCAAAAGCTGCTTTTACGGCATCTTTCACACTGTCGTTACCGGCCAGTTCTACAACCAGCTTCTCTTTACCGGCAACTTTCACGAGCTCTTCAATTGCATCCAGAACCGGCTGATAACCTTCCTGACCGAAGATAATCGCATCAATCATCTGCTCTTCAGAAAGCTCTTTGGCTTCTGATTCAATCATCAGCACCGCATCACGTGTACCTGCAACGATCAGATCAAGCTGTGATTCAGCGACCTGCTCATAAGATGGGTTCAGTACAAATTCACCATCAATCAGACCAACGCGGGAAGCCGCAATCGGCTCGGCAAAAGGCACATCAGAAATAGCCAGTGCTGCAGAAACACCGTTAATGGCAACGATATCCGGATTGGTACCCTCATCAGCAGAGATAACAGTCGCAATCACCTGTGTTTCGTGGAAATAACCTTTAGGGAACAGTGGACGAATCGGACGGTCAATCAGACGAGAGGTCAGGGTTTCCTTTTCGGAAGGACGACCTTCACGCTTGAAAAAGCCGCCAAGAAAACGGCCTGCTGCGTATGTTTTTTCCTGATAATGGACAGTCAGCGGCATGAAATCTACGCCCTGCAGTGGCTGCTTGGCCGCTGTTGCAGCAACGTGAACAACCACGTCACCAACCTGAGCGAGGACCGAACCACCGGCCTGACGGGCTACGCGCCCTGTTTCAAATGAGATTGTACGGCCAGCTACTTCGGCCTTGGTAGTCTTTACTTCAAACATCTATGCATTCCTTTTATAACGCGCTTGCCTTTGGCGTGGATAGAACCGATAAAAAGAAAAAAGGCGGCCCGCAAGGGGCCGCCGAAAACTGTTTTACTTACGCAGTCCCAAACTTTCGATGAGGGTGCGGTAACGACCGAAGTCTTTGCCTTTAAGGTAACCCAGCAAGCTACGACGCTGGCCAACCATCTTCAGCAATCCACGACGGGAGTGATGATCTTTATGATTTGTTTTGAAATGATCCTGAGAAAGCTGATTGATACGTGCAGTCAGCAGAGCGACCTGTACTTCAGGTGAACCTGTATCGCCTTCATTGCGACGAAATTTCTCGATAATTGTGTTTTTTTCTTCCAGCGCCAAAGACATGAGCGTTCTTACCTCTTATTTACTTTCCTTTTCATTAGGGCGGCGAACAATAGCGACAGCGTCACTGGCATGCAAATATTTATTATTACCACTGCTCACGGCTGCACATCAGCTGATTTATCAACGGCTATAAGCTTTCCTGCGACAAACACTACGAGCGAAACTCAAGGAAAACCGAAAGCCTGATCAACAACAGAGCAGCGAGTATTTTTATTACACACTGAATATTTTACTACTACGATGCCACTTTGCTGGTATCGGATTGAAAACCCGGCAGTGTCACATCTTTCGCATGACCGGCATCCGGATCATTAAATATTGCCATATCAATGCTGTTTTCACTGCGGGCGACGATGGTAGTAATCGCTGCGTCACCTGTGATATTCACTGCGGTTCTGATCATGTCGAGCAGGCGATCCACACCGATAATCAGGGCGATTCCCTCAACAGGCAGCCCTACCTGATTAAATACCATGGCCAGCATAATCAACCCTACACCGGGCACACCTGCTGTACCGATCGATGCCAGAACGGACATGGCAATAACAGTAAGGTAACCGGTTAGACCCAAATCAATGCCGTAAACATTGGCAATGAATACGGTTGCTACACCCTGCATGATAGCAGTGCCGTCCATATTGATGGTGGCGCCAAAGGGCACGACAAAAGAGGCGGTGGAATTATCGACCCCGATACGTTTCTCAACGCATTGCAGGGTGATCGGAATGGTGGCATTCGAGCTGGAGGTACTGAATGCAAATATCTGGGCAGAACGCATTTTACGCAGAAACTGCAGTGGACTGACCCGCCCAAGAACTTTAAGCAGAATCATCAGCGTTCCTGTGCCATGCAGGATCAGGGCTCCAACCAGAACTGTAAAATAACCGAGCATCGGCAGAATCATGCTCATACCCTGTAAGGAAAAGGTTTTAGCCATCAAGGCAAATACGCCGATGGGAGCCACATGCATCACCACATTGACCACTTCCATCATCACCATATTTAAACGTTCGGACATATCGATAATGGGTTTGCCTTTATCCCCGACCATCAGAATACAGACGGCAAACAGAATGGTAAAAAAGATAATCTGCAGCATATTGCCTTCGGCATAAGCGGCAACCGGATTGCTCGGCACAAGATCAATAAAAACCTGGCTCAATGGAGGAGCAGCAGGGGCGGTAAAAGATCCGGTGGATGCCGCTGCAAGTTCAAAGCCCTGACCGGGGGCAAAGAATGTTGCAACAGCAATGGCCAGACTGATGGCCAGAGCCGTAGTGAGCATGAACAGGGCGAATGCTTTCCCGCCAACACGACCAAGTTTGCTAATATCTCCAATACCACAAACGCCGCAGATCAGAGAGAAGGTTACCAAAGGCACGACCAGCATCTTCAACATGCTGATAAAGATTGCCCCCACGACATGAAACAGCCCCATCACCAGATAGGTCTGAACCCATTGATTATCAGATGCAAAATTATTGATCAGGCTTCCGACAATCAGGCCGGCAACCATCCAGATCAGAATTTTGTTGGTCATATTCATTTTTTTACTCATCCCTTCTCCTGCCTCCCCTGCACATGGCAGCAGTTTGCATGTTCAGCACAACCATGTGATTCGTCTGCCTCGGCGTCAATGTTCCAAATGCGCATCTGTATATATTGAGGTTGCGGGGAGTGCAGCTTCCACAAGCTTTAGCATAGCGAAGGCATACAACACAGTTTATCATATGCTTCAATCCGTATACACTCAGGGGACACATGATTTAACATTGTTCCACAGGGAGGAGTTATTGTTTAATCCCAATCACCGCAAATTCAGCCGGTCCCAGGTTTCCGTTGCGGCATTATTAACACTTGAAAATATGGAGCCCGTCGAAGTGATGGTTATGGATGTCAGCATGAATGGTGCGCTTCTTCAAACTGACCTTAAACTGGATCCGGGTACGCCGTGCAACGTCAGCATCCTGTTGGGCCACTTTCAACATGAATTACCGATTGAGGCAGCAGGCATTGTCGTCCGCACCATTGAGACAGGAATCGCCTTGAAATTTGAATCGGTAAAAATTGATAGTACTCCCCGCCTTCAGAGTCTCATCATAGATCATGCTGAAGACCCAGAGCAGGTTGAAGTAGAGTTCTCTCAAAATGGTGGATGGATATTCAATCCGAATAATTAATTAGAAAGAACACTATCGCGCAGCGGGAGCGTCGCTGTTGAAAGTTCTCTCCCTTCGGCGAGCTGAAAACCTGCGTTGTGAACATGGCTCGGGATTGTGATTCGGGGCTCCTGCCCCTCACCCAAAGGGCGACTATACAGTCGTCCCATTTGGCTTTCCTTCCAAATGGTGATTCGGGGCTCCTGCCCCTCACCTTTCAGGCGAGCTGAAGCTCGTCCAATTCCTCAATCATGAGGAATTGTGGCATAGCATTTGCTCGGGACTTTGCCATGAGTGGGATTGATATTCATAAAGGCAACAATGGCCTGCACACGGTCATGGTCATTGATGACGATGAGTTACTGCGTGAGGTCATGGCTGAGACCTTGCAAGAAGATGGCTATACCGTTGTGGTGGCCAGCAATGGTCAGGAAGCACTGGACGTTTTCAAACATTCCCCTGTCGACCTGATCCTCTGTGATGTCATGATGCCGGTCATGAACGGCTATGATTTCTGTGAAAATCTTCGCCAACTGCCAAATGGTCGCAATATGCCTGTCATTATCATGACAGGGCAGGATGACATTGAAGCCATTGAAAAAGCTTTCGATTGCGGCGCCACAGACTTTATATCCAAACCTGTTAACTGGCCGGTCATTGGACACCGGATTCAGTACACCCTGCGAGCCAGTCAGGCAATAAAGGAAGCCACCCTCAATGCCAAATTACTTTCCGAAGCCCAACGTATCGCCAAGCTAGGCAACTGGAGCTGGGACACCGACACAAAAGAGATGCTCGTTTCAGCAGCCACCTATCACATTTTCCGTGTGCCCCGCACTTCCCCCTGTGTATTCTATCAGATGCTGCTTAAATCCATCCATCCTGATGATAGAGCTGCTTTTGATCTGGCCGTTGAACAAGCTCAGCGCGACTGCCCCTCCGACATTGAATTCACAGCCACTCTGCCGAACGGCACCGCTCGCGATATACACATGCATGCCGAACGTATCCCTGACGGAACAACAACCCAGCTATTCGGAACATTTCAGGATATCACCGAGAGGAAAAACGCCGAAGCTGAAATCCGGCAACTGGCCTATTACGATGCCATTACCGGACTACCGAACCGAACCCTGTTTAAAGAACACCTGCAGCAGGCCCTGCAGCAAGCCCAGCGCAACGGCACCAGAATAGCCGTCATGTTTCTTGATCTGGATAACTTCAAACGCATCAACGACAGTCTGGGGCACAAGGCTGGCGATCAACTGCTTGCTGAAATTTCCAGTCGCTTACAGCAATGCATTCGCGGTACTGATGTCGCAACGAAAGATATTCAGGGGAGTTCCGATTCACTTGCAAGGCTTGGTGGCGATGAATTCACTCTTATGCTGACTGACATCAAAGATCTGCATCATGTCAGCACCGTTGCCGAACGCGTCCTGAAGAGTCTGAGTGAACCGATCATGCTGGTGGGTAATCGCGTTGTGGTCACCTCCAGCATCGGCGTCTCAATTTACCCTGATGATGGGAACGAAATTGATTCACTGCTTAAACACGCCGATGCCGCCATGTATCAGGTAAAATATAAAGGGCGCAATGGCGTATTCTTTTATGACGATGAACTGCGTCAGCAGAGCCAGAACAGGCTCCAGCTTGAAAGTGAGTTATACAAAGCACTGAAAAACGATGAGATGACGCTGTTTTATCAACCCAAAATCAATGCCAATACATTGAAGGTGGAAGGGTTTGAAGCACTGATTCGCTGGATTCACCCTGAAAAAGGCATGGTCTCCCCGGCCGACTTTATCCCGGTCGCAGAAGATTCCGGTCTGATTATCCCGATGGGGAAATGGGTGATTAAAACGGCCTGCCAACAACTTCAAGCCTGGCGGCAAGCAGGTGCAGAGCCAATCACCATGGCTGTAAACCTCTCATGCCACCAGTTTTCAGACCATCAGTTGCTGGAGGCAGTCGAACAAATCATCAATGAAACAGGCGTAGAGTCAGAGCTACTCGAGTTTGAAATCACTGAAAGTGTCCTGATGCAAGATGCGGAAACCGCCATGAGGGTGCTTAATGAAATGAAACAGATGGGAATGAAACTATCTGTTGATGATTTCGGCACAGGTTACTCCAGCATGGCCTATCTCAAACATTTTCCGCTCGATGTGCTCAAAATCGACCGATCTTTCGTTATGGATATTCCTCAGGACAAACAGGATATTACAATTACCACAGCCATCATCTCACTGGCCAAGGCGCTGGAATTGAACGTGGTTGCAGAAGGTGTGGAAACCACAGAACAACTGGAATTCCTGCGCAGCTGTGAATGCGATCAGATTCAAGGCTTCCTGTTCAGCCCACCTGTCCCGTCCGAAAAAGCCGGACCTATGATTTACAAACCTTTTTCAGTTTAACAAGTCAGAATATGCGACATGGAAGGACGGCAGGTTTATTGAAGATAATTGATTAGCAGCTTTAAACCGGCCATCGCAACCAGAACAAGAGTGACAAGGACCATCATGCCAATAGTCGGCGTTGTGCCATAATCGTGGTGAAACTGATTCACATGCCTGCTATCCATAACTATCCCTCCTTCTGGCTGGATGTAACAGTTACGTTGTCAAAAAAACCTGTAAATTGATGTGACAGGGATCACTATACTTTGAATCAACCTTGGCTCAGAAAGCACTATAAGCTGTGATACACATCTGCCACGCCCTCAGGCTCACAAACCAGCAATGCATCACAACCGACGTTCAAAGCGGCCTTGGCCGCATGCACTACGTCATCGCCCACCCCTTTCATGCAGAGGTCATCCGACCAGATGCGTCCGAAAAAGTGCATACGCTCCCTGAGTACATGATGCACCCAAAATGGGGAAAGCGTTGCCACCTCGGGACGCACGGCTGAATAAACCACATGCGCAGTCATAATATGTTTCAACCCTTCTTTAATCAGGACTGAAAATGGTTCGGATTCGTCAAACAGGGTATTCATCTCTGCTCTCACCTCAGGCACGGCCACATGTGAGTCGGCATTCGCACGACCATGGCCGGGAAAATGCTTTCCTACAGCTTCAATTCCAGCATCGCTCAAGCCGCGCATACAGGCCGTGGCCAGAGCAGCAACCTGAGCCACATCTTCCCCGAAGGAGCGTTTACCAATAATTGAATGCCCTTCAGTGCAAAACAGATCCAGCACCGGCGCACAGTTGTGCGTAAATCCAAGCTCCTTCAAGGCCTCACCAGTAATAAAACTGTCCTGGTATACAGCCTGGATAGCAGTGCCTGCGTTGCGGGCATACATCTCTCCATACTCCGCAGCATGTCGTCGTTGATTAAATGGCGCCCATGGAATTCTATTGACCCTGCCACCCTCTTCATCGATTGCCGCCCAGGTATCATTACCCGCACATGCACGCACCTCATCCAGCAGCGCCTTCACCTGCGCCGGACTCTCGATATTGCGCGCAAACAGAATCACACCGAGCGGCGGCTTCTCTTTCAACCAGACCCGCTCCAGCTCAGTTAATTGCAAACTTTCCAACCCGACAATCAAATGTTTATTCATTAAATACTGCTTTCCTTCAGAATTACTGGCCGAATAACAACTGTGTAATTTAATTCTGAATGTCCGCGTTCGGCCAAAAGCAGTCATCAAACAGTTCAATAAGTGATGTGATATTTCGTAAGGCTAATAAGTTTTTTTCTTTAACCACTCCTTTAATTCTTTTATCGGTTTATCCCTACAGCCTGGACAAATGCCGTGGCTAAATTGAGCTTCGGAGTGAGTGGCTATATATGATTCTATTTGTTGCCATGAGTCATCGTCAGCATGAATTTTTTTACAATATGAACAGATAGTAATTATTCCTTTTAAAACTTTTACTTCTTCTAGCGCAGCTTGTAGTTGTTTGGTTATAGATTCTAGCTCTTTATTCTTTATTTCCAGCTCTACTTTCTGGCTCATCAAATCAGTAATATCCTGAACTAATCCATATGTTGTTAGTGGGACTTTATCTTTGTATTTGACGAATGAATCAACTTTTATGTAACTATCGTTGTTATCTTTGATAATACGATAGGATACATTTATATGAGGACTTTGATTTTCTAACTCTTTTTGTATGAGGAAAGCAATGCTTCTATCTTCAGGGTGAATAATATTTACCCACTCTTCGAAGGTTACTGTCGGCTTTCTTAAACCAATTAGTAACTGCACTCGCTGATCTATATTTATTAGATTCTTCGAAAAGTCATGAGAAAACGTGCCGCAATTAGTCCCCGATAGTGTTGCCTCTAACCTTTCTTTATAATCTGACATCTCTTTTACCTCTTGGCCACAAGGGTCTTTTTTTGACACATAACTTGGTAATACATGCGTTAAATCTCTCGGGCGGAACAATATTCGGACGGGACTTGCTGCTCAGCCTGCCAGAGGTCATAGGCCATCTGCATGCCCTGCCAGGCAGCCAGGCGCAGGGCCATATCCGGGCTGATGAACGACTTTCCGTTAATGATTTTGGACAGGGTTAGGCGCGTCACACCCAGTTGTGAGGCCGCATCGGTCACTGAAATCCCCAGACTGGGAAGCACATCTTCTTTTAGTAATACGCCAGGGTGAGGCGGGTTAAACATACGACTCATTCTGACCTCCTAATGTTAATCCTGATAATCAACCAGCACAGCATCTTCGCCCTCAAAAGCGAATGTCAGGCGCCAGTTTCCATTCACCCAAAGCGACCAATGACATTCAAGGTCACCTTTGAGTGCATACAGCTTCCAGCCGGGAATATCCATATCTTCAGGAGAAATCGAAGCATCAAGTCGAGCCAGTTGTCGTCACAGCTTTTGTGCATGCTTTGCCTGAATGCCAGCATTGCTGCCGGTCTGAAAAAACTTTTTATCGCGAACAGTACTGTAAAGTGCAATTATATCCTAATCAATCATCACCAGCCTTACGATGAGCGATTATGTTTTTTCCATGCGCACATCGAGTTTATCGCGCAAGGCGTCACCGAGAAGGTTCACGGCCATGACCAGAGAGAAGAGAATCAGGCCGGGCCAGATAACGAGACCGGGGGAGACCAACATCAGACGGGTGCCTTCGCGGATCATCGTGCCAAGTGAAGCATCGGGCGGCTGCACACCGACACCGAGGAATGAGAGGCCTGCCTCGCCGATAATCACAGCGGCTAAACCGAAACTCGCCTCCACCAGCAGTGGAGCCGCGATATTCGGGAGCAGATGACGAACTGCAATGTAAGCTGAATCTGTTCCATTGGCGATAGAAGCTTCTACAAAGGGTACTGATTTCAACGATAAAACCTGCACTCTGGAGAGGCGTGCAAATCCGACCCAGCCAACCGCAACGAGTGCCATGACCAGATTATCAATACCGGGGCCAAGCATTGCCGCCAGAGCAATGGCCAGCAAAATTCCCGGAAAAGAGAGTACGATATCGGCGATACGCATCAGCAGTGCATCCACCCAGCCGCCAACCCAACCAGCCAGCATGCCGATAGCAATGCCAACCGCACCACCAAACAGCACCACCGTAACGCCAACCGTCAGGGATAACTGAAGCCCTTCGGAAAGCCTGGCCAGCACATCGCGCCCCAAGGCATCGGTGCCGAGCAGATGAGTACTGCCCATGCCATGCAACACCGCATCGAGATCAATGGCATGACTATTCTCCCCGCTCACTGCCGCCACGAGTAGCACCAGCAAGGGGAAAGAGAGGCAGAAACCTGCCAGCCTCAGTGCCGATTTAGACATACAACGCCCTCAATCTTTGACTCAAGACATACATGCGCCCCATCAACTTTACTTTGCGTAACTTTGCGTACTCTGCGGTGAAAAAGCCGTTACGCATGCCGCTGCCTCGGATCGAGCCACATGCCCAGCAGATCGGCCAGCAGATTCGCCAAGACATAAAACCCGGCAATAAGCAGCACACAGCCCTGCACCAGCGGATAGTCACGGCTTTGTATCGCCTCAATCGTCAATAGCCCCAGCCCCGGCCAGTCGAATACGGTTTCGGTAATCACCGCACCACCAAGTACGGCCCCTAACTGCAGGGCAAACATGGTAATCACCGGAATTGCGGCCAGGCGTGCAGCATGGCGCCACCAGATGATACGATCAGCCACGCCGAATGCGCGCGCAGTTCGAGTTGCATCCATACTCATCGCTTCCAGCCATGAGGAGCGGGCCATGCGCGAGAGTACTGCTGCCAGCGCCGTACCCAGTGTCACGGCAGGCAGGACTATTGAGCCCGGCTGATCCATGCCGGAAACCGGCAGCCAACCTAGGCCTACTGCAAACAACAGCATCAACATGGGGCCAAGCCAGAAGTTAGGAATAGAGACACCAATCAGGGAGAACCCCATCGCCCCCACATCCTGTGCTTTGCCTGCATGGCGGGCAGCCCAATAACCCAGGGGTAGCGCCAGAAGCACAGCCAGCAGGAGACTGATGACTGCAAGTTTGGCAGTCGCAGGCACACGCTCAACAATACGTTCCAGCACAGGTCTGTGATCAATCAGACTTGTGCCCCAATCACCTGTGGCAAGTCCCGAGAGATAAGTGGCATATTGATAAAGAATCGGTTGATCGAGATTCAGAGCCTGACGCAAAGCCTCCCGGTCTGCAGGCATGGCTGTCTCACCCAGCAAGGCATCAACAGGGTCTCCCGGCACCATATGCAGCAAAAAGAACACGAGTGTGGCCACCCCCAGCAGTGTGGGAATAGCCTGCAGCAGGCGGGTTAATATAATCTGACCGAACACCCGGCCAGCCTAGCCGCGAAGAAGGTCGGAAAGAAGTCCTCTAAATTGAGAACAGCTATTTATAACGCGGAGAGTGCCGCCATCTGTTGGTCTGCCCAGAGCATCGACTCAGTCTGCAGACGTGTCAGTTCAGCATATGTGATGCGTTTACCATCATTACTGAACAACCTGATCACATCCCAGTCACCCGTTTCAAGAGCTCTGGCTACAGCAAGTTTTTCACCCATTGCTGACCGGGCATCAATCAATCCGTTATGGACGTGTTCAGCCAGAGACACTTCAACGAGTGACTCCTGCATGGAGCAATCCAGCAGCGCATCAAGAATGGAAAACAGGCCGGTAAGGAAATCATCCTCGATAGCTTCATCTCCCATCGCCCTTGCCAGCATTTCAAGAAAACGGGCACGCCACAGGGCCTGGCGAATCAGTTCTTTCGGTTTATTTTCAGCCAGCGATGTCATGGTCAGCAGGGTCAGCCAGCGGCGAATATTACTCAGCCCCAGCAAACTCAATGCCTGTTCAATCGACTGCACCTCACGTCTGAGCGCAAAAGCCGCTGAGTTGATATATTTTAACAAGCGGTAGGAGAGCGTCACATCCTGCTTCACCACATCAAACATCTCATCAATCGAGGTCGCAGTCATAGCCTGCTGCATTGCGCGCAAAACCGACATGCGTGATTCCGGCGGCTTGCTGCCACTGACAATATCGGGTTTGCAGTAGAAATAACCCTGATACAGATCGAAACCCAGAGCCTTGGCTTTTTCAGCCTCTTCATATGAATCAATTTTTTCAGCCAGAAACTTTACATTTTCATGCCTGAACGCACTGATGATATTACCCGGATCTTCCTCAGCCTCAATCCAGTCCACTTTGATAATATCCACCAGGTCGACAAATGGCCGCGCATGTTCAACGCTAATCACATCATCGAGAGCCAGGGTATAACCCGCATCTTTTAAGTTTCTGCAAGCCTCTAATACAGCGGGGCCGGGATTCACATGTTCAAGCACCTCCAGAACCACTTGCTGCTGTGGCAGTGCCTGAGAAAGTCCTGTCTCATGCAATAAAAATGACTCATCTATATTGAAAAAAACAGGCAATGCGCCAGCTATATTTTCCAGTCCGATATCCATGACAGCGTTGACCATCACCTGCGAGGTCATTTCAACATCGGAACCCTGAGCCCCGCCCCGAAACAGCATCTCGTATGCAACCACGTTGTAGTCACGGTCGAAAATAGGTTGGCGACCAATCAGAATTTCATTCGACATGTGAATCTCCCAAAGAAAACAATGCTATGTAGGCATGCAATTATTATGCCATCAAACAGGCCTTGCCATGCACGAGCGGCATCGACATGATTTCGCATATGCAGACACAACATTTTGACGCGGAAGAAATTGCCAAGTTCGAAGCCATGGCAGAGGAGTGGTGGGACCCCACCGGTAAATTCAAACCGCTGCACAAAATCAATCCAATCAGACTCGATTACATTGCGCGTCAGGTAGATCTGCCAGAAGCACGCGTTCTCGATGTGGGTTGCGGCGGCGGTCTGTTGGCCGAAGGCATGGCATCACGCGGTGCCACAGTGTCTGGTATTGACCGCTCCCCCAAAGCACTGGCAGTTGCGCGCCTGCATAGCGAGCAATCCGGTGTGCCGGTTGAATATATCGAGAATGATGCTGAAAGCTGGGCTGAATCGCATCAGGATCATTATGATGCAGTAACCTGTCTGGAAGTTCTGGAACATGTGCCGGATGTGCCACGCACTGTCTCCGCTTGCGCCGCTATGATTAAACCCGGTGGCCATTTCTTTTTTGCCACTCTCAATCGTAATCCAGTCTCCTATATCAAGGCGATTCTGGGGGCTGAATATATCCTCGGCTGGTTGCCCAAAGGTACCCATGAATATGCAAAGTTTATCAAACCTTCTGAAATGAATACGGCACTCCGGCACGCAGGGCTGGAAATCAAAGACCTGCGCGGCATGTCCTATGCCATGCTGACCGATCATTTCACGCTGTCTGATGATCTGTCTGTGAATTATCTGGGTTTTGCTATCAAACCTGAATAAATGCTCCGCCTGAAGACTTAAGCGGGCAAAAGCAATAAAGATCATTGCATGCGGCCTGTTTACTTTAGTGGACGGTTAGAAATTGCAGGATAGCCTGCCACCCCATGCTTCAACTACCCCGACTGCTTTTTATTGCAGCCATGTTTTTCATGGCGTCTACAGCTTATGCCGCACCAGTTGATATTGCTGCGGATGAAATCGCGCGCAATCCCGACGGTACCGTTGTCGCTAAAGGCAATGTCATCATCAAACGAGTCGCCGACATCTTGTATGCTGATGAAGTGATTTATCGTACTGAACAACAGGTACTGGAAGCCCGTGGCCATGTTGTTATTGAGTCCCCGCAGGCAACCATTCGCGCCAATGAAGCAGTGATGAATACGGGAAGCCAGACAGGTAATATTTTAAATGCCGTGATTACGCTGCCGGGGGGTGAACGCCTGCAGGCTGCCCGCCTGAAGCGCATTGACGATCAGACCTTTGAAGCTGAAGAGATCATTTATTCCGCCTGCCCGATTAATGAAGAATCATGGCGAGTCAGAGCCAATCACGCCCTGCTCGACCAGCAGGATGGCAGCTTAACCACGACAGATGCTCGCTTTGAACTCTGGCAAGTGCCCGTGCTCTATGCACCATGGTGGCAGCAACCTCTCAGGCGCAAATCCGGCCTGCTTATGCCATCGGTAGGCAGTGGCAACCGCAGAGGCACCGAGATAGGTCTCCCGTTTTATTTTGCTCCGGCTGAAAGCTGGGATGCCACCCTGACGCCGCGCTGGATGAGTGCACGCGGCTTCATGGGTGAAGCGGAATTTCGCCACGCATCATCCATAGGCACGGAAACAATGTCTGCAGCCGGTATCAACGACACATTAACGGCCAGATCACGTGTCCGATTACAGTCTGACATACACTGGCATCTTCCAGCCGGCTTCAGCTTTGATGTGGAGGCCGACCATGTCAGCGACAGTGATTACCTGGCTGATTTCGGCACTGAAGAGGGCAGCAGCACACGCTATCTGCAAAGTAGCGCAACACTTTCTCAATCGGGCATCTATGATAACCTGGAAGAAGAGCTGAGCCTTACCGCGCAACATCAGCAGGATCTGCTGTTAACAAGCAATGCAACAACACTGCAGATTCTGCCACGACTGCAGAGCAGCTTAATTTGGCCTGCACTGCCCAGCCTGACGCTCGGTTTTGAACAGCAGACCACCCGCTTTGATCGCAGACTTGGCGTAGATGGCTGGCGCATGGTTTTGCATCCATTCATGGAAATCCCGTTAGAACTGGCAGGCGGTGGTATTTCAGCCAAACTGCATGTGGGAACACATCACACCCGTTATTGGCTCAAACAGCTGGCTGCCAATGCTCAAAGCAATCCATCGCGAACCACGGCTGAGGCCAGCCTGGAAGTACGCAGTGATTTTGAAGGCATCAATAGTGAGCGCACATGGCGCCACGCCATCTCGCCCATCCTGCGATATGATTTTGTCAGCGCACCGGATCAAAGTAATCTTCCGAATTTTGACTCGACCTTCGGCCTGCTTTCCTGGAGCAATCTGATGTCAGGCAACCGTTTTTCCGGTTTCGATCGCATTGAAAAAGCCAACAGATTCAGCCTGGTACTTGAAAACCGTCTACAGCATAAAGTGAATCCTGAATCCGCAGCCACAGACTTTCTGGTCGTTCGCGCCGGTGCCTCATACAGCCTGCAGCGGCAAACTGTTGATGCCGCACTGAAACCGGCGGCAACCCGGCCATTCTCAAATCTGCTCGCCGAAATTACCTTTCAACCAGCTTCCGGCATAAGTATGTATAGCTCGGGGCAATACAATACAGTTGATCGATACTGGGCCACAATCAGCTCAGCCATTAACCTGAATGGCAAGATGGGTAATTTGACGCTCTCCCACCAACTGACCGATGCACGCTACACCACAGAATCACAGTTGCTGAATGTCGCTGCCAGTCTTCGTTTGGGCAACAGATGGCTGGCCAAAGGCAGCTGGCAATATGATCACCTATTGAAGATCTCCCAATATACTTCGCTGGGCATGCAGTATCAGCACCCCTGCTGGAAGCTCGGAGCGGAAGGATATCGTATCAACCGCCGTACAGGCACTGCCAAAGCATCCAACCTGGGGTTCAGAATCTTGCTTGAATTCAAAGGGCTAGGTAGCGTCGGTTCGTGAGATTTCGGACCACCCATTGTCCGCCATATATCTATGACCACCCCATTCACCCGGAGTTTACATGCGCTTCCTGATTTTGCTGACCAGCCTGCTGACTTTTATCTCAGCCGCGAAAGCTGAAACATTTGATTCCATCGCAGCCATCGTCAACAACGAAGCCATCAGCTGTTATGAAGTTCAGCGTGAAATTCAAACTGCCGTTGCCCAAATCCGCCAATCAGGCCAGTCATCCCCACTATCATACAACGATCTGAAACAGAGGGCCTTTGATGGAAAAATCGACAAATTGCTGCAGGTGCAGGAAGCCCGAAAACTGGAGTTGAGCGTCACGAATGAAGAGTTCGACAATGCCGTACGGGATATTGAAAGCAGAAACAATCTGTTGCCAGGACAACTGAAAGAAGCCATTGAGCAGCAGGGCATGGATTTTGAAGATTACAAAGAAACCCTGAAAGACCAGATGCTCATCGGCAAACTCATCAACACAGGCGTACGCAGTAAATTGAACATATCTGAAGAGGCGATGAAGGAATATCACCGTAAATATCTGGCCGACCCGAAACCTCGCAGAGAGGTGCGACTCGCCCAGATTTTCCTGTCAGTCCCGAATGAACCAACACCGGAACAGCTCAGTAAGGTTCGCGATAAAGTTCGTCAGATTCACCAGCAACTTGTTGAAGGCAAGGACTTCACCCAGATGGTCACCAACTACTCCCAGTCCGCGGAAGTGGAACAGCAGGGTGTCATGGGCTGGTTCATGCATGGTGGCATCTCCCAGCGCTTCGCATCAGCACTGGATTTACCTGTGAACGGCATCACCGACCCCATTCGCGCACCTGCCGGATTTCACATCATCAAAGTCCTTGAAGAAAGATGGCAGGACCCTGAACAGATGGGGGAAAGTTACTATGAAGCTCATGCTCGCCATATCCTGCTGCAAATCCCGCCACTCGCAGATGAAAGCACAGAAGCTAAAATCAGACAGCGTGCGGAAGTTATAGCCAGGGAAATGAACGGTGCAACAGATGAAGAGTTTGCTGCACGTGCCGAGGAAGAATCACAGGGACCAAGTGCCAGCAAAGGCGGTGATCTGGGCTGGTTCAAAAAAGGCATGATGATCCCTGAATTTGAAGAAGCCGCATTTAAACTCAAAGCCGGAGAAACCAGTGGCGTTGTAGAGACAAGCTTTGGCTTGCATATCATCCGCGTCATCAACCAGCGCCACATCGATCCCAACTCATTTGAAGCCCACCGCGATAATATTCAGCAGATCCTCACCAACAGCGCCATGCAGGAACAACTACCGCGCTGGTTAGCCGGCCTGAAGGCCTCAGCATCGATTGAAAAATTCAGTTGTGAAGGCATCAGCAGGGAAAGAGCTACAGCGCCGCAGATTCAACCCGAAGTGCAAAAAGCTGAGACACAGACCACACCTGAGGCCGTAGTTGAAAGCTGGCGCAAGGCATGGAGCTCCAAAGATCTGGAAGCATACCTTGCCAACTATTCCGATCACTTCCATGTTGGAAAATCCCACACATCTATCGCTGCATGGAAAACATATCGAAAAGAGATGATTGAAAACAAAGCCTATATCCGTATTTCAATCAGCAATCTGAAGCTTACAGCTGTTGATGATAAGCATGTCCGCTGTGAATTCACGCAGGATTATAAATCTGATATCTATTCCAGTCGTGATAAAAAGGCACTTGTCCTGGAAAAAGAGGGAAACAGCTGGAAAATCATCCGCGAATTAACCTTCCTCTAAACCTGAATGAAACCATTACTGCTTACCTTAGGCGAGCCGGGAGGAATTGGTCCGGATTGCATTATTCGGGCCTATAAGAACCGTCCTGAACTGTTCGATCACATCATCATCGTAACACCCGGGCTCTGGATGGAGCAGCGTGCAACACAGATAGATATACCAACCGTTATATTTGAATTTTCAACGCTGAACAGTGCCATTCAGGCCAAGGCCACAGGCTTGCGATGCTGGAACCCTGTACCATCCCATATTGCTACCGGCCCGGTCGTAATGGGCAAAACGTCACAGATGACTGCTATGGCAGTCATCTGCTGTATTCAAACCGCTGCAGAAAGCTGCTTAGCCAGGCATGCTGCCGGAATGATTACCGGCCCTATTGAAAAAGCCGTATTACGCAGTGCCGGTTTCAACTTCCCGGGTCATACTGAATTTCTCGCCCATCTGTCGCGCCAACCGCAAGCTGAAGCAGAGACCGACTTCGTCATGATGCTTGCCTCCGCATCGCTGCGCGTGGCACTACTCACCACGCACCTTGCCATCAAGCACGTTCCCGAAACCATTTCCATGCAGGCAACCATTGATTGCATACGCATTGTGCAGCGTGACCTGATTCACCGCTTTGGCATCCCCAAGCCCAGGCTGGCACTGTGCGGATTAAACCCACATGCCGGTGAACAGGGACATTTCGGCCGTGAAGAGATTGAAATATTGATGCCGGCAGCAGAGTCAGCACGCCTGGACGGCATAGATGTAACAGATCCCTTGCCTGCAGACACTGCATTCTCTGCGACCAATCGTCACAATTTCGACGCTATCATCTGCTGCTATCACGATCAGGCCCTGATCCCGATCAAAGCCATTAGCTTTGGAGAATCGGTTAATGTCACACTTGGTCTTCCTTTTATCCGCACCAGCGTTGACCACGGCACCGCGCTTGACCTTGCGGGGTCAGAAGACGTATCTTATTCTAGCTTGGTCGAAGCCATTGAGATGGCCATTACGATGGCACAGAAAGCATCGTCTTAATCTGACAGCGCTTTCTTCTGTCATCATGCAAGGAGGCAACGTGCAGATCAACAAACTCGCAGGACAGTTGCTTCTGGCAACCCCGACCCTGCAGGATCCAAACTTCAAAGACTCAGTAATCCTGATCTGCCATCATGATGATGATGGCTGCATGGGGCTGATTATTAATCGACCGCAAGAGATCTCCGTATCGGATGTTCTCGTTGACCTCGGCATTGAGGATATAGCACAACTGCCCGGCCAGAACCCTGATATCCAGCGTGTTTTTGAAGGTGGTCCCGTTGATGATTTTCGTGGTTTTGTTCTGCATGATAGCTGGCAGGTTTACGATTCAACCATGGAAATCACGTCTGAATTACACCTGACAGCATCACGCGATGTCCTTGAGGATCTGGCGAAAGGTGAAGGCCCTGAGCATTTCATGCTGATTCTGGGTTATGCGGGCTGGCAAACCGGCCAACTCGAAAGCGAGCTGAGCAATAACGACTGGCTGATTGCTCCGGCCAGCCAGCACATTGTCTTTCAGGAACCGCCGGAACAACGCTGGGATTTTGGTGCCCGTTGCATGGGCATTAAACGCAGCCAGCTATCTGATCAAATTGGACACGCCTGAATCAACACACCCTTTGGCTAATTGCCTCGGTTAATTCTCCGCCCACATTGAGCATTAAATCTTCATCCTCTGCCTCAACCATCACCCTGAGTTTTGGTTCAGTGCCTGACATACGCACGTTGATACGGCCACTGTCACCCAGACGCTGCCCTGCATCAGCAACAAGTTTGCGCACCTGTTCATCAGCCATAACGTCCTTACGTTCCGTCATCATGATATTCCATAACTTCTGAGGAAACAGAGACATGCCTGATGCCATGTCCGCCAGCGCCTTGTCCTGTGCCTGCATAGCTGAAAGCAATTGCAGCGCACTCATCAAACCATCACCTGTCGTGTTATAATCAAGCAGGATCATATGACCGGATTGTTCACCACCAACATTGCAGCCTTTTTCCCGCATCATTTCGAGAACATATCGATCACCAACTGCAGCCCTGTGCATCGTCAAGCCGATCGTTTCAAGGTATCGGCCCAGCCCCATATTACTCATTAGAGTTGTCACTACCCCGCCACCGGTCAGCAAACCCTGATTGTGGGCATGCTCTGCCAGAATGGCGATAACCCGATCTCCGTCAACAATTCGACCCTGCGCATCGCAGGCAATCAGGCGGTCCGCATCACCGTCGAGCGCCAGACCGATATCGGCACCAACTTCTACGACCTTTCGAGTCATATCTTCCGGATAGGTCGATCCACATTCCCGATTAATATTAAATCCATCCGGTTTGTAATGCATGGCAATCACATCACAGCCGAGCTCCTGCAGAATGCGCGGCGCAACATCATAGGCTGCACCATTGGCACAATCGACCACAACTTTCAAACCATCCAGACGCAATCCACGCGGCAGAGAGCCCTTGAGAAACTCAACATAACGGCCTCGTGCATCATCCACGCGCGCCGCTTTTCCAACCTCAAGCGCCGCGGGCAAAGGAGGCAGATTGTCCATACAATCTTCAATTTCCAGTTCAAGCTGATCCGGCAGTTTGAAACCATCAGCGGCAAAAAACTTGATGCCGTTATCACCGGCAGGATTATGGGATGCCGACAGCATGACTCCCGCATCAGCTCTCAAACTGCGCGTCAGATATGCAACGGCAGGCGTTGGTGCAGGCCCGACCAGCAGTACATTCATACCCTGTGCTGTTAATCCTGCGCACAGTGCCGATTCAATCATATAACCGGAGAGTCGCGTGTCTTTGCCAATCAGGATATGTGGTTTATGATTCAAATGACGGGTTAGAATATGGCCTGCTGCACGCCCCAGGGACAAGGCAAACTCTGCTGTCATTGGCGTTTGATTGACCGGACCACGCACACCATCAGTACCGAAATATCGTCTCATTGCTGCTCTCCTCCACCCAAACCATCAGGTATAACAGGAGCATCTGTTTGCACCAGCACACCGCGAACTTCAATCCTCACATTATTTTCAACCAGGCGGATTGCTTTACCTGAGGGGCTTTCAACGCCCGATATCGCCCTGAATGTCCCAGCTTTCAATACAGGCCTGATTGGGGTGGTTTCCACTTGCCTTAAGGTATCCAGCCATACTTCCGGACCAATTAAATGCACCTGTTTCGGCTCGACAGTGACTTTTGCCGCCTTCCAGCCTTCCGGCAACTCAAAATGGGCTTTCACAGGAATAGAGCGCGTCACCAGCCGGTCCACCTGCAGTTCCAGTCTATCCGGCTGTACTTTCTCAATATGCAATCCGACCGGTAGCGATACTGCTGCGACCTGCAGCGCACGCTCAACCACCCCGGGCGTTGTAATATCACTGATCTGCAGTGGTAGCGACATATCCTGCTGATGCAGGTCTTTCAAACGCGTCTGCAGCCCCGTTACGGTCACACGCACGTGGTCCGGCAAATCATTCACTATCACCATACCCGCAGGCAATCCCTGAATCTGCAAAGGAATATCCATATTCAGCGAGCCTTCACCCTGACCATGCACCTGTAACCATAGTGCCACTGCAATAATGATAGCCCAGATATGCAGATTGAACCTGCGAAACTGCTGCATGAACAAACGCATCAGGCTTTACCTGTCATATCTGTCGATTTGCCCTGCATATTGAGCATGGATGACAGGCTGTTTTCCAGAGCCTTGTGCAACTCGCGACTATTCAGAGCTTCACCCAATGCTCCTTCCTCAACCAGATGAACATCTCCCCGCTCTTCAGATACCACGATAACCAGTGCATCACTCTCTTCAGAGAGGCCAACCGCGGCACGATGGCGGGTGCCGAAATCGCCCGGAAGTGCTGTAATCTGCGCCAACGGAAGTAACACGCGTGCAGCAACAACACGCCCACCTCGTGAATCGCGGCAAACAATAACTGCACCATCATGCATTGGAGCATCAGGGCAAAAAATCGATTGAATCACATCAGGTCGAATCGGGGCATTCATTTCAACACCGGATTCAAACAGGTGACGTAAGCCGGTATCACGCTCAATCACGATCAAACCACCCCATCCACGGTGAACCAGAGAAAAGGCTGACTCCACCAGTTCATCCAGCAGGGTTACTGTCGGTGTCGAACCAGATGCAAGAGGATTCACCGCCACACGTACCAGAGCCCGGCGAATCTCTTGCTGGAACAGCACGACCAGAATCACCATGAAAGCGGAGAAGAAGTGCCCGAATATCCATTCAACGGTGAACAGACCAAAGACTTGTGCCATCTGATAAACAATCACAACCATGGCCACGCCGATTAACATCTGTACGGCGCGGGTGCCACGGATCAGGCGCAAGAAGAAGTAGACCACGATGGCAACGACTGTGATATCCACTACATCCGAGATTCCAAACTGCCAGCCGCTCATATGCGCACCTTGTTATTCATAACAGTAAGGGTAGTTCGATTGAACCGGCATGCAAGCAAAGCTTGTTCAGGACAAGGCCGATGCGATTTTCATTGCTCTGTGTTGCAGTCTTACATCATGCACCCGCAACACATCAGCACCGTTAATAATACCTATGCCCCCGGCCACTGCCGTTTCCATCTCGCGATCTTCAACCGGGCAACCTGTGAGCAAGCCGAGAAATGATTTTCTCGACACACCGAGCAGTACAGGCAGATGAAATCGTTTTTTAAATTCAGCCAGTGAACGGATCAGAAGCAAGTTATCCTCAAGCCGTTTGCCGAAACCAATACCCGGATCAAGCAGAATCGAGGATGCCTGAATACCTGCGGCCAGAGCCTTCTCGATTCGTTCCTCAAAAAAAGCTGACACCTCTTCGACAACATCATCATATTGCGGGCTATTCTGCATGGTTTCGGGATCCCCCTGCATATGCATCAGGCAGACATCCACGCCGCTGTGGGCAACCACGCCCAGACTGTCAGGATCGTATCTGAGTGCACTGACGTCATTCACCATCACCGCGCCTGCAGCAATGGCCTGAGACATCACTTCTGCCTTCATGGTATCAACCGATACGGCGCAGCCCGCATCACTAAGCGCACGTATCACCGGAATCACGCGTTTTAATTCATCTTCTTCAGATACACTCGCTGCTCCCGGCCGCGTCGATTCGCCACCGACATCAATCAGACGGGCTCCATCCTGCCACATTGAAAAGCCGTGATGTACGGCGGCCTCAATATCCAGGAAACTTCCCCCATCCGAAAACGAATCGGGGGTGCAATTAAGCACCCCCATAATCCATGCATCGCCCCGCTTGTGTTCAGTCAGCGGGCGGTGCCAGCGTGAAGACATCAGTGAACCTGACCTGCCTCATCACCGGATGTTTTGGCTTCATCAGATTCCTTACCCACATCAACTTTTGCCGATGGCTTTTCAGGCGGTGTTTGACTCGAAGGTTTCGATTTCTGCTCGAACTCTTTGATCAGTAAGGGCTCCTTGCCTTCCATTACACGATCAATGTCAGTCGTATCCAGTGTCTCGTATTTGATCAAACCCTTGGCCAACAGATGCAACTGGTCCATATTATCTTCGAGGATCTTCTTGGCACGATCATAATTATCTTCGATCAGCTTGCGCACAACATTGTCAATTTTACGTGCAGTCTCTTCTGAAATATTGGTCTGCTTGGTAATTTCACGCCCCAGAAATGGCTCATGCTCGCGCTCGCCATATACCATCGGCCCCATCTCATCGGACATGCCCCACTGGGTTACCATATTTCGAGCCAGTTGCGTTGCGCGCTCAAAGTCATTGGATGCACCGGTCGTCATCTGCCCCAGCACCAGCTCTTCACCAAGACGCCCACCCATCATAATAGAGATCTGGTCACGCAGATATTCCTTATCATGATTGAATTTGTCCTCTTCCGGCATCTGCATGGTAATGCCCAGTGCCTGACCGCGAGGGATAATACTCACTTTGTGTACCGGATCAGCATGCTTCAGATACTTGGCCACCAGTGTGTGACCCGCCTCATGATAAGCAGTTGTCTCCTTCTGATCATCGGAAATCAGCATAGACCGCCGCTCAGTGCCCATCATCACCTTGTCTTTGGCCGTTTCAAAATCGGCACGGCCAACCTTATCACGATCAAAACGAGCAGCATTCAATGCAGCTTCATTCACCAGATTGGCCAGATCAGCACCCGAGAATCCCGGTGTGCCACGCGCCAGTTCCTTAGTATCCACATCTGATGCCAGCGGCACTTTGCGCATGTGAACCTTAAGAATCTGATCACGGCCCAGCAGATCGGGACGCGGCACAGTCACCTGACGATCAAAACGACCGGGGCGCAACAAAGCAGGATCCAGCACATCAGGCCGGTTGGTCGCAGCCACCAGAATCACTCCGTCGTTGGATTCAAATCCATCCATCTCAACCAGCATCTGATTCAATGTCTGTTCGCGCTCGTCATTACCACCGCCGATACCTGCACCACGGTGACGGCCCATCGCATCAATTTCATCGACAAAGATAATGCATGGCGCATGTTTTTTGGCCTGTTCAAACATATCACGCACACGAGATGCACCAACACCGACAAACATCTCCACGAAATCAGAACCGGAGATAGAATAGAAAGGCACTTCCGCCTCACCGGCAATCGCACGCGCCAACAGCGTTTTACCTGTGCCCGGAGGGCCCACCAGCAATACGCCCTTGGGAATCTTACCGCCAAGGCGGGTGAACTTGGAAGGGTCACGCAGGAATTCGATCACCTCGGTGACCTCCTGTTTCGCCTCATCACAACCTGCAACATCCTCGAATGTCACACGTGCAGTATTTTCGTTCAGCAGCTTGGCCTTACTCTTGCCAAAGCCCATCGCGCCGCCTTTACCGCCACCCTGCATCTGACGCATAAAGAATACCCATACGGCAATCAGCAACAACATAGGGAACCATGAAATCAGGATTGAAAGCAGGAATGGAACTTCATCGGGCTCTTTCACATTGACCACAACATGATTGTCCAGCAAACGCTGTGACAGCGTCGGATCATTCGGAACATTCACATCAAAGTTTCTCAGATCTCCCGATTTATCACGGTACTGGCCGATCACCTGTTTATCTTTGATGGTTGCCGCTTCAACCATGCCATTGTCTACCTTTTCAATAAAGGTTGAATAAGCCATTTTATCTGCTTTCGACATCGGTGCCGAAAACATATTAAACAGACTCATCATGGTCAGGCCAATCACCAGCCAAAGCAGTAAATTCTTACCCATCAGTTCAAATCCTCACTCCCGTCAGAAACGGGTTTTCATTACAATCGCGCAAGCGTGGCCTATTATGCATGAAAGTTCGATTAAATAATAAGCCTATTTATTATAATATTATACTATTGCGATATATTTCCTGTCACAGACGGCTGCAAGTGCAAGCGTCCTTGCCTTCTATAGAGACGGCAACGTGACAAATCAAGCCCCCCCCTGCCATCTTTTATTGTCCATGCTTCAACCAGCTCAATATGGCGCCGCCCAGGTGTGATGCCCGCACCAAGCATATCCGCCATCATTTTCTGTAAAGCACGAGCACGCACGGCCGGTTCACTCGCATACCAGGCCTTCCAGGGGAATGAGACAACCCCCTGTTCAAACAACATATCTTTTTTCAGCAATGCTGTTGCTGCCATATCCAGCCTGTCCGTTAGCCGATCAGCCTGACTCTTCCAGCGCAAAAAAAGTGCCCCCGGATCAACGCCTGCCAGATGCATGGCAGCAAAATCCCTGTGCCTGATTCGATTTCTCCACAACTGTGAATCGCTGTTGCTCGGATCATCCAGCCACTCAATTCCGCTTTTTCTTAAAATCTGCCTCAGCAGACCACCCGGCACATGCAACAATGGTCGCAACAATCTTAAATCACCAAGCATTCGCTCTCTGTGCATACCTCTGCACCCGGCTGCTCCGGCCCCCTGCAGCATACGCATATATACTGTCTCTGCCTGATCATCCTGGTGATGTCCCAGACACAGTGTTTTCACACCAAGCTTCTGCCCCCAGCGCTCAAAACAGGCATAACGACCGGCTCTCGCCTCAGCCTCGATGTTTTTTCCAGTTGGTCTCTCAAGTCTTGCAGAATAAAACGGAATCCCCCACTGCTCCGCCCTGATTGCCAGCAACTCAGTTTCATCCTTTGACGACGTTCGCCATGCATGGTCCACATGCCAGGCCTGAACCCTGTGACCAGCTGACCTCAATGCCAGCAGCAGCGCAGTTGAATCAGCGCCGCCCGACCAGCCCACTGCCACCGGTTCAGACAATGGAGCTATGCACTGTCCATCCAGCCAATTATTCTGGAATTCCGTTTGCATTTATGACATCAAACCCAGTGGGCCAATCCATGATCTACAATCTGTCGGGTAGCAGCAGCATCTTCGTCCAGCAATTCGAACAGGTCCACATCCACGCCCGCCAGGCAAGGTTTACCCGCCTTCATCAACACCCATGGTTCCTGTTCCTTCTCGCCATGCCGCTGAATGACCAGCAGATCCAGGCCTCCCGCCGGAAACTGATACTCATCCAGAATACTCGCCAGATCCCTGTGATCAGGGCGCAACTCCCGGATCTCGGCCCGGCTGGACAATACGCTGGTCAACTCTTTCATCGCTGATGACGTCATGGCAAAACCTGTATTATGAAGCAATTGTACTTTCACGCCGTCGTTTCCCGGCACCGGCTCCACATTCACTCCGCCAATCGGCTTGAGACCGTATTTTCCAACACATGTTTTCATCAATCGTTCAACATTACTATCCCTGCAGACGCCGGCATCGACCTGAGTCACAGCCAGAGAAAATGCAATGCGCTGACTACCGAGCCGCGCATGCTGTTGTTCAGAAAATATCCATTCACCCGTCATATCCATACAGATTGAAAGTGGCGGATAAACCAGCGTATCGGCATCCAGAGCCCGTTGTTCGCAAAGTTCATCATAAAGATGGTGTAAAGACTTTCGTAACAGCACGCCTGTTTCAGTCAATGCGAGCACAGAACCCCGCAACAAACAGCCGGACGCAGAACACTCATCAAGGAAGATGGATTCATTTGCATTAACAACAGACAGCAGATTGGGCAAAAACTTTTTATCGAGAAATTCAGCTGCAGATGGACCGGATATCGCGTGCATTCCGGCCAGAAACTCGGACCACTCAATACGCATACAGCCATGCCTGAGCGACAGGGCTTTGCCACTATGCAAAGCCTTGCCTGCATCCGGCTGAATCAGAACCAGTTCACCATCCTGCCATGCCTGTTCAAGGTCATGGGCAAGCTGCACATTAGCTGTACTTCGCAAGCCTCCGACTCCCCGCGCAGTCGAGGAACCCCCCTGTATTGAACTTCTGGCCGGGGCACTATGCACAGCTTTATCTATCCAGGACTTCTCAGCCTCTCGCCTGGCAATCTCAACCCGCACATCCTCATCAAACACCCTGAAAGCGAGCAGCGTAATATTATCACGCAGCCATGGTTCACCGGCATTTTTCGCAGCCCGTCCTCCGGAAAGATGTGCCAGCAGCCATGCTGCAACCGGTTCATCCACATGAGTCTTGAGGTTTTCCATACTTGCGGCATCAGGCTGCATCTGACCAGCCAGCAGTTTGTCCAGCAGCTTGGCATCGAGCACCCAGCGCATCCATGCACCATGCCCGGATTTCATGGCCAGTTTCCAAAGTGACAATCGCGCCCAACTGCGCCGCAACAAGTGTTCACCCAACTTGTCTTTGCCCAGCAGGGCCAGCATGCCTCCCTCATTCTTGAAACCCACTTTACCACGCAGGTAGCGCAGTTGCGGTACAATCTCAGGTTCAAGTCCGTAATACCGGATCAGCCTGCTATCATCAGACAGGAGATTCGATTCAGGTTGATGGTGCAAAAATACCATGGGCGTAACCGGCAACATCATGGATTCATAGGAAGCGATGCGAGAAACCTCGACCACCCCTTCCAGATACCGCTTTAGAAACGCCTGCAATGCCCAGACATAAAGGCCGCCCACCACGCACAACATGACGTGGTTACTAGTACCGCTTTCCTCACTGGATAGCGATGCAATGCCATGCCTGATCATCTTCAACAACAGTACATTCACTGCTGGCACCCAGGGTGCTGCATCCATCTGATCCTGTTTCCAGCCCTGCTCCCACAACACCTCGCAGACTTTCAAAAGTGCGGTAGCCCCTTTCGGGTCAGCACACCAATGATGCAGCATGTCGCGTGAAAGATGCGGGTTCTGCTTGCGCAAATGTGCCACCATCGAGCGCATACGTTCATCCATACCCGGCAATGAGTGGGCAGAAACTTTTTCTCCTCTCACCATGTAGCGAATAGCATAATCCTGCAATCGGTGCAGGGAGGCCGAGATCGTTTTCTTTATCTCAGGATGCACTGCATAAGGGATATATTCGCCCGCATCCCGGCCTGAAACACGAATGGGCAAACGCCTCACCTCAATAGCGCAACGCTCTGCCGGTTGCTCCTGACGATTCAGAACAGGGCTGTACCAACTCCATCGAAATGAGAAATAATCTGGTGAAATCATAGATTAGGTATAATCCTTTCATTCCCTCTTTTAATCAAGTTACGATAGCACAAGCAATGCCAAAACCGGGGATACTCTGAATAAGTCAGAGTGTCCGCACAGGCCATGGACGCCCTGTTAAAATCGTGCACTACAGGTGCCTGATTGGTGAGAAAAGGGAAAATCGCACTTTTTCTTCTTCCTGCTGAACAACTACATGGACGTCGTCATTCAGAGCACCCCTAAATCTATAGATGGACTTTTCCGGTAACATGCTAGCATTGCCCGCATGCCCGTTGTCTTTCATACCATTGCCGCATGTGCACTATCCCTGTTGTTATCTCTATCCACCCCGCGCATCGCTGCAGCAGCAGAGATTGCGGTGACGCTGCCACCATTGGCCGGACTGGTAAAAATGCTGGACGCACAGACAGATGTCATGTGTCTACTGCCAGCAGGCGCTGACCCGCATCGATTCCAGCTGCAGCCACGCACCATAGAAAAGCTGGCCAGAAGCAGGCTGTTGCTTCGTTCCTCATTTGATGATGGCGGCTGGCCATTGCCCCCCAATCACAAAAACATACTCGATCTCTGGTCGAATAAGGATCACGGATGGGTCAGCCCCAAAGAGGTGCGCGCCGTCCTTCCCGCGATTGCTGAAGCCATGAGCAAGCTTCATCCGGAGCAGATTAATGCAATCAACAGCAACCTGAGCAAGGCGATTGCAATCACGCATGTGATTGAAAAACAGTGGGAACTGGCACTGGTCCCGGTTAAGACATCGGGCGTGATCATGCAACATCCATCGTGGCGCCGACTGATGAATGATATGCAGGTGCCAATCCTGAATATACTTGAGTCTGGCCACCACGGCCACGAGCATGGTCCGCATGCTCTCGATGATTCGCTGCATATGCTGGAAGATCATCCTGGAGCCTGGTTAATCAGCGATTCAGGACACAACAATCGCGCACTCGACTGGCTGAAACAACACAGTGTCCAGACTCCAGATCACATCAAGCTTGATGCGCTGGCTGATTGCGATACCAACTGGGAAAACCTGATGCTGCAAAACCTGCAGCAGCTACCAAAGGCCACTCACTGATGGGTTCAAGCATTGTTAAAATCAGCCATCTGCGCTTCGGACCAGCCAGCAAACCGATTCTGGACAACATCAGCCTGAATGTAGAAGGCGGACATTTCATGGGCATCGTCGGGCCAAATGGCGCAGGCAAAAGCACACTGATCAACATCATTGCAGGGCTAACGCAACCCGATGGCGGTCATATCGACCTGATGGGTGAGTGCCTGACACGTTACAGCCGGCACCGGTTACTTAAACAGATTGGTTTTTTACATCAGTTGCATGATCATCAACCAAGACTGCCTATGCGTGTATCCGATGTGGTCGCCATGGGAATGCCTGCTTATGCGATGCCGTGGCAACGTGGCAATGATCGGGCAGCCATTCTGGATGCACTGGCCCTTGTTGATCTGGAGCCTCTGGCAAACAATGATTTTCGTCAGCTCTCAGGCGGCCAGAGACAGCGCGTTCGCCTTGCACGTGCGCTGGTCAGAAAACCAAAGCTGTTATTGCTTGATGAACCTTCTGCTGCGCTGGATAGCGTCAGTCAGGATCGGCTGTTTCGTCTGCTGAGAAGGCTTTGTGATGAGACCGGCATGTGTGCGATTATGGTGGAGCATGATATTGCAGCCATCAGCTCTCATGTCGACTCTGTCGCCTGCCTGAATCGACAGATTCACCACCACGCCATGAAGGGTGAAAACATCCCGGATGACGTCTGGCGCGCCATGTATGGCGAGCATATCCAGATTGTCGCACATGATGCCGGCTGCATCGGCTGCAGCCCCGACTCGGACGAGACCCATCACCATCATGATTGAATTAATAACCGAATTCCTCTCAAGCACTGTAATGACAGCCAGCCTGCTGCCAGCCATGCTTATTGCTGTAGTTACCGCATCCATGTCGGTCATGGTCATGGCACATCGATTATCGTTTCTCACTGTTGGCGTTTCACACGCATCGCTTGCAGGGCTGGGCATCGCCGTATCGTTATCGCTGCCACTATTGCCAGTCGCCACCCTCTTCTCCGTCGCTATCGCTCTACTGCTGGCGCTGATGCCCAAACGCCAGGGAATCTCTGAAGATGCAGGCACAGGCATCCTGTTTGCCGGTTCCATGGCACTCGGCATCGTCCTGATCTCAACCGCAACAACAACACGCGTGGATCTGTTCGGCCTGCTGTTCGGCAACATCCTGACCGTCACTGCAGATGAAAAACTGTGGTTGTATCTGCTGAGTAGCCTGATTCTTGCGATGATGCTACTGGCTTCGCGTGCATGGTGGAGCATCGCTTTTGATGCAGTAACAGCTGAAGCATCCGGCCTTCCGGTGAATGCGCTTCGCCTGCTGCTTTACGGACTGGTCGGACTAACAGTAATCCTCTGCGTTAAGCTTGCCGGCATCGTATTAACTGCAGGCCTGCTGGTCCTGCCCGCAGCCTGCGCCTGGATATGGGGAAGATCACTGGCCGAACTCTGGATACTGTCGACTGCATTCTCTGTAGGCGGCACGCTGATCGGCTTGATCTGGTCCTATGCTTATGAATGGCCTTCCGGTGCATCGGTTGTGCTGGCATTATGCGGGCTCTTCGTGGTCAGCTGGCTGGTTAAAACCATCATGCCAACGCAACGCTGACATCGTTGCGCAAACAGAAATCGTAATACTGTTCATTTAACAGGGAGAGAAACACATGCAAAAAGCTGCACGCGACCAGGGAGCAAGAGCAGGCATTATCGTCCGCATTTTTGCCAGTGCTTACGACCTCACCATCCTGTTTGGTGTGACCATGTTATTCGTCGGCCTGCCAATCACCATCAGCGTAGAGATGTTTGGTGTAACACCTCCCCAGTGGCTGAAAGGACTGCTATTCCTGACTGTTGTTGCCGCCTATTTTATCGGCTTCTGGGTCAAAGGTGGGGCGACCACTGGCATGCGCCCATGGAAGCTGCGCCTCGCCATGCTTGAAACCGGTGACCCGCTTAGTCCTTTTACTGCCAGCGTCCGCTTTGCAGGGCTGATCCTCACCTGGCTGGCTCTGGCCATGACGCTCTGGTACATCGCCACCAAAGACACCGGTCACTTTCTCTTCTTTGTTGCAGCAAGCATCCCGGCCATCAGTTTACTGGTCATGACTCTGAGCAAAGAAAAGCTGGCACTGCACGACCTGATCTCGGGCTCTACCGTTTACCGGCTTAAACTGAAATGAAAGCCAGCGATATCTTTTTCAAGATCGGCCTTTCTGCCTGGCTGCTCGGCGCAGGCGGCACTGCACTGGTATTCATGCTCTCATGGCTCGATGTGATGAGCACCGACGGCATCGACTGGCGCATGGTCTGGATCGTCTGCGGCGCTGGCGGCCTCGGCGCAATCATCATAGGCGGCGTCTTCAACATCTGGAAGCGGTGAAGCGACTAAAGTTTACTTCTGGTCAAACTGATCTCCGGCTCAATGGTTCAAGCTGGAGTAAGCTGCAGATGAAATACTGACCCTCAGCTTGCATCAGCGAGGCATGTGCGAATTTTTCTACTGACCTCCTCAACACTGTAAGGCTTGCTGAGAATCATCTCGTCACCGACACCACTATCGGCCAACACATCGCTCTTGTCATAACCTGTGCAGAAGATGGCGGGAACGTCCTTACGAATATGCTGCATTCTTTTAACAGCCTCAACCCCTCCCATATGCGGCATCACCACATCCATCAACACCAGCCTTATCTCATGCTGATGCGCCTCAAATATTTCAACCGCCTGAACTCCGTCACATGCCTCCAAAACGATATAACCAAGCGATTCCAGCACAGCCTTGCCTGTGCTTCTGAGCATCTCTTCATCATCAACCAGAAGGATCATCTCTCCCTGACCGCCCATGACCTGAGTCAGAGTGGCCTTGCTTGTGCCGGGCCTCTCCTCAAGCAGCGGCAAATACACATGCATGCTGGTACCCAGTCCACTTCTGGATATCACATCGACATATCCCTTGTGCATGGCACATGCCCCATAAACCATTGCCAATCCGAGACCTGTGCCTTTACCCACCTCCTTGGTGGTATAAAATGGGTCAAAGATATGCTGCAGCTTCTTTTGGTTGATGCCGCAACCATTATCAGATATGCATAAGTGGGCATACCGCCTGCCCCTGCTGTCCGGGTGAACGTCGAGAAAGGCGACATCAGGATTGAACGTATCAAGTTCCAGTGTTATCTCAGGATTTTCTTCGCCGCCCACGGCATCACGCGCATTATTCAGAAGATTAATCACTATCTGCTGAATCTGGGTCGTGTCACCATGCACCGGTAGTGCAGACGCTCTAAACCGTGTTCGCACATCTATGCTTTCAGGAATACTGAGGCGGTGCAGTTTAAAGGTTTCTTTCACAAAAACCGTCAAATCAACATCTTTCATCTGCAACGGACTCTTCCTGGCAAAGGCCAACATCTGCTTGACCATATCAGCTGAGCGAAAACAGAGCTTTTCCATCATATCAATATCGTGCAATGCCGATGGCAACTCAGAAGCTTTGCCTCTAAGCAGAAATAACCGTCCGGTCATACCGGCCAGTGCATTATTAAACTCATGCGCCACGCCACCGACAAGCGTGCCCAGTGACTCCATCTTCTGGGATTGCAGTAGTTGTTCTTCCATCTGCTTGTGTTCAGTGATATCGCGCTGAATATTGACCTGACAAATGATATCACCTTGCTCATCCAGCACCGGAGCAACATTGCGCTCAACATAACGAAAGCTGCCGTCCTTACACTTGATGATCATTTCGCCTCGCCAGATATTGCCCTGCCTGACCGTTTCCAGCATATCGACATAAAAGGAACGCGGGTGTCTGCCGCTACGCAAGATTTTAGTATACTGGCCCACAGCCTCTTCGGCTGAATAACCGGTCATTTTCTCAAAGGCCGGATTCACATATTGCATGCGGGAATCCAGATCAGAAATAATGATCGCGTCCTGAGCATATTCGACTGAAGCCACCAATCGTGCCATCTGCTCACCGGCTTGTTTCTCCTCAGTGATATCCCAGAACATACCCAACACACCGATCACCTGATTGTGCTCATCCAGTGCCGGTGCTTTTACCGTATGAATAAAACGTTCCTCTCCATCAAAAACGATGCTCTCTTCGATATCTTCCGTAACCAGCGATGACATGATGCGCTTATCATCTCTTTGATAGCCCTCAGCAATATGTGCCGGAAAAAAATCATAATCCGTTTTGCCAACCAGAGCCTCCGGGCTTGTACCCAGGTCATCTGCATAATTCTTGCTGCCGGAGATGTATTTCGAATTGGTATCCTTGAAGAAAAAACGCTGCGGCAGATTTTCAACCAACATACGGTATTTATTCTCGCTCTGCTTCAGCAATGCTTCGGCTTTTTGCAGTCTGTAATGCGACAGTGAGCCGACCAGTGAATTGGCAAACTTATCAATCACGCTCTTCAACTGATTCACTGATTTGGGGGGGTGAGAAGCGGCATCGGATGTCGAATACAATTCGAGCAAGCCCAGATTTGCCAGCGGATAGAGAATAAACACACCTCCGACAAAGGTTCTGCCATCCATCATCAACTCAGCCTCAGCACTTCCCGCCTCAACCAGCAATGGCCTTCTGCTCTCCATCACCCTGGCAAAAGGATGTTGACTACCGGATACATGTACCGAGCCGCCGCTTCTGCTGGGATTTGCATACAATAATGATAAGGGGGCATCATTCGCAGCCGGCAACTGATCAGACTCCACCCAGACAGAAGCCTGTGATATGTTTTTTCTGGCCTGCAGAATACTCAAAAATCCCCTGCAATTTGCTACCGGATCCAACGCTGTGCCGATAGCCAGAGACAGTTCATACAACACAAGCACATCATTTATGATAGCTGCATTAGGCTGGGTCTTAGTCATGCAGCAAACCAATCACTACCGTTTTATTAAATAGCTCAAGATAATCGTCACCATACGAAGATATTTCACCCAACGTCACAGCCCCTTCCGGCACCGCCTGCTGACCATGTTTATTCAGCCTGTCAGATACTGCTTTGAGCTCGGATTCAAACTTATCACCCAAAGCAAGCGTGCGGGAAAAGCAATCGATAATCAGGCAATGACTGGCCTGCTGATCATGAGGCAATTGACAATCATCTGCTGCCATCGATGCAGCCTCAACCAGGGTATTACTGTTTCCATGCAGCAGATGCAAAACAGAGTTTTCCGGCACACTGGAAACAAATTGAATATCGCCATTGTCATTGACACCAATCGGATCACGCACCACATCCTCCTGTCCTTCCCTGAACAGGCCAAATGGAAACAGACTTGATGTGGCATAAAACTGATCGGGCATCATATCAACCTGGCCATACGCTTTGATAGATGCTTTGTAGACATCAAAAGCAGGTTCCCAATTTAATTCATGTACCGTATTTTTGTGAGTACGTGTCGCAATGATCGGCTCATCACTGGTGCGTTGCCAGCCATGGCGGACGCCGATGGAGCTCTTCAGGGCGGTAAAGGCAATGACCGCGGCATCCTGGATGAAACCATGCTCAGTAAAAACCGAGGGGCGGTGTTGCAAGTCGCTGTAACCGGTTCCTCCACCAAAAAAGTGCAATTTATTTCCTACATGATTAAACAGACCGGATAGCAGTGCTGTGTTATTGGCAGTCATGGCATCCATCATCACAATCGCTGTCGGCTGATTTTCACTATTGGCTTCCAGCAAATCAGCCAACTCAGGCACAGCGTAATCTTCTCCATCCAGACCACTGACAACCACTGGAGCATGGATCGACGGGAACACCTTGATAACCGCACCTTCATGACAGGCTCTTTCACCATGAATCAGAGCCGGGAAAACACCACCAATAAACGGAACAGCCAGAGCCTTAAGTCTGTCAATCAAATCAGGTACGGCGTCTGCATGTTTTTCTGACAGAAATATCACAGCCACAGGACAGTCATAGGGTGCGGCAGCAGTTGTTATTGCTTCAGTCAGAGATGCTGTGTCGATTCGATCAATATACATATGAAAGCTCCCGCCGTTCAATCACCCTTTTGGAAACAGCCCCTGATATGGCACGCCCTGACGCGGGCTGGCCATCATATCGGCAACCGTATCCCGCCACTGCTGGTAATGTTCGGTATTTTTATGGGCAGCTGCACCTGCAGCAGTTGCATAAGCTTCATAGAGCACAAACCGGCATGGGTCATCAGAGGAGTGCAACACATCAAATCGCCGATTGCCCGACTCATGAATGGAAGCCTCATGATTCAAACGGCACGCCTCAATAAAAGCATCAATTCGCTCAGGTTTAACATGGACATGAACTATCGTTGTATGCATGGCCCCTCCATAAGAAACTACTGAGACCTTACATTAACACTTGAAACAGCTATCAAACAAGTATCCACCCGTTGAGCTGCGAACTGAGGAAACAAATCATTCCTGCAGCCCGAGCTCCAGTTCACCTCAGACAGGGAAGAGCCAGGGAGCCTGCTGTTTTCGATTCTGTTCATAGGCTCGGATGGCATCTGCCTCCTGCAAGGTCAGACCAATATCGTCCAGACCATTGATCAGGCAGTGCTTGCGGAAAGCATCAACTTCAAATGCAAAACTCTGACCCGATGGCGTAGTCACTGTCTGCGCCTGCAGATCAACTGTCAGCGCAAAGCCTTCTGAGGCATAGGTCTCTTTAAACAACTGATCAACAATCGCATCATCAAGCACAATCGGCAGGATACCATTCTTGAAACAGTTATTATAAAAGATATCAGCAAAGCTCGGAGCAATCACACAGCTGAAACCGCAATCGAGAATCGCCCACGGCGCATGTTCACGCGATGAACCACAACCGAAGTTCTCACGAGCCAGAAGAATCTGAGCCCCCTGATAACGCGGTAAATTCAGTACGAAATCGGCACGCTTGGGGCGATTGGTACAATCCATTTCCGGCTCGCCGCGATCTTCATAACGCCACTCATCAAACAGGAACGGGCCGTAACCTGTACGCTTGATCGATTTCAAAAACTGCTTGGGAATAATCGCATCGGTATCGACATTAGCTCGATCCATAGGTGCAACCAAAGCGTTCAAAGTAGTAAATGCCTGCATATCTATCTCCTATGACCAATCACGAACATCAACAAAATGACCGGTTATACCGGCAGCGGCAGCCATGGCAGGGCTGACCAGATGGGTACGCCCACCCATACCCTGACGACCTTCAAAGTTGCGGTTGGACGTGGAGGCACAGCGCTCGCCGGGCTCCAGTCGGTCGGCATTCATGGCCAGACACATCGAACAACCGGGTTCGCGCCACTCAAAACCTGCTGCCGTAAAAATCGCATCCAGACCTTCAGCTTCTGCCTGTGCCTTCACCAGGCCCGAGCCCGGCACAGCCAGTGCCAGCTTCACATTTGCCGCCACCTTTTTGCCTTTCACAATAGCTGCTGCTGCACGGAAATCCTCTATGCGGCCATTGGTGCAGGAGCCGATAAACACCTTATCAATAGCAATATCAGCAATCGGCGTATTGGCTTCAAGCCCCATATATTCCAGAGCCCTCTGCCAGCCTTCGCGTTGCACTTCATCCCGGGCCATCGCCGGATCAGGGATGGCTGCAGTTACAGGCAATACCATCTCAGGACTGGTTCCCCAGCTCACCTGAGGCACAATATCAGATGACTGATAAACCAGCTCTGCATCAAATTCCGCATCGTCATCAGAGTAGAGTTCACGCCACATGGCTTCAGCTTTTTCCCAGGCATCCCCCTTTGGTGAATAAGGGCGTCCCTTCACATATTCGATAGTCACATCGTCAACGGCAACCATGCCGCAACGTGCACCAGCCTCAATCGCCATATTGCACAGGCTCATACGTCCTTCCATGGAAAGGGCGCGGATAGCCTCACCGGAAAATTCCAGCGCATAACCTGTGCCGCCTGCAGTTCCGATTTTCCCAATAATGAACAACGCCACATCCTTGCCGGTAATTGCAGCAGGCAAAGCACCCTCAATACTGATACGCATCACCTTCGGCTTTTTCTGAATCAGGCATTGCGTGGCCAGCACATGCTCCACCTCGGAGGTACCGATACCCATAGCAATCGAGCCGAAAGCGCCATGTGTGGATGTATGGGAGTCGCCACAGACCACAGTCATACCCGGCAGCACCAGCCCCTGTTCCGGCCCCATCACATGCACCACACCCTGACGGATATCGTTCATGCCAAACTCGGTAATGCCAAACTCTTCACAGTTGGCATCCAGCGCTTCGACCTGCGCACGGGAAACAGGATCTTCAATACCTTGCCCCCGGTCTGTTGTCGGCACATTATGATCAGGTGTAGCCACTGCAGCACTGACTTTCCACGGCTTGCGTCCAGCCAGGCGCAAACCTTCGAATGCCTGCGGACTGGTCACCTCATGTACGAGGTGACGATCAATATACAGTAACATGGACCCATCATCATTTTGTTTCACGATGTGCTGTTGCCAGACTTTATCGAATAATGTTTGACTCATTTCGACTCCAATACCCAACTTCAGAAGAGTTAATCTCAACCAAGACTGAATCATAGCGTTGACTTAGCAATATCCAAAAGGAATTATTCTCTATATGAAGTTGAGTTTTTCTCATGTCTGAAGTAAAGCTACCATCGCTCAATGCACTCAGAGCATTTGCTGTAGTTGGTGCACATCTGAATCTAAAAACCGCTGCCGAAGCCTTGTTTGTCACACCTTCAGCACTGAGTCACCAGATCCGCGGACTCGAACAGCACCTGGACATGCAGCTTTTTCATCGCAACCAGCATGGGCTGAAGTTAACCATCGCTGGAGAAAAACTCCTGCCTGATGTTCAGGAGGCATTCAAACTACTCAGCGACAGCATCAACAGCTTACAGGCAAAAGCTGAACAACATGTTCTAACCGTAAGCATGTTATCCACCTTTGCCATGCGCTGGTTCATCCCCCGCCTTGCCCGCTTTCAACAGCTGCATCCGGACATTGAAGTGCGCATCTCCACCTCGATTGAACCTGTCGATTTCAAACGGGAGGATGTCGACTGTGCCATCCGTTCCGGACACGGTAACTGGCCAGAGCTGCATGTGGACAAACTATTTTCCGAACAACTCACGCCGGTATGTAGCCCTGAGATTCAACTACTCAACACCGAGGCTTTGAGATCGCAAACCCTGCTGCATGCCAGACTCAGGCCGGATGACTGGCATATCTGGTTACATTCAGCCGGTGCTGACGGGTTGCGTGCAGCCCATGAACAAACTTATGAGACGCGCAATTTTGCGATTCAGGCAGCCATTGATGGCCTTGGCATCGCCATTGTTGACCCCGCTCTGGTGAAGGATGAACTGCTCTCCGGTCGTCTGATTCAACCTTTTGCCCAGTCTCTGCCAAGTGAGAATGCCTACCATCTGGTCTCACCACCCGAGAGGGAACCCTCGGTTTCACTGCAGGCTTTTCGCATCTGGCTTCTGAATGAAGCTCGCAAGTGACTGGCTGATTCGGGCTACTCTCGCTATCCTGCGGGACTCAATATTTCTGGAGGGGTATCATGTCCATCAAATCGGATAAGTGGATTCGCCGTATGGCGCAGGAACACGGCATGATTGAGCCGTTTGTCGATGGTCAGGTCAAGAAGCGTGAGGACGGTGTCGGTATGGTCTCTTACGGCCTGTCTTCCTATGGCTACGACGTACGTTGCTCTGACGAGTTCAAGATTTTCACCAACATCAATTCGGCCATCGTTGACCCGAAGGACTTCGATGCCAACAGCTTTGTCGATGTGAAATCCGACGTCTGTATTATCCCGCCCAACTCGTTTGCACTGGCTCGCACCATGGAATACATGCGCATCCCTCGCTCTGTGTTAACCATCTGCCTTGGAAAATCCACCTATGCGCGCTGTGGCATTATCGTCAATGTCACGCCTCTTGAGCCTGAGTGGGAAGGCCACGTTACGCTGGAGTTCTCCAATACCACGCCGCTGCCAGCCAAAATTTATGCAGGTGAAGGCGTAGCCCAGTTCCTCTTTCTTGAATCAGATGAAGTATGCGAGACATCCTACAAAGACAAATCTGGTAAATACCAGGGCCAGACCGGCGTAACGGTACCACGGCTCTGATATGAAACTCTCTGACATCCTCAACTCTGCCGACAAACCACTATTCTCATGTGAATTTTTCCCGCCCCGCACCGACAAGGGTGAGGAGAACCTGTGGAGCTGCCTGAAAGAACTACAGGCTATTAATCCAGCCTATATCTCCGTGACCTATGGTGCAGGCGGCACCACACAGGACCGGACCAAGGGCATAGTCAGCCGCATCAAGGATAAAACCGGGCTGTCACCGGTGGCGCACCTGACATGCGTTGGTGCAAGCAAAACACAACTGGGTGAACTGCTGGCCGAATACAAAGCTGCCGGCATTAATAATATTCTTGCCCTGCGCGGCGATGCGCCGGAAGGCATGAACAGTTTTGAAGCAGTGGCTGGAGGCTTCTCTTACGCCACAGATCTGATTGCATTCCTGCGCGAGCAGGGCGATTTCTCCATTGCCTGTGCCACCTACCCGGAAGGACACCCTGAATCCAAGGGTGGTGTTGCTGATGACATCCGCTATCTGAAGATGAAACAGGATAACGGCGCTGACTGTGCCATTACTCAGTATTTCTTTGATAACGATACATTTTTTCGCTTTCGTGACCAGTGTGATGCTGCAGGCATCACGCTACCGATTATTCCGGGCATTATGCCGGTCGGAAACTTTGAACAAATCGTACGCTTCTCATCCATGTGTGGTGCAGTGATTCCAGCGTGGCTGCATGAAAAGATGACCCCGATCCAGCATGATCTGGATGCCGTCAAAGCACTGGGCATTGAATTGGCGGCGAAACAGTGTCGTGAACTGCTGGAAGCAGATGCACCCGGCCTGCATATCTATACCCTGAACAAATCAGAAGCGACCATCGCCATCCACCAGCAGATCAAAGACCTGCTGTAGTCACTGAAACATGGCATTGTGGCGATACCTATCCGACAAGATGGCTTTATTGACCATCATCTTTGCTGTCATGGCCTACATGTTTCCAATGCTGTTTCTGGTTTTCAAAGATGTCTTTCTCTGGTGTTTTGCCGCCACCATGTTTGCACTTGGTGTGGTCCTGCACCCTGAAGATGCACGCTCTGCACTGCGCAAACCGAAAACCATTGCGCTCGGTGTCACCATGCAATACTGGATCATGCCCATGCTGGGGTTTGCCGCGGCATCGATCTGCACACTACAGGGCGTTTCACCTGCCATGGCTCTCGGCTTCATTATTGTCGGCTGTGCGCCGGGTGCCATGGCCAGTAATGTGATCACTTATCTGGCAGGTGGCGCAGTAGCCTTCTCAATTGCCATGACCATGGTTGCCACCATGCTTTCTCCGCTACTGACACCTACGCTGGTCGAATTGCTTGGCAGCGCCTACATGGATATTCCATTCTGGCCAATGATGCAGACTATTATTCTAACCGTTGTAACACCCCTGGCACTTGGCATGCTGGTGCGCACGCGTCTGGGCAACAACATTCAACTTGCGGAACAGATCGCGCCGGGTTTTGCCTCAATCGCTATCATTATTATATGTAGCTATGCAGTGGCAAGTAATCAGGAACGCATTGCAGATACGCCAATGACTGTTGTTTTTCTGGTGATACTGCTCAATGCGCTCGGATATGTGCTCGGCTGGTCCGCAGCCAGACTGTTTCGTTTTGAGCACAGCTACCGTATCACCCTCTCCATTGAAATCGGCATGCAGAATGCCGGTCTGGGAGTGGCTTTGGCACTGAAACATTTTGAGCCGGAAACCGCCCTGCCGGGTGCACTGTTTGCTGTCTGGTGCATCGTCACTGCGGCAGGCATGACACGCTATCTGCACAAAAAAACCGCTGATGTTGCTGCTGCAGTATAGGCCAGCACAGTATCGAACATGCTGATTTTCATCCACGGATTTAACAGCGCCGGCAACAGTGACAAGGCATACCGCCTGATCAAGGCATTCCCGGACAGATCCGTTTTAACGCCCGACTGCCCTTACGCTCCAGCCGATGCAATCACTGACTTGTGCACCCTGATTGAAAGTGGTCTGGAATCTCACAGCTCCGTTACTGTCATAGGCTCATCGCTGGGCGGCTTTTACGCTGTCTATCTGGCACACAAATACAAACTGGCCTCGATTCTGATCAATCCGCTGGTAGATCAGACACTCTTACGCCAGCAGATCGGGCCTCAGCGCAACTATTATACCGATGAGCAATATGAATGGACGACAGAGCATTGCGATCAGTTGGACAGCATGCGCGTTTCAGCAACCAAGCTGGCTATCAAACCGCTGCTGCTACTGGATGAACAGGATGAACTGCTGGACAGTCGTATGGCCGCAGAGCATTTTGACGGCCTGGCAGAGATTCACTGCTTTGATGGCGGCTCACACCGCTTTGAACACATGGATGAAGCTCTGCCGATCATGAGTAACTACATCGGCAGGCATGGCCGGCAACGAACTTAACCGCGTTCGTCTATCGGAATATAAGAGTCGCCTTTTTTGCCCACATAGATTTGCGCCGGACGGTAAATACGACCACTGCCGAGCTGCTCCTTCCAGTGTGCCAGCCAGCCGGAAACTCGCGCAATGGCAAAGATCGGCGTAAACAGGTCGGTTGGAATTCCCAGTTTACGGTAAACGATTCCGGAATAAAAATCGACATTCGGGCAGACACCTTTCGCACCCAGCGTACTCTCGGATAATTTTTCAATCTGACGTGCAATACGGTAGTCAATATCGACACCGATCTTGTCTGTCAGCTGCTTATACAATTTCACCAACAGCGTTGCACGCGGGTCCCGGGTCTTGTAGACGCGATGACCGAGCCCGGATATTTTCTCTTTATTGGCCAGCTTGCGGTTCAGATAAACCTCCGCATTTTCAACTGTGCCAATCTCATCAAGCATATCCAATACATCTTCATTGGCGCCACCATGCAGTGGACCGGAAAGCGCACCAATCGCTGCACTGATCGATGTATAAGGATCGGCATGCGTGGAAGCGGTCACCAGCGTCGAGAAGGTACTCGCATTCATCGTATGTTCGGCATGCACAATAAAAGCCACATCGAGAATTCGCTCTGTCAAATGATACGGCTCTTCACCCGTCAGCATGTAGTAGAAATTGGCGGCATGCGACAGGTCATCCCTTGGTGGAATCGGATCATCGCCATGGCGCATGCGGGCATGTGCTGCCACCAGCGTCGGCAACTTGGCAATCAGATTAATGCAAACACTGTCCACCGTAGCCTTATCCATTTCACCGGATATATTCTTGGGAAAAGGATAAAACATGCCCAGCGCCGCAACAGTTGCCTGTAGCGAATCCATGGGATGGGCAGATTCAGGAAAGGATTTCATCATATCACGAATACGGAACTTGATACGACGATGATGCTTTAGCTTGGCATCGAAATCACTGAGTTGTTCAGCAGTCGGCAATACGCCATGCAGCAGCAGGTAGGAGGTCTCTTCAAATGAGGACCTTTCTGCCAGCTGTTCGATATCAATACCGCGATATTCCAGATAACCGATTTTACCATCGACTGAAGATACTGCCGATTCAGCCACCGGAATCCCGGCTAAACCGGGTGAAAAACAGGATATTGAATTATCTGTGTTGTGATCTGCCATTTCATTTCTCCAGCGATACATTTACCCATTGGTCTGTAAAGAGGTCGCAGCATAACAAATCATCACAGCTGTTCCTATTATTTCACCGCCTGACCAAGCGGATGACTGTGATTCACCACATCATGCAGGCGTACACGGGTTACATGCGTGTAAATTTCAGTTGTAGTGACATGCGCATGTCCCAGCAGCATCTGCACTGCTCTCAAGTCAGCACCGTGGTTAAGCAGATGTGTAGCAAAGGCATGGCGCAGGGTATGTGGTGATGGCAGCGGCTTGATACCCGCCTGCAGGGCATACTGTTTAATCCTGAGCCAGAAATTCTGGCGTGTCATTGCCGCACCTTTTCGGCCTGCAAATAGAAACGGAGTTGCAGGCTCAGTCGGTCGCATAGCCATCCATTCCTGCAACCAACGCGTTGCCTCTTCACCAAAAGGAACCAGTCGTTCCTTATCCCCCTTGCCGATCACGCGCACCAATCCTGCCCCCATATCCATATCCGACAGACGAAGATGCACCAGTTCACTCACACGCAGGCCCGTCGCATAGAGCACCTCCAACATAGTACGGTCACGCAAACCCGTCGTAGTATGAATGTCCGGAGCATTGAGCAGTGCTTCCACATCCTGCTCGCCCATCAGCTTGGGCAATGGCCGGCTCTTGCGCAGACGCGGCAAATGCCTTGCCGGATGATCCTCGCGCTGGCCCTGATCCTGTAGATAGGTAAACCATGTGGAGAGCGCACTGCGGCGACGCTGAATCGTGCTTTCCTTCAATCCATCACGGCGTAATGATGCCAGATAATGAAGTACGGCAGCCTGATCCGCCTGCATCAGGGTTGTTTGATTGGCCTGAAAAAATGCACTGGCATGTAGCAGGTCAGAACGATATGACTGCGCTGTTTGTGCTGACCAGCCGCGCAGCATAGCCAGTCGCTGTAGCCTACCGGTGATGCGCTCTTCGATGTCTGACGTCGCCTGATCCATGCTTGCACCCTAATCACTTCAAACACGCCAGTCATCGCAGCTGATGCGCTTTTGTGGTATATTGCCCGCCAACCCGGTCTGGCAACAGGCTTGCGACATGCAATAAAACAGGTTCAAGCTCTTCGCTTAGACGGACACTTAGCGTATCACCCTCTGATTTAAAGCAAAAAAAGCAGCAGCCCGTATCATGACCGGATTTTAACTAACGCGGCTCATCGAATATGTTTATATTCGGGAGTCACAACAATTGATAAACATCAACAGTGAGCTGAAGATGTTTTGACTAACGAGGCCTTCGGCAGTGACATATTGCTTAATGTGGAATACAGACAATCGCTCTCACTGAACAATAAAGGTTCAGATGAGACTACAGGTCGCAGGATTTACCTGCTTCCCCCTGACGCGAATGCTCAGTGACTCCGGTTGCTGATGCGGGAATTAAAAAAGCCGCTGCGTAAAGCAACGGCTTTTTAAAACTAACGCGAAAGGGGGAAGTGACATCAAGTCACTTCCCCCTTTCTTTGTTGGTACCGAGAACTGGAGTCGAACCAGCACTTCCGTGAGGAAACTGGCACCTGAAGCCAGCGCGTCTACCAATTCCGCCACCTCGGCATATGGTCTCTTGCAGCTTGGCTGCGAGAGGCGGCGAATCATAGGATGGAGCACACTAGTGTCAAGTAAGAAAGATAGTAAAAGAACAAAAGCCAAACGGTCTGACAAATCGGCCAGGCACGGGACTACCGAGCGCGACCACCGTTCGCGCAAGCCCGGACGCAGGAAAAGGCCTGAATCATCGGCCTCATCTGAGCACCCGGCACAGCCTGCATCACCCTGGGCAAATGCCGGAAAAAAAAGTCGTAAGGGCAATACAGGAAAAAGTTTCCGCAAAGATCATGGCTCCAGAAAAAACCATGGAAAACTTCAGGGAACGCTAACTGGTCAGGTTTCCGCACACCCGGATGGCTTTGGCTTCGTGGATGTGGAAGGCCGTGAAAAAGGGCTGTTCCTGCCACCGGATCAAATGCGCGATCTCATGCATGGTGACCTTGTAGAGGTACAGCCTGTACGCAGTCGTGGTCGCGAATCAGCGGAGGTGGTCCGTATTGTCGAGCATGCGCCGAATGTTATTGTCGGCCAGTTTATCATTCAGCAAGGTCTCGGCCTGGTCAAACCACGCTCACGCAAAATGCCGCAAACCATCATGATCACCCGCTCAGATGCCGGTGCAGCAAAAGATGGTGACTGGGTACGCATTCAGACCAAACGCGGCCCGGGGCACCTGCGCGGCAAGGTGCTGGAAGTACTCGGCAGCGATCTCAGTCCATCGCGTCTGATTGATCTGATTGTGGCCGAACAGCAACTTGAAGAAGAGTTCCCCGCCACCGTCATTGCTGAAAGCGGCAAATTTTCAGACCGTGTGGATAATGCCGACATCAAAGGCCGTAAAGATCTGCGTCACCTACCATTTGTCACCATTGATGGCGAAGATGCACGTGACTTTGATGATGCCATCTGTGTTTTGCCACGCGGTGAAGGTTTTGAGGCATGGGTTGCCATTGCCGATGTTGCCCACTATGTGAAAGGCAAGTCTGCACTGGATAAAGAAGCGCTGGAGCGCAGCAACTCATTCTATTTCCCGGACCGGGTCATCCCGATGTTGCCGGAAAAACTTTCCAACGGCTTGTGCTCACTCAATCCGGACGTAGCCAGGCTCGCCATGACTGTGCGTATGCGCTTTGATGCCAATGGCACACGCCGCTCGATTCATATTTATGAAGCTGTGATTCATTCACAGGCAAGGCTCACCTATACACAGGCAGCTGCATGGCTTGAAACGGGTGATGAAACTGCAGTCGAAAAACCTGAAATCCGTCAGATGCTGGATGATACATCCCGCCTGTTCCGAAAACTGGAACATAAACGTGCTCAACGCGGTGCGCTGGATCTGGATATGCCCGAAGTTCGCGCAAAACTTGTCGATGATGTCGTCGTGGATATCGCCGCTTCCGAGCGCAACATTGCCCACCGTCTGATTGAAGAGATGATGCTGGCGGCAAATACTGCTGTAGCCGAATTCATGGAGAATAAGGAGTGCGCCCTGCTCTATCGTGTACATCCGGCTCCCGAGCGCGAAGCCATTGAAACACTCAACGAATTCCTTGCTCCGTTTGGCCTCTTCGTGGCCCTGCCAAAAGCCAAAGCTGAAAAGGCTCATGTTAAACCTGGCAATGTGCAGCGTATACTGGAGAAGTCTGCCGGCAAACCGTTTGCGCATGTATTGCACAGGCTTGTGCTGCGCTCAATGCAACAGGCTAAATATACGCCTGATAATGCGGGCCACTTCGGACTGGCTTATAACTGTTATGCACACTTCACCAGCCCGATTCGCCGTTATGCCGATCTGATTGTACATCGTCGTCTGAAAGCGCTGATCAAGGGTGAAGATCCGAATCGTGCCCAACCTGCCAATACACTGGCAGAAATTGGCGTACAAACTTCAACTCAGGAACGCAAACAACAGCGCGGCGAGTGGGACACACAGGCCATGCTGGCTGCGCTATTCCATGCCAAAGATGTTGGGAAAACCATGCCTGCACGCATTGCAGGCCTGACTAAACGCCGCATCTTCTTTGAAATTGAGCCCACCATGGCTGAAGGCGGCATGAATGTAGATGATCTGCCGGGCTCATTTGTACTTGATGATGCAGGGCATCAGTTAAGCGCCAAGGCAGGGGGCCTCTCTTATCATCTCGGAGATCAGCTGAACATAGTCATCGATTCCACTGATCCGGTGCGCGGACAAATCAATGTCCGCATCGCACCAAGTTCAGAGTAAACCGCTGTTGCGCAATCCTGTCGCTTTGGCAGGATTGCCGCCGCAAAAACAGTTGCATGCCGGGATGGTGGAACTGGTAGACACAAGGGACTTAAAATCCCTCGGCAGCAATGCTGTACGGGTTCGACTCCCGTTCCCGGTACCATTTACAATTATCAACACGTCTCATGACGCATCAAAACCTCTGTATTTTCAATATTTTATATTGCACTCATGTCTCACTATGCATCATAGTGCCTACTGACATACCAACAACTTAGATGGTACATGTGATGGTACGTCCTAAAAATATCTACATTCAGGCAATGAAATACCATCAACCAAGGCGGTGATGCATGGCATTAACAGATATAAAAGCGAAGGCCGCAACGGTTCCAGATGGGAAGAAACAAATCCGAATATCCGATGCTGGCGGCCTATATTTACAAGTCACCCCTGTCGGCAAATACTGGCGTATAAATTACCGCTTTGCTGGCAAACAAAAAACATTAGCCCTTGGGATATACCCATCCATTTCATTGAAACAGGCCCGTGTGGCTCGAGATGATGCCAAGCGCCAATTAAGCCAAGGTATCGACCCCAATCAAGACAAACAGGCAAAAAAGCGCCACGCAATAAAAAACCACCTATCCACTTTCAAATCAGTAGCCACTGAATGGATGGCGAAACAATCGACAATATGGGTGAAAACCACCACGGTAAACAAGCAAGCTATGCTGGATAAACATATCTTCCCATGGATTGGCTCGTTGCCCATTGCCGACATTGAAGCATCAGACATTCTTTCCGTAGTTCAGAGGGCGGAAAGCCGTGGCACCTTTGAGACCGCGCACCGACTTCGCATGCTGTGCAGTCAGATATTTCGATATGGTGTGGCCACCAGTCGCATCAAGAGCGATCCAACCAGAGACCTGAAGGGTGCTTTAACGCCGGTTGTGAACACGCACAGAGCGACTATTACAGACCCAAAAGCAATCGGCGCCCTATTGCGGGCGATTGAAGTATTCGAAGGCACAACGGTTGTGAAGTGCGCCCTACAAATGACCCCCTATGTGTTCGCCCGCCCCGGGGAGCTGAGGCATGCTGAATGGTCTGAGGTAGACTTTGACAAGGCTGAGTGGCGCATACCCGCAGAGAAGATGAAAATGAGGGTGACCCATATCGTACCGCTTTCAAAACAAGCCCTAGCCATCCTGAATGAAGTAAAGAGACTCACAGGCTCAGGCAAATACGTATTCCCTTCTATTCGCAACCCATCCCGCCCAATGAGCGAGAACACCATCAACGCATCACTTCGCCGTATTGGTTACAGCAAAGAAGAAATATGCGCACATGGCTTCCGTGGCATGGCTTCAACGATCTTGCATGAACAAGGATGGGAAAGTGATGCCATAGAGCGTCAGCTAGCCCATAAAGAAGGAAATGCAATCAAAGCTGCATACAACCACGCCAGACACCTCCCAGAGCGAGTGAAAATGATGCAGCACTGGGCAGACTATCTAGACGGACTACGTGATGGCACAAGCGTGATACCGATAGGCCATGCCAATGCGACAATATAAATTTTCATGGAGTACATGAAATGAAAACCGCAGCTGTCACCTTGCTCTCTATTATCATTCCCTTCGCAACCTTTTACTTTATGATTATATATGGCCCCGCTGCTCTACTTGCAGGCTTTGGCCTCATGGCAATCCTGCTTTATGATTCCCTGACTGATCCACCTTAAGATGAAGCAGAATAATATTTTCCCTATGCCACATGGAATAACTCAAAAAGGGCCTTCGGGTTCCCATGCGGGAAATCAATAATACCATAGGGCATCAAAACATTCCTAATGCGGATTATCGTGTTGTTTTTTTGGCTGGCTACGCTCTACCATAGTTGCCTCCAAAGCGTTAGATCGTCGGTACATAATGAGCATTGATACACTAAACCTCCGTTTATGAAGGTCATCGACGCCATCAATACTAATGCCATTTGCCGGATCAAATCACAGGGCACGGTTCTGCCTACAAGCTGCCCAGCATGTAGTTGTGTGGACTCCCATTAGAACAGTAGACACAGATAAGTGCCAAATCGAATGCCCATTTTTGGCGGTCATTCGGCAGAGCGGACTTTCAATCGAACTTGGTTGCGATCTTACTGGCATCACTTGAGCCTTTATCCGATTGGCGATGCCCGCGGGAGAGGCAACTTTGTATGGTCAAAAAGAAGCCTTTTCCTCAAGCATCCTGCTCTCTCCCAAAATAGATAATTTAATAATTAACATAATTACAGGGGGGGCACTTATTCTCACAGTCTAGTATTTAGGGGTAAGAGTGTAGGGTATGTAATTATTTAATTATTTATTTTTTTATATATTATGTAGTAGTACCAACGCCTAACGGTGAAAAGATAATTAACAAAGCCCGTGTTAATTATTGTAACTTATTGTAACTATCTATTTTGTTATTTCCGTACTAGGTAAATTGAACCCTTCACGCAATCTCTGCAGACACAGGTACTGAAAAGGGGACGCCGTCACGGGTAATTCGCACTGTGAACATTCGATATATACGAAAACAATTGAAACAATGTACGCATTATGTCGTTTCAAGACAACTCTTCTCATGCTTTGCAGAAAACGAGACATCACAGTGGCCATATGAGACTAGAGTTGTTATATCAACGGACTGGAACACTGAGGCTCCAACAGTTTACGGACATAACAACAACATGATTTCAAAAAAAATCGTAAATAGCGAACCGTTGCAGCGCGAATCACCCTCGACCCGCAAGGCTTCACAGTACCTTTGGGATATTCAGTGCACGCATTTACCAGTATTTTCCAATCCGTAAATGAGTCTGAAAGCTGATCGCATGGTTTATAGTTCATGCTGCCTCGTTGTTCTGCCCAAAGATTGTTTTGAACAAGGTTTTGCGAGCGTTTCGTAAATGCTTCCATG
>NZ_BDFD01000005.1 GCF_001895085.1 Mariprofundus micogutta | reverse complement strand
ATCATTGTGACATTATAGAGACCGGAAATGAGAGCTGGAGATTCAAAAATAGAGCATGATTTAAACAGACTTTAGGGGGGTCAAAATTGGACGCTGATGGGGGGTCAATTTTGGGTGCTGATTGACAGTAAAGAGCTTCCTTCTTGCCGGTTAAGTCCCTGTCAGGCGTTCTCAGCCATAGTTCACCAAGAGATACCCGAGAATGAAGGTCAATCGGCGTGTAGGCGTTTACTGGGCCTTTGGCTATTGCTTCTCCAACCTTTGTGCCGAATGTATCTGCTAACCAATTGCGGTAAGCAGCTTTGGAGTCATAAGGTTCATCGTCATCATCGAATGCAAGATCCAGTGCACTGAAGATTACTGATGCCAGTGGTAACCCAAGTGTCCCCGCTGCAAGAGCATGTTGAGACAGAATCCCCGCCAGCGTCATGCGTGCCTGATTGCGTACTTCTTTGGACTCACCCTTAAAGCTCTGGTTGAAGTTTCTCAGCAAAGCATAGGTCATATGCTGGGAATACTGTTTAAACATCGTCAGCACGCGCACCACGTCACCTTTCAGGTATCGAGGTCTATTGCTACTCGCATAGTTGAAATGGCTGTCAAAGACCATTTTACGCGCTTGATCTACTGCCTGCTCATGGTTTGAACCTGAATCCTTAGCCAGTCTGTACGCTGCCAGTGCAGACACCTGTCTATTCAACACTTCGGCATTATGGAAAAAAGCTCCAACGTATCGCATGGCCTTGGCTCTTCCCCTGCTCATCTCACCTTTTGCATTATGCCGGGTATCTGTCTCTGCAAGCTGTGCCAGGGCATGTGCCTGGGTAATATCCAGCGTTCCATCTTTGATCAGCTCATCGATCAGAGCATGTTCTGATTTCGATAAGAGTTTATTCCTATCCAGTGATACCCAAGCTTCATATGAGCCAGCCTTGAATGGAGACCGGGCATAATCTTTCATAGCTCTCATCAGTGCTGCAGATGATTTACCCCATCCATATTTACCGGCCAACATTGGCAGGGTTACCAATGGTGTCTGGCTCACGTTCACAATGCCGGCAGCAGGGCTTGCACCGAGATACCAGATGAAGCCAAGACTTCCTAAGTGGGAGGTCATGGGGTGAGAGTTCGGGTTCATGATCTTCTCATGCCGTACTTTCATTTCATTGAGCAGATCCACTGCCAGATTACCGTCATCAAGCACGCTTACCTTACCGCTCTGCAGTAACCCGATCTCATCCTTCATGCGGGTAATCTCATTCTGCATCTGATCGGCATACATAATGCGGGATAGATGGTGAGCACCATGGAATACGGTATGCCCAAATGCTCTACGAGCATCGCCCGAATATCCCTTGATACGTTTCCGGTGAATACTGTGTTTCAGCGCAGACATATCCGGCATCATTTTCAACATCAGCTGATTCACATCATCCGCAAGGTCAGACTGTTTCAGTCCATGCCTATCCAAAATTCCAAACACTTCCTGTGCAAATGCCGGAGCATTACCGATATCACCAGCAGAGAACTCTTCTCCCTTCACCCTACTGACCTGGAAGCCTGCCTTACGGTATTTTGCCGCTGCGCGTTTCTGCTGTGCGCTGGTTGCATGATGATCACGAATATAATCACCATCTTTACGGGCAATCGTTACGTAATCTCCGAAGCGAGCCAGAGGGAAGTACGGCCCTATCTGTATTGCCTTTCTAAACGCCAGCCTAATTTCTGTAATAGACTGTTTACGCAAACCCTCATCAGGAATGTTCCGGGAAATCCTGTCGATCATTGCTTCCTGAGTTTTATTCCATTGTTTGCTATAGAGATCACGAACGTTTTTATAGACACCCTTGGCATCTTCACTGAGCGACTTATAACGCTTGGCAATGTTCGGATATGCAAGTTTACGGTGATTCTCATTCACAATTTCACGGTTAACTTCCACAGCTTCCGCTTCACTGCGCACTTGCTGCAACTTCTTCTGAAGGTCAGGCATCTGTGATTCAAAGGCTTTATCCGGATGTATGCCATAAACCGTTGCATCGTTCATCAGCTTACCAACAGCATCTGCTTCCTTGTTGCTGAGCTTATCCCATGTCTGGTCTACAAGTTCAGCTTCGTGCAAAGCCCCGTTTCTCTCTGCCTCCAGCTTCTGCAATAGTGTGTTGTAATTAGTGAGCGGGTTACCGTTTAACATGCCATCGTATACACGTGAATACACATCACCCAACTGAAGGTTAGTAAGCGTTCCCATCAATATGCGCCGTTTATCCTTGGCAAAGCCTATAACGCTATCCCATGACAGGGATTTTACAGCCGTGTTATGGTCATCCACAAACCCATCGAATCCCCCCATACCTGTTGGAGTTGGTTCATGTTTTTTATTCGGCCTATTTCTGGCCTCCAATGCTTTACGAACTCCTTCAGCCTGACTCTTGCCGAATAACAAACCATCTTTGCGCGGGATTCCTTTGGCCTTTCTGCCAGCTGATTGTAGTGCTGCCCTGATTGCGTCCTTGTCCCCTTTAACAATCAAAGTGCCGTTCTCTTGAGGAAGTATCTCGAAATCGCTCTGATCATGACTGTAATCAACCATGAGAACCGTTTCACCGGTTGCTGTAGTCTTATTGATCAGTGCCTTTTTACCCTGCTGAAGAACATGAAGAAGATCGGTTTCACCATACTCGGCCAGCTTTGCAAAGCCATTGTCCCGTAACCACTGCCTGATCGCTCCAATGACCGCCTTGAACTTATCCATTGCCTTCGGTTTGTTCTGTGCAATCGCAGCCATCAGTTCATCTGTCAGAATGGCAATGCGCATGTCATGTTGCCAATCAGGTCTGTCCGCTCCAAACAGATCTTTACGGTAACCATCAACTTCCCTGGCCACACTGCGATTATCCGCAATCTTCTTGACTCCAGCCCATCCACCAAGGGCTGCATAGAGCTTGTTCATCTCTCGCACATAATCTTTGCCGAATAGTTTCCTGACTCCTAGATGTCCCATCAGCTCATGTAATACAGTTGCTTCTAAGTCATCCAGACTGCTATGCTGGTCTGCAACAACATATATGGAGCCTGATCTATGGAGAGCGCCTTTTACATTGCCCTTGGAACCCTGTTTCTCTGCATCTGCCTGTACATCGGCTGGAAGCTCAGAGTAAGTAGAAACAGTATTGATATCAGCAGCGATACCGGAAGTGGAGAGGATTCTGGTAATGGTGTCTCGTGCCTGCGTGACAGTGACGATCCCGCCTTTGGCACCATTATCTCTACTCGTAGAGAATAACGCTAAACCCTTCTCTGTCTGCTTGGTTTCCAGTGTATCAAACAAGTTATCAAATGCTTCCTTGATTGGAGCAATCTCATCAGGTTTCAGATAAGGATAGCGCTCAGAGTTCTTTGACCAGCTATCCCAATCCTTCACATTGGCCAGGTAATCATTTTCATAACCCTTCAGGGCCATTTCATTGATCACGTAGTTTTCAAATGAGCGAGCAGCACGCTCGATGATGCGAGACCAATAACCATCAGCCTTATTCTTATCAATCGTCCTTGCTCTCGATCTCATGGGTGACGCATCCAACGCATCAACCAGCTCTTCAAAAGCCTGTTCAACTTCCGGTCTGATCTCATTTGTGTGTGCTGGATCAATATCCCAGTTCTCTGCTTTGTAGAAGCCTGAATCCGGATATTTCTTCTGCGCCTCTGCCAAAGCCTTCTTGGTCAGTTTGGTGCGGCCACTGTTATGCATCATCATGGCAGTTGGTTCATACGTTACATAATGGCCTTCACGACCTTTAGCTGTACCTCGCTGGCGTTGGAAGTAGTTATCCAGCGCATGGAAGAACTCGTGGGCAAGTGTTCCGGCTCCACGTGTCTTGGTCAGGTTAATCAGGAAGTCGCTATCTTTAATCTGGGTATCAGCACCTTCAAAGTGGGCTGACGCCATGCCTGATCCTCTTGCACCAAATGCCAGACCAAGTTCACCATTGAGAGACAATGCCTGTGTAGGCACGCCCATTATCTCAGAGAGGTCCATCAGAGCGTCATAAGCATCGTTCAATGACTGCTGTCGCTCATTCTTACCCTTGCCCTGCTTCACGTAGTTTCCGAAATCCACGCCACGGAAACCAAACTTTTCAGAGAAATGGTCTTGGGAAATATCTTTTCCCTTGCGGTAGTCTTTGCCGGTTCGCTCACGGTTTGCTTTGTTACGAACATCGCCTTTGCCAACATTGTCCCGGGCCTTCACACCATCCCAAGCATTTACCAAGTCAGCATGATTGTTCTGGATATACTCGAATGCTTCTTTTGAGTCAGTGAACCGGTCAGTCAACTTGCGATATTCACCATCCCCTTTCTTGTTGATGAAGAAGCCAGTCGCAGAGTTGCCACGCACCTCAAACTTTAATCGGCCGGCTGGTTGCGCTGCTGTAGCTCCAAGGTCTGCTTTGATCTCATCAACAACTTCAGTCCAGGAGTCATTGTAGTGATAGCGTTGCCTGTTCACTGAAATAGATGGACTCGCCTGTTTGTTGCCATCTTCATTGTACCTATAGGCATTGGGCCAATCGCTTACTGTCTTGACGCTACCCCATAGGCTACGGTCCAGCTTAGATAACAGGTCAACCTTGGTCTCAAATTCCCTCAATACACGGTTATCACTGACCATCTTCTTCATTGCATCAATATCAACTTCACCGCTCTGAATATCGTCAGCAAACTTACGCATCATGGTTACTTTCTCAGACCAGCGTTTCAGTTTGTGGCTTTGTCTTGGTTTAGCCGGTATTTCCTCACGGATAGATTTAATGAATGCCGCCTGATATGTGTCTTCAATCTTATCCAGGTCGGCTTTTGGCCATGATTTACTCAAAGGAACATTGGCAACTTCATCATCAGATACAGCGTCACGCATACGCTGATACTTATCACGCTTAGAGTCCTTTAATTTCTCTCCGAAGCTTTCTATCGGCGTAGTCGGATCATTTGGGTTCGTTTGTTCTATCTCTGATGAAAGTGATTCAATTGCCATATCTGCATTCTTATGGCTGACATAGGCCGTCCCATTCTTACGTGGAGCAAAGCCTACTCCAGCCTGCCTTAGGACGTTTCTCACATCAGGCCCGGAGATAATCACCGCACCATTGTTTTGTGGTTGGACCTCGAACTCAGAATGAGGTTGTGAGACTTTTTCACTTGCAGGTTGCGCCTCAGAATTATACTCGAAGCTCTTACCTTGGCTGATTGCTGCAAGAGCCTGTTTTTGTGCCGCTCGCTCAATCTCTTTTGAGTCTTGAGCTAATGAGGCATCAGAAGCGCCCTCAGAGCCTTTTTCTACTGTTGGTACCTGAATGCCTGCCGTGTCTCCCATATCAACAGCTACGGCTGCCTGGCGCTGCTCAAGCACCTGTTCGATAGGCTGGAGGTCTACCGATCCACCTTCACCAGCCAGCTTCTCTGCTGATACTATGATCGATTGGTGAATATCCGGATTGGTTTCGTCTGTAACCTGTTCAGCTACGATCCGACCTTGAGCATCCATGCTGATTACAGCGCCTGTTGGGTTTTCCGGTTTAGCTCCAGTTCCGTAACCAAGAGCCTCGCCCAATGTTTCCGGGTTCAATGCTTTAGCCAATACCTGTTGATCTTTGTAGATCAAAGTTCCGGAGTCTTCTAACTCGAAGGTTTTAAGCCCTTCGGGTATCTCTGGCATGGACTCACCCGGCGTAATCAATACAGCAGGTTTGCGTCCATCATTAAGAGCATCCACTTGTGCTTCAATGGTAGAGGCTGGTTCCGGTACTTTGGGTGCTTTCTGATCTACCTCTGCCATATTCGTGCCGTATTCATTCCCTGAATCAGCCATATTCACGGCATCTTCATAGCTGATTCCTTCCATGGCGGGATTTGTATCTACACTTGCAGGATCTTCACCGACTACTGCCCATGGATCAGATGACAGTTCTGTTTCTTCACCCGCGTTATCGCTGCGCACCTCAGTTCCTGCCATACCACCCAGCGCACCGCCTATTACACCACCGGTTACTGCACCACCTACTGCTCTGTTCGCCACATCATCAGAAAGCTTGCGAGACTCATCAGCTGTGCTTTGAATTGCATAGTTCTGCGCCACTGCTTCAGCGCCTTCCTGAACCGCCTCCTGTGCGCCTTCGCTTACAGCGCCAGTTGCAACGGCCCTTGGCATTGTGGATGCAAGAGGCAACCCCTTAGCAAGCTTGCCCATCATTGCACCTGCCGGGGCTCCCGAAACAAAAGTTGTTGCTCCTGAGATAGATGCTGCTTTTCGACCTGCGGCATGAGCAATGATCTTCTTTGCCCCATCCTGCTTCTCTTTCTCATCAAGTCCTGACGGCATTAAATTGAACACTTCCGTATAGGCAGGATGCTTAATCAAATCATCATGTTTCATCTTCATGACTTCATCGTATGTTTCTGATCCAGCCATTGGAGCAGACACAGCCGCTTCTCCAGCGCCATACCCTGTTGCCCCTGCTATAGCGGCCCCTTTAGCGGTTGCAGGTTTTGCGACAGCCATAATACCTTTCGTTACTGCTCCGCCGGCACCTATACCAAGTGACATTGGAAGAAGTGAGTTGGCCAAAGCAAGGCCAATTGTATGTGGTGATGTTAAGCCTTCACCAATGCCATTATCATCAGTGATAAACTTCTTGGACATTTCCTTTTTCGATTCAGGAGAGATGGAGCTATCCCAATACTTAACCGCCTCTTCGCCAAGGTCAGTTAGTGTAGCCCCAACATCTTCAGCACCAAGGTTCTCAGCAAGCCAGCCTATACCTTTAACCATGGATGCGCCGCCCTTCATCACAGAGGCACCATAATCTTTCATTGTGGCAGATTCACCATTGCTACCTACCTGATCCATAAAGGAGGGTGATTCATCAACTACAGCCCAAGGGTCAATCTGTTCTGAGCCAGGTGATACCTGTTGCGCTGGTTCTTCTGACATAACAGCCCATGGTTCTGGAATCTTGTTAGGTGCTACTGGTTCCTCTGCGACTACATCCCAAGCACCCATATCATTTCACCCTGACCGGTCTACCACTATCCAGCGTCCATTGTTGACCGTTACCAAATGAAGTTACCTTGCCTTCCCTGAGTTGCTGCGCTGCCTGCGGTGGTAATACTCCGTCAGAGCCCTCTTGGCCCTGAATCACCCGTGGTGCTGGTTGGGCCTCACTTTCCTTTCCACTAATCTGATCAATCAGCCCATATGCCTCACTGATCATCTGCTCACGACTACGGTAACGTGGGTCGCCTGGCTTGACCTGAAACATCAGCTGGTTCTCTTCAGATGCTTCTACCATATCAGCAACAAGCTTGGTTGGATTTGATTTTGCCCGTTGAGTGATTTTGAGAGCTTCACTTTTGTTTTTGGCAAGGCCATTTGATACCAAATACTCAATGTTTCTCTGCATGTTTGTTGGCTGTACCGGTTTAGCGGCATTCTCCGTCATTCGGTACTTATGCTTACGGTCTGCAAGTCGGGTTTCTTTGTCTTCCAGAAGTTTGAGTTTTTCTTTCTCAGTTAATTTGCCATCATCAAATACTCCAGAAGTATTCCAAAGCAAGTCACTGAAAACTTCTACTGGCATAATGGTTCCCTGGCCATCCTTCCTGCCAGGGTAATCCAGAGGGCCGGTTTCACCATCAGTTCTATTCAAATGAGTCAATACTCCCAAGTTGCCCTGATCGCTTTCCAAAAGCTGATATCCAGCGACTGGTTTATCTGGATTGATTGCACCTGAAGGGCTGCTAGCCAGATACTTCTTCATGAACCCAGCCTCATTGTTGAACCATGCGGCCCCCTGATTCATGGTGTCGATTCGTTTCATCCGTTCATCGTCAGGTAATGATTTGAATGCCTCTAGTGTTAGTGGGCTACCATTCCTATCTGACATGGCGGCACGAACCCTTTTAGACACAAACTTGCCACGCCGCATAAATTCTTCATCTTTCAAAGCGTTTGATCTCAGCTGATTTAGCTCAGCATTCATGTCCAATGTCTGCTGGCGTTGATCCATCATGCGATTGCGATAAGCCCGGGTTTCCGCCCTGTCTGCTTTTCGCTCTTCATCCAAACGATCCTGCCTGTTCATCTCATGACCAGTACGTATTCCGTTAAGAAACCCACTAGAGAATCCTTTTGCTCCAAAACCACTAATACCAAAAGCCATGTCACTGCCTCCAAAACGCAAAAAGACCGCTCCCCTTGCGGAAAACGGTCTTCGAAATAAATCGGCATCCCCTATATGGGAACAGTTGCTATTTTACTCCTTGGTGTACGTTCGTCAACCAATCACTGATGCATGCACCTCACGAGAAGTCTGAATCAGTACTTCTGCAGGAATACCAAGCCCCTGGTTAAGATTTCTGATCATATTTAGAGATAGGTTTCGCTTATGAGAAAGAACTTCGTATACACGGTTGCTCCTTCCAATCATTGGTTCAAGGTCTTTAATTGATAGACCTTGTTGCTCCATCTCAAACTTGATGGCCTCAATCGGGTCAGGCATATCAATTGGATAGTGTTTTGCTTCATAAGCTTCAACCAGTGTTGCAAGCACATCCAGTTTCTCACCTTCTGGGGAATCAGCTTTTGCCATCATAAGAGATTCAATCTCTTTTAATGCTGAGCGGTAATCAGCATCTGTCTTGATTGGTTTAATATCCACGATTACATACCTCCGGCATTAAATAGTTTGCACATCAATTTTATCATATTGCTCATGGGTACCAATAAAACGGATATAAACCACCCGATAAGCATAATTTATCCACACTACAAGCCGATATTTGTTTCCGGCTATATTGAACACAGCTCTTCCATCTCTAAGAGTGCTTGCGTTCTTAAACTGCCCTTTCAGCTCTGCAGGCGTTGACCAGTCTGCTTTTACTGTATGCTGATACCACGCTTCAAGAGGTTCCTTTGCATCAGCATAAGAGGGGGTACTGTCCAAAAACTCTCTGATTGCTGATCGGGCAATTACTCTCATTTACAGAATAATAGTCCCAGCATGGGACTATTTCAAGAGCTAATAATGTAACATCCCTATATCTATCAATTCCCTCTCCAACTGATCTGTAGCATACGGCAGAGCAGCGGACACCCAGGCTTTAACCAAATTAAACCAATTAGACACCTGCTTCCTGTTTGTTGAAAGTCGGTTTGCATGATCAATTTGGCGATAGCGTTGAGGGATATTTGCAATCTTACGAAGAGCGCCCTCAATTAGCAGAGGGTCACAATCAAGCTTTGGCACCAATTTCAAGGACAGGACTTCACATGCCTCCTCTGCTCGCTCGTAACGATCCGCATTGATTGCAACCAGTAAGAGTCCCATTTCATCGGTCAGGATATTCGATGCCGTGCGAACTACGTCATTTTCATGTGGCTGATTGAATGAAATGCGAATGGCCTCATCAAGTGAAGGGAATACAGAAGTCCATTTTTCTCCATCAATAATCATGGCCGAATCTCGACTGAATAATCCTTTTGGATGACTCCTCTTTTGCCTGAGCCAACAGCACACGACGAAACCCATGTGGTTTTGCCGGTTGGTAGTTTGCGGATATGTCCCCGCCTTAAATGGAGCCTTGGCGAACGGTGGCTGCCAGCGCCCCCACCTTCGTATGTTTTGCGTCCTTTGATGGTCAGTATTCGATACTCAAATTTCAGAAATTCACGTTTAAGCTTTCCAAGCTTTTGCCCCGGCTTAACCTTTGGAGCTGGTACAGTTTCAACTGCAATATTATTGCACTCAATTAGGGCATGCAAACCCATAAGAGCAGCTATGGCAGCTTTACAGGTATCTATTGAATTGGATTGTAATTGTTCCGTGAGCTCTGTACTTCTGGCCTCATATCGTTTCAGATCATCTGTACCAATGGTTATAAAGCGGTGTATTCCACATTCTCTAGTTTCGATTTCTGCCCAGCTAGGAGAACATATCCAACCATGATTGCCATGCTCTCGACTAAATAAGAATGTTCGTACTGACGTTGGAGACGTTCGCTTGTAGAGAACTACAACATCATGATCACCGTCTTCACCCTCATTGGAAATGAACTCAATACACATTAAATCAAATTCCAAATGAATCGGACTAGATCGAAATAGACCATCATCAGCCATATCACACTGAAAAGGCAGCTCATCGGTGGGACCAAGTGAAAACTTTACCGAGTGTCGTAGGTCTTCAAGTACATCTTCGGGCACTTGAAATTCGTTTAATATCTTATGCCCCCTGAAGTACTGTATGACCTTCGCCGAAAGCCCCTTGATTACAGGGTCTGCATATTCAACTGGTTTCTGGCTCATACCTTATCTCCTATTTCTAACCGCTTTGCATACGTTGCCATCAGCAGCGCATCAGCTTTGCCGTCATCGGCTTTGTATTTCAGTTCTACTTCAGGGAATAAGCGCCGAGCCATATTCAGGCTGCGTGCCTTGGTGTCCCCTGTGCCGGCATCAAGCACAGCCTTTTGCCACTTGTGCGGTGTAATGGTCATATGTGGGATACCAAGAGCTGCAAGGATGCCAAGCCAGGCACCGAAGTTTTGACCAAATTTAAACGTACTGCTTACACCTTGCTTGGGCATAGAATGAACAGATTCAATACAGGCCATGGTGATGTTGTGATTAACATGAATGTCGCGCAGCAGATCAGCAGCACTGACAATATCACCCGGATAACGCCATGCTTCTGCTCCTTCAGGGTGAATAATGGCAACCCCACCCTTCTGACCAGGATCAATTCCCAGAAAGCTTTTCATATTCCATCTCCTGTTGTTCAGATTTTATTTCTGTCTGTTGATTGTTTGAACCATCTTGAATGCATTTCTGGCATGACGTTACCCAACTGATGTCCAACAAGGCGCTGATGCCGAACACGTGTCCACACCTCAGGCAAGTGGTGGTTTTGAGTTTGTTTCGCATTAGAAATCTTCCCGGGCTAATGATTCGTAGCTAGCTGAACTTCCAACCCAAGCCATTGGCGCGTCACCGGTAGGCCCATTTCTATTTTTGGCAACGATTACTATTGCCCGGTCGTTATTCGACTCATCTTTATAGCGGTAAGGTAGCATAATTACATCCGAATCCTGTTCTATAGAGCCTGATTCTCTGAGGTGAGCAAGTGTTGGCCGTTTACCATCTGCTTCACGGTTTAACTGGCACAACAGCATCACGCAGCAGTTCAGCTGCTTGGCCAGGGTCTTAAATATTCGTGTCATTTCTCCAACCTGAAGATGGCGTGGCAGGCTTTTAGTTGACTCAGGATCCAGTAGACCGAGATAATCCACCATGAGCAGATCGAGTCCCTTCTTTGCATGATGCCTGCGAGCCTGTGCAGCAATCTGGCTAGCTGACCTCTTTGGATTATCATCAATGTAGAAGTTCAACTTTTTGATTGTATCAACCGACTTAGCCGCTCCTTCCCATGCTGAGTTTGAAATGACTGCGCCGGTTCGTAATAGCTTCAGATCCATCCTCGAAATAGAAGCCATGAGTCGATAAGCCACTGATTGATTATCCATTTCAATTGATGAAAAGCAGACCGCATTTGATTCAGCAACCCTTTGGCACATACCCATCGCGAAAGCCGTCTTGCCCATTGATACCCTACCAGCTACGGTTACAAGGGAGCCTCTTTCCAGCCCGCCGGTAAGGAAGTCCAGATCAGGATAACCCGATGGCATAAAGCGATTGTCATCAGTTCCCTCATGCCTGGACCGCATGTCATTGTAAGCATCAACAATCAGATCAACCACCGGTCGGTATTCTGAATCACATTCACTGTCTGCTGCTGTAATCAAACCTGTCAGCGAAGCATCTACACTTTCACCGGATTTTAGTTTCTTGTGAGCCAGAACAAGTGCAGACATGAAAACCCTCTTTCGATGTGCCTCAATTATCTCCCTGCCATGTTTCTCCGCTGCAGATGTGTATGCCTGGCCGATCATGTCTGAGATCGCCTGTTCATGCTCACTGCCTATCTCACGGCAAACAGAAACTGGATCTGAATAACCCGCAAGCATCGTGCGCCAGACATGAGAACAAAGCTTATCGCTAAAGTGATCAGGTTTAACTGACACCAAACCGATCAGATCCTGATCTATCAGGCATGAGCCTATGAAAGATTGTTCGATCTTTTTCATAGTGCCCTCGGTAGATCTTCGAGAGCCACACGGCTCATGTCTGCTGCACATTGGATCGGAACAGCATCAGCAGACTGTTGGTGAACTAGACCGCCATGCCATCCTTTCTCCTTTCGGCTACGAAGGTAATTGCGAAAGGTCGCATGCCAATCTGATTTCTTGTCGCCTTTGCTTTTCCAATAATCAACAAATTCAGCGATATACTTTTCTGGATTCTTGATATCTTCTTTTGTTGTCCAGGTGATCAGATTGTCATCTAGCCTGAAGTCATCAGGGACAGATGAAGTGCGAGTTTTCTCGCGCGGTTTATCTTCTTTCTTACCATTCTTTCCCTTCTTACCATTCTTGTCTGTGGCCCTAGTTTGGCCCTCCTTTGGCCCTTGTTCGGCCCCATCGCTGGCCCTTACCTTGGCCCCTGTGTCTCCATTTGATTGATAAAGTCCCCAATTCATAAGGGTTATAACTGATACTGCTTTGGCCCTTCCTGCCGCCCCTTTCATGGCCGCAATTTCGGCATTTTCAAAAAGTTTTAGAATTCTTCTAATTTGCTTTTCAGTGAGTCCGCACACCTTTGCCAATCGTTTTCGACCACCCAGCACTTGACCAGGCAATAACTCGATCACCTGTCCATCAACCACAACTTTATGTGGCTTATGGGTGGCACTAGTAAGCAGATAGATGAATACCGCCAAGGCATCATGATCACCCTGAATCATCCAACTATCCCTGATTTTCCGGGATAACTTCACATAGCCTTCAGCCATGCTACGCCCCTTTCCGAGCAACATTAGCCGACTTCCAGAAAGCTGATTGGCATTCAACGAGCAGTATCGATGACCTACCCTGTGATTTCAGGAAGGCTTTGAATGCAGCCCATACCTCTGCAGCAGTGGCATGTCTCTGTGCGCCACTCATGACCACATCTCCTTTGCATATGCAGCTGCTTTGGATTGAGTAAGAAAACTGGCAGCCAATTCATTGCATATGATGACTAGCCAGCAGCCGTGAGAATTTTTTTGTATTTTGCAGGTGGTATCTGTAGCTTTAGCTTCTCTTTCTTCGCCAAAAGAATTAAAAGCCCTAGCCTTATGTGCTGGGGTTTTTTGTGAGGTTTCCATGATTCACACCTCAGCCTGTTCAGAAGGTTGGCGATGGCTCCAGTCTTTGCCATCCAAAATTAGTTGTGCCATCTCATCTATAAAATCTGAACGCCAAACTGTGGTGCGCGTTGCCATTCTGATAGCTGGTGGTGCCTTCCCTTCTTTTACAAGTCTCCACCAAGTTGAAGATGAAATTCCGAATCTCTTACAGCAATCGCGTGTTCTCACAAATTCAATTTTATTGTTTTCCATTATCACTCCATAATACGAAAAAAAGGGCCGCCGAATGGCAGCCCTAGAAACAAAAAAAGCCGCTCAAAGGCGGCTTACAGTGTCATCCTGTGAAGGAATACAAATTGTGATTATTGATTAATTCATCCGTATCCTCCAAACAAAAAAGCCCCGCCAAAGGCAGGGCTCTCAGAATTTATTTTGATATAAAAAAAGCCGCCATATTGGCAGCCATTAAGTAATCAATTCGCACGTGTAGCGAAAGTATGGAAAAATATAGGGGTGTATTTGCCATCTGTCAATATTTAAGTTGCATCATGTGCGCCATACAGGCCAAGATCAAGATCTCCGCATGATTGGTATCACATCTGCACCAGCACAGAGGCCATCTAAATAATCGGCCCAGTGTTGCATCATTTTCTGGCGCTCTGGCAAATGCCGGGCATGGTTATATGAACGCTTCACTTCATTACCCTCTTGGTGGGCTAGCTGGCGTTCAATAACATCTGTAGGCCAGCCCTGCTCATGTAGAATTGTTGATGCCATACCACGGAACCCATGTGCACAGATCTCACTCTTATCATAACCCAGCCTACGCAGTGCGCTGTTCACCGTATTATTAGACATTGGCCGGGCAGCACTCCGAATTGAAGGGAAAACGTATTTCCCCTCACCTGTGAGCGCATGGGCATCACGAAGGATAGTTATCACCTGATCACTGAGCGGCACAATGTGAACTTGTTTCATTTTCATCTTCTCTGCAGGGATTCTCCACTCAGCTTTCTCTATGTTGATTTCTGACCACTCTGCTTGTCGTAATTCACCTGGCCTTACAAAGAGATACGGCGTTATCTTCATGGCACACTGAACAATAAATGTACCTTCAAAACTTTGGATAGCTCGTAACAGTTCGCCTACCTTTTTAGGGTCAGTAATTGTTGCCCTATGGGACACCACTTTAGGTTCAAGAGCACCTCTAAGGTCACGGGAGGGGTCGCTATCGATTCGTGCTGTCGCAACCGCATAGCGGAATACTTGGCCACATATAGAACGAAGTTTGTGTGCAGTATCTACTGCGCCTCGGTCTTCGGCTTTCCTCAACACTGCCAACACATCAACAGCTTTAATCTCATCGATAGGTAATGAGCCGATCCATGGGCAAATATCATTGTTCAGCCAGTTCTGGATTCGGTTTGTGTATTCAGGCACCCACTTTACTTTGTTTTTGATCAACCATTCTTTGGACACGCCTTCAAAGGTTAAAGCCATTCTTTGAGACTGTTTCTCTCGTCTGTCATGTTGCTTGGCCTGGCTGGGGTCAATATTTAGCTCTAAAAGCTTCTTTGCCTCATCACGCTTGGTACGGGCCTCTTTGAGCGTCACAGATGGATAGACACCTATTGCAAGCGTCTTCTGCTTGCCACCGAAGCGATAATTCATACGCCAGTATTTACCGGCGTTGGTTACTTGAAGGTACAGCCCACCACCATCGGATAATCTCACCTGTCTCTTGCCTTCAGGAAGCGCTGCAGATTTCACTTTCATATCAGACAACTTCATTCAACACCTCCATAGCGAATCGCCTTAAGCACTGGAAATAAAACGATTACGTTATATTTGATGGTATTAATTGAGCTCATTTCCATCAATTTGAATAAATACCATCAAAATTACCATCAATTTGTTGGTACATTATGAAGCATCATATCGTATCAGTTGTGATTTAGGCAAGAAAAAAGCCCAGAAACATTAGGTTTCTGAGCTGGAATGAAGCTTCTGAGGCTTTGATTTGGTACTCCCTAGGGGAATCGAACCCCTGTTTCCGGCGTGAGAGGCCAGCGTCCTAACCGCTAGACGAAGGGAGCGGGAAGATGTGTATTATTATTACCCGGGAATACTGCTTAGCAAGCCATTTAATCGCTCTATCAGATCATCCAGATTGTCTTTGAGGTGTCGTTTAACCACATAGGTGTTTGCGCCAGCATCCAGCGCACTACGCTGATCATTATCACTGTCGCGCGATGCCATCACCATAATTGGAGTAGATGCTGCACTTTTATCCTCACTGATTCTCACTCTTTTGATAAGATCCACACCGTTGATTCCCGGCATGTCCAAATCAGTTACAAGCAGGGCGTAACTGTTCAATGCCAGCTTATCCAGGGCATCCTCCCCCCCTACTGCCGTATCAACGATAAAACCAAACGATTCAAATAAATGTTTTTCGATTTCAAGTGCAATAGTTGAATCATCAACCAGTAACAGATGTTGATCGAATATATCCTTCCCCTGCAATAACTCAGATGTATATTCAACATCCGGTGCAGTTCGCCACATCTCTTTCAAACCGTTGGGTTCGATCAATAGCAATACACTTCCATCATCGGCAATCGCGTTGCCCATCAAACCCAGCGGGTGGTAATATTTCAGATATGGATCAATTTCACGCACAATAATTTCACGCTCTTCGTATACATCATCCACTACAATACCGAGGAAGCCTTCAATGTGTTCAACGATGACCAGACTGGCCTGCGTAGAAGTACTCGTCGCATTCCCCCCACCAAGGGCTTGATGAAGGTCAATAACAGGCACCCGATGCCCTTCATGTTTCAAATAACCCTGACTGAATGGCCCGTGCCCCCGCTTGATCTCCTCTTCATTCAACGGCAACACCTGATGAATAAACTGACTCAGCAGACCGAAATGGTTATTGGCTATCCTGAATGAGACCGCCTTCTGAACAGTCACACTGACAGGAAGAGTCAGTATAAATTTACTGCCTTTGCCCTGTTCTGATTCAACATGAACCGTACCTGTCAGTTCACGCATGGCCTCCAAAACAACACTCAGCCCAACTCCGCGACCGGCAACAGAATCCGTATTTGCAGCAGTTGAGAAGCCTGAATGGAAGATAAGCTCCAGCACTTCAGGCGTATCCATCTCACTGGCTTCAGATTCACTAATAATTCCTTGTTCCATGGCTTTCTTGCGAATTTTATCTGTATCAATCCCGGCACCGTCATCAATCACTTCGATACAGATACCGGTCCCCTTCCGAATAGCAGAGATGGTAATCTGCCCCTCTTCAGGTTTGTTGAGCCCCTTGCGAACCCCTGGGGTTTCAACACCGTGAACCACTGCATTATTAATCAGGTGGATCAGTGACTCTGACAGTGCCTGGGCTGCAATCTGGTCCATCTCAACATTTTCGCCGGAGACCAGAAGCTGGACCTTTTTGTCATAACGCTGGGATATATCCCGAACAGCACGGGGGAAGATTGAAAACACAGAACCAAGTGGCCTTAGCATCAAACCAAAAACCTGATCTCTGAGTCCACCTTGCATCAGCAGTGAACGTTTTTGAAACATACGAAATGTGTCTCGGAAGGTTTGAATGTCTCTCAATGCCTGGTCAAACTCAACCTGTAGCCTGGCATTTTGTGATGATTTCTCTGACTGGATAAAATCATCAGAAAACACCTTGTTTTTCAACTGTTTGAAATCACCCTGCAAACGCTCCAGCTGTTCAGGCATTGAGCCTCCACGGTAACGTTCCGAGCTGAATTCAATAATTTGATTGGAAAGCCTGTCCAGTCGGCTTCGATCAACCCTGAGGAAACTGCCAGAACTATTCTCTGGCGTACTATTATCTTCGAGTTGGTCCAGCACCGGGCGAAAATCAATTTCACGTACTACTTCTTTTTCTATTGCTGGTTTGGTAACAAGCGTGGGCAATGTTTCTTCAGGAGCCACGGACTTCTCAGTTTCGAGTGAACTTTCTATCGTTCCCATTACAGCCGCTATCAAATTTCTATTTACACGATGCTTCTTCTTTTTTCGACGCGGCTTTAATGACTCTTCCTGTGGGAGTTCTTCTGGCAAGGCTGAATCCTGTTCCTGTTGTTCATAATGATCACTCAGCTCTCTAAATCTCTCATGAAGCGGGGTCACATCAATATGTACCTCTCCATCCACGTGATTCACACGCTCAGCCAGCTGGTCATGCAGATCATACAGTAGCTGAATCATTGATTGTGAGCGCACATGGGTATGCTCAATGACAAACTCCATAGCATCTTCAAACAGATGAATGACGTCGCTGACATCCTGCACGCCAAGCATTTGCGCAGAGCCTTTAATGTTGTGGGCATCTCGCCTGAGTTGGGTTAAAGATTCCTCATCAAGGTTGCCGGATTCAAGCAGTACCACTCTTCGATTGATCGATATGAGACGTTCTTTCGCTTCATCAAAAAAAGAAGCAAGAAAGCCGGATGTATCAAATTTAGTCACACTTATACTTACGACATATTCTGCAGGCTTTCGGATGCTTCACTCAAACGTTTTGTTGCCTCTCTTGATTCCTGCAGTTTGGTTCCTGATATATTCAATAATTCAGAAATATGTTTGAGTGCCTGAAGAATTTTCTGATTCCTGTCATTTTGCCGTTCGGATGCCTGCATAATAACTGATGCTGTCTGCGTGGTTTTATCCGCCACATTTTGTGTTTTATCCATTAAGCCTGAGACGCGGGCACAGGTCTCAAGGCTTTGCACGATTTCCTGAGCTGCATCGCTATTTTCACCAGCGGATTCTACTGCCATTGTTTTCAGTTCCTCTACGGATGTGCGGATATCTTCGGCAACCTGACGAATTTGATCTGACATTGCCTGTACTTCAGACGTTACTGAAGAATTGTCGCCGGTAGATTCTATTGAAGCATTCAATGCCAGCAGATTTGCTTCTTCGGCCACCTCCAGAATTTGCCCGATAGCAGCAAGCACCTGATTCGACTTCTGATCAATAATAGACATTTTATCCGATGAAGTGTTGATGACATCCCGTACTTTGCCAATCGAAGAATCCAGCCCCTTGATTTCGGCAACTGCACCTTTGACAAATGAAGATGTGCCATCAGCATTTTTCTCCATAGTCGCAACGGTCGCTGAGATTTTATGACCTGAATCGGAAATCAATTCCAGCCCTTTGATTACTCTATGTATAAATTTCGATTGCTGGTCGGCCGCATCGACTTGCCCCTCACTCACACTAAGCATATTACCAGCGCTTACAGCCACACTGGAAGAAACCTTGGATAGCTCCTGTGCATGCCGGACCAGCCTGCGATTAAACAACTCAAGCAGAATCACAATCAGCAGAATAAACCCCAGCACAGCATACAACTGCAACTTGGCTTTTTTGTCATGCTCAGCTGACTTTTCCTGCAGGACTTTTTCAAGACTGATTACGATAGACTCAAGTTTTTCTGCAGTTGCCAGAACCAGATTCTGCGCCAGCACTGTTACATGGTCTGCCTGATTCGCAGGTATTTTTTTATCTGCGACATCCGAGGCAATATCCATCACTTCACTCATCAGGCGATTCACCTGATCCAGTGCCTTCTGATGCTCTTCAGTTAAATGATCAATGGCTTTGATTTGCGCATATGAATCTTTATAGGCTTTTACAGCCTTTTTCAATTTGGGAAAGTTTTCTTCGCTGGCTGTCAGGGCAAAATCATTCAGAGGCCGGACCACATCAGAAAGCGAGGCTCTGAATTGTTCAATATGGAACTGGTCGACATAAACCTTTTCAAGATTTTTCATACTGCTCTGCTCCCGCTGCATAGCGATGAAAATAATCGCAACCAGAATTACAAACAGTAAAATTGAATATATAAAGTTACGCCCAGCCATCTGCTTAAGCGATGTATGTTTGCCTGACTTATTATCCCCTGTATCTTCCATGACGCTGTCCCCTTCCCTTCAATACATAGCAGGAAAACCTTAACAGGTTTGCCAAAACAAATTCAATCTAATTTGTTAAATGCCTGATTCTCTTATTTCTGCAGTAATTGTGAGCAATCAAGCAATGCATAGTCGAGTCCATCATGCTCAAGTTGTGCAACATTTCCATATAGTTCAGACGCAGTGCTTTGGGCAATCAAATCGCGATCGATTTTCTGCATCCTTTTTACTTCATCAACCCAAATGCCAACATGCATCACTGGATGCCGTAACATTAACAGGCGTGTACGCGCTGTTGCATGCAGTGATGGCGATGGTAGCGATGAAACTTTCCCCACATTAATAATACAGACAATTTGTCCGTGAATATTCGCCAAACCTATCAGGTGGTCAGGTGCCATTGGAACGGCAGTAAGAGCTCCCGGCCTGACTACCTCCTTGATTTGAGTTGAGCGCAACAGCACATCTTTGCCACCGACAATTACGTGTAGCATATCATCCTGATCTCTCATCTGTTCAATATCTTTAGCAGTCTGCATACATCACCATATCTGATTTTATTGTACATTGGAGCGTATATGCGCATACAGACCAAGTGTTTTTTTCACTCTGGCCTGCAACTTCAATGGCTCTACAGGTTTGCCGATATAATCGTCAGCGCCATATTTCAAACCCAGCACTTCATCTTCCTCACTCTTGCGCGCTGTAAGCAGGATAATCGGCACATCACTAAAGCGCTCCTGTTCCCGCATGCGCTGGAGCAATTCCAGACCTGTCATATTCGGCATTTCGCAATCGGTCAGAACCAGGTTCGGTTTCATACTCTGCAACATATTCCACGCCTGCTGGCCATCCTCTGCCTGCAGCACTTTATATCCATCAGCATCAAGAATAAATTCGACAAGGTTTCGTACGCTGCTTGAATCATCAACAACAAGAATGGTCTGTTGGCCCGTATCTGTGTTCTGTTGCTGGCGCTGGTCCCTGTTTTTCTGAACTTTTCCATATGAGAGCATCTGCATGTTTTCATCGAGATGTTCATATAATTTAAACCCTTCAGGTTGTGTCGTTACGCGAATCACCTCTTCAAGACTGGTCTGGCCGGCCATTGCTTTCGACAAGCCATCCTCAAACATGGTGAACATACCCTCTTCTCTGGCAGCCTGCATCAGTTCGCGATCCAGTGCTCCGCGCGAAATCAGCTTGCGCATGCGATCATTCACATAAAGAACCTCATGGATGCCAAGACGGCCTTTATAGCCGATATCCATGCATTCTTTGCAACCTACCTTTTCAAAAAATACCACGTCATCAGGGATTCCCAGGCGCTCTATAAGATCACTGTTCGGGCGCCCTACCTTGCGACATTTTGTGCACAGACGGCGCACCAGACGTTGAGCAACAATCAAACTCAATGATGAACCAAGCATCATCGGGTCAATGCCTATATCGATAAGTCTGGTAATGGTGGAAGGGGCATCGTTGGTATGCAATGTTGATAATACGAGATGACCTGTCTGAGCTGCATGCAAAGCAATCTCAGCCGTTTCTTCATCACGAATCTCACCAACCATCACCACATCCGGATCTTGTCGCAGAATGGAACGTAATACCGTAGAAAAAGTCATACCGGACTTCTGGTTAACCTGTACCTGGTTGATACCTTCGATCTGGAATTCAACCGGATCTTCGATCGTAATCAGGTTCATCTCTTCATCTTTGATATGATGCAGAAATGAATACAGCGTCGTCGTTTTGCCACTGCCCGTCGGGCCGGTCACAAGTATCGCCCCCGTTGGCAGCTTAATGCATTCCCTGACCCGCTTATAGGCCAACTCTTCAAAGCAGAGCACATCCAGACTCAGTGCAAGTCCGCCTTTGTCCAGAATACGCATGACAACTTTTTCACCATGCATAGCCGGTAAAGTGGAGATACGCATATCATAGCTTTTACCCCATAGCTTGATGCGGGTACGTCCATCCTGAGGTGTACGGGCATTGGCAATATCCAGTTTGGACATGATTTTAATGCGCGAGACCACCAGAGGGTGCGCCTTGGAGGGAAACTTCAGCATAGGACGCAGTCGACCATCCACACGCAAACGCACCACACTCTGGCGCTCACCGGGTTCAATATGCACATCCGAACTACCAATCTTCATTGCCTGTACAATGATTCCGTTCACCAGCTTGAAAATGGGGGAATCTTCGGCACCGCGTTTTAGCTCATCCAGGTTTGCCGACACCGTACCAGAGTCAATCTCCTGGGTAAGCGCATGCTCATCATCAAGCCCTTCCATCGCAGCATCAAATGCCGAATCACTATTACTATAACTATCAGAAATTTTGCGTTGAATATAATCCGGGTGGGTAAAACGGGGCACTATGCGTTTCCCCAGCTTAAACCCCAGTGCATTAAGCATATTCACATCAAGCGGGTTTCCGGTTGCAATCAACAGATCTGTTTCATTTTGGGAAATAGGTACAAAGTCGTATTGCATGCACAGCTTTTCAGAACAGAGTTCCAGTAAACTGTCATCAATGGTCAGATTAGTAATATCTACATATGGGGTTTTATAAATTTTGGATACTGCATTAAGTAGTGTGCTGCTATCTACATTATGCATCTCAAGAAGACACAGGAGTAAACCTTTTTTATGAAACTGATCACTTTGTTCGGCTTCAGTAATCTGAGCCTCACTGATCACTCCCAGTTGAATCAGTTGCCGTTGATGCTTCAATTGCATTGTATCAGACCATGCCCTCACGATTGAATAAACATCTTATGGAAACTCATAAAAATCAGAGCGCCCGTTCAGGCCACATGGCCTGCCAAAACCGTGTACATCTTGCCCGTTTTTTCAAACAAAGACAAAACAGACTCTGCATCACACACTGAAAAACAGATTAATACCTTTCAGCTGTTTCTTAATGATATCAATCAAGCAGCCAAATATAAATCATATTATGACTTCAATGATATTGTGGAGTAGCAGTTTTACTGACTAGAGCTGACGTTAGCGTAAAAGGCAATACCATTTTCCTCGTCTTCATATAACGCAACCCATGCATCAATTCCCTGTTCCGTATCAGGCAGGGCGATCATCGGGATAATCACAGTGACATTCGTATTCAGAGAATCAATGATTTTACACAACCCCCCTACTTCAAAGGAAGTGTTGTCTTCACTGCTCAAGTCCAGGTATGAGAGGCTGCAGTTGATACCCATATCATTCAGGCTTCCTTCAGCATCACGTAATACGTCTTGCTGTACGTTGATGACATCGCCATTGACCGCATTTCTCGTTTGCGAAATCATCAGTACCATAGAACCTTTCATCGCCTGAATAAAATCACTGAACTTGCCAAGAACTATCGGCTCGAATTCAAAGTTTTCATCATACTTCTGGAATACGGCGAAATTAAAATTCCTGATTTCACCATCTGCATGTGCAGGTAATGGGGTCACGGTCAGCATTAGAAATGCTGCCACTGCAGATAAAAGCGTAAAACGCTGACGGTTTCGTCGAACAAATATGCTAGAAATGTATTTAGATGTTGCGGATTGCATAAATCGCATCCTCCATCATCTGATTGATCTTATCTTCCATGGCACGACGCATACGGTTCACATCTTTTTTACTCAAACCGGCTTTTTCCAATTCATCAAAATCTTTCATGCTGCCCATCGCATCACGCAATTTTCTAATGATAAGCTTCAAACGTTTCATGCCATCTACAGCTTCTGCAGCCTGTGCCTTCTGATAGCCAAACGACACATGTTCAGTAGTTGTTACCGGTGCAGCCAAAGCAAACATCACTGCAATAGTCATTGCGAATAAACTTTTTTTCACAGTTTTCCCCCACGGATTCATAATTAGCAGATGATACCAGCAATGTTACAACACATTGTCAAGATTGATGTCTATACCCTTGAAATAAAAAGGGAAACTGTCTTTAGAGCAATACGATGTAATTCAATGCTTTCGCGGTTATAGTTGCCCTGTGCTTAATTATCTGATGAAACGCATGGCTGGAATGATCCCCCTACTTCTGGGGATCACTATTATATCTTTTGGAATCATGCACCTTGCACCGGGTGAACCGGTGGTTACTGGGCAAGAGTTTAACCCGAAGGTTTCCAGTCAGGATATCGAACGCCTGCGTGCCTATTACGGTCTGGACAAACCCTTATATGAACAATACTGGAATTGGCTGAATCGTCTGGTCGTACTGGATTTTGGCCAATCATTTTCTGCAGATGGTCGTAGTGTGCTGGACAAAATATCGGAACGTATCCCCGTAACGCTATGGATTAATGTACTGGCCATGATGGTGATTATTGCCATTGCCATCCCCATAGGCATTGCCAGTGCTGTACGCCGGGACTCATGGTTTGATAAGGGCATGACCATCTTTGTCTTCATCGGTTTTGCCATCCCTTCTTTCTGGCTGGGACTTCTGTTAATGATCTCTCTTGGCGCCAATTTACAGTGGCTACCCATATCCGGATTACATGACTATAACTGGCAGCAAATGGGCTTCTGGCAACAGCAGATGGATCTACTGGAACACCTTGTCTTACCGGTATTTATCTCCGCCATTGGCGGGCTTGCCGGCATGAGCCGGTTTATGCGCACAGGCATGCTGGATGTCATACGCTCTGATTACATCACAACTGCACGTGCCATGGGTGTACCCGAAGGTGTGATTCGATACCGACTGGCGTTGAAAAATGCACTGCTGCCGATTATTACGCTGCTAGGTCTCTCCATTCCCGGATTGATCGGTGGCTCGGTAATTGTCGAGCAGCTATTCTCACTACCGGGCATGGGCCTGTTGTTTTTCGAAGCTGTCATGTCACGTGACTACCCTCTGGTGATGGGTATTACCGTGATTGGCGCAGTGCTGACACTGCTGGGCAACCTGATTGCAGACCTCTCCTATGCCTGGGCAGATCCTCGCATCCGCCATGGAGCAGGCTCATGACTTCCTTTGCCAGGCAGCGACCATTAATGTTTATCGGTGGCCTTATCGTGGCTATCATTACAGGCCTTGCCCTGTTTGCACCTTGGCTAGCCCCCTATGACCCATCTGAAATCAACGTCAAAGTGATACTCATGCCGCCATCCTGGGAACACTGGTGCGGCACAGATACTTTGGGGCGCGATATCTTTTCCCGCATGCTTTACGGTGCACGAATCTCTCTGGCAGTTGGTTTTGTCGCAGTCGGCATATCCCTGTTGATCGGGCTGATACTCGGAGCCGTTGCCGGATACAATGGTGGTCGCACCGATGGCATCGTTATGCGCCTGACTGATATGGTGCTCTGCTTCCCGACTTTTTTCCTGATTCTGGCTGTGATTGCATTTCTTGAGCCCTCGATCTGGAATATTATGATCATCATAGGCCTCACTTCATGGATGGGTGTAGCACGACTTGTAAGGGCTGAATTTCTCTCATTGCGTCATCGTGAGTTTGTTCTGGCGGCACAAAGCCTCGGAGTTCCGTCTATTCGCATGATGTGGCGTTATTTGCTACCCAATGCCATGGGGCCCATTCTGGTGTCAGCTGTACTTGGCATTGCTGGTGCTGTGCTTGTTGAATCCGGTCTCTCTTTTCTGGGGCTGGGAGTTCAACCACCAACACCTTCCTGGGGCAATATTCTTATTGAAGGAAAAGATAATATTGAAATTGCATGGTGGGTTTCAATGTTCCCGGGCCTTGCCATTCTGATTACAGTGCTGGGATATAATCTGCTTGGTGAGGGATTGAGAGATTACTTTGACCCGAAACTGGAACGTTGATGCAAAGTGATACTGATTACATGAACAAAGCTTTGCAACAGGCTGAAATAGCAGCGGAAAATGGCGAAGTACCTGTTGGCGCACTACTGATCACTGCTGATGGAGAGGAGTTTGTATCGGGCAATGCACCAATCACAACTGATGATGCTTCAGCCCACGCAGAAATGCGTGTCATTCGAGAGGCATGTCAGGCACTCGGCAATTATCGCCTGACTGGAAGTACGCTCTATGTGACGCTGGAACCGTGCCTGATGTGTGCAGGTGCCATCGTACATGCTCGCATAAGTCGAGTGGTATATGCAGCAAGTGATCCAAAAACCGGAGCAGTTGAATCCTTATACCAAATTCTGTCTGATGAAAGGTTAAATCATCAAGCAGAGATTACATCGGGCGTATTGGCCGATGAGAGCAGTAAGCTTCTGAAGTCTTTCTTCAGGTCACGTCGGAACAAACGCAAAAACAGTTAATCGATTGCTTTAAATTCCCGACCTAACAGAAAAAACTCGGGGGACGTTTTACGACTGGCTGCAGGTTTGATGTTTTTAATCTTCTTGAATGACAAACCAAGATCACGCCGGAAGGCATCATAACCTTCACCCATAAAAGTTTTCATCAGCACATCGCCTCCGGGACGCAAGTACTGACGGGCAAAATGCAAAGTCATCTCGTTCAGACCTATCATACGCATCTGATCCACCAGTTTGTCGCCGCTCATCTCCGGAGCCATATCGGACACCACCATATCAACTGCACGTCCTTCTAATGCTTCCTCAAGCGCCTTCTGTCCTTCTGGTGAATCAAAGTCAGCCTGAATCAGGCTAACGCCCTCAATCGGTTTGAGCGGCAACAGGTCAATACCAATGACTTTGCCTTCAGGACCCACACGTTTGGCAAGCTCAATACTCCATGAGCCTGGTGCACAACCGAGATCAACAATCACGGCATTTTTTTTAACCTGCAACTGATGCTGTTCAAGAATTTCAGTGAGCTTGAAAGCTGCACGTGAACGTTTCCCCTCTTTCTGGGCTCTTTTTACATGAGGATCGTTTGCATGGCGCTGATACCAGGCTGATGTCTTACGTGCAGCTTTGCTTTTTGAGTTGTACATAAAACCTCATTATCTGCATTTTTTGAATTGTGCCAAGTGAAGCAAACCCACTGCTTTGTTCTCTTTAGAACTATCGCACCAACTTTAGCAATACCCATTGCTCTGTTCTCTTTTGAACTATCGCACCAACTTAAGCAATACCCATTGCTCTGTTCTCTTTTGAACTATCGCACCAACTTAAGCAATACCCATTGCTTAAGTTGGTTTGCTACTCTTTCATTCTCCAGCCATTATACCACAGTGACCAGCAGGCCAGAATGGTGATGATAACTGATCCGAGTACAATACTAATTGAAGCAAACGGGTCCGTGTCACCTAGACCAAGGAAACCGAAACGGAAGCCATCAGTCAAATAGAAGAATGGATTAAAGGTATTAACCTGCTGCCAGATCTCGGGTAGCTGCTTCACTGAATAAAACACACCGGAGAGAAAGGTTAACGGCATAATCACAAAGTTGGTAATCATGGCAACATTATCAAAGTCTTTCGCCCACATGCCGCTAATCAGGCCAAGTCCACCCATAATAATGCTACCACTTATACCATAGAGCAGAATCACACCCGGATGCAAAAGCGAAAGATCAACAAATGGTATGAGTACCGTCAGAAACACTGTGGCCACGACCACCGCGCGCACAACAGCTGCAGCAAGAAAAGCAAACACCACTTCAATGGCAGATAACGGTGCCATAAGCAGATAGATATGCATACCCATAACTTTTCCCATAATCATCGAGCTGGATGTATTCGCAAAAGCGTTTTGCATCATGGCCATCATAGCCAAACCCGGAACAAGAAAGGTGAAATAGTCGATTTCCAGACCGGGAACCTGCCGTTCTCCCATCGCATAACGAAAAATCATCAGATACAGAATTGCAGTCAGTGCAGGTGTGATGATGGTTTGCATTTTAACTTTAAGAAAACGGCGAATTTCGCGTAGAAACAGGGTCCATGTGCCGCGCGGATTGATTGGTATCATGCTTTCGCCCCATGTCTGGCAGTGAGTCGCAGGAACACATCTTCCAGGTCTTCTGAGCGCACACCTGCGTCCACGGGTGGTCCAAAACGTGCAACAGCAGCTTCATAGGCCTGATGAAACGTTGAATTGCCATCGTCCAGACGCCCCAGTTTCAGGCAAAGCCCTTCTTCACTGCTTCTGGGTTCGTATGTGGCAAGGGCCAGCTTATCTGTTTCATTTAATGTCACAGGCTTGGCATAATTCAGCCACAGATATGAAGATGCAACGCTTTGCATCAACTGCTGCATAGGCTGGGCAGTCAGCAGATTGCCCTGATCGATAATGGCCACTTGATCACATAATTCTTCAGCTTCATCGAGATAATGGGTCGTCAACAGAATTGTGATACCTTTATTATTCAGTTCGCGCATGAAATCCCACAGACGACGGCGCAGTTCAACATCAACACCTGCAGTCGGTTCGTCTAATATCACCAGTTCAGGCCTGTGTACCAGGGCCTGTGCCACAAGCAGGCGACGACGCATACCACCAGAGAGCTGACGTGTATTCTTTTTGCTGTGTTCAGTCAGTTCCAATCGTTCAAACAGCTCATCAATCCACGCCTCATCCGGTTTGCAACCAAATAAGCCAGATGTGAAACGCAGTACCTCTCGCGGCGTGAAGAATGGGTCAAAAGCAATCTCTTGCGGCACGACTCCCATACGCTTTTTACACCAGGCACGATCATTAAACAGATCACGCCCGAACAGGGAAACATTGCCGGCAGTCGGCCGGACTGTATCAGCCAGAACGTTAATCATCGTACTTTTACCTGCACCATTGGGCCCTAGCAGCGCAAAAAAACTTCCCTGAGGTACTGTCAGGTTCACATCTTGAAGTGCGGTTTTGCCATTATTGTAAGTTTTACCCAGACCATGAATTTCAAGCGCATGCATTGTCAAACCCTATAGACTCACTAACAACAAAAAAACGAGGCCCGAGGACCCCGTTTTAAAAAGAAAATACCGGCAATCAGTATTCAGCATTGGCGCAACCGCCACCGTTCTCTGCAGGCGTGAATGATTTGCCGCAACCACAGGTGGAGCCTGCATTCGGATTACGAATGACAAAAGATTCCCCCTGAATCGACGTCTGATAATCAATCTCTGACCCATCCAGAAGATCAAGGCTGGACTGATCCACCAATAGTTTTACGCCATGGTTTTCAACCAGTGTATCATTATCATTCATCTGATCATCAAAGGTGAATCCATACTGGAACCCAGAGCAACCGCCACCGGATACAAATACGCGCAGGTTCAACGCTTCATTACTCTCTTTTTCCAACAGTCCCTGCACTTTCCGGGCTGCAGATTCAGTTAACATCACTGTCATTTTTAAACCTCTCAAAATACCTGAGGCTAATAATCAGGTATTTTGCAGATAAAATCAAACCCACAAGATGTATTGCTTCTTGCCTGACAGGCAAACAAAGCAACAATAGCTACATGTTTCGCCTGCTATTATTCCTGATGATTACTATTTTCCTGTCTGCATGCAGCGGACCTGAAGATATTCACGAAACCCGTTTTATCATGGGAACATTGGTTGAATTCACCATTGCAGATGCAGACAAAGAGAGGGCGGAGAAAGCCATCACTGCTGCAGCCCTGGAAATGCAGCGAATTGAAGATACTTTTACCATTTATGGAACACACCCCAATAGCGTGAAAGATTTTAACAACTCGGGGATCAATACCCCGGTGATATTGCCAAAGGAAGTCTCCGACCTGCTCCGGGTTGCGCTAAAAATTAAACAACAGAGTCAGGGTGCTTTCGATCCTGCTATCGGCGGACTCAATCTGCTATGGGGGTTTTCAGGCAGTGATACACCGTCGTTGCCTCCAGCTCAATCCGCTATCGATCAGATCAAACCGCCATCAACATGTATAAAAGAGACTGAAGGTGCCTGGATGCGCACTGATACTCGTTGCCTGCTTGATTTCGGGGCCATAGCCAAAGGTTATGCCATTGATCGGGGTATCGAACTATTCAAGCAACACGGTATCAATAGTGCCATTATCAATGCCGGTGGTGATATCCGCCTGATCGGCAGTCATGGTGACCGTCCCTGGCGAATCGGCATCAGGCACCCTCGCAATAAAGGTGAAGTTATCGAGACACTGGAGCTTGAAGGAGATGTGGCAGTCGTAACCTCAGGGGATTACGAACGTTTCTATATCCATGAAGGAAACAGATATCACCATATCATTAATCCGGCCACTGGGCATCCAGCCACAAACAGTCAGAGCGCAACCATTATTGCCGATAATGCCACATTAGCCGATGCCTGGAGCACTGCCCTGTTTATCCTTGGCGAGGATGGCATGAAACTAACAAATAACCTTAAGTATAAGTCTCTAACTATTGATTTAAAAGGGAGAAAGGCGATCTCAGATTAAAGCCATCTCTATTTTGTAAATAGTGTAAAGTTATAGCCAAAAGCAAGGCTCAGGACCTTAGCTCTGAATTTACCTTTTGGAGCGCGCATATATCCATATTGTGCTAACAGACTGAAATCATCCATCAACTGATATCCAAGCCCTGCATTGGCCTGCCATACAAGGCCACCACCTACAGCTAAACCACCACCACCTGCTGCCCCCAATAATCCTTCGGCTTCTATGAATAGAGGTGTGTTAAACATAGGGAGATGCACTCCAGCACCAACCAACCCAGTCATGTATGCACCAGCCTTGCCCTTATAAGCAGCAATCCCCTGCCCTGTCAGATAAAAATTAGAATGCGGGAAGTAGTCCAGTTGAATTCCAAGCAGATCAACATTCAGGTCAGGGAAAATAGAGCGCCAGTCAGGATCAGCTTTTAAATAAGTCTGATGTGTAGCCCTGATACGAAAGTGCTGTGGTTCAAAACCTGACAAATCACTGCTTGCTATGGGTTCATCATATGCATTCGGTGTAAAGAAATGATAACCAAGTTTGCCTGCAAGGCTGTAAGCTTTGAATGTAGTCTCAGGTACTTTCACATATCCACCAGACACTTCTGCAAACAGGTTATCCCCCAAACGTTGTTGCAACGATACAACACCATCAATAATCAGCCCACCACCAGTGGCAACGTTGCCGCCACCTGCCACTCCAAGCGATGACGAAACCTTCAACCAGGTTCCGTCCATGATTTCAAGACGATAACCCAGACCAAAGAGAATCTGCATGTAACCGCTGCTTTGCCCACCCATTGCACCTTCAGATTCAACCTTCACAAACAGGTTATCATCCAGGTATTTATTCCACTCAACACCCATCAAATGCATCGAACTATGTTGCGGGGTTCCGCTATCTGATAAAACACCGGTCGGGATGATATATGAACGAAAGACTGTCATAAATTCCTGTTCGGACTGATGTCCCCTTCCAAGTCTTGCCCCCTCCCATTCAGGCAGTTCATGATGCCCTGAAGCTATAAGCGTAGTAAATGGATATTCATAAGAAATGTAGGGCTGAGCGCTATGAATAGTCCCGTCTGGAAAGTCTATATAGGAAACACCTGCACCAAAATCTCCCAGCCAGGTTTTTACATGGGTCCCTAGATGGTAACGAAGCATTAAGCCACCGCCAGCCAATTGCAGGCCACCACGACCTCCACCTGCACCAACAAAGATACCTGAGTTCACTTCTAAAATATCTGTTAGAGGTAATCTTCCTTCGGCAGCAACTCCCAGAGTAATGAACCCTCCTCGTTGACCAACCAGTGCACCATAGGAAGCACCACCTACTGAAATATAATCATTGAGATCAAACAGCAGTGTTGCCCCAAGAAACCCCATTTTTTCGTTAGCTGGCAGAGTTACATTATCATAGGTAAATCGAAATTTGGCCGGAGCCGGTTCAACACTGGAAGCGGCATCAATAACTGCTGCATGTGCCTGGGGTCCAAACAGCGATAGAAGCAGAAACACTACAATGAAACGCTTTATTATCTCTAAACGAGAAGCCGTTGCTAAAGCAGTACCAGTGGACATGTGCAGCATAGTGCATAACTCGGCTTCATACGTCCATTGCAAAACCAAATTGTAGCTCCATAAAAATATTGCGTGAAATTGCGCACTTGTATTTTTCTTCTACACTAAGGAGCATGTGCACAAATACGCCACGGCTAAGGAATTCATTTATTAATGTATGAGTACAGTTATCTGTATGCGACACTTTCTGTTGGCATATTCTGGGGCTTCTTTTTCCTGATCCGGCCGGACCTTCGCCCTACCATGCTGATCATCTCATTTCTATTCGGCATTGGTGGCCTGCTCTCGGAATTTGTTTATGCCGGTGACTGGTGGGATCCGGTCACGCTGACAGGTACTACAGTCGGCATTGAAGATTTTCTATTCGGTTTTTTCTTTTCCGGTTCAGTCGCAGTTTGTTATGAAGTGATATTCATCCGGGGCTATGAAAAAAGGGAGCACACACCTAAGTGGCCTGTCAGGTTCAGATACATTGCTTTAATCACCTGCACCGTCTTCTTCGGTAGCACGCTGGTATTTATGCTGCATTCTTTTGTTGCCACAGTTCTCGCTTTCGGCATTTGCATTGTTCTTATCTTGAGTTTGAGAAAAGACCTGATCAACAATGCTGTCACCGGAAGCCTGTTCTCCTGCATAATGGCTTTCACCTTTTTTGGTGTACCTGAATGGATCAATAGTGGCTGGGTGAAAGCCACCTGGTCATTCCATAATCTTTCAGGCATTTTCGTACTACATGTTCCTCTGGAAGACTTTATCTGGTTCGCGATGGCCGGCGCATTTATCGCCCCTTTACATAAATTCTGGAAAAACAATCGCTCAATCGCATTATCAGAGCAGAAGAACAGCTGATAGTAACTGCTAAACCAGGCTAACCGCAGCCACAACCAGCAATGGAATCAATAGTTCCCGATTCCGACGGGGTTGCTTGCGTAATACAATTTTACTGGCGACAAGAAAAACTACTGACTCACCACATGTCATATAAAGAGACATCTGTGCATCAAGCGACAAAAACTCAAAACGTCCGATGATCCATGGCGTCCCCCAGGAAAACAGCAGGAGAAGACTCTCAAAACCAGTTGTAAGAAAAATTCGCGCATGCCGTTTGAACCAGAGTTTTAACCCTACCCAGCAGGCCAGAAGCGTTGTCATTGCCATCATGTAATATTCGACCCAAGCCTGATGAGAGGTATTGATAGAAAATATCAATGCAAACACAAGCAGATATAGCAGTCCCTGTGACCATGTCGCATGATGTCGAGCCTCTTTCCAGGGGTAGAGAACCACAACCAACATGATAACGGCAATCATAAACATCGGACTGCTACCCGTTAGCTGTGTAGAGAGTACTGGCAACAGCAGGATGAGTGGAATGAGCCAGGTAACAAATGGAATACTGGCCCCCAGAACGTGGGTCATCCTGTAATAGAAAGAAGGCTTGGCTGGATCATGAGAGTGTTCAATCTCTTCATCAGTAGAAGTGGTAAATGAGATCCCTGACTTTTCCAGCTTCATCAAACCCAGATAGGTCGTTACAATCAGTGCCAGCAGCACCAGCGATTGAAGCCACTCAGCACTACCGGAAAAAAATACAGCTACGCAGCCATAAATAAAAATCAGTCCGTAAAAAACTCCAACTACACCTGCATGGGAGAGTCCCAGATCAATCAAGCGATGATGGAAATGCGTTTTGTCAGGCAGAAAAGGACTTTTCCTCTGCAACACTCGTCGCACCATGACATAAATCGTATCAGACAGTGGCAGCCCTAGCAGTATTCCCATGCTGATTGGAGAAATAACTTCACCCTCTCCTGATTTCAACAGCATCAGAGACAGAGCTGCTAAAACAAAACCGAGAATCAGACTGCCTGTATCCCCCATAAATATGCGGGCAGGATGCGAATTGAAATAGAGAAACCCAATCATGGAACCAATCAGTACAACAGCAACCATCAGACTATGATGGTCCCCTATAATCAGGGCAAAGCTACCCAGAAAAAAAACGGCAATCAGTGCAATGCCCGCCGCTAGTCCATCCAGGCCATCGGAGAGGTTGAGCGCATTAATAAACCCCACCATAGCGAGCAATGTTAAGGGAATGGCAAACCATCCGGTTTCGATATTGCCTATGCCAAACAGGTCACCCAGATCATTGATTGCTGTATCACTCATGACCAGAAATACAATTGCACCAGCGATAATACCCAGGAACTTCAGCTTGGGTGAAATCTCAAACATATCATCGGCCATTCCGGTAAACCCAACGATAAACAGACCGAGCAAAAAGCCCTGTGTGGCGGGAGTGATGTCCAGCATGGTGAATGGTATCAACAGCAGGGAGATCAGGAATGCCAGTCCGCCCATGCGTGGTACGACATGAGCGTGCACCTTACGCTCATTGGGATGATCAACTGCTCCCAGACGCTCAGCCAGACGAAAAACGAGCGGCATAACCAGCAGAGTAAGCAATACAGCAGAGCAGAGTGGCAATAGAAAGAAAGATATGTCGCTTGCGGATAACATTTTAACCTCTTAGTACTCTGTGACACTGCATTTTGAACTAGGATAATCAAACAAAAAGACTAATCATTCTAAACTTTTATGACGCTTGAAAAACTGTGGTAATTTACTCAGATTCTTCCATAACAATGCACCAACGCCTCCGACCATATTCCTTTTCAAGGCATTATAGTCCTCAACAGACTTTTGTATGATATTAGCTAAAGATCTATTACTTTCCCCACCCAATCGCATTTTGACAAGTACCTGAGGTATATACGCACATTTAACTTTGTGTTGCCCTAGAAACCGGAGCATGCAGTCATAATCTGCAGCAATTTGAAATGAAGTATCAAATGAACCGAATTGCTCATAAACAGAACGGCGTACATAGAAGGTAGGGTGCGGAGGCATCCAGCCATGTTTCAACTTATTATACGAGTAAAGCCCGGATTTCCAATAACGGACGACCTTGTCTGGTTCGTTCTTACTGACATACACAAGGTCTCCGTAAACAGCATCTATCGAGGGATCTTCAAATGCCTTAGTAATTGTGGTCAACACTTCGTTATCTGCATAAAGATCATCTGCATGAAGAAAACCAATCACGTCACCTGTGGCCTGAGCGACCCCTTTGTTTAGAGCATCATAAATCCCCGAATCTGGTTCACTAACAATATAATCTAAACGGTTTCGCCACTGTTCCAGCAAGTCCAACGTTCCATCTGTAGATTTACCATCTATCACCAAATGCTCACAATTTCCCCAAACCTGCGAAGAAGCGGAATCTAGGCAGTCACTTATTGTGTCAACGCAATTCCAAGTGGCGGTTATGATAGATATTTTCAACACCCTAAAATTACCTCCTCCATATCATGTGTCCAACCAGTTCTTTCAATGCTTGTGCACTGCTATACAATTTATCAGCACTTGGTATCCACTGCCTCCAGCCGTTCACCTTTACCACCTCATAGTCAGTTGCTGCAGGAATGACATCTAATCTTTCTTCGGAAAAGTGAGTAAGCGCTCTACGCATGTGCATAGCAGATGTCACCAATAATATAGTGTGCACATCACGTTTATGGAGCAACATGGCGGAAAAATGTGCGTTTTCTCGGGTATTATTACTCTCCCTTTCCAACAGCATTGCCGTTTCTGGCACCCCAAGATCGCGCAACAGAAAACGCATCGCTTCTGCTTCAGAAGTTTTACTCGCAGAAGAATCGCTGCCACCACTTAATACAATCAGTGGCGCTTTGCCAGCATTAAATAACTTTGCCGCATACCAAATCCGGTCTGCTGCCCTAGTCAAGTCAGGAGCAAGTCTATGTGAATCTGCCGGACTAATAGCGCCACCAAGCACCACGATTGCGTCGGCTTGGGGTACATCATGTATCAGAGTTGGTGGGTAATCAGATTGAAGTTGGTCACATATCCAAGCACTCATCACGGGCAATGACCAAGCATACAACCACAATAGTCCTATTGCACCCAATACAAAAGCAAGTCGCATGCGACCAAAAAAACCTAACAGTAATGCCAAAAAGCTCAGCACCAAGGCCGCCCCAAGTGGTGAGATCAACGCAATTATCAATTTAGTGAATATCATCACCGGATGCACCCTCGATTACGAAATTCAGAGTTTTGATTCAATAAAAACGTTCTTTTCAAACGCATAGGAAAAGTAATTTACGAAAAATAAGAGCATTCACTACCAACTAAACCTTTATTCCCAACACCTGCTCAATCGCATCTACTACGTCCACCCTATAATCTCTCATATGGCGTTTCACTTCCATCACTTTGGCATCTACCAAATATCGATACCAGAAGCCTTGCAAGAAATGAAATACAGCCCCTGCTTGGCCATCCAAAAATCCAAAGCGGATCACATAGCGGTAGAAAAAATAAGCACAGGCCCGAAATCCGTTAGGTAATCGAGCATACACTGTTACCTTCATCCATCGCTTGATTGCCGCCATTTTATTGCCCTGTATACGAGATGAAGAATCATGAGGCAAGAAGTGGTATTCAAGGTTTAGCAGTACTACTGCCTCACGATTAGAATACATATTGTGCTTTTCAGTCCACCAAGTGAGCGATTTTTGGTTGTCATCTGCAAAGTCTGCATTGATGTGTTTGACTTGACCATCCACGATAATATGCTCATCCATCCAGCGATCTTCACAAAGTCCAAAACCAAATCGCCAAATCCGTAACAAACGAATTGGATACAAAGCTCCATGCTTAAGCCACTTACCCATAAAAATTCGGCGCAAATTTAAAGTGAAACCGTTTACTTGATCTCCTGCATTCGAAAGCATATGAGGTAACAACTTGACCAAATCAGGTGTAATATACTCATCAGCATCAAGTTTCATCACCCACTGGGTGGATATAGCAGCATGATCAAGAGCCCAATTCAATTGTTTTGCATGTGTAGTGAAAGGATTGACCAGAACACTGGCTCCCAGTTCACGTGCAATCTCACAAGTGCAGTCAGTTGACCCAGAATCAACAATAACTATTTTTGATGCAATAGTTTGAACGCTTTCAATGCACCGCTTAATATGGACTTCTTCATTTAGTGTTAGCACAATAATAGTTAAATCGTTGGCTCCTTGAACTATAGACACTTTACAATTCCTCTGTTCGAACATCTTTGCAACTAGTCTCAAATGCCTTGCGATCTCGCGAACCGATGGATTTAGCTGGAACCCCCGCAACTACTGTCCAAGGAGGTATATCTCGCGTTACTGTGCTTCGCGCAGCCACAACTGCTCCAGCACCCACCGTGACGCCCGGTCCGATGAAAACTGCTGCAGTCACCCACGCATTCTCTTCAATAACAATTGGAGCGGACACTATTGGTAGGTCATGGTGATTAAAATCATGGCTAGCAGTACACAGAAAGGAGTACTGGCTTACAGTAGCGCGTTGCCCCAAAATAACTTTATCAACGCAATAGCAGTCCACAAAATGACTTAGACAGCTGTGGTCATGCATTTCCAAATTCCAAGGAGCCCATATCTGAACTGAAGGATAAGCATAAGTTCCATGCCCCATCTTTGCTCCAAACACCCTTAACAAAAACCTCCGCCAACCGTGAAACATGCGTGGACTCGGCCGGAATAAAAAAATCCATACTATCCGCCAAATCAACCTAGCCAATTTATTGTTTATAGATAGATTTCGATACTGAAGGCGCTTTTGCATCTTTTTATTTAACCCTCATGAACACAATTAGGCTTATCCCCTATACTCAAAACCCATCGATAAACTTCAGTCATTGTCTGCGCAATGTCATCCCAGTCATATCTGCGTACATATTCACGCCCTAGTTCACCCATAACTTGGCGCTTATTATCACTTAATGTCATAGCTTCATGAAGTGCAATAACAAGGGGTTCGACACCAATATCAACCCACCATCCGCAACCATAACTTTCTAAATCAGACCAAGGGGCACCTTTAGTTGTAATCACTGGTACTCCATGAGCAAGTGCTTCGGCAACCACCACACCAAAATTCTCACTAAAGGTTGGCAACACAAACAAGTCAGAACTGTAGTATAGCTTAGACTTTTCTTCTCCATCGACTACTCCAACATACTCAACCGAATCGTTTACGCCCAACTTTTTTGCCAATGTCATTACTTCTGAGAGGTGGTTTACATCGTCCGGACCAGCCAAACACAATCGCCAACCATCTAATTTAAGTTGCCCCCAAGCTCGAATGAGATTCAGCAAACCTTTTTTCGAATGGATGCGAGAGAGAAATAACACTGTCCGCTTCAAATCAGGGGATTTGGACACAGAAAATGTCATATGCTGATCAGAGTGAACTCCATTAGGAATTACTGCAATTGGCTGATGCAAACCGACACGCCTAAGGTTCTCGTATTCCTCATGTGAGGTCGCGATCAGTACCTCAGCGGTCTCAAGATCCCGTTTCTGATACAATGCCATTGCAGCTCTCTTCTTCCACGCCTTGTGATTCATTGCCCAAGGCTCAAGCATGCCACGTGGCTGAATGATGAATGGGATCTCAAAATGGCGCGCCGTTTGCGCGACCCAATGATTCGATGGAGACCATACTCCATGATCATGAATCAAAGAAAAATGATTCTCTCGAACCAGGCTACCAAGTTCACTCCGCATTGGTAATCCAAAGCTTAATGAATAACGTGAAGTGGACTCTGCAAAAAGCCTCTTCACTGTCTTTGAAATAGAAGATGCCGAGGGCTCTCCAGCCATTCTTTGGCTTAATAACATTACATCAACAGCATCATTTTTTACTAATGAATCACAAAGCTGAACCACTGTACGCGACGGTCCGCCCGCTTTAGGGTGTAAACTGTCAACGGTATGCAATATGGTAAAGTTAGACATTGGACTCCTTCATTCAAATAAAAGAAATCTCTCGATTTTTCATTTTATTTGATGTATTTCATTATCTCATTTACAATTAATTTAGCATCAGTATCAGATACATGGTCATCATCCAAGTATAGAGGTATGCCACCTTTATGCACTATGCACCTTTCCTTTACATCAGAGTTACATCATACATGCTCGGGATATACGCGAAATAAATTTTGATGTTGTCCAATATTGTCTAATGCCTCATATGCTCTCCGATCATAGAAGTTTACTAAGTACACATAGCCAGTTGAATTGTGAAACCAAATTGTAACTTGGTTTCTCTGCTCACCTTACTAGGCCGGGCTTCTTTAGCGAGTTGGAATAATAGATTTGATTGAGAAATCGCATGTTTTGTTAATTAGCTTTTCGACCATACACATTTATCATCATACCCAAATGCAGGGCATCAACCAGCTTAAGTGAAGCTGATGAAGCTATACTCACAGCTGGAACTAATGGTTTTAAAAAGCCCGTTAGTCGTTTCTCAAAGGTTCTTTTGGGTATATTTGAAACCCATTGTATCTTTTCAACCACAAACCCGTGATTTTCTAATAGTCGAGTAAGGCTCATGGGGCTAAAAAAATTCAAATGTTCAGGAGGACATATAAAAGGATCGTTTTCTTGTAAAAGCTTCCGAAAAATACTGCTATAATTTGGCAGTGCTATTGCCAGAATTCCATCATGAACTAGAGAAGTGTGGGCTTTCTCAATCCATTGATTAACATCGAATACATGTTCAAGTATCTGGCTCATCAAAATAACTGATAGAGAATTGGGGGAGCACTCAAATTCTTCATAAGAGCATGCCTGGGGTCGTAACCCAGTCATTTCCTCGGAAATTTCCCTCTCATTCCCCCCAAGTTCTAATGAAATAACATCAAAGCCTGAATCTAATGCCTGCTTCGAGAAGAAGCCGTACCCACAACCAACATCCAAAAATTTATTGTTGTGTTCACTGGTATGGAGCTTCTTTATGGAGTCAATCATCCTTCTGGCATCAACTGTTGTATTTGGATCATCCTGTTCTCGTAAGAGAACAGAGTTCAGGCTTTTAGATTCTTTAACAGTAGCATTATCAACCCTACACTCATTATTAGAATAAAAATCCATCAAAAAACTCATGGAGGGGCGTGGATTAATAAACGCGTAGCCACATGAAGGGCATTTATCTATTTCATAATTATCCTCACCAACCTTTTTTAATCGCCACTGCTTTATTGTTGAAGAACAGACAGGACATTTATCGTATTTTTTCATTGAATCAAATGGCAATTAAACTCTCCAATCATCTGTATATGAAACCTAGATTTATTCGATCAAAAATAGCTGGGTGTTTTATTGAAGAATTACAACTATTTAAACTTTTACCAGCATATTATTTTTATAATTTGGCTTCATCATATGTCTGATCAATATATTTCAGCCAATCCAAACGCTCGCCTTTAGCTTCCTCTGTGCACTGACTATTCAGAACCCCTTCGCGAAACCACCTTTTTACTGGAATGGCAAACCCTGTCTTACGTCGCTCAACAATCTCTTGAGGCAACGGGTTTTTCGGTGCATTAGCCAGCAACATCTTATTAGGGAATCGCTTGAATTCAGGTATCAGGGGCTGAAGTTGCTGCAACAAAAATGAATCAACCAATGGGGTCCGCAGCTCAACACTGTGACTCATGCTTGCCCAATCGCTATCGCGCAAAAGCTGGTTGCGCATATAAGTCATAGATTCAATCTGAGCCAATGCCATCATCCGGTCTGCTCCTAACGATCCGGTCATACTCTCAACCTGCCTCTCAACATTAAAATCCTGCAACTCTTTTGCTGCCAACTCTGAGTCCATTAATTCCGAGAACACATCCGGACCATTCAAACTTCGCCGCAACCACCATGCTCCCGCCATGGTTTGGGCCCATTCCGGCGCATATCGCCAGCGACCATTGCCCGTGCGTTTGGCCTGTACTTGTGCGACCGTTCTCGCTAACGACATCGCTCCAGGCAGCTGTGATAATCCTTCCCATATTCGAACTAGTAGTGGCAATCGCCGAAAACTATCATAACCAAAGAATAGTTCATCCCCCCCAACACCGGAAACTACAACCTTTAATCCTCGTTCAGCCACTGCCTTGCTCGCATACCAAGTATTAACCCCATCAATACTTGGCTGATCCATGGCATCAAGAATCTTTGGCAGATCCTCTAGAAACTCCTCTTGAGTAATTCGTCGAATATGATGGCTTATACCATAATGATGAGCAATTCTGGATGCCACAGGAGCTTCATCCTCATGGGAACCAGCGAATTCATCATAAGCAATTGTGATTCCTTCCAGGTCACGAGTACCCGCTTCAACCATCAAACCGGCCAAGGCCCCAGAATCGATCCCCCCTGAGAGAAACACCCCGACAGGAACATCCGCCACCAGATGGCGCTCTACCGATTCTCGTAAAGCATCCCGAATTTGTACTCCAACCTCTTCATTCGAGAGAGCCTGAATAGTAGGCTCCGTATGCCAAGCCTCTCCAATATCATACCATTTACGAAACGATATGACTTTTGAGTCTTCAATCCAAAGGCAATGCCCAGCTTGCACGGCTTGAATATCTCTATACCAAGTGTGTGGCTCTGGCACGCTTCCCAACATCCAGAATCCTGCCTGCCCATACTCATCCGGTTCTTTGGAAACCATTCCTGTAGCGACAAGAGCCTTAACCTGTGATCCTAATAGCACACCATTTGCAATGGTAGCGATATAAAGCGGCTTGATCCCATAAGGGTCACGTGCAGCAAATACCTTTCTGGTGGTTCTATCCCAGATCACAAAGGAGAACATTCCATGCAACCGTTCAAGCATTGCCTCACCCTCAGCAGCGAAGAGGGCTAGAATCACCTCCGTATCGGAAGTTGTACGAAATATTTTACCCTGAGTTTCCATCTCACTTCGCAAAACTTTGTAGTTGTATATTTCTCCATTGAATACGATAACATATCTATTGCAAATTGAATGCATTGGTTGTTCCGCTCGATGATCGAGATCAAGAATTGCCAATCGACGATGGCCAAGGTAGATGCCGTCTTCTTTCCACTCACCTACTCCATCTGGACCACGAACAGCCAACCTATCAAGCGCCCTATCTGCGCTCTCTTGTGAAAACACACCATCTGTAACAGCAGCTATAAAGCCGCACATAAAAGGTCTCCTCTACCACAAACATTCATAAGATTAACTGCTACAACAACCATTTTTTAATTTCCTCTAGAAATATTTTTCCATATATCAGCATATCGCTTTGCTATAAGTTCTAAATCAAAATTAGATAAAATTGTTTCCCGCGCTCGACTCCGAATACGTTCTATAGCACTCTTTTTTCTTATTACATCTAATGTGACAGGAAGATCTTCCAATGCATTATAGATAAAACCATTTTCTCGATCTTGTATCAAATCATCTACACCAGGATAGCGTGAAGTAATTATAGGAGTCTTTTTCAACATTGCTTCGATCCAGGTTAGAGGAAGAAGGGACGTCGACATTGCTTCAGAAACAGAAACTGGAGAAAGAATCCCATCAGCCGCTTCCAATAACTCATGAAAGTCTTTAGGACCATTCTCAACAACAACATTCCCACCCGAATATTTTCGGTACTCTTCTTTATAACGAGTTGGCCTAATCGCTACAACAAACAATACGTTACTGAATTTTGATGACCGCAGACATGAAAGTGTTTGAAACAGTTCTTGTTCTGGCAGTCTATCAGAGACAACTATCAACAAGTCCTCTGGTTTACAGGAATAACGTTTTCGAAAAGCAGATTGTATCTTCGCTCTAGAGTTTAATTCAATTGTACGAACACCCCATGGTATAACTTCCAAGGCATTGTGTTCACAGCCTATCTTCTGTAACTCATCTGCAGCAGCTCGAGTATATGTTATTAATTTAGTAGCGTGAATTAAACCATACTTAACATAGTTCTTATAAATGCCCCCAGTACTATAATTCTCTAGAGAAATTCGCATTGTTGGTTTCGTTACCGTTATAGGGATGCTAGGGAATAACTTTTTGATAATAAATAGAACTGGCCCAACAGAGTCAGTGAAGTGCAACACACTTGGTTTATATGCTTTAATAAAGGCCCTCAAAGAAAAGAATGAATGCCATAAGAGAGATAAATTCATCTCTAAGCCATTTCTAATATTTGAGTGCCTTTTATGTGGCTGATAACTACCCAGTTGGTCTGAAAACTGTGGCCTATGGAATATTCGGTTTTTACTTTGAAATATTACTTCATGACTACCGACCTGTTTTTTTTCTAATACTTCTTTTGCATCATTCAAGCTCCAGACGGCCAAATCAATATCATTAGAAAGAGAACCAATTAATTCATGAACAAAGTTCTTATCGCTTGGCGTAGGATAAGGAACGTATCCAATCGAAATAACTAGCACTCGAACAGAGTTGTTTTTAGCGATCATAGCGCAACAAAAAGTTTAAAATAAACCAAATGGAATCAAATACTTTTATTTACTTTTAGAGTCACATAAATACGTGAGCAATACCTTGGGAATAGCCGGGAAAACATCTTGTCAAAATTACTTACAACTGGGGAAAAGGCATCTCCAAACAATCCGAAACTCCCCATCCCAAGGAAGAACGCACCTTCGACTCTTTCTACAGTTGCCCCTGATGAAGTCGCAACCTCTTCAATTTCACTCGCTTTGAGGCGCGTTGTTCTCCTGCGGTTTCTTCCCATTTGAAGCCTTTGTTCGTTTACACACTCCACTAGCACACGTCCCTCAGGCCGAACTATCCTCATCATTTCAATTATCACGTTTTTGGCATATGCCTTAGACTCGGTCTGATTCAAAAGTCTGACCGTATAAGCAACATCATATGAATTATCTTCATATGGAAGTTTGGCTGCCTCTGCAACATCTAAGCTTTGAGATGCACCTTTTTCTTCTAGCTTTTCTTGTAACTTTCCTAGCATGCTGGACGACGCATCTGCGCCATCAACAGAGTAACCAGCTTCTACGCATTCCATCAATATCCGACCAGTTCCACAGCCAATTTCGACCACTTTAGCGGACTTGGAGGTTTGATCTAACAAGCGCATAACCTTTGATAGCTCTATAAAGTGAACTTCCATTCCAGCTCTTGATGAAAAGCGTGCCTTATCATACTTTTCTGCACTTTCATGAGAATACGCTGTTTGCACCTTAAAATCATGTTCTTCTTTCATTTAAATTTCCTTTTTAGAGCACGGAAAATTTATCCGCTAAATCTTCCATATAAGATCAACATTATCACCTTTATTCATAAAGGTCAGGAGCATACTAGATACATAATTTCCATTGAGAAGTTGTTTTATTCTAAATTTTTTTTGTGCATTAGAAGATCCCTCAAGATCAACAGAGTTCCATTTAAACACTAACTGAGTTTCCTCTGACTTCCTTCCCTCTATGTTGATACTTTTCATTTCTTCATGCCATCGGAAAACACCTAATAACTTATGTGTTGTTGAAATTCGGACATCATTCATTATAAACCTATAGACTAAGTCTGTATCCATAAGGAAGTGAAAGTCATCCCTTAATCCACCAACAGCTTCAAAAACTTTTTTTCTAAAAAACATGCTTTGTTGCCCAAATGCAATTACACCTTTCTTTGCCAAGTATTTTGATGGCTTTGGATATACATAACATTTGGTTATACTCCCATTGATATCAGCATATGCAATACCGCCCATCAACACATCGACCTCAGGATGTGTTTTAAAAAACTCTCCGACAAAATCTAAAGCTCCAGGCAGTAGAACATCATCTGAATTAATCCATCCTATGATTTCACCATTCGATCTGGAAAAACCTTTCATTATCGCATCACTTTGACCTTCGTCTTTTTCAGAAACCCAGAAGTTTATATCTCTATCATATTTCTCAATTATTTTGACACTATCATCATCGGAGCCGCCATCCATTACAAAATATTCAAGGTTTGCATACTGTTGACCAATTACAGATCTAATGGTGGTCTCAAGAAACTTAGCTTGATTATACGATGGTGTTACCATTGTGATAGTCGGCAATTCTTTTACTTTATGCATAGATAAACATTCCTTGAAAACAGTTAAATTCACACGCCTTCACTTTCAGCCCCCCCTTAATAAAGAGATTATTAGCATTGCCAATATAATCAATTGGAGTTTTTGAATCCATTAATTCTAATTAGTGCAGCGAGAATGGCTACCCACAAAATTACCATTGGTAACGCACCCGCTCCAATATTAATGAAGGTTGCAGAAGCCATTGTCACTAATGAAATTGAGATATATCCATTAAAATCCTGTCTCTTCTGTATGCTTCCATACGCCTGCAGGGAAGTTGTTATAATTATAAGGGTTAAAAGAATAGTACCTATTAGTCCAAAATCTAATAACAGTATGATCCAACCTGAATCAATTGTATCAGAAACGTTCCCTTTAGCTATTCCAGCTAAATGATACATATACATGCCAAGGCCAACACCCGAAGCAGATAACTCCAAATTATCTTTGAATAAATATGTTAAAGCTTCAGTCTCATGCCTCTCTTCATATGTTGTTTCAATACGGTCAATTGAACGATGATATATAAGTTCAGTAACACTGAACTCGCCTTCAGATAAAGTTGGTAATGCTACATATAATCCCAAGGCTCCAACAATAATAGGGGCTGCTAATCGTAACATTTTATATATTCCAGATTGTTTTAGTACCATAAAGACAATTGGGATAGTGCTCAATGCCAATCCTATAAAGGCACTAGTTGCAAACGTAGTTATCAACACAATAAAAAGAGTTACAATAAACTGCCACTTAGACCACCATGGCCTATTACCCTTGTTCAAAACAACAGTATACATAAGAGAGAGAACTAGTAGCGGAAGTAGAAATACCCCTAATTTTTTAGGCTCACCAGCAAATGAATGTAAACGGTATACATATGAATTGTCGATTCCAAAACCCGCAAATTGGTGGTTGTCTCCAATAGCTCTCAAAATCGGCATAAATTCTAATCCAATAATATGAAACAGCAGCTCAACCAAGGCCCCGCCTACTGCAATCAACCCAGCAATGGCATAACAAGCGATGAATTTTTCAAATGATATTACGTTCCGTAATGCGAGAAATACTAGTGGTACAAGCGACAGGGTTGTTATGTATGAAACAAACTGTACAGCAGGCCGAAAGGTGGTGCTTTGAGCTGCAAAGGTCCCACCTCCAAACTTGAATGGCGGCTCGACAATATACCCAAAAATCAAACAGCAGATTAACCAAAATAACAAACACCATAGAGCCACTATAAGCGATGTGCTTGCCCTCTTCATCCAACTCAGATTGTTAATTACCATGAACAACGAAAATATAGAAATGATTTTTATTGGGAACCATATTGTAATAAAAAAATAAACAAACCCATTTAGTGCTAGTGCAAAGGGTATTGAACATAGCAATAAAAGTGGCCTATTTTGGACTAAAGCAAAAAAACCAAGCCCAAAAAAACCAAGCAGTACAATAATAGAACTTAGATTCCAATCCATTTAGTCGAACCATATAAATATATATTCACTGATCCCGGTCGATAAAAAGAAGGAAAAAGAGAGCGCAAGCATCACCTCTAACTCAGCAATGCTAAAATGCGTTTTCCAATTAATGTCATAAATAGGCCTAGCATGACAATAACTGCATAAACTACTGAACAAACTAGTAGTGCATTCGCCCCATGTAAATCAAATAAATAAATAGCTCCGAATACGACAGATGATGCAAAAGTAACCAGCAACAAAGTATTCCATCCGCTTTCTGGAATCAACTGGGCCATAGGGATCTCATTAAATAAGTGATATTGAATTAAAAGAAGTATGCTTCCAACAACCAGTGAAAGTGACCACCCGATAACAACTCCAAAGCCGCCAAAAACAAAACCTAAGAATAAGCCCAGTGTAACATTTAATACACAAATCAATGAATGAGCAATTAGATTCGGGCGTAAGGACCCTGCACCTTGATTGAAAAAAAATGCACTACCAGCAAAGGTGTTAATCATCCAGCCAACAACTAGTAACCATGAGAAAACAATAAATACTTGGTTACTATCCCCCATCCAAATATCAGATATCGCAGGAACAGCAACTATAAGAAATCCAAAAAGAAGAAGGTTAATTGAGAAAAACATATCATATGTCTTCAGGTACAATAATTTCACTCTATTGACATCAATTTCGACTATCTCAGCAACTGCAGGCACGAAGATTCTATTGACACTCACGATAAGTGATCGAATTTGCATTACCATTCGATTTGCCATCTCATAATAACCTACCATAGGAAGTCCACCAAAATAGGACAGCAACCCCTTTGTTACGGGCTCATAAGTCATGCTGATCACAGAGGTGAATTGAAAAGTTATTGAATATCGCCAAATTTCAAGAAAAACATTCTTCCTCCATTTTGCCATTAAGTGGAATGAAGGTAATTCTTTCCTGAGAAACACCCATGCAGTCAGCAAGATAAATAAAGATTGAAACAACTGTGAGTATGCTAGTGCGATAAAACCAAAGTCAGGCAGCAAAATTATGACTAGCCCAAGATTTATAAGGATACCAGACATCATCAATACATTTCTAATATCCATCCTCTGGCACCCGTCCAAGCCTGCCATCATTACGCCTGAAACTGTATTAATGCATAATGTTATTAATGCGAAGGGCAACAAAATCAATGCGTACGAAACTTTTTCCTGTGGAATTAAAAATCCTAATACAACCTGAAGTGGGTAGTAAGATAAAATGGATACAATCAGAATAATTGAAAATACTGTAACTAATGCAGTCTCGGTAATTTCACTAGCTTTATTCTCGTTCCCCTTAGCTCGATATTTCGCAACAAATTTTACAACGCTACTTGCAAAACCAAGCTCGCTGAGCCTTGCCGATGCAACACTCACCAACACCAATGACCAGACCCCCAGCAAATCAACACCTATGGAATCAAGTAAATATTTATAAAGGAAAAAATATACTCCTCCTGTCACTAGCACTTGGAGAAGAGTGAATATTCCATTCCGTTTAAGTACTTGTTTCAACTTAACTTCTTGAATCTAACGATAAAGTGATCTCGAGCAGTTGACCATATTGGAGGCGAATCAAGTAACTCTGGAAATTGAGCTGTTATTGTTTTTCCTCCCAGTCCTAGCTTCCTTGCGAAACGCAGAAGAAAGGGGGTGAAGCGGTAGACTAAGTTTATCATGGTTTCCTTTATCTTATTGGCAATTGAAAGCCTTGCTCGTTGAGCATGAGAAAAGTATTGAACTTCAGCAACCTGTAGGCCGCATTCATGTGCAACATATTCACACCATTCAGGGTTAATAAAAGATAAATGCTCACCAATCGTACAATACCAGTATCTACTTCCCATTAGCTTCCAAGATGCAGCATGCGAGTTTCCAGTGGTAATAATGATTTCACCATCACGTGTAGTTACATTTGCAAGTGCTTTCAAAAATGACTTCGGATCAAATGAATGCTCAATAACATCAAATGATGTCACTATATGAAATTGTTGTTTTAGAGAATCGAGCGAGTCAAAGTCGTTTCCAATAATATCGACACCAAGTTTTCTGGCTCTACTTGCTGCCTGCTGATGAATTTCAACACCAAACTTTTTGGATGAATTATCTATACCTCTGAGAAACTCACCGCCAAAACACCCAACATCAAGAATATGATACCCACTTGGTTTTTCATTAAGCCATGAATAAACAATTTCCCAGTCCGTTCTTTTTTCTTCTTTTCCGGGGGTCCAGTTTTCATCATTACCTGAACAATATAATGCATCAAGATGCTCTTTTGACAACTTAGGATACCTAAAGAAGCAATGACATCTTCGGCATGAAAACAGTCCCCCCCCCCTTAGAGGAGCCGACAATTGAGTCCCAGCAAAAGCATCAGTTGAAGGGATTTTTCCTATAAACCGCAAATCACTGGAAAGACAGGATGGACAGTATCTTGAAATACTATTGGGCATGGCTATTTCTTCAAAAAAACGGCATCAAAGAATTGCGTTCTTCCATCTTGCTTATCGTAATATTGCTGTAAATTCCCTGAATACTTAAACCCCAACTTTTCCATCTTTCCGAGAATGGTCGTGAATTCAGACTGTCCATCATATAGGCTTTCTACGCATACCTCTAGAATTACTGCTTTTGCTAAACGGAATATACCCTGCCCACCTTCTATAACTTTAACCTCAAACCCTTGGACATCCACCTTTATAAAGATATCTTCAACCAGCATATTACTTAAACTAGATAGAGCTTTATCTAAGGTAGTCATTTTTACATCTATTTTTGTCTGATTGGCCGTCTCGGGAAACAGCTCATCGTTATTTCTTGTGGATTGTAGAATAGATGAGGAAGTACTATGATCAACATGTAGGTTCATCGCTACAACACCTTCGTTGTCCCCCAATGCCACATTGAAAATCGTTACATCCTTACCAGTTTCTTTCTTCCAGCTTTCTAGAGCGGTAAAAGCATTTGGTAATGGTTCAAAACAAAACAGACGAGCGCTTGGAAATGTTTGCAATATAGATTTTGCAAACTGTCCTTCATTAGCACCGATATCTATAATTGTTTTAATTGATAAGCTCTTTATTCCTAATAAAGTATTTTCAGGAACATTGTAAGGCTTATTGTAATAAAGATTAATTGATTTCAATATTGATTTGATTGCTTCTTTCATTGGTTGTTGTTCCTTAATATCCAGGTTATAATCTATATGTTGACTAATGATGAAGAATAGAAACACACACCATTTCAATGCAATTTAGATATTTTTTTCAAGCCGCTCCAATTGTCTGCTTTTTATCTATCGATACTTGTAAGTAAAAATTCCGGAGATCACTGATTCTTATCAGCGTTGAGAGAACTGACCATCATCGCACCGATTGCGTATTCTTTCTGCAATAAGTATACCAACCATGGCTAGAAAGCCAAATATAATACCTGCTAGAAGCGCCAATTGAGTTCGTTTAGGCTTGTACTTGTTATCTGGAGGCGCAGCGGCATCTAAAACCTGAAATGCAAACTGCTTGCGACTGTTTGCAAGCATTGCTTTTCTTTGCTCTTGAGCAATCAACTCGAAAAGAGATCTGCGCATATCCTCAACTTGAGTCCGAGCCAACTCATTATAGAGATACTTCAGGTTGCCTTCACTTGCTACAACTGCACGTTGCCTAAGATGTTCATTCAATTGATCCACCAGAAGATTTACCCATGCTGATGCCAACTCCGCACTTTTCCATTCAATACTCATGGTCACCAGGTTAGATTTTTTGTCGACCGAAACTGAGAGCACCTCAGTAAACCGACGATAAGCATCCCAATTGTTTGGTTGATCTTCAGGGTCAAGCTCTTTCCATTTTTCAACCGCCTCATCCCACTCATCTTCAAACAGTATCGGCATAAGTTTCTGGGCTTTGATGAACTTCCACAAAAAGTCACGTGACTTCAATACTGCAAGGTTCTCTTCAATATTTCCACCACCACCAAGTGAAATGCCAGCCAAGGATGCGAGGCTTCCAAGGCCTCCCAACGAAGGCCCCCTCTTAGCACCTTCATCTGCGACTGGAGCAAGCAACACGTCTGCACGATAAATATTTGGCAATGTAAGTGAGTAGCCTGCCACAAGCATAGTCGCGATGAAAGACACAGCTATAACTACCACCTTCCTTTTCCAGATAGCTCGCCAGTATTGAAGAAGATGAATCTCATCCTCATTTTGCTGCATGCCATACATAGCAGCAAGCATCTGAGGATCAATTTGCGGCTGATGAACTGGTGACTGAGGCCGCTCTTCATGCTGTTGTTTGTTTTTTTTGGTCATCAGAGAATACCCACTGTAACCATTGATGCTGTAAATACACCGATCTGCATCAAGACTTTCGACCAATCAAGGGTTGCATCAAGCAGATTAAAGACCTCAAGTTTCTGTGGTACTACTATAGTATCACCAGGATACATGGCCGTATTGCTACTCCAGCCGCTTCCTGAATCGACATAGCCATTCGCCCTGACAATATAGACTCTCTCTTCATCACCCATAGAGGTTACGCCACCAGCCAAATCAATAAAGTCATCCCTATTCATATTTTTGCGATAAAGCATGGCTGACTGATTGTATACCTCGCCAATGACCATCACCTGATCTGGACGCTTCGGCACGTATAAGGTATCACCATCCACAAGACTTAGTGTTGATCCGCCTTTCAACCTCCCCCTTTCATCTATATCAACCAACAATCGTCCTTCCGGTTTGAGGTTTCTAAATTTCTCCAGCACTCCTTGTGCCGCTGACAATCCTTTTTGTTTATCCATGAGGATCTTAGGATCATTGATAGATTGAATCGCTGATTCGGTTTGCGCTATCTCTCTCTCCAGTTTATCTGCATATTCATTAAGCCTTTTCTGTTGCTCATCACGAATTGATTGTCTGGAAAAGAAAGCTGCAGACATAAATGCATCTTCCGTTAAGCCACCGGCTCTCTCTATAACCTGAGACAACGTTTCACCATTTTCAATGGTGTATGTACCCGGAAAACGAAACTCACCTTTCAACTCAATCATCTCATGTGCTCGCCAGTTACTAACTGTGCGGACCATGATTACATCATGAGCCTGAAGCAGAATGTCTGCAGAGGCATCTCCGGAAAGTGCTTTGGCCAAATCCAACTGGCTATGCTTGAGTACTCTCTTTTCTCCCTCGATCACCTCATACCGAGTTAGCTCAGCTTGCTGTAAATATGCATTCTCCAACGGACCGCCTGCTGCCAGCACAAGATCTGAAACCTTCAAGGCTTTACCCAATGGAAATTTGCCGGGATGCCTGACTGCACCAGTAACAACGACACTATCCAACTGACTCATAACTGTATTGGAGAACACCATCAGCTTATCATCAGGCTTCAAATCAGGATTAAGGCTCTTGTATCCATCTTTCAACAGTTTGCCAAGCGGTGGACGCAGTATCGTCAATTCACCACTCACACTGTCTTCGCGTTGGATGATAATGTAATCCATGAATGCATTGGGCAGAAGATCATCTTGTGAATGAATCACATCTGATAACTTCATTCCCCTTTTAAATCCAAAAGCACCAGGGCGTTTTACATAACCCTCAACCAGAATTGTATCCGATACTACTCCCGGGACCGGATAAATGAGAAGAATATCCCCATTTTTAACTCGGGTGGAATGACCAGCTTTTGAGACATTCACATTCAACAGGGTTCGATCACCTTTTGATGTTATTCGTTCAATCTGTGCATGTTTGGAATCTGCAGTTGCAAGCTTACCTCCAGCCAGACGCAGAACATCAGCCACAGCGTTAGCTGCTTTGCTATTTTTCACTTCATAAATTCCTGGTCTGGTAACCTCACCGGCCACAGCTATGACATCGCCAATAGGGGGGACGAAGACAACATCACCGGGCTGAAGTCGCATATCCTGTCTACTGTCACCTTTTAGAAGAAAATCATACAAGTCCAGCTCAACAATAGGACGACCTGTGCGCTTAAGAATAATATGGCGCATGCTGCCCTGCTTACTCACTCCACCGGACACAAACAGGGCATTAGATATAGTTGAAAGGCCGCTGACAAGATATGAACCCGGATTATTCACATCACCCAAAACAAACACACGCATTGAGCGCAGTCTTCCCATCGATACGGAACCTGTAACACCAATCATATGCTGATTGATTTTTTCAGCGATCAAGGCCTTTGCTTGCTGGAAATCCTGACCAACCAGACTTAGGGAACCTATGGAAGGTAAATCAACTATACCTTCACGATCAATTACAACCTGAATTCGCTCATCTTTGCTACCATAGAACTGAATGTTCAGCTCATCCCCTGGACCCAGCACATATTCAGGCGGCACGGGTATTTCAGTTGCCGGAGCAAAAGTGGAAGGAGAACCCGCAAACAGATTGTACCCATATTGAGAGAGGTTGCCATTAATCACCCTTTTCTGCTTGGAATTTAGTATTGCCCCCCAGGAATTTCTCAGTGACTCATCAGCCCTGAGCATACCTTCAACACTTGTAGCTTCATCAGTAGCTTCATCAGTAGCTTCATCAGTTGCTTCATCAGTGGCTTCATCAGTAGCTTCATCAACAGTTACACCTAATAATTTCAAACGCTCCTGCACTGACTTCTCAATTGCACTAGTTTCAAGTTTGATCGGAGTGATGATTGTCGGTGGAACTTGAGGAACCTCTTCCCTCATAGCACCACCAGGCAAGGAGACCCCAGCTTGCTTGGCTAGCCTTGCTTTATCTGAATCAGGTAAAGATGCCGCCATTCGCATCTGATCTGGAGTCAGCGTAATCGCAAAAGCAGGAGTAGTAATTGCCATCACAGTAAGCAGCAGGACAGACACTCCCGCAACCATGGATAATGGGTTGATTTTAAAACAATTCATTACAGACATTTCCCCTAGTATCTTCTGTTGAACTAAAACATTTGTCACTTCAAATGCGAAATGAACATTTGCATGGGACTGGTAAGACACCCATAATTAGAATAATCAGGAACCATACCCACCATAACATATTCCTCAAGCTGATTTGAACTTAAACCAGAATGCTTGCAGCAAAATTTCAACACAGATTACCCTGATATGACAATAATGCCTAATCACTACCAAACAGGTCTCGTGTAAACACTTTGTTTTTTACATCAACAAGATCATTAGACATACGGTTGGCGACAATAACATCAGATGATTGCTTAAACTCGTTCAGATCAGCAATAACACGTGAGTTGAAAAAACTCTTGTCGTCTAATGCCGGTTCATAAATGACAACCTCAACGCCTTTTGCCTTGATGCGCTTCATAATACCTTGAATACTGGAAGCGCGGAAGTTATCGGAACCACTCTTCATAATCAGTCGATAGATGCCGACCACCTTCGGCTTGTGCTTAAGGATGCTGTCCGCAATAAAATCCTTACGCGTAGTATTCGCATCAACAATGGCATTGATCAGATTTTGAGGCACATCCTGATAGTTGGCCAACAACTGTTTGGTGTCCTTGGGCAGGCAGTAACCGCCGTATCCAAAGGATGGATTGTTATAAAAGTCACCAATGCGGGGGTCCAGACAGACGCCCTGAATCACCTGCTTGGAATCAAGGCCATGTGTTGCAGCATAGGAATCCAACTCATTGAAATAGGCTACGCGCATAGCCAGATAGGTGTTGGCGAAAAGTTTGATTGCTTCGGCCTCAGTAGAGTCCGTGAACAGCGTAGCAATATCCTGCTTGATAGCACCCTGCCTGAGCAACCCGGCAAAACATTCTGCTCGCTCGGAGCGCTCTCCCACAACAATGCGTGAAGGGTACAGGTTGTCATGAAGAGCCTTACCTTCACGCAGAAATTCGGGAGAGAAAATCAAATTGCCGCACTTGAATCCGGCCCTTGCTTTAGCCGTATAACCTACGGGTACTGTGGACTTGATAATCATCACTGCTTCGGGATTTATATTCATTACATCCTGAATCACCGCTTCGACGGAACCCGTGTTAAAGCTATTGTTCTCGGGATCATAATCGGTCGGTGTTGCAATGATGACATAATCGGCATCAACATATGCTTCTCTTTTGTCGAGTGTGGCGCGAAAGCGAAGATCTTTCTCTTTCAGAAAGGTTTCGATCTCATCATCAGCGATAGGTGATTGCTTATTGTTAAGCATTGCAACCTTTTCAGTGTCGATATCAAGCGCCACCACTTCATTATGCTGCGCAAGCAACATGGCGTTAGAGAGCCCGACATAACCGGTTCCCGCAATAGCAATCTTCATTTAATTTCCACTTGCTCCATGATTTGTTGTTTTTCGTACACAGCCACTCACTATTCTCGCATGCCACTGAAATCTGGGCGAATTCCCACGCTCAGTAGAATTCAGTACTTTATAGCTCAGTGTAAAAAATAACACAAGCTGACAGCAATTCTTTCACATCCCGTCTCACAACATCAAAGGTCACATACACGCTTGTCCCGTATTATTAATTTCCATCTCAACTTTTATAGTATTCCAGGTACCATTGTATGAATTCACTAACGCCTTGCTCAACTGAGGTATCGGGTCTAAATCCAACATCATTAATCAAAGCATCAACATTTGCAGCCGTTGCCGGAACATCACCAGCCTGCATGGGAAGGAAATTTTTCTTCGCTTCTACGCCAAGTGCTTTCTCAATCGCAGAGATAAAATCCATCAAAGCCACAGGGGTAGAATTACCTATGTTATAAACCCGCCATGGTGCTCTGCTCGTAGCCGGATCAGGCTGCTTGCCGTCCCAATCAGGATTACCTTCAACAATATTATCAAGCACTCGAACAACGCCTTCCACAATATCATCAATATAGGTGAAATCGCGTTTCATCTGTCCATGATTGAATACTTTGATTGGCTCACCTGCCAGTATCGCCTTGGTGAACAAAATAGGAGCCATATCTGGCCTGCCCCATGGCCCGTACACAGTAAAAAAACGCAAGCCAGTTGTTGGGATTCCATACAGATGTGAATACGAATGGGCCATCAACTCATTCGCTTTTTTACTGGCTGCATACAGAGACACCGGATGGTCAACATTATCATGTACAGAGAACGGCATGGTCTCGTTAGCGCCATATACTGATGAAGATGATGCATAAACCAGATGTTTTACGTCATGATGACGGCACCCCTCAAGGATATTGGTAAAACCGACGATATTACTGTCGACATATGCATGAGGGTTCTGTAACGAATAGCGAACACCAGCCTGAGCTGCAAGGTTAACAACTTTGTCGAACTTCTCATCGGCAAACAGAGCTTCCATGCCTTCACGGTCAGAAAGATCCATCTTCACGAGACGGAAGTTCTGGTGGTCTGAAAATTGCGCAAGTCGAGCTTGTTTCAAGCTTACATCGTAATAGTCATTGAAGTTATCCAATCCAATCACTTCATCACCCCGTTCAAGCAGGCAAACAGCTAAATGGGCTCCGATAAATCCAGCAACTCCTGTAACAAGAACTTTGGCCACTCTTACTCCTTTAGATATTGAGATATACGACTTACTCAATCAACCATCACATAAGCCATGCAGGCCACAGAACTTGAGAAGTGTGGACTGCAATCTACCCATAACGTTAGAAATCTAAATAACTGATTTACAAAATGAATCACTTCAACGTTTCTCCGAGTCAAGCATGCTGCTAGTGTGCTGCGCCATGAACAGAGCTGACCTTTTCCAACAACATATGAAAGAACGTATCCTGATCCTGGATGGTGCCATGGGCACGATGATCCAGTCATATGGTTTGCAGGAGGCCGATTACCGCGGTGAACGCTTTGCTGAGTGGCCAAGTGAGTTGAAAGGCAATAACGATCTGCTGTCGCTTACCCAGCCCCAGATCATTCGTGAAATTCATACGGCTTACCTGGAAGCCGGCTCTGACATCATTGAGACTAACACGTTTAATGCCAACTCGGCATCTATGGCCGACTACGGTATGGAATCGCTGGTTTATGAATTGAATCTGGCTGGCGCAAAAGCTGCACGTGAAGCATGTGACGCGATAGCCACGCCTGAAAGACCGCGCTTTGTTGCCGGCGTTCTGGGCCCTACTTCACGCACCTGTTCTCTCTCACCGGATGTCAATGATCCGGGTTTCCGCAACATCACCTTTGATGAACTGGTTGAAACGTATCGCGAGGCGACTCGCGGGCTTTTTGACGGCGGTGCGGATATCATTCTGATCGAAACGGTCTTCGATACACTCAATGCCAAAGCGGCCGTTTTCGCAGTGAAGCAGTATTTTGAAGATGCCGGTGTAGAGCTACCGATCATGATCTCCGGCACCATCACCGACGCCTCAGGACGCACCCTTTCAGGTCAAACAGCCACTGCGTTTTACAACTCTCTCGCACATGCCAATCCAGTTTCCATTGGGCTAAATTGTGCCTTGGGTGCTGGTGAGTTACGTCAATATATTGAAGAACTTTCTGATACAGTTTCCTGCGGCATCAATGCGCATCCGAATGCCGGGCTTCCCAATGCCATGGGAGGCTATGATGAAACAGCCGAAGAGATGGCTGCCGAGATTAAAGAGTGGGCTGAATCAGGTTTTTTGAACATTATCGGCGGCTGCTGCGGAACCGGCCCTGATCACATTCGTGCAATGGCACAGGCAGTAGAAGGTATTGCTCCCCGCCCTGCCCCACAGCGGGAAGTCATGTGTCGCCTTTCAGGGCTCGAACCTCTACACATCGACAGCAATAGCCTGTTCGTAAATGTAGGCGAACGTGCCAATGTTACCGGTTCAGCGATATTCAAACGCCTGATCCTTAATGGAGAGTACGACAAAGCGCTGAGCGTCTGTCGTGAGCAGGTGGAAAATGGTGCTCAGATCATCGACATCAATATGGACGAAGCCATGCTGGATGGCAAACAGGCCATGGTCACCTTCCTCAACCTGATTGCCTCCGAACCGGATATCTCACGTGTACCCGTGATGATCGACTCCTCCAAATGGGAAATTATCGAAGCCGGGCTGAAATGCATTCAAGGTAAAGGGGTCGTCAACTCGATTTCCATGAAAGAAGGCAGGGATGCTTTCGTTCATCATGCTAAGCTGCTGGCAAAATACGGTGCTGCAGTTGTGGTCATGGCCTTTGATGAAGAAGGTCAGGCAGATACTTTTGAACGCAAGATTGAAATTTGCGAAAACTCCTACCGTATTCTGGTAGATGAGTGTGCTTTTCCACCTGAAGACATCATCTTCGATCCGAACATCTTTGCTATCGCCACAGGCATTGAGGAGCACAATAATTACGCAGTGGATTTCATTGAAGCAACAGGCTGGATCAAAAAGAACCTGCCACATGCAATGATTTCCGGTGGTGTATCCAACGTATCATTCTCATTCCGTGGCAATAATCCGGTACGCGAAGCCATTCATTCCGTATTCCTCTATCACGCCATCAAACAGGGTATGGATATGGGCATTGTGAATGCCGGCATGCTTGAAATTTATGAAGAGCTACCCAAAGCGTTGCGTGATGCCGTTGAAGATGTGGTACTCAACCGGAACCCTGACGCAACCGATAATCTGCTCAATATTGCTGATGACTACCGTGGTGATGGCAAACAGGTTAAAAAAGCGGATGAAGAGTGGCGCAGCTGGCCTGTGGTTAAGAGACTCGAGCATGCTCTAGTCAAAGGCATTGATGCGCATGTAGATGAAGATACTGAAGAAGCTCGACTGCAGTTCCCTTCTCCCATCGAAGTCATCGAAGGCCCATTGATGGACGGCATGAATGTTGTCGGCGACCTGTTCGGCGATGGCAAGATGTTCCTGCCACAAGTGGTAAAATCAGCACGTGTGATGAAAAAAGCTGTGGCCTGGCTGATGCCTTATATCGAAGCGGCAAAAGCTACAGGAACATCCTCATCCAACGGCAAAGTACTGATGGCTACCGTGAAAGGCGATGTCCACGATATCGGCAAGAATATTGTCGGCGTAGTCCTGCAGTGTAATAACTTTGAAGTCATTGACCTCGGTGTCATGGTACCTGCTGCCAGGATCCTGGAAGAAGCGACAAAACACAATGTGGACATCATCGGGCTTTCCGGCCTGATTACACCATCACTGGATGAAATGGTGCATCTGGCCAAAGAGATGAAACGTCTTGGTTTCAACAAACCTGTCATGTTAGGTGGCGCAACAACCTCCAAAGCCCATACGGCTGTAAAAATCATGCCTGAATACGATGAGCCGGTAATCTGGGTAAAAGACGCTTCACGCGCCGTAGGTGTGGCACAGAATCTGATTTCCGCCCTCAATCACGATGAGTTTGTGAGTGAAACCCGAAAGGAATATGAAGCTGTACGCGATCGTTATCTGGGCCGTCAAAGCCAGACTGACTGGCTTTCACTTGCTGATGCGCGTGCAAACAGAACCGCGTTGAACCCGGCCACCATTGCAACAGCACCGGCCACGCCAGGTGTACAGGTTCTGAAAAACATCTCCATTTCCGAGATCCGCAACTATATTGACTGGACACCATTCTTCTCCGCCTGGGAGCTGAATGGTGCCTATCCACGTATCCTGAACGATCCGCACAAAGGAAAAGAAGCACAGAAACTATTCAACGAAGCGCAAGTCTGGCTCGACAAAATCATTGATGAGAACTGGTTTGAAGCGCGCGCAGTATTTGGCCTGTTCCCTGCAAGCTCCACTGATAATGACAGTGTCATTATTTATGATGAAGCCGGTGAAGAAACAACACGTTTTCACTTTGTACGTCAGCAGCAGGACAAAAAAGATGCCCGCGCAAACCTCTGCCTCTCTGATTTCATTGCAACTGCCAACGACCATATCGGAGCTTTCGCAGTGGGAGTCTTCGGAGCAGAGGAAAAAGCCAAGGCATTCGAAGCAGAACAAGATGATTATGCAGCCATTATGATCAAAGTTTTGGCTGATCGCCTGGCAGAAGCTTTGGCTGAAATGCTGCACAAAGATGTTCGCACGAAACACTGGGGATACGAAGTACATGGACGTACAAGTGCCGCGGGAGACACGACGTTGGAAGCGACCGAAGTACATGGACGTACAAGTGCCGCGCGAGACACGACGTCGGAAGAGGCCGCAACTGGTGAATCCTATTATCAGGATCTGATCAAAGAGAAATATCAGGGCATCCGCCCTGCCGCCGGTTACCCGGCATGCCCTGAGCACACTGAAAAAGGTACACTTTGGAATCTTCTCGAAGTAGAAGAGAATATCGGCATGAAATTGACTGACTCATTTGCTATGATGCCTGCAGCTGCAGTTTCAGGTCTCTACTTTGCTAATCCCGAAGCCCACTACTTCACCGTAGGCAAGATCAACAAGGATCAGGTGGCGGATTATGCCCAACGTAAAGGCATGAGCCTGAATGAGGCCGAGAAGTGGCTGGCTCCAAATATAGGCTACTGATACATGTTTAGAAAAACGGCAGCCACACACCGCAGCTTTGCTTCGCGTATGTGGTCTACCTTATAGATGAGGAAATTATGACTGAAATCGCAACAACTCCAACTGATGACACACCTGTTTTCAGCTTACAGAAACTGTATATAAAGGATATCTCATTTGAGAATCCAAACGCGCCCATGGTTTTCACCATCCAAAACCCTCAGCCAAATATTGAGATGAACATGAAGATGGAAAACCGACAAATTGATGAGGATCACTGGGAAGTATCCTTAAAGGCTTCGATTGTGGCACGTGATACAGAACAGGATAATCAGGTAAGATTTGAAATTGAAGTGGAACAGGCTGGCCTGTTTTACCTGAAAAATATCCCTGAAGAGCATATCGATGTACTTATTAACGTTGATTGCCCGACCATGATTTTCCCGTATACCCGCCAAATCATCAGTCAACTGACAGTTGATGGTGGTTTCATGCCACTGCTGCTGGACCCGATTAATTTTGCAGCAGCATATGAAGTTAACCGTAAACAACAGACTAAACACTGATACATTCTACACACCAAGCTGAGGGCTTGCATACCTGCAACGCCCTCAGCCTGGTGAAATAGATATAAACCTCGATGCATACAAAACCATCTGACTCTCTATTAAGACCTGAGTTCACACTGAGTCTGGCAGAACAACTGCTCAAAGGTCAGTCCATCAATCTACTCAGCCCACACGGGCAAGGGCGAAGACGAACCCTGAAAGATTTGCGTGATATTTTACCAGACATCATGCAAATCTTTCACGTGAACATGCGGGACTACTGCTCCAATTTCAAAGCTTTTTGTGGGGAACTCGCATCACAGAACGGGTGTATCAACACAGGTAATGATAATCTTGCCGAACTACTTGATGGCATGACTCAGAAAGCCTGTCAGACCTTACTCATCCTGCACAATTTTGATGAAATCAGAAACAGCCAAGCCATCGCAGGTGGATACAATACAACATTCTTCCAGGCCCTGAACAGCATTCAGGAACGACAAAACATGAGCCTGCTTTGCGTGTGTGAACAGGTGCTTGATCACCACCTGATTCATGCAGATGGATCTGAAGTGAGAAGATCAAACCTAACGTGTCAATTGCTAGCGCTGCCTGAATTAAACCCCGCTCAGCTCATGGCCGAATTACAACGCAATAATATTGCACTTCTTGATGAAACTGAACTGGTAGCACTATCCGGCTGGCTTGCAGATCACTCCTCGCCATGCTCCATACTGGATAACTTGAACCCCGACTGGCTCAAACAACAATACTGGAAACAACAATAAAAAAGGCTGAGAAGTTTTGCTTCTCAGCCCTTCCTCCTTCTACCCGACTATTTGCCTAACAAGCCTTTAAGGGCACCTCCGGCACCACCACCAACAGCACCGCCTGCGCCACCGACCTTATCCAGCGCCTGTGTTTTAAATGCATCAGCAGATTTTCCGAGGTATTTATTCACACCTAGTCTGGCAACTGAGCCTTTTACATTGCCAAGGAGTTTAGAAGAGAGTTGCTGAGCCACCTCTGCTGCTGTCGCCCCGCCACTCTTCTGACCAACATCACGCATCACAATTTTTGGCAGTTTCACTGTCTGCTGCTGATCACCAAGAGCCGCGATTCGTACTTTGGCAGTTGAACCCTCCACAACCAGTCGCTTGATAATCATTTTCAGCTCTTCGCCACTACTACTGGAAGAAGAGCTGCTGCTACCGCCAGAGCCGAGGCTTTTCTTCAACACATCAACATTGGAAACACCTGCCTTATTGATTTCATATACCACAGCCGGCGCACTAATGAGAATTTCATCGATAACAATTGGATTTTGTCGGATGGTCGATGTATCAATATTGGTTGTGATATTGCCAAGCTCAAAAATATTCGGATCAGAGAAACCTGCTGGATTGCCAACATTCAGGCCGGAAATCGAGGCCTTACCATCTTCAAGCACAATTTTCACATCGGATACTGTCACTCTGGTTTTTGTCGCATCCGAGCCATACACCTGAATGGCATCTTTCACCATACCGTCAAGATTGGAGAGCACAAAAAACAGACCACCAACAATGATAAGTCCTAATCCCACAACGCCGATCAACACCTTTTTCATAAGCAACTCCTGAAATCCGAAATAGTAAATGGAGTATAGCATGATTTTCCACAAGCACAGAATCTGTAGTCAATTCGAAGAGAATATTTCAGCCATCAACCACCTCTGCCTTAAAACTGGCACAAATCTTGATGTCACTCTTGTATTGAACTTTCTAGAATAACTGCAGGAGCCTGATTTGGAATACATACAATGTCCGCATTGTGAAAAAAAATATGCTGCAAACGACACGATCAAAGCATCTGTCGGCAAAAAAATTCGCTGCAAGCAGTGTAAAGAGCCCTTTGAAATAATCGTTCAACAACGACCCCGCAAAAACACGGCAGCAAACAAACCAGAAAAAAATCAAGCCGCAGAGCAAAACAAAGCAGTTGAAGAAACGGTTCAGTCAGAAGGAGTAAAAAAACCTTCAAAAGCATCAGAACCAGCAAAAGAAAAGCGTAGTAACAAGAAAAACAAGAAAAACAAGAAATCTGCAACCGGGAAAAAACGACTCAACACGCAGCTGATTATCACCTCAGTCCTGGTCATCACGCTGATTATCACCGCCATTGTTGGGTTTCTTTTTTTCAATAATCCAGAGTTGTTTCAAGCCTCTGAAAGCAAACAAAACAGCAAAACCATTCAACCACTTATTCCGGACTTTGATCCATTTGCCAAAGGCATAGGTCCAGCTGCACCAGAGAGCAAAAAAGAAGAATCCGCACCATCAGAGGAAGAAAAACTCAAGGATGAAGGTTTATTGGCTCCAGAAGCTGAGCAGCCCAAAACTGATCCTGCCCCGGGTATTCCTGAACCAGATTCATCCGAACAACAGACAGTCAGGGAAAATATTCCGCCAGAGTCTGAAGGACCGAAAAACCCCACTCAGGCATGTAAAGATGCTGCCTCTATCCGCTGGATCAGTATCTATAAACTATCTCATGAGAAACTGAATTCTGAGACTTATATGAAACTATTTGGTCAGGGTGCTGGGCAGACCGCTGAGGTGCGCAAGTTATGCAAGGACAATTCGCTCGTCACTCGCTTAACCTCTGCAGCCAGGGAAGAAAAAATACCTGAATGGATCAGGAAAGAGATTGAAACCCGCAGAGACATTGAAGAAGCCAGAAAAAAACATCTGGAAGAATCAAGACAACATTGACATCCTCCCCTACCTTCACTTCGTTCAGGACAAGGATTCCCCAAAACCGCTTATGCAGCTAACGGGAGAGACTGCATTACTGCGCCTCGGGTTCCTGCTTCATAGGGAGCTTGACCGCCTATCCCTCCACAGGCAGTAGCGGCAAGCCCTGCCGCCAGAATGTTTTTTGCAGCGTTTAGATCTGCGTTTTCGGCATGGCCACAGGCCGTGCATGAGAACTGCTCCTGAGTTATGCGGTTTCCTTTATCGGTGAATTCACAGGTTGAGCATTTCCGAGATGTATTACGCGGATTGATCAGGATCACCTGACCACCGCGCCACTGCTGTTTGTAGCCCAATTGTTGTCCGAACTCGAACCACCCCATATCGAGAATTGAGCGGTTGAGTCCTGCTTTCTGCCGGACGCTGGTGCCTGGCTCATCGACTGAGCCTTTTGCAGATGCTGTCATGTTTTTGGTACGCAAATCTTCGAGCACGGTCACCGCGTGGTTTTTGCTGATGATCGTTGTTGCTTTGTGGATTGCGTCATTCCGGGCATCTGCGATTTTGATATACAGGCGAGTGATACGTTCGCGCTGCTTTTTCCAGTTGTTGGAAAACTTGGTTTTGCGAGCAAGTCTCCGCTGCTCTCTGGCTAACTTTTTCGACAATCGTTTGAGTGGTTTCGAACCTTCAAAAACTGAGCCGTCGGACAGCGTTGCAAGATTCACCACACCCCGGTCAATGCCGGTTGCCGTTGAAGATTCGTGGACAGGTTCATCAACTTCAATCGCCGTCAGGATGGATACAAACCAGTGCTTTCCTCTGCGAGAAACGGTCGCACTTCGTATTAACCCTTTAATGGATCGTGACTCACGAAACCGCACTATTCCGACCTTAGGGAGAAAGACGCGGTCTCCTTCAATCCGGACAGATTGTGGAAAACGGAATGAGTCACCTAAGCCTTTCCGTTTGAATTGAGGCATACGTTTTAATGGCTGCTTGCGATCAAACCCATCGCTGAAAGCCCGGTCCAAATCCTTGAGGCACTGCTGCAGGACTTGCGATTGAGCTTGCGCCAGAAAGCCAAACTCATCCGATTTCTTCCAGAGAGTTAACCACCAGGCGGCCTCGTGATACCGTATGATCGGCTGCTTGTCCTTTAGTCGCTGCAGATTCATGAAAAGCATTTTGTTCCAGAGAAATCTTCGGCATCCAGCGAATTCGGCAAATAAATGCTTCTGATCTTCCGTTGGCTCAAGCCTGAATTTATATGCTTTCAAAACCTGCATAGTGTACGATCGTACACCACGCTGAGATTCATTTCAACAGGTAGTGAGAGCATTATATCCCCACCCAAAGCTACGCTTTCGATGGGGCCTTACGGATCGTTGGATAAAGGGCTTTTATCAGCTTGCAGCGCGCCTCAGCAAAAACGACCTGAAAAGCAAGTTAACTGAGCAGTTCCAGCATACGCTGACCAAGCAGTGTGGGGTTTCGCTCAACGCTTACTCCGGCCGCCTCCAGAGCGGAAAACTTGGCATCTGCGGTTCCCTTTCCACCTGAGATAATCGCACCGGCGTGCCCCATACGTTTTCCTTTCGGCGCTGTCGCTCCGGCAATGAAAGCAACCACAGGTTTCGCAATATGTTCGCGAATATATTGCGCGGCATGCTCTTCATCCGAACCACCAATTTCACCAATGAGCACAACACCTTCAGTCTGCTCATCAGCTTCAAACAGTTTTAGCGCATCAATAAAATCCATACCATGAACAGGGTCGCCGCCCATACCGATACAAGTCGACTGACCAAGACCTGTCTGGGTAAGCTGATCAACCGCTTCATAGGTCAGTGTGCCCGAACGGGATATCACCCCAACCCGACCCGGCTTGTGAATATGGCCGGGCATAATACCGATCTTGGCTTCTCCGGGTGTGATAATACCCGGGCAATTCGGGCCTATCAGGACACAGTCTCTACCTGCAATGCTCTCTTTTACCTTCAACATATCGAGAACAGGAATTCCTTCGGTTATACAGGCTATCAGTTGGATGCCTGCATCGGCGGCCTCCACAATGGCATCTGCCGCAAAACGTGGTGGCACAAAGATCACAGTTGCATCTGCCCCTTCCCGATCTACCGCATCGGCAACAGAGTTAAACACGGGCCTGTCAAGATGGGTCTGTCCACCCTTGCCCGGAGTGACGCCGCCCACAAAACAGGTGCCATATTCAATCATTTGACTGGAATGAAAGCTTCCCTGTTTACCCGTAAAGCCCTGGCAGATCACACGTGTGTTTTTATCAAGTAAGACCGCCATCTTATCGCTCCCCAGCAGCTGCAACTGCGAATTCTGCTGCCTGATCTAGATCTTCTGCCCAACGTACATCCAGCCCGGCATCTTTCACCAGTTTGCGCCCCTCTTGCTCATTGGTACCAACCAGTCGCATCACTACAGGCACATTCATCGGATGTGTTTTTATCGCCTCCAGAAGACCTCTGGCAATCACATCACAGCGCACAATGCCGCCAAAGATATTCACCAGCACTGCTTTCACATGAGCATCGCTGAACAGCAGCTTAAACGCCTCACACACGGTATCGACTGTTACACCTCCACCAACATCAAGGAAGTTAGCCGGCTTGTCGCCTTTCAGCTGAATAATATCCATTGTTGCCATAGCCAAGCCTGCACCATTGACCATACAGCCAATATGACCGTCCAATGCAATATAATTCAGGCCGAATCTGGATGCTTCAATTTCACGTGGATCTTCTTCATCCACATCACGCAGGTCCATAATTTCAGGGTGACGGTAAAGTGCATTATCATCAGCGACAAACTTGGCATCCAGTGCCAGCAGATCTCCGGTGCCGGTAAGAATTAACGGATTCAATTCCAGCATAGCGGCATCTTTCTGGCAAAATGTACTATGAAGTTCTGACAAAAGTTCAGCACATGCTTTGATCTGTGCTCCTTCAAGCCCCAAAAAGCTGGCTATTGCATGGCTTTCATCGTCACTGACATGATCAGCCGCAATGGAAAGAGTAAGAATCTTGTCCGGACTCTTTTCAGCTACCTCTTCGATATCCATACCACCAGCCGGACTGGCTACAAATGCGATCTTTTCTGTTTCACGATCCACCAGCAGACTGAGATAAAATTCACGTGCTATATCCAGACCTTCCTCGACATATAGCCGGTTCACTTGCTTGCCTGCATCACCGGTCTGTTTCGTCACCAGCACAGAATCCAGAAGTGCACCTGCAGCTTCTCTCACTTCATCCAGAGACTTGCAAACGCGGACCCCACCGGCTTTTCCACGACCACCGGCATGAATCTGTGCTTTTACGACCCAGACTGAAGTATCAAGGGTTTGTGCAGCTGCTACAGCCTCATCAACGCTAAGCGCCAAAGCACCACGGGGAACAGGCACACCGAATTCAGCCAGAATGGCTTTAGCCTGATATTCATGAATGTTCAATACTGACTCCTCGTATACTTATCGATGCAGGTGGTGCGTCCGATGGACCATAGAATAGAATGCAAAGGATGAACTGTGGCCAGACTTTCTTCAATAGAGCCCAAGTTCATCAATAACCTTGACCAGATCTGCCACTGCTTCCATGGACCGCAACAGGCCTGATTGCTCATCTTCAGTCAGGTCCAGCTCAATAATGGCTTCAAGACCACCCGCGCCAAGTTTGCATGGCACTCCCAGATAATAGCCATTCATGCCATACTCACCTTCCAGATAAGCACAGCAAGGCAGAACCCGTTTATTATCCCTGATAATAGCTTCAGCCATCTGTACGACAGATGCTGCAGGCGCATAAAATGCAGAACCGGTCTTCAGATAACGTACTACTTCCGCACCACCATCGGCTGTGCGCTCACAAATTTCCTTCATACGTTGCTCACTGATCAATTCTGTGACAGGAATGCCTGCCACCGTAGAATAGCGAGGCAGTGGAACCATGGTATCTCCATGCCCCCCTAACACAAAAGCAGTCACATTATTGATCGAGACTTCCAACTCATCCGCAATAAATGATCTCATGCGAGCTGAATCAAGCACACCGGCCATACCGATTACTCGATGTTTGGGGAAGCCTGACACACGAAGGGCCGTATAAACCATCGCATCCAGCGGATTGGTTACAACCAGAATAATGCAATCGGGCGAATGCTTAACAATATTACGTGTGACATCAGCAACAATGCCAGCATTAATCGCAAGCAGATCATCGCGGCTCATGCCCGGCTTCCTGGCAATGCCTGCCGTGATAATCACCAGATCGGAATTTGCTGTATCTGCATAATCGTTAGTGCCAGTCACTGATGAATCGAAACGCAGAATGGGAGAGGATCCTCGCATATCCAGCGCCTTACCCTGTGGTATTCCTTCAACCACATCGATCAATACAATATTGGCAAGTTCTTGCGTTGCAGCCAGAAATGCAGCCGTTGCACCGACATTACCCGCTCCGACCACGGTAATCTTTTTCCTGGTGAATACTGAACTATCCGCAGCATGAATATCAGACCAGCGCATAATAACGCCTCCTTTTATTAGCTATTGCCATCATTCCAATCAAACTGTTGCGTTGTAAATGATGCCGATGAGACTGATGGTAGTCTATCGAAATCAACATCCAATTACATCTTCGTTCCAGCTTGCACAGATGATAGCACCACGTAGCATCCGCGCCTGATTAGCAATGGTATCCACAACCAGAAAAGCAAACCATCGGGTGAATAAATGAATAATGTAAAAGCATTTCCGGGCACATTCCCTCTACATGAAGACCGCGATTTCCTGTCTGAAAGCGAATGGGTGATTTTCAAGCTGCTATGCAAGCCTGTTGATGGCATTGGCGAGGAAAATGCGCAGGAGCTCTCTGAGGCCACCGGCAATCAGGTCACTGTTGAGCGTTGCAATGAATTGATACGCATTGTTCGTATTTCCCGGTTACAAGGTTTAGGAAGCTGGATATCACGCCTGTTTGCCGAAGCAGGTTTCAGTGATACTGATTTACGTCTGCTTGATGCAGGCCAACTGACATCAGCCGTGAATGGCAAAGCCGGATATAATATATGCAATGAGGCAACCACACGCGCCCTGCACGCATTACAACTGCAGTGGAAAGGTGCAGAGTCGTGATTCGTTTTGAATCAATGCTGAATAAATAAATAGAACATTAAGGCGGTAGTGTTTGCATGAGTGAAAGAATTCTGATTACCGGCGGATCCGGTTATATTGGCTCCAATATAGCAGCTGCATTGTCTCAACGTCCGGGAACGGATGTACTGGTTGTTGATGACTTCTCCTCAGGAGACTGGCGCAACCTGATCCATGTCGGTTGCGAGGTGCGCGCTGCTGACTGCAATGACCCGGCCCTGCTGGATGAGATTGCCAACGGTGAATTTTCTGCAATTTATCATGAGGCCGCTATCACCGACACTACAGTGATGGATCAGCGTCTGATGGTTGAAGTCAACACCAATGCCTTTGCCGATATTCTTGAAGCAAGCTCACGCTCTGGTACTCGGGTTATCTACGCGTCATCTGCCGGCACCTATGGCAATTCACCTGCACCGAACTGTGTAGGCAAGGGAGAAGAGCCCGAGAATATTTATGGCTTTTCTAAACTTGCTATGGACCGAGTTGCCTATCGCTGGCATGACAAACATAGCGCTCCGATTATCGGGCTGCGTTACTTCAATGTATATGGCCCCGGTGAAACACATAAGAATGAGAAAGATGGCAACAAAACCGCATCCATGATCCTGCAGCTCTATGAGCAATTAAAATCAGGCAAGCAGCCACGTCTGTTCAAGTATGGTGAACAGAAACGTGACTTTGTTTATATCCGCGATGTTGTCTCCGCCAATCTTGCAGCTCTCGATGCGCCTCGCTCTGGTGTCTGCAATGTGGGCTCAGGCAAGGCAAGATCATTCAATGATATCATTAATAATCTAACACAACTGCTTGATATTAAAGTTGATATTGAATACATCGACAATCCTTTTTCATTTTATCAGGAGCATACCGAAGCTGATCTCAATGAAAGTAAAACGGTTCTGAACTGGCAACCCGATTGGTCGCTGGAAAAAGGTATGCAAGACTACATTTCACTTCTGGAAAATGGCCACCGTGGGCCAGTGGAGCACAAAGCATGAAGTTTATTACAGCAGCTTTGACATCTGCAGCACTGCTATTGGCAGGCTGCATGTATGAACCAATCCATCAGGGTAACCGACTGAGTGCTGAAAAATCAGCTCAAATTTTTGAAGGCATGACAAAATTCAAGGTCGAGCAGGCACTTGGCACCCCCATGCTGAATAGCACACTGCATCCGAATCGCGTCACCTATTACGAAGAATTCGAAGATGAAGAGAGCGGCGACATGAAAAAACGCGGGCTCGAAATCACCTATGACGGCGCCCTGCGCGTTCAACACATCCGCCGCTTTGGCTTTGAAGATAGCGAATAACAAGCCATAGCAGATTCCCTGCAACTGCAATTCGCCTGTTATAGAGAATTGTGTGATTTCCGTTACATTGTAAAGCGATCAGTGCGTTAAATTGAGGCAGTATGTCTACTTGTCACCTTGCCTCATGATTGACACCCACCAGCTGAATACGTAAATTTTGATTGTTTTACATTGTTTTACAGGAGGATAGAGTATTTCACTTCATGATGAGCTTGAACAGCTGCGGCAGGAAATGAATCTTATTTTCATCCTGGCTTCGAATGATGAGGGGTTGGTAATGACTGAAGTCGGCGAATCACCGGGTGAAGACTTTGCACCATATTCGACATCCATGATGGAAACTTCCCTGAAAATGTCAGCAATTGCTGATTTGGGTAACCCCATATGTAACGCCCTGGTATTAAAGGGTGGGCGCATGTTGATTATGCATGAAGCCAAGATTGATGGCGACTCAATATATTTGTCAATACTGTGCAGTAGAGTCCCGACTGGCGTACAGACATTGATCAAAAAAATCGTAGCATGTTTGTCCAGAGCCCTGACTGGAAATGAATAACAGGAGCAGTAATTGAGCGACTATAAAGAAGCCTGCAGTAAAGAGCTTTCACGCCTGGTTGAAAGAGAAACGCACCTTGATGCCGCTTTACTTTGCAGCGTCGACGGCCTGCCTGTGGCTTATGCATCGTCTGTTGAAATTGAAGCTGATGCACTTTCCGCCATGTGCTCCTCCATGCTTTCTCTTGGTGATGCCCTGGCCATTCAGGGTGGAGATGACAACTGTATTCAGGTGGTTACGCAATCCAGAGGGCGTACTGTTGCATTGATTCATGCAGGTGAAGATATGCTGCTGGGATTGATGGGTAGCCGCGAATTAAAACTCGGCATGCTGCTCGGCCACGCCCGCAAAGAAGTTGAAGTGATTGTCGAATTAATTAACAAATCACAGCATGAAGAGAAACAACAGGAAGAAGAAAAAGCACCTTCAGCCGAGAGACAACCCGCCTTGTTGGAAGAGCTGGTTAAACGCGTAATGCAAGAAGCTCAGGAGAGGTAAAGCCCATGAACACAACGCTTGAGAACCTTGTTAATGAACTCGATGGCGCGCTGGCTGCAGCAGTCGTGGATCTGAATAACGGCCTGCTGCTGGGTGCACATCATAATGTCCCCTACTTCACACAATCCTATGTTGATGCAGTTGGGGCCGCGGCCGTTGATATGTTTCGTGGAAAAACAATCACAGCTGTTGAAACCATGATGGCTGCGCAACGTGGTGAAGAAATTAAATACCATATCAAAGAAATTCAGATGACTACTGACGGCACTTTTCACTTCATGGCCGTCGTGCCGACAAAACCTGACTACCTGCTGATTCTGGTGACCCGCACGAACATCAGCCTGGGAGCAGGCTGGATGGCGGCTCGAGAGGCGCTGGAGCAAGTCGCGCCACAGTGCCCATAAGGCCAAACAAACTAACCACTCATACGTAATCGGCTGTTATCTTCCTTCTCGCAAGCGCTCGATTGCTTTAGCTGGAAAATCAAAGCTTTCCATATCAGCAGCAACTTTTTCAATATCATAAGGCAGAGAAAACAGCTCCAGATCCAGGCTATCCGGATAGAACACAGCCCCTTCTGCTTGCGCTACACCCATGCGCGGCTGCCCAACCGAACCCGGGCATACCAGTGATGCACTGAAATCACTCAGGTTCACCCGTTCCGAACAGATATATGGCTGAACCATCCTGTTTTTCATGGCATAAACTCCCTGAATATGCGAATGGCCGTGCAAACATATGGGAATATCTATGGTTCGAAGATGATCCAGATTCTTTTCTGCCGTCATGTTATACACATAACCATTAAAAAATGTTTTATCAATCGGCGAGCCATGCACTGCCATCCAGCCGGGCATCCGATGCCGAACAGGCAAAGCCCCTAACCACTGTTTATCCATATCATCGAGTTGACTCAGCGTCCAATCCAGCGTCCATTTCGCCAGACTGCTGGATGCCACCCTGACATCTCCGTTATGAGCTACGTAGTGATCATGATTCCCCCTCACGCAAAACACACCGTGTTGTTTGGCCAGTGCAATACATGCCTTAGGATGAGGCCCATAGCCAACAATATCACCCAGCATCATTATCTGCGAAATACCACGCCTTGAAAACTCGGCCAGAACCACTTCAAACGCCGGTAAATTGGCATGCACATCAGCAATCAGACCTATGGGTTCAAGTGGAGAGAAATCACCCGATGCAGCCTGCGCCATCTCAATCCGATAGGACGGCCTGAGTTCTGCCAGAAAAACCTGCTTCAGAGCTTCGTCCCCCCCTACAAACTGATCAACAAGTGCTTCATGCACAACATCATCTGCCGATGAAGAATAAGACCTCAGTCGTGGCCATAAGGAGTTCCCCAACAAACTCCACGATTGAACATCAAGACCCAACTCGTCTGATTTTCTCAACCAGTTTGCCAACATCGCCGAGAACGATGAAAAGTTATCCCAGGCATAAATATCATCATCCAGATACCAGAGCTTACCTTGCAGACACCCGAAATTAGACAACCCTTCATCCAGCCGCTTATCAAAACGCACCGTGAATTCACAATATATTCGCATTATTTCTGAAAAGGCCCATACCCGTTCTTCTGCAGAAAAGGTGCCGAAATCAAACATGTGCAGCGGTTTTAGCCTGGGTGAGATATTTGCCACCAGCCAGTTCTCATCATGAATCATCAACCATGTACGATCCGGATGATATATTTGATACTCTTTTTCTCTCTCGATCTGAAGCTTACACCACCTCTCTGCAACAGTTTCAGACGTAAAACTGCGTCGGGAATTAATTTTTAATACCCAGGTCTCATCCGCATAAATCTGAGTATCCGGCTTACCCGTAAATGCACCGCCATGAGACAAAACTTGCGGTGCCTGGCACAACAGTCCATCAATAACATCGATATTGACCTTTATCTCATCAGAGAGACTGCCAATAATATAGCTATCCATTATTTCTCCCCGGCACGAAACTGCGAACGCTTACTATATACAGATAAGCGGATTCAACACAGTAGCTATTTGAGTCAGGCAATAATATTTTCCATGGAAACCTCAGCCTGATTAAGGTTAAATAGGCCTGCTACGACAGGAGGAAGTGCTTGGAAAATTCATCTGGCTTAACTTTAGAAACGCGACTTCAGGCAATTCTCGAAGAGACACGTCTACAGCATAAGATGCACTCACTGCTGCTGGCTGACAAAAACGGCTGGCCAGTCAGCCATGCAGGAAAAATAGCTCATGCAGGCATGGCTGCCATCGCGCCGGAACTGATCCGGGTTGGTGAACATGCGGTTCGTCTGGGCGAGTACAATAGCATTACCTGTGTTGCACTTGTGCTTGAAGACAGTCATCTGATGGTTATTAAGGATATCGAAATTAACGGTGAACCCTTCGTTCTGGTCATGGACACCCCATCTGTACCGAAAGGCATGAGAAAACTACTGCATTCACTTCGGGATCGAATTGCTCTGGTGATGGATATGGATAGAGAGCAAGCGTAAAGAGAATTAACTACATAATACATAGTTAGGAGGACATGTATGGCAGATATACTTTTTGAAAATGATGAACACCGGTGCATCTTCTTTGAAGATTTCACCGAGGGCGAAATGGTCTCTGCTAATCAGCATCTGATTATTCACAAAGGCAAAGGCATGTTGCTTGATCCCGGTGGACACAAGGTTTATTCGAAAATTATGGCGGCCATGCCGGAGCACCTTGCACCCTCTGCCCTGAAATACCTGTTTCTCTCACATCAGGATCCTGACATTGTCGCTTCGGTAAACGGCTGGCTGATGATCACCGATGCAGATGCCTATCTGTCTGCCATCTGGAAACGCTTTGTCGCCCACTTCGGCGTTGATGGAAGCGTTATGGATCGTATGAAAGAGATTCCTGACCAGGGCGCAAAACTTGATCTTGAAGGCTGTGAACTGATGATTATACCGGCTCATTTCCTGCACTCTGCCGGCAATTTCCATGTATATGATCCCATCTCGAAAATTCTTTATACCGGCGACCTTGGTGCTGCGCTTGTAGATTACCGCTTTGTTGAGGACTTCGAAGCACATACCGGCCACATGGCGGGCTTCCATCAACGTTATATGGGCAGTAACACGGCCTGTCAGCTATGGGCTAAAATGGTGCGTGAACTGGATATCGAAATTATTGCGCCACAACACGGTGCCATGTTCAAGGGCAAAGAGATGGTGACTCAATTCATCGACTGGGTTGAAGGTCTTGATGTTGGTGCCGACGCGATGAAAGAGATCTACAAATTACCTGCATAATTCAATTATAACTGAACAAGGAGATTGATATGGCTACAAAACAAGAAAGAATCAATGCTGTACTTGATGAACTGAAAATGGCGACATCCGACATTCAGGGAAGCGGTGTTATCAGTCCTGATGGCATGATGATTGCCAACAAACTGGACGGTGATCAGGGCGATGCGGCAGCTGCCATGGGTGCTGCACTGGCAAGCCTGGCCAAACGTGTAACAGACACCTTGAAAGTTGGTGACTTTCAGGAAGTAAACATCCGTGGTGCCAACGCAGGCATCCTGCTTTTCGATATTGAACACCGTGCTTCACTGATTGTAAAAGTATCCCAGGGCGCAAATCTTGGTCTGGTCTTTCTGGAAGCAAGGCAGGCTCAGAGTCAACTCGGCCAGATTCTCTAGCAACGAGAGAACTCCCTGTTATGATCACAGGGAGTTCTCACACTGTTATCTCTAACCCATCACACCCGGATCATCCATGTGGAAAAATCGCGGCTGGAGCACCGCACCTATACCTCATGGCTTCCCGTTGTTGTGCATTAGCAGCGCATTTTCTATTTGCGACTACCCGGTCAGTCTGTATATTCCCTAACATATCGGGCTTGGAGAAGGTATTCTAGAATGAATTCACTTGTGTATCTCCGTCGTATGATCATCAACCAGAAACCTGCGCGAGTTGATTATACGGTGGGAAATAATACGGAAAGTATTTATTACGAGCGAGCTGGCTTTGAAGGCTCCTATGATGAAGTGAGCACTAAACTCAGAGCGATTTTCGAATCTGATAACGTGAATGTAGTCACCACCTCCGACTTCAACCCTACCAGCAGCAAAAGAATCTTTGCACCTCAGGCTATTTCCGCAGCCCTTGCAGGTTACACATTTAATGCCGAAACACGCGCAGCACTGCTCAGCTTTGTCATGCGTCTACCTCCGCTCGTAGTCAGACTTTATCCCATGCAACGCTATGCTTTCCAGGATAATTCCGCTTATATGAAAATGCATATGATGTACCAACAGAATGGAGTACTTCGCATGCAGAATTACATTTCCCAATCTGAAAATTCCCGCGATGAAATGGTCCGTCTGAGAGTCATGATGGCCACTTATATTCTGGGGCTGATTGCACCATTGAATGCCGGTGCACAGAGCAGTACGAGAACGCAGCAGGTAAATACACAACGACCTGCGAAAAAGAAAAGAGGCAAGGTCTCTATCCTGTCCAGAATTATCAACAGGATCAGGGGGCTTTAATGCAGGGCGAAGAAAAACAGATTGTAAAACTGGTTATTACCGGACCGGTTAACGCAGGCAAAACCACCATGGTCCAGAATCTCAGCGATTCACAGGTCGCTGCGACTGACGTTTCAGCCACTGATTCCGTTGCTGAACTCAAAGCGATGACCACGGTAGGACTGGATTTTGGTATCCTCAAAGTTGATGATATGCTGGAGCTTCACCTGTTTGGAACACCAGGTCAGTCCCGCTTCAATTTTATGTGGAATATCCTTTCCAGAGGAGCCATCGGAGCTATTTTTCTGGTAGACAGTACCAGTGATGAATCAATGGCCGAGATGAAAAAAATGTTTGATTATTATGCTGAACATGTTGACCTGCCTGTCATTGTTGGTGCAACCAAACAAGATCTGCCGGGAGCCAGAAGTGTTGATGAAATTGCTTCTCTGCTGGGGCTAGGCGATGTCATGGTGATTCCTGTTGATGCGCGTGAAAAAGAAGGCAGCAAAATGCTTGCATTAACCCTGCTTGGCAATGCCCTTGTGGAAGCTGGCGCGGATGATGATTTCGATGATGAAACGGAATATGATGACCTGTTTTAAGCATCATTGTACCACGCGATAACCGGAACCCGTTCTCATGCCTTCAATTGTCAGGAAGACAATGCCAACAACGACTATGCTTATCAGGCTAGGTACACTGCTGCTCACCTGCCTGATTTTCTCCTCATCAGTCTCATCGCAGTCATTGCACAACCATCGTATTGACCCGCTGTTAAAAAGCCTTAGTGATAACGATTTGCTGATCGCAGAGGCCCAGGCCAGAAAGCATTTCAGTCAGAGCTGGAATACAGTTACTGAACGCTCCCGTTTTGTCAGGTATCGCCTGATTGCAAAGCTGAATGAATTAAATGCACCTGTTTCACTTCAGGTACTTCCGGTCATCGAGTCAACATACAACCCTTATGCCCTCTCACATGCCGGAGCTCTCGGGCTGTGGCAGCTGATGCCAAAAACAGCAAAGTGGCTTGGCCTGCATTCAAATCATAAACTCAATGGCAGGCGCGACATTGATCGCTCATCTACTGTTGCCATACAATACCTTCAACAGCTGCATGACCGTTTTGACAACTGGCCTCTGGCACTGGCGGCATATAATATGGGCCCCAATGGCTTATCCAGACAATTGAGGAAGAATCCATGGAACATTGCAGATGGCCTGGAAAAAATGCCGATTCCATCAGCCACGCGTGCATATGTTCAGCAAGCCATTGGATTGGCTTCATTGTTAAACAAAGGCATGGTTGCATTTCCCGATCCCATCAAAACCAGAATGATACAGCTGCAGCCTCCGGTTGATATTCGCGCACTTGAAACCCTCAGTGGCATGGAAAAAGACGATATCTTTCGTTTCAACCCATGCTTGAATCAGGCTCAGTATTTTTCTCATCCGGTTACCATTCATGTGCCTGAATCGAATTTCAATAATGTTCACAGCAATATAAAACATGCAGGTCCGAAATTTGTACACACCAGGGTACAAAAGGGCGACTCTTTATGGAGCATCGCCAAGGCACACGGCACAACTGTACAGATGTTAAAACAGCTGAACCGCAAGCTAGGCAAATACCTTCGTGCCGGACAACGATTGAAAGTACCGGCGAATCAACTGGCCAAAGCCAGCGCCAATGAAAATCCGCTATTGCCTGGCAGCCACCGGATTCGTTACAAAGTTCGCTCAGGTGACTCGCTATGGCGCATTGCCAAACGCTTTGGCACAACGGTCAAAGCCATTGCACGGGTTAACAGCCTCTCACTAAAAAGAAAGATACGCGCAGGAGATACATTGTGGGTTCTCGCACGCAGGGTAGAATCAAGCTGAACACCGTAAAGCTCACTGCATTTATCGCCCTGATTTTCTCAGTGAGTGCCTGTACTGAATCAGGGCAAAACGGGGATACATCTACTGACTTTCTGGCACAAGCCTATACAGATACACCTGTCAGGGGTGATCGTCTGATCGAAGCCAGCATCGGTGATGCAACCAATCTTATTCCCATGATCGCAGGCGATGCTTCCAGCCATGCTGTTGCAGGCCAACTTTACCTCTCACTATTGAGATACGACAAAAACCTGAATCTGACCGGACAACTGGCCGAGTCTTGGCAGGTTTCAGCCGACAATAAAAGCATCACGTTCAAGTTACGTGCTGAACTACGTTGGAGTGACGGGAAACCATTCACATCCTCTGATTGCGCTTTTACCGTGGATCTGATGCAGAGTGACAGCACACAAAGCGCATACAAAGCCGATTATATGCTGGTCAAAAGTATCGAGACCCCGGATCCGCGCACTTTCATCGTCCATTACGATGAACCATTCTCCCCCGCCCTCTCCTCATGGTCATCACTGGCGATATTGCCAAAGCATGTGTTTGAAGGTGAAAATATTATGGACACCAGGCTGTCACGCCAGCCTCAGGCGACGATAGGTCCTTACAGATTGGCCCAGTGGCAACCACAACAATCCATCACCCTGACTGCGAATCCGGATTATTTTGACGGAGAAGTCTGGATCAGCGAGCGCATGACACGCATTATTCCCGATCGCGCCACCCAATTTCTGGAGCTTACTGCCGGACGTCTTGATTCAGTCGGTTTAAGCCCCATGCAGTACACTCGCCTGTTTGATACCAAGGCAACGCTGAAACATAACTACAATCGCTATAAATACCTTGATTTTGTTTACACTTATCTGGGTTTCAACATGCAACGAAAACCCTTTGATAATCAAAAAGTACGCGAAGCCATTGCTTATGCCATTGATCGCCAGGAGATCCTTGATGGCGTACAACTGGGGTTGGGTGAAACTATTGCCACGCCCTACAAACCCGGCACATACTGGGTGAATGAAACACTAAAGCCGCGCCCGTTTGACCCCGAAAAAGCGCGTTCCCTGCTTGCTGAAGCCGGCTGGTCAGATTCTGATGGTGATGGTTTGATCGACAAGGATGGCAAAATACTCTCCTTCACCATCCTAACCAATAACGGCAACAAACAACGCTCTGATGCCGCAACTATTATGCAGCAACGACTGAAAACGGTTGGTATAAGCATCAACATCAGGCTGATCGAATGGTCAGCATTTATTCAGAACTTTATTAACAAACGTGATTTTGATGCAGTCATTCTCGGCTGGTCACTCTCCCCGGACCCCGATCAATACACCATCTGGCACTCATCCCAAACCGGTCCAAGACAGTTTAATTTCCTGACCTATAAAAATAACAAGGTAGACGCAGCTCTGGACAATGCGCGCAGAACCTTTGACCGAAAACTGCGCAAACAGCAGTACGACATCATGCAGCAAGAGATTTACAACGATGTGCCCATGGTATTCCTGTTTGCCCCCTACTCACTGCCTGTGATGCATAAGCGTTTCCACGGCATCAAACCGGCGCCTGCCGGCATAGGTTATAATAGCGAACACTGGTATGTGCCTGAAGAGCTGCAAAAATATCATGTTACCGCCATTACACCATGATAACAGAGAGCTGATTCATCGGGTTATACTTGAACTTATTGCCCACAGTGGTGATACTACTTCATCACATCAATGCAACTGAACGGGTTTCAGACTGGAGGCGCTTATCTCTATTCAAGATAAACTGGAAAAGCTGAGAACAGAGCGTGATATGACATGCATCATTATCATTGATGGTGAAGGAAATCTGATTACACAGGTTGGAGAAGCGCCGGAAGGTGAAGAGTTCGCACTCTATTCACCGATGGTGATGGAAACCACAAGACGCATGTCACTATGTGGTGGCTTTGGTGAACCGATCTGTAATGGCGTGATTCTTTCCGGAGGCCGCATCCTGATCACCCATCAGGCGACAGTGAAAGAAGAAGTAATCTACACATCAATATTATGTCAGAAGGTCCCCAATGGCCTGCTCAGTGTCCTCAAACAAGTCACATCATATGTAGAAGAAACTATCTAACGAATCACCTTATTGGACAGTGACGCGGCAACTGCAGGATGAATGATCTCTCCTGCCAAAGTATTTATGCCCCTCTGCAATGCCGGATGACTCTTTATCACACCATCCACACCCAAATCAGCCACTGATTGAATATAGGGAAGTGTAATTTCTGTTAATGCCCTTGTACTGGTTTGAGGTACGGCTGCAGGCAGATTCGGAAGACAGCAGTGAATAACCCCCTCCTCCACATATACAGGTTCGTCATAACTCGTTGCCCTACAGGTTTCGCTGATCCCCCCCTGATCAATAGAGACATCAATAAAAACACTGCCATTCTGCATCTGCCTGAGATCACTTCGCCCCAGCAATTCAGGCGCATGTTTACCGGGAATCAGTGTGGCACCAATAAGCAGATCACAATCTGGCAAAAGGCTGTAAAAACAGTCATGCGAGAAGTGCATGACTGTGATATTTTTATGTGTTTCGCGCTGTAGTTGCTTGATTCGTTTTTCATCTCGTTCCAGCAAAGTAACCCTTGCTCCAAGCCCAGCTGCAGCGTCGGCTGCATTCATGCCCACATTACCTGCACCGAGTATAACCGCATGCATTGCAGGCGCTGTACCGATAGCGCAGGGCAAGCAGCCTTTGCCGGGAAATGCAGTGCCATTCTCTTTCTGAAGAAAACTGGCGCCCAGTTGTACTGCGACCCGCCCGGCCACTTCTGACATCGGCTTAAGCAGTGGCAACAGCCCTGCATCAGTCTGAACCGTTTCATAAGCAATAGCGCATGTTTTCTTATCGCGTAGAACGCCCGCCAGTTCAGGGAATGCTGCCAAATGCAGAAATGTAAACAGAATCAGATCGCCTCGAAGATATTCATATTCAATCTGCTGAGGTTCTTTAACCTTCACAACCAGTTCCTGACCCCAGGCCTGCCATGCATCAGTGACTATCTCTGCACCAGCCCGTAAATAACTGTCATCGGAGTAACCGCTATCTAAGCCGGCTTCAGACTGAACAACCACCTGATGTCCAGCAGCAATCAGTACTGCCGCTCCAGCAGGGCTCAGTGCTACACGATGTTCATGATTTTTTATCTCTTTGGGGATACCGATTCGCATAGCTATGATCATATTTCCCAAAGCTGTGTTAGTAAATGACCGGAATATCAATTACCTGATGAAGCAAAGCATGCATTGATATAATATTGCTCAATATAAGCATGGAGCATTGTGAATGAGCGATAAAATGACCGGCGAGGACAATGTATCTGAAGCGCTGATCGCACTGGTCGGGATTCTGGAAACCAGAGATACATTCACAAAAGATCATTCTGTTCGTGTCAGCCATATTGCTGTGCGTTTCGGAAAAATAATGAAACTGGACAGTGAGTTTCTCGGGCAAGTCAGTAGAGCGGCACTGTTACATGATATCGGCATGGTCGGTATCCCCGATGCAGTTTTATTTAAACCCGGGAATTTCACTCCTTCTGAACGAAATGTTATCAATGAAACACCGGCAGTCGCAGCAAATATACTCGCTCCGATCAAGTCACTTGCAGCTGAAAGGGAAATGATTCTGCATCATGGAGAACGCTGGGACGGCTCAGGCTATCCGGATGGACTGCACGGTGAGGGTATCCCCCTGGGTGCCCGACTGATTGCAATATCTGAAGCCATTGATGCTATGACCCAGAACCGCTCATATCGAAGGGCACGTCCTATTTCATACTGTATGGAGCAACTTGAAAAGTATTCGGGAAGCCAGTTCGATCCTGAAATTGCTCAGGTGGCTATCTCCGAATTGTGTAAGGGTTTGGTCAGAAAAACGAAGAATTAGCGCTGGCAGGTCCCGTGTCAGAGACTGGCCAGTTCCCGCATATCCTTTTCAACTGCGAGCAGTTGAGATTCCGGCTCCAGTTCCAGATATACTTTTTTGATAATGCCCTGCTGATCAAGAAGATAACCTATATTTTTGGCCATTTGATTCATCGATGTGTGAGCAGAGTATTCACTGATCACATTCCCTTCAGGGTCAGACAACAGATCATGCGTCAGGTGCAATTGCTCGGCAAAATCATGATGTTCAGGTACCGATTCATAACTGATTCCAACCAGTCGTAAATGCAACTTATGCAATTCATCGTAGTGCGCTTTTATACGCCTGGCTTGCATAAGACCATCAGGCCTGTTGCCGTTATAAAAGTAGATCAGACACCAGTCACCTTTGTAATCGCTGTTTTTCACATAATTATTATTCTGATCAAGCAAGCCGAATTCAGGTGCTTTTTTACCGACTTCCAGAGGTTTTCCATTGCTGACAATGACGCCGATAATCAGTACGGCAGGAAGAATCATGACCAGAGACATACCTGCGACAATCTTGATGATGGCACTGTGCACCTTTTTCTGTTGTTCAAAATTTTCTGCAACTCTTCTTACCATCAGCGAGTTATGACATAAACATACATATAAGTAAAGGCTAATATTCGCATGCTTCGCCAGTAGTATGGGTGCAGTGGTGAGGTTTTAAATCACTGCAAGTGGCGCAAACTACGACCGGTAAGCAGTCGCTCCTGCGATATAAGCCTTCTTCAAGGCTGATTTTGGAATTTTAGCACCCGTACGGTTGGCGCGAGTCAGGTTAACGCGTTTGAGCGATGCGCCACTGAAATCTGCACCCGTCAGATTGGCCAGCGACAGATCGGATTCATTCAAGGTTGCACCACGTAGGTCAGCACCTTCCAGATTGCAACCGGACAAATTGGCATAAATGATTTTAGCATTACGCAGATCCTGACCGGACAAATCCATACCTGACAGATCTACACCATCCATAGTCCAGCCACTGCTGATGCGCGACAGTACGCGTTGCAGATCGATTTTGGTGCCGTTCTGGTTTGTATTGATCAGAGTTGCTCCATTCAGGTTTGCGCCTCTGATATCGGCACCTGAGAGATTCGCACCGGAAAAGTTACAACCGCTCAGATTTGCTCCTGATAAATCAGCTCCGGACAGATCCTGACTCGAGAAATCCAGACCGGTTAAATCCGCACCAGCCAGACTCTTTCCCTCTTTGATTTGAGCAATCACTTCTGAAACTGTCATAACCCCTCCTGAAGACTTCTTTATGGTAAAATGAAACATATAAAGCGCAAGTAGTATCTTCATCAAAACAAGTCATGCTGACACTTATTCGCTTTTTGTTGATGAACCCTCTTCAGCAACACGTTCTTTTTTGGCACGAATACGGGCTTTTTTGTCATCAGCAGCATGGGCATTGCGGGGTTTGCGAGGCAGGGGGCGATAAATCTCTACCCGATCACCACTGCGCAATACCTGGTCAGCTTTGACCAGCTTCGCATAAATCCCCAGCTTATTAACTGTCAGATCAATATCAGGATGCTTTTCAAGCAGGCCTGACATGCGTACTGCATCCTCGGCCGTTGAGCCTTCGGCAATATCGAGCTCTTCAATAAACTGCTCTTGAGCAAGTGCATAAATGACGGATACGTGCATCAGATACCTTTCAATTCCGTGGCACGCTTCTCAAAGGCCTGCACCATGGATTTACATGCCGTTGCAAAAATAGGACTGGCCACAATATCAACCATCATACTGCGGAATTCGAATTCGATAGAGAAATGAACCCGGCACTGCTCTTCGCTCAAGGGTTCGAATGTCCAAATGCTTTCCAGGAAACGAAATGGTCCTTCAAGCAAGCGGATTTCTATCAATTTATTGGCAATAAAGCGGTCAATCGTTTTAAAACTGTGACGCGAACCAGCCAGATCTGCCACCAACTCGGCGGTCAGTTCACCCTCATCCCTTGTCAATACCGTTGAACCAGCCACCCAGGGAAGAAAGCTCGGATAAGCATCTATATCCATCACGACATCGAACATCGTCGCTGCTGAGCAAGCTATGGTGCGCGTCTCCTCAAAGCTTCGCATGCCTAACGTTTTTTCTCCGGAGCATACGGATTACTGCTGGCAGAAAAACTGAAACGAATCGGTACTCCGACTAACTTGAATGTTTTGCGGAATGATTGCTCCAGATACTTCCGGTAACTCGTTTTCAGTCCTTTGGGGCGATTACAGAAAATTTTAATACTCGGCGGTGAGCTGGCAATTTGTGATGCGTATTTCAGTTTAACTGCCGCACCATTATCACTGGGTGGATGCTGCGCCTCCTGAGTTTCCGACAGCCATCTGTTCAATGCCCCAGTACCCAATTCAAAGCGATTGAGTTTGGCCGAATAAACAGCTTTACCAAGCAACTGTTTTACACCCTTGCCGGTTTTGGCAGTGATTCTGAATGTTGGAATTTCTGGAAATCCACGCATACGGAAATCAAGGCGTTCAACATAATGTTTCCACTCTTCTTCGGAGATCAGGTCGAGTTTATTCACTGCTATAATTAATGCACAGCCTTCATCAAAAGCCAGTTGCATCAAACGCATATCCTGCTCAACCACACCTTCTGAACCATCGAGCACCATAACCGCCGTATCAGCACGTTTGAATGCCTGTACAGCTTTAACGCGGGCAACGAATTCGATGATATCCGCGATACGGCCATGTTTGCGCTGACCTGCTGTATCAACAAGGCGAATATATCCATCGCCATAAGCCAATTCACTGTCAATTGCATCACGTGTTGTGCCTGCAATATTACTGACCACCATACGGTCACGCCCCAGCCAGGCATTGATCAGTGTAGATTTACCCACGTTCGGACGACCAATCACGGCAATACTGGCAATCGGACTATCGTGCTCTTCACTCTCTCTGACCGCAGGAAGTTTACCACCAAGCTCAGCAATGAATTCTTTCACACCATTACCGTGCGATGCGGAAATCGAGATAGGATCACCCATGCCGAGGCCATAAAAGTCCAGCTCTAAATTCGGTTTCTCGGCTTTATTTACAACTAAAAAGACAGGAATCTGATGGCGACGCAGCTTGTTGGCTATGGCCTCATCCACCGGCGTACAACCTGCCTGGGCATCAGTAACAAACAGGACAATATCAGCAATAGCAAGCGCAGCTTCCACCTGTGCATCAATCGCAGGCTGCATAACATCATGCGTTCCCTCACCAATCCCGCCGGTATCAACCAGAACAACCTGCTGTTCACCGATCAGGCATTCTGTTTCCAGCCTGTCGACAGTTACGCCCGGGCGATCACCCACGATTGCCGTACGTTTACCCACTATACGGTTGAACAAGGTGGATTTACCTACATTAGGACGACCGACAATAGCAATAACAGGCAGTCTTCCGACAGCGATTTCACGAAAAGTTGTAGTCACAAATCACCTGCCGGAATCGATTTCAATGTAACAGGTACAGGGTGCCGAGATTATTACGAACCAGCACGCCGTTATCAGTTATCACAGGTGTACGATCAATGCGTCCGGTGAGAACCAGACCACCTTTAATCATACCGTCTTCACTCAGGCGATATACCTTGCCCTGGTCATTGGCGACCCACAGCTCTCCCTGCCACGAGACCGGTCCGGTCAGTTCACCTGAAGAGACTTGCTGTTTCCATAATGTTTCACCACTGGCTGCATCAAGTGCGCTTACTGCACCTGCAGAATCAGCAATATATAAACGCCTGTTTTTTAACAATGCCGGTGATTTGATTGAAATGGAGCGGCTGTTCAAAGTACTGCCATCGAGCAATGACAAGAAGACCATTTCACCCTGAAAAATCGGCACAAGCAGCGTATCTTCATCACGACCGGAATCTTCAACGGGTACAACCGTTGGAGTTGCAACCGGTACTTTCAGTTCACTGAGCACAGAGGCGCTGTTATTAAGCAGCAACTGTCGTGTCCACAAAAAACCGCCATGATCAGCTTTAAGCGCAACGATTTCACCGTTATTCATAGCAACATAGACACGATTCTTATAAACCACCGGTGACGGGCTCAACTGCATCGTCAAACCGCCCGAGCTACCTGAATAACTCCACAATTTTTCTCCGGCCGCACTGAATCGATAAACCTGATTGTCATCAGTCTGAACAATAAAGTCCCCATCAATGGCAACAGGGGAACCGACAAATGAAGAAGAGAGCTCAACTTTCCAGCTGACTTCACCCTTCTCTATATCGATACCGTACAGGCCACCTTCAATATCACCGATAACGACGAGGCCACCCGCGAGCTGAAGTGCTCCTGATTCACTGGCCGCTGCCAGCGCAACACGATTCAGTTCAGAACCACCGGCACTGTAAATTCTAACGCGCTTATCCTGAGCCCCTGCAACGATCTTGTGGCCCTGAGTTGTTTTATATACCAGCGGCAGGCTGAAACCGGATACAGAAGCAGGCTGCCGTTGATCCAGATCCACGCGCCAGTCGATAGTAATTCCACCTTCTACGGCGCTTTCTACGGCTACAGGTGCTGCTTTTACAATCGGCTCGCTCTCGTCATCCTCAAACCAGGAAGACATCGTTGAGCAGGCTGTCAGCGACAGGGAGCACAACACAACCGACAGTAGCTGTTTTAAATGCAGATGTTTCTCCATCAGGATACTTTCTTGGCCAGCAGTGATTCGACTTTCTGTTTTAAATTATTATCAACAGGTGAAGCATCCAGTGATTGCTGCAGATGCTTTTGCTTTTCTGCCGCATCTTCTGATGCCTGAGCCATCAGGTAATGGCGAAGCTGCTGGTATTGCGTACCGAACTGCCCCTCCAGCTGCTGCATGGCCGCAGCATTATCACCCTGCTCAATCTTCAGCGCAGCCAGATCAAGTCTGGCTTCCCAGACCCACTCTTGCATGGCGGACGGATGAGCCATCAACGCTTTCAGGTGGGTCTCACGATTTGCAATATCAACATTTGCCAACTGCATCAGTGCCAGTGCGCCATAAGAACTTGATCCGAAATCTTTCAGCAGCCCTTCCATCAATGCCTGTTTCTCTGTGCGATCAGTAGCATTCGCAGCCTGCTGATACATTGCGCCTGCCGTTGCCCGTTGTGCTTTATCATTCTCAATCCACAAGCCACCTGCCATCAACACGGCAATCAGAACTCCGGCAGCAAGCATCAGGGTCTTCTGATTGTTCTCCGCCCACTCGACCCATTTGGCCGAACGCATCTCGCGTTTCAGTTCTTCCATTTCTGCTTCAAAAGCAGACTGATCCTCTTGCTTCACTGGAGTTTTATCTTCAGTTTTATCAGTCATTCAATCATCCCCGCATCATTCGATGAAACTATTGGCCTGTCAGCCATGGATACCCAAAGCTGCTGCACCCTAAAAGGCACCCTGCTGCTGTCAATCAGCTATCCTTGCTGATTGAGAAAACCTGACGTCGCTCCAGTACAATAGAGACTACACTTTTCACCAGTGCCGCCATCGGAATGGCAACGATCACTCCGATGATGCCCCACAGTGCTCCGAACATCAAAATAGCAACAATGATTGCAATCGGATGCAGGTTTACAATTTCAGAAAACAGCCATGGCACTATCACGTTGGCATCTATCGCCTGCACGATGCCATAGGCGAGAACGCTATATGCCATCGTATCCGTCCAGCCCCACTGGAAAAAAGAGAGTAGAATCACCGGTATGGTCACTACTGCAGCCCCGACAAATGGAATCCAGACCGATATACCGGTTAATACGCCAAGCAGCAGTGCATATTCATGGCCCATCCACCAGAAAACCATCCACATGGCAATACCAACAATGAACGCTTCCCAGAACTTGCCCCGGATATAGTTACCAATCTGAATATCAAGTTCCAACCAGACCCGTTGCAGCAAGGAACGTTCAGTCGGTAAAAACTGCTGCCCCCAGACTATGATTTTTTCCTTATCCTTGAGAAAAAAGAACACCATTACCGGTACCAGAACGGCATATACCAGCAAGGTAATCATACCCGGAATCGATGCGATGGAAAACGACAGCAGTGCGCCGCCCCACTCCTGTAATTGCGCTGCAGTTGCGGCAATAATCTTCTGAACATAGGCAGGATTGATCCATTCCGCATGATTGGTCTGTGCCTGCTGAAACATCTCCCGGATGGATTGCAAATACTGTGGTGCGCGGGAGACCAGACGGCCTATCTGCTCGCTCAGAAGCGGTAAAATAGCCAGCAGTGTCACCAGCAGCATCAACATCACACCGCCACCGGTCACAGCTATAGCCAACATACGCGGCAACCTGCAGCGCACCAACAGTTCAACTATGCCATCAAACACATAAGCCAGCGCTATAGCCAGCATTACCGGAGCCAGAATAGGCCCCAGCAGAACAAGTAAAATAAAAATAACCAGCAGAGAACCCAGCAGCATCACCAGTTCGGTGTCTGCCAGACGTTTTTGCAACCACTCTTTTAAGACGGACATGTATCCTTGGACGGTGCCCGTCCTCCGAGTGCAACCAATGCCGCAGCAGAAATTGCTGCAACCAGATGAATCAGAGCGCTGATACCATGCCACATGCCAAACAGTTTACGCTGCGGATTGTCGTCTGCAACCTGATCCATTGGCCCCAGTTGCGCTTTCAAATCAGCCAGCACCGGGGAGACAGCAAATTCATTACCCATGATCAGCGCTGCAAGAAGCAGTAACAGTATCCAGCGCAATCGACCGATTAAGGCACCGGATTTCTGCATGCGCAACCAGAATACCAAAACGGCTGCCGCCAGAAATATGATAGCCATATTAGCCAGATGAAAGATATCGCCAGCCAGAGAGCCGGCCAGTGAAACGCTGCCCGCCTTGGCAAACAACACAGGTGCAACCACATAACCCGGCACCACGAGAAGCCCGAGCATCAGCGCCAGGCAGAGTCGAACCGAACCCATACGAATGCAATCAACCCTCATTCAATGAACTCCCTACCGCCCATGGATGGGCGGCTTTAGTGAGAGCTTCAAAAATCACACTTTTTGAAGGTCGTCCAAGGTGGAGGACAGGAAGTCCGACACCGTATCCACAAAAATCAGACATACTCAATCGACTGAATCTCATACTCACGTTCACCGCCTGGTGCCTGCACTACAGCAACATCGCCTTCTTCCTTACCGATCAGAGAACGTGCAATAGGAGAGGTAATGGACACCTTGCCAGCCTCAATATTGGCCTCATCCACACCAACAATCTGATAGGTGATTTCCGTACCTTCATTCATGTCGATCAATTCAATCGTCGCACCAAATACAACTTTCTCCGCAGTGATCGTGGATGGATCAATAATGTGCGCACGCGCCAGCTTGTCTTCCAGATCGGAAACACGCGCCTCATTCATACCCTGCTCTTCCTTGGCAGCATGGTATTCGGCATTCTCGGAAAGGTCACCATGCGCGCGCGCTTCTTCAATTGCAGCAACGATTTTGTGGCGTTTTTCCCCTTTCAGATATTCAAGCAGCTCACGCAGACTCACTGCGCCCTGCTTTGTCATTGGAACACGTTCCATGCTTTTTTACCCCTTATGATATTCCTGAATACTTTTCACAGCTGTAACATCTGAATGACCAGCAATCGCCTGTGCAGCAGCCAGGCCACCGGCCATGGTTGTGTAATAGGCAATGCCCCGGTCCAGAGTCGCCTGACGGATGGATTTGGAATCCTTAATCGTCTGCTCACCCTCTGTGGTATTTACAATCAGATTCACTTCATCGTTTAATAGACGGTCGACAATATGCGGACGCACACCATCTGTAACTTTAGCAACCTTTTCAGCAGTCACACCTGCATCAACCATAGCTTTATGCGTACCGCTTGTGGCTAGCAATTTGAATCCGGCATCGGCAAGCAGGCGACCAATTTCAACTGCAGCACGCTTATCGGGTTCTCGCACCGAGATAAAGGCACAGCCATCTTCGGGCAATCTCACACCACCACCGAGCTGGGCCTTGGAAAAGGCAGCCGTAAAGCTGGTTGCAATGCCCATCACCTCACCGGTGGATTTCATTTCAGGGCTAAGCAGAGGGTCAACACCGCGGAACTTCACAAACGGGAATACAGCCTCTTTCACAGCCAGGAAGTCTTTCGGCTGAGAAATCTCATCAATGCCTTGTTCATCCAGTGACTGACCAGCCATGATACGTGCAGCAATTTTGGCCAAAGGTTTGCCCGTTGCTTTGGAAACAAATGGAACCGTACGCGATGCACGCGGATTCACTTCCAGCACATAAATTGTTTCGCCCTGAATGGCGAACTGGATATTCAGCAGTCCTTTTACATTCAGTGCCAACCCGAGCGCCTTGGTCTGACGAATCACCTCGCTGATGATATCATCGGAAATCGAGTGCGGTGGCAGGCAGCAGGCAGAATCACCGGAATGTACTCCCGCCTCTTCAATATGTTCCATAATGCCGCCGATCACTACGCGTGTGCCATCGGCCAGAGCATCGACATCAAGTTCAATAGCCTGATTAAGGAAACGATCCAGCAAAACAGGATGGTCTGGAGATGCCTGAACAGCCTCTTTCATATAACGCAGCAGACCTTTCTCATTATGTACGATCTGCATCGCACGGCCACCGAGCACGTAGGATGGACGCACCACAACCGGATAACCGATTTCACTGGCGACGGTAACGGCCTCTTCGGTAGATCGGGCAGTACCATTTTCAGGCTGTTTCAATTTCAAGTCATTCAGCAGTTGCTGGAAACGCTCGCGATCTTCAGCCAGATCTATCATATCCGGGCTGGTACCGATAATCGGTACACCGGCAGCTTCCAGTGATTCAGCTAGTTTCAGTGGTGTCTGACCACCGAACTGCACAATCACGCCATAGGGTTTTTCAACATCAACAATGGCCATTACATCTTCATATGTCAGTGGCTCGAAATAGAGGCGATCAGATGTATCGTAATCCGTGGATACAGTTTCCGGGTTGCAGTTGACCATAATGGTTTCATACCCGTCATCAGACAATGCAAAGGCAGCATGCACACAGCAGTAATCAAACTCGATACCCTGACCAATCCGGTTCGGACCACCACCAAGCACCATAACCTTCTTCGCATCGGTAGGACGCGCTTCACACTCTTCTTCATAGGCTGAATACAGATAAGGCGTATGCGCTTCAAACTCAGCGGCACAGGTATCCACACGCTTGAAAACCGGATTCACACCTGCAGCCTGTCGTGTTTTGCGTACAGTCAATTCATCCGTGACCAGCAGTTCAGCCAGACGCATGTCGGACAAACCTTCGCGTTTGGCTTCACGCCACTCATCCGCCGTAAGTGACGCTGCATCACGACCACACAGAGTTGCTTCCAGCAGAATCATGACGGTGATTTCACGGATAAACCACGGATCGATTTTTGTCACATCAAATACGCGCTCTTCAGACCAGCCGGCACGCAGTGCCTCACCAACCCACCACAAACGCTCAGCTCCCGGAATGCCCAGTTTTTCCTGCAGAAACTGATCTTCGTCCACATCTTCCGGCACAGACTTATCGAATCCACAGGAGCCGGTTTCAAGACCGCGCATCGCTTTGCCCAGTGATTCGGTAAATGAGCGGCCTATGGCCATCACTTCACCCACAGATTTCATCTGTGTGGTCAGGCGGGCATCCGCACCCGGAAACTTTTCAAAAGCAAAACGTGGCAATTTGGTGACAACATAATCAATGGTCGGTTCAAATGCAGCCCAGGTTTCGCCGGTAATGTCGTTGCGGATTTCATCCAGCGTATATCCGACAGCCAGCTTGGCTGCGATTTTGGCAATCGGGAAACCAGTGGCCTTGGAGGCCAGCGCAGAAGAACGCGACACACGCGGATTCATTTCAATCACAATCAATCGGCCATCTTTAGGATTCACTGCGAATTGAACATTGGAGCCGCCAGTTTCCACACCGATTTCACGCAGAATATCAATCGAGGCATCGCGCATACGCTGATATTCTTTATCGGTCAGGGTCTGGGCTGGGGCAACTGTAATCGAGTCGCCGGTATGCACGCCCATAGGATCGAGGTTTTCAATCGAGCAGATAATCACGCAGTTGTCCGCATGATCGCGCATGACTTCCATCTCGTACTCTTTCCAGCCGATAATCGACTCTTCTATCAGAACCTCATCGGTTGGTGATGCATCAAGACCGGATGCCGCAATCTGTTCAAATTCGTCTGGGTTGTAGGCGATTCCGCCACCGGAGCCGCCCAGCGTGAAAGATGGACGGATAATAATCGGGTAACCGATCTCCGCAGCCAGATCACGTGCCTCCTGCATGGAGTGAGCAAAACCGCCGCGTGCCATCTCCAGACCGATATGATCCATGGCATGCTTGAAGCGTTCACGATCTTCCGCTTTATCAATCGCATCCGGTTGCGCACCGATCAATGTAACATCGAATTTATCCAGAACACCATGCTTGTTCAGCGACAGTGCGCAGTTCAGCGCCGTCTGCCCGCCCATCGTCGGCAGGATCGCATCAGGGCGTTCTTTCTCGATAATCTTGGCTACAACTTCCCAGGTAACCGGCTCGATGTATGTTGCATCGGCAAATTCGGGGTCAGTCATAATCGTTGCCGGATTGGAGTTGACCAGAATAACCCGGAAGCCCTCCTCCTTGAGCGCTTTACAGGCTTGAACACCTGAGTAATCGAACTCGCAGGCCTGACCAATAACAATGGGGCCTGCTCCTAAAATCATGATGGATTGAATATCACTACGACGTGGCATGCGCTTCTCTCACTCCTTGAACGGATGATCCGGTTCCAGACACAGAAAACGGGCAAGTTGATGACTCACCCGTCAGTTCGCCAACCCTAGCGTGAGGAAGCTATCTGGAAAAGGTGCAAGGTGAATCATCTTATCAAACAGCCAATAGTCATTCGGAAACTCAGACTTTTATTGGATATTTTTAGTTTTGCCGTCCCTTAGTTTGTACCATTTGACAAGCTCCTCACCGGCTAGTGGCTCACTCAGATAATAGCCCTGAGCGATATCACAGCCGTACCGGCTCAACAGATCGAGCTCTTCAGAACGCTCCACGCCTTCAGCCACAACCTTCAATCCGAATTCATGAGCAAGTGCAATCACGGCCTTAACCAGCCTTTGGTTTCCCGGCTGCCCAGCCAGTCCGCCAATAAAGCTTTGATCTATTTTCAGCTCATTAGCGGGAAGATCCTTCAGATAGGCAAGCGAAGAGTAACCTGTACCGAAATCATCAATGGAAACCTGCATGCCTTTCTGGCGCAATCTGTTTAGTGCACCTATGGCCTGATGGCTGTGTTCCATCACCGAGCTTTCCGTCACCTCAATGGTTAATGGATAATCTGCCAGATTGTATTCCTCAAGCCACTGGCAGATATCATCGGTCAGGTTTGGACTGAGAAGATCCCTGACCGACACATTCATCGACAATGGGAACTGATATCCCGCTTTTTTCCATACTGCTGCCTGAAACAGGCACTCCTTTATCATCCAACGGGTCAGATCACGGATTAAACCGGTGGCTTCGGCAACCGGAATGAACCTGCCTGGAGATATATGCAGGTCGTTCCAGCGTGAGAGGGCCTCCACACCGGTTAATTCACCGCTTTGTACATCCACCTGCGGCTGATATACCAGATCCAGCCCTCCCTCATGAATCGCTTTACGCAGTGCACCGAATATTCTCAGATTATCACTGGCGCGTTTGGCCATGCTACCGTGATAGATAAAAGTGGTTTCCTTATTCTTTTTCGCCGCATTGGCAGCAACCATGGCACCTCTGATCATCTCTGAGGCTGATGAGCAGTGAATGGGATAAATCGATATACCCATATTCAGTCCCAGAAAAAGTGATTCAGCCTCCACCTCAAACGGCTCCTCAAAGCCTTTTATGATTTTATCACAGACATTGAGCACCCCCTCCTGTTCTGCATCTGGGAGCAACAGGGCAAATTCATCACCGGTCAGGTGAGCTGCAGTATCAACTTTACGAACCACCGATGAGAGGCGCTCGGCACACTGGATCAGCAGTTGATCACCGACCTCGAAACCGAGCGTACTATTGATATCAGAGAACGGAAACGGATCAATGTGGATCAATGCTAATGAGGTGGTATTGCGCTGTGCCACCTCAATTTCATACGATATACGCTCCTCTAGCAGCATGCGATTCGGCAAACCGGTCAAAGCGTCATAAAGGAGTGGATTGGTATTGCCTGCAATCATAAAATAATTAGAAGCAAGAAAGCGGCCGAATCAGCTATAAACCTGCATACTGCCAGCCGGCTGTTCTGGCCCGTTCAATATCGGATGGCAGGTCCACATCAAAACTGACATCCAGCAACTTTGAAGTGAGTTGTAATCTACGGATATGATTCAGCGTCTGTGGCAGCACCTGCGGCGTTGACCAGTCTACAGCATCAAAGACCGGATGCGCAGCATTCATCGCTATAAGATCATAACCTCCGTCTTCGACCGACCCGAGCACAACATCATGGCTTTGCAAGCCTGCGGCAGCATCCAGTAAACGTGCATCAGGCATATGCGGAGAATCTGTACCCAGCAACAATACTGCCTGAGTGTCCTGTTCAAAGGCCTGACTCACCTGCCTGTGCATACGATCACCGAGATTGCCTTCATGCTGTGACAGCACAGGCAATCCAAAAGATGTAAAAAACGGATGTTTAATATCATCAGCAGCCAGCACCACATCATCAAACAGGCGTTTGGTCCGCTCGATCACGGTTGTAGCCATTGCTGCGTGCACTGCAGTTGCATGCTCAGCAGACAGAGCTGTCATCAATCTGGTTTTCACCCGGCCTTTCACCGGCGCCTTGCACATAATCACAACCCTGATGCCAGCAAGCTTCATCAGCGGGCATTCCTGTAAACAAGCGCAAGCTCGGATGCCGGCCGCTTCAGCCAGTATAAAAAGCGTAATTTCCACATCAGTAACACAGTCCTTGCAATACCATGCTGCTCCCAACGACGTGAACTGGTGATAACCTTTTCTTTCAGGCAAGCGATTCTCCCCTGCCTCTTGAGCAGCGTTGAAAAAGCGATGTCTTCCATCAAAGCCAGCTCAGGAAACCCACCCATACTTTCAAACAGAGAACGGCGAACAAACTGGCACTGGTCACCCGTACTGATACGGGTCAGGCGAGAGCGCTGATTCATCATCCACTCGATCATACGAAAGGCGACATTCCTGCCTGAAAGCGTAACGTCAAAGTGGCCACCAACAAAAGCTGCATCACACATCACCTTTTCAACAGCCATCAAATTACTCGAAGATATAAGTGTATCCACATGAATAAAAAGAAGAATATCACTCTTGCATATGGACGCCCCGGCATTCATCTGGCGGGCCCTTCCGGGTCCTGTCGTTATCCAGCGAACATCTGATGCAGCCAGTATGTCACATGTACCATCGCTTGAACCACCATCGACAATAATCAACTCATCTGCATCAAGCGCCGACAAATGTTTGATCATGCCGGAGATAGCCCGTCGTTCATTCAGAACGGGTACGACCAATGCAATGCTCAGCTCATTATTCAATGTTTATTGAAACCCAGCCGCTGCCCGGTTCGCGAAAATTGGTCACCTGACCACGCCACACGCGACCGGCCAGGGCAATCAGTTTTTCACCGTGCATGTAAAACCGAATATCGAATTTCATACTCGATCCTTCAACTTCCACCTTCGATGCAGGAACCAGTTGCTGTACGATCGTGTCTTCCCTATCCAGTGATTCAAACCGCTTGCGACTCATGGCTTTGCCCAGCACAACACCCTTGCCACCATGGCGGGCAGCCGGCTTAAATACCCACTGTTTGCGCTCCTCCCAAGCCTGCTCAACATCCATTTCAGAGAATTGACGTGTTTGCGGTGTAACTGCCCGGATACTCTCAACAGCATCACTATCGATGCATGCTTCAAGCAAACCTTCCCGCCACCAGTCCACCATACGCGATTTATCGCCAATCAGAGCATAGGAACGCGGATGCGGATTGATCGCCACCTGCCCTCTTTCATAGGCCATCCGAATATCGGAGATAACACCGGTATCGAGATAAAAATCTGTATGTCTGTTATAGATCGCGTCAATTCTTTTGCCGTTAAAAAACAATCCATCATCGCTGAGCGTTAAATCTTCAGGGCTGACAAGCACCACATGACGACCATCTTTTTCGAACAGTTCGGCATAAGCCTGCATCTCCGGATACATGAATTGACCGGTCACATCTTCATCCATAATGGCAATAGTCGTCCAATCACTATGAAACATTTCAATCAATCGCTGTTCCAGCGTCCCATCCAGTTCGGCAATCTCGGGTTGCGGTATCCAGCGCCCCTGCCCGATATACAGACCACCGGCATTATTGTTGATTTCAATGAGTTTCGGGCCATCAGGGGTAAGATGAAAATCATAACCCATCAAAACACTGGGCCATGCCGTTTTAATCAGGGCTGTTTCAGGTAGTGCCGCTGACAAAGCCTGCAAGTAGGCGGAATTATCTTTCAACTGAAACACGTTCCGGGCAAACGTGAGCATGGTATCGAATTCATAATGTGAAATGGAAACCGGAGTTTCACTGGCTAATGCTGTTGTCATGGGCGAAGCATAACCGACTTCATTTCATTTGGCTTCGACTCGGGCTAGTCTTGATTCGCATACAATCTCAGGCTTTAAGGGGGGGGGGATACAGATGAGCGAAGTGAAGATCATCGGAGACGCTTTAGCCAATATACCCTGGCAGGACAAACCACTGGGATGCCCTGATGTGGTCTGGCGTTACAGCAATAACCCGATTATACCGAGAAATCCGTTTGTCGGTGCCAACAGTACGTTCAACAGTGCTGCAGTAGCATTTAACGGCAAATTTGCCGGCGTCTTTCGCTGTGACTCCACGGCGCGTGAGATGCAGATCCATGCCGGTTTCAGTGATGATGGCATCAACTGGAAGATTAACCCCGAGCGCATTCAGTTTATCCATGAAGATCCTGAAGTGAGTGGTTGGGAATATGGTTATGACCCGCGCGTGGTATGGATTGAAGATCGCTATTACGTCACCTGGTGTAATGGTTATCACGGCCCGACCATCGGTGTGGCATGGACGAAAGATTTTAAAACCTTCCATCAGCTCGAAAATGCATTTCTGATTTTCAATCGCAACGGAGTTCTGTTTCCGCGCAAGGTTGGCGGCAAGTATATGATGCTCTCCCGCCCTAGTGATAACGGGCATACGCCATTCGGAGACATTTTTCTCAGTCAAAGCCCGGACATGCAGCACTGGGGCTGCCATCGCCATGTCATGGCTACTAGCGATGGCTGGCAGTCCACCAAGATCGGTGCAGGCCCCATCCCGATTGAAACCAGCGAAGGCTGGTTAATGATTTACCACGGTGTTCTCACCTCCTGTAACGGTTTTGTGTATAGCTTTGGTGCTGCTCTGCTTGATCTGGATGAGCCATGGAAAGTGATCCACCGTTCCAAAAATTTCCTGATTGCGCCGTGGGAGCAATATGAGTGTGTGGGTGATGTTCCCAATGTAACCTTCCCCTGCGCGGCGCTCACGGATGCTGCCAGTGGCCGAATCGCCATCTATTATGGTTGTGCCGATACAGTGACAGGCCTCTGTTTTACTACGGCTCAGGCGCTGATCGATCATCTCAAGGCCGGCAACTAAACCTTGGCCGAAGAAGATAAAAAGGCTGACGCAGCAGTTGTAGCCGGCAAGCTACCGGTAAAAACCAAGCTCTCCTGGGGCGTTGGCGGCTTCGGTGAAAATATCGCCAACTCCGCCATTCTGTCGCTGGTGTTTCCGATCTTTAATGTAGCTCTGGGCTTCAGCACGCTGGCCATCGGCCTGGCTATGGCCCTGTCGCGTATTATTGATGCCATTGTTGATCCGATCATAGGTAACCTGACGGACAATACCCGTTCACGCTGGGGACGACGCAGACCCTGGATGTTTGTCGGCTCTATTCTGATGACACTGTTTTTTTCTGCAGTCTGGTTCCTGCCAACGCTTACGCCGCAACTGCCCAGACTGGTTACGGTCCACCTGCAATCGGAATCCGTAACTCAGAGCCCGGCGGCATCCAGCAAGGTGCTAACAGACACGCTGTCATGGTACGTGGTCAGCACTAAGGATATCCGGCTTGCACCCGATACAACTTCCGCCGTTTTCGATGTAATGCTGCGCAAGGCACCCGAATCAGCCACCAGTTTCAGCATTGAACAAGTGAACAACGGAGCCGTAGCTATGCACCTGGCGATAGAACCCCGGCAACTGATCTTCACGCCTGAAAACTGGCAGACAGCGCAATCAGTCATGGTTACCACAGCAGAGACCATTGATAGCAATAATGCTGAAATCACCACATCACTGCGTATTCTGCCAACAGCCGATCTGCTGGACATATCAGCGCTGCACCAGTTCGGTATTACTTCCTGGTCATCGCTGCAGATGTTCGTGGCTTTTGCACTGGTTTGCCTGATGTTCTATTTCAGCTTCTCGGTTTTCGTTATTCCCTACTCCGGCCTCGGTATCGAGCTGACAGATGATTATGCCGAGCGCACCAATCTGCAGATCTACCGTCTGGTCGCCTCGTTCTGTGCCAGCCTGCTTGTGGGTTATCTCTATCTCTGGTCACAAATAGCCGGTGCATGGCTGGGCGGCGATGAAGTGCTGGGCGTACGGCTGGTCGGCATCTGTATCGGCCTGCTGGTTTTGATATCAACGATACTTCCAGCCCTGTTGTGCCGTGAACGATTTGCCGAAAGCGAGAAAAAGAAAAATCATCTCTCCCTGTTCAAAGCCATCAAACTCACCGCAGTGAACAGAAGTTTCCGCATGCTGATGGGCTCAGTCTTCTCAGTGTTCATGGGGCTGTTCTTCGCGCTCCCCTTCATGACCTATATCGGCATCTATTATGTCTGCGAAGGAGATAAAATGCTGGCGGCTGAAATTGGCGGTGTGATGACAGTCATTCAGGTCACCGGCCAGTTTCTCGCCATGCCGCTGATTTCGTGGGCCAGCCAACGCGTCGACAAAAAGACCATCCTGTTCACCGGCCTCAGCATTTCTATTACCGGTTATGCCTCCAGCTGGTGGCTGTTCACACCGGAAAACCCGTGGCTACAGATTATCCCTGTCGTTGTAGCGGCATGGGGCCTGTGCGCCTGCTGGGCGGTCAACGGCTCATTTGCGGCTGATATCTGTGATGAGGATGAACTGAACACAGGTCATCGCCGTGAAGGTGTCTACAGTGCGGTGTTCGCACTGGTTTACAAAACCGCCATCGGCATCGTCGCACTCGGCAGTGGTGCCCTGCTGGCCTGGGCCGGTGTAGTCGGACAGGAAACCATGCTGCCGGCTGATACCCTGCTCAAGGTGCGTATTGCCTATCTGGCTATTCCGATGGTGTTTTTGAGTCTGGCTATCCTGTCGATGTGGTTTTACCCGCTCACCCGTGGTCGCGTGGAAGAGATTCAGTCCCGGCTACGCGCTCCCCAGAAAGAAGAGACATCGAAAACATCTTGAATCCGGCACCCCTCAATAAGCGACAATCATTGAGTCCAAACCGGTTGCCTGTGAAATAAACTGTCCTTTTCCGGGCAGCTTATTTACTGACTGTTCAGTGACGAGAAGCGATAGGTCAACCCCAGGCCTGCCGAGGAAGCACGAAACCGCTTATTCACCGGCGCTTTTATTGACAATGTTTTTGCAACCTGGCCATAAAGTGCAAGATGATCGGTCAAGCCATAATTGAAGCCTACAGAAGGTTTTAGCAGCACCCCATGAGCTCCTCCGCCAAGCAAAACCTGAAGAAAGCCCTGAAAAGGATTTGTTGTGGAGTACTTACTCTGAATACCTAATCCGGTTAATATTTCTCCATAGCCCGGGCCGCCGTTATAGGCCGTGTACGCGAAGCTAACCTGAGCAGGAATATACCAATAATCATTCACGATATAATCAAATTGACCTGATAACATTTTGATATTGGGATGCTTTCTACTTCCAATCTGAACATTGAATTCAGTTTGCTGGAATACATTAACTCGGAATCCTTGATAAACCAGATTCTTTTCAGCACTGGAATTGCTTTGCATTCTTTCCTTTGTGGACTGGTAGATATTCATTGCCAGACCCACGGTGAAGTTTTTGGATGTGCCCATGGGCGCAACCAGATAACCACCCGACAGAGACAAGCCATAGTTATTATTCAGTAAGTATTCCAGCGAAAATTTAGGATAAACAAGCAGTCCGGGGCCAGTATCAATCCTGTCAGGTGAATAACCACCCGAGCCAACCCCTATCTGGCCAAATATGCTGATGCGAGGGGAAACAGGGAGCTTATAACCCACACCCCCTAAAATGTGATTATAGATCGGCAGACCGTAATAACCGGCTTCGCCTAAAATAAACAGGTAATAGTTATCAGTCAGAAAGTGGGAAAATTGCAGTGATAACGAATTGATCGTGTTTTTATGCGTTCCTTTGGGTTTAATTTGAAATATATTATTAAGCTCCAGCGTTATCATATTATCTCCCCCCGATTCAGAGAGGGAGGGATCATACTCAATCTCATTTCCTGAGTTTGCATATGAACCGATTGAGTATGAAAGTGGTTTTTGAATAAACAAATTGAGTTGAGAACTATTAATTCGCGAATTGATAAATTTATAATGCGCGTAATTTGCCCCTACTGAGAAACTGCGAAAATCGTAACCCAGCCCCATATAAGCTTTGATGAAACCGCCTGTTCCGGACACTTGTTTACTCAGTTGTGGAGTCGGACCACCGCCACCACCACCAAAAGAGACACCGGCATTTATAAACGAATTTCCAAGTATTCTACGTTGCGCATGAGCTGTTGCATCAAAGACCATAAAACCACCAGAATTACCATGAAATAACGGTGCATGAAGCCCAAGGCCGAGATAAAGCCAGTCATTCATTTGATGGAGGAAGTGAATGCCATGCAAATCGAGTGATTTGAATCCGGGAACCGGGATGACTGAATAATCCAACATGATCAGCCCCTTAGCTTCACTCAGGGCAGTATTTTCTGATGTTGGCTGATTATTTACCGCATCCGGGTTCACTTCAGGAAGCATTTCTGTTTGCTCGGATGCATAAACTATCCCTGTGGAAATTGAAAACAGGATCAGTACAAGGATTGTCTTAAATCTTGGGAAATGGATAAGCATTCTCCTGCAAGCAGTTCATCATCTTGCATCCTACATTACAGTTCATGCATCGAATGAAAAAGAATTATTTCTCCCGAATTTTTCACATAGCCCGCATATACCAGGGCCTCAGCGGTGTTTCGCCTTTCAACGCATGGTAAAGTTGATTCAACAGCTTCTCCCTGTCACGGGGCAGATTGCCGGCCAGAGCCAGAGCATTGGATGCATGATTGGAGCGAAAGATCACAGCTTTGGGCGGATTGAGCCCCTCAAGCAATCGCATCTGCTCCAGAAGCATGGCGCGGTCATCCGGAATCTCGAACGGCTCCCCGAACCTGGTCTGGAATTCAGCCATTACATCTTCTTCCAGATAAAGCTGTAAGGTGGAGAGATAGGTCAGCGGTGCTTGATTGAGCAACTCAATGGTTGCATCGATATGCTCCTGCCAGTGCTGTTTGCCACCCAGGCCAAGGATAACAGTGCCGGAGACCTTAAGGCCGGCATCAAAGGCATTCTGCATGGCTTTCGCAATGCCGCGCTGGCTGGCTCCCTTGGTGATTTTCTTCAGGATCAGGTTGGAACCGGATTCAATGCCCAGATAGAGCAGACTCAAACCTGACGCCTTTAATAGCTGTAACTCTTCATGGCTTTTGGCCAGCAGGTTTGCAGGTGTGGCATAACATGAAACACGTGAAAGATTCGGTAACGCAGCATGCAGTGCTTCAAGAATCGCAAGCCATTGTGCTGTCGGCAGGTTCAGCGCATCACCATCAGCGAGGAATACACGTCTGGCATCCGGCCAACTGCGCGCAGCTTTAGCGATTTCGTTAACCACGTCCGCAAGAGGCCGTTGCCGGTACTGTTTCGAGCGATACATGGAACAGAAACTGCACTGGTTAAAACTACAACCGAGCGTAACCTGAATAATCAGGTTGTCCGCCTCGCTCGGTGGCCGGTAGAGCGGCATGTGATACGCGATTGTCATAGTGCCAGCCTTTTACCACTTCCTTGTTTGGTCAAGCTATGTGAATCAAGCGTCCTCGAATTTAGGGGAACTCAATAGTGAATGCGAAGACTGAGTCTGTTGCTGCGATCCTGTATTCTCATACTGCCACTGTTTCAGATACTCGAGCACCGCATGCAACGATGCAGCTTTATTCATCTTGCCCCGATGCAAAATATAGTCGGCGCACTGGCTATAATAAGGATAGCGAATATCTGCCAACTGCTGCAGAACTGTCAATGCATCACGTCCGGCAGTCAGTGGCCGGTTATCATCGCCCTGAATACGGTTGGCAAGAAAATGCAGGGAGGATTTCAACCAGATCACCGGCGCATGAGCTTCTAACATAATCCTGTTTTCCTCTCGCATGACGACTCCGCCACCGCTGGCAATCACCACAGGAGTACCGAGCACCTCACGCAGAGCCTCGGTTTCAAGATCGCGAAACCCCTCTTCGCCATGCTCATCGAAGATCTCGGGAATCGTTTTACCCGCTTTGTCGACGATATAATGATCCAGATCCAGCATCGTTAAACCAAGTTCCTGGCTCAAAAGTCTGCCTATACTGCTTTTTCCACATCCCATCAGCCCGATCAGAACGGGATACATTTGACATACAGCCTCATCAATCATCATCGTGTCCTTTTGCCTGTCCCGGCCATAACCGGGCAGCCCATTAGCTATAAAAAAGTGACGGGATACTACTACTGAGTCTGATTATTCGAAAGCAGATGGATTCACTGCTCCAGGCCTGTCTCAGCACCCATAATCTTTCATGATTATCATCTATACTAGGTAATAGGGATGGGAAGCAACGATCATGGAAGGTGCTGTCATGCTACATATTTCAAAACCGCTTATTACGTTTTTCTTTCTCTCACTACTCCCCTTCTACACCTTACCCGCTTGTGCTCAGGCCATTCAATGGGCCTCAGATATCAGCCTGCGACCACTTTCGCCAAAAGCAGGAGAAGTGACCTCGTTCCAGGTTAGAGTTAAAGCAGGCAAACAGGCCGCCAATGGCTTTACAGTGGTTGGTGGTATTGATGGCAAACAGATTTTCAGAAAAGAGCTCGGACTGCTCAAAGCTGAGCGCAGTCGCAACATGCGATTCAAATGGAGGGCAACCGGTGGTTCGCACGAGGTGTATTTCAAGATTGTTCCAACCACCCGCTCGCGTGTTGCACTTCCCCGCCAACTGAGTAAACGATTCTCAGTTCAAACCACCAGTACGCGCTCACAAGCTGCACAGGTTCAGACCAGAACAGCAACCCGAAGCAAACCTGTTCAGCAGAGTACGCGTAGCGTCAGGCAATCGATGCATCGATCCAAACCTGTTCAAGCCAGTACAGCGATTGCACCGCAAACCCTCAGTTCGGCAAATTTTCAACAACCGGTCTGTGAAGGTACACCTCTGCCTGACATTGAGATCACCCATATTTCAATCAGTGGTTCATCCTCAAATAATGGCGCGGGAGGCCTTCAGATTCATATTCCATACGGACTGACCATCACTGTTGTGAACAGAGGTCAATGTGATAGCGGACGATTCACCATCACAGCGACAATGCGGGTTCAGGGACAAGGTGTTGATGAAACCACTCAACTGGGTACAAAAGGGCTCAACTCTCTGCAACCCTGCAGAACAAAAAACTGTAGTGATGCAGCCTCGAGCATTGGTTTTTCTTTCACGCCAAGACATAACTTTGCCTTTTATGAATTTAATATTGAGGCGGATGCAGGCAACTACATCAATGAATTCAATGAGGAAAATAATGAGCTTAGTGATTCTTTGAGAATCACCGAAAACTGATTCATACAATCACTCAGTTACCACCACGAAAAAGGCAGCCGAATGGCTGCCTTTTCAAATTGATAACACTGAGTCCGCCCCGACATTCATAAGCCCTACTGCAGCGTGGTGAACTCGACACTGTTAAACAAATGCTGCGATTTTTCAGCTATACCTGCATCGCGGCTTTCGGCATAACTGCGCTGCGAATAGTTGATACTGATCGCGGCATGGCGATTCTGCGGATGCCTGCACACCAGCGCATAGATATCGAGTATCATCATGCCTTCGGTCTTGCTGCGTTTTTTCGCCGCATGATCTTCAGTCACAATATGCGAGAAAGCACACGGCTCGCCCTTATGTGCATACAGGCTGACATCATGAGTCAACACCTTGAATCGTTCGGGATTGGCAATATCGGCATCGTTGGCCTGCCCCTGTTTCACAGCCGCAACAAATGCCTCATCCGACTCAAACTTGGCAATCGGAAAGATATTCCCCTGCACTGCACAGGTCTCATCAGTGGATGCGCCCCGCTTTGCCAGCGCCACCGTAATCGGTGTGCGGCCAATGATATACCACTCCGGTTCATCCAGTGGCGTAAAGCTATAACCATTCTGCACAATGGCTTTGGGTGGACTCTCAACCATCTGGAAATTCGGCTGTTTAGGCGCACAACCTGCAAATATGATGGCACTTAACAGCACAGCTATTCTGGATAATTTACTCAAACTCTTCTCCTCATCTTAGCCATCACTGAGTTCATACATTTTTTCAGGGTCGGACTTCAGCATCACTTCCGCATCTGCAGGTGTAGATATAAACCGCATGAAATGCGTTGCCACCTTCTGCCCGGGATAAATGCGATAACGTTTGATATAGTCGAATACAATATCTCCGGCAGCAAGCTTTTTACCTGCTGTCACATGAAATGAGGCCAACCCCTCACCGGCCTGAGCCTTTAATGGAAAACCATTGAGTGAAAGCATGACAATATCAAACAAATAATCACCTTCGGGTAATATCACTTCAGTCTGTTGCGGCCACTGATTTTCATACAACTGCCAGATCAGCGCCGCCGGATTCGCCATCCAGCTATCCCCTTTCCTGAACACGCGGATCATCTCAATCCCGTAATTGCCGGGTCCGCTTTTCTGCGTGACGTTTTTTCCGTCATCCTCGATCAGGGTATATTGCCGCCAGATATTGAAAGAGACGGATCCATGTATTTCATCCACAACTACCGGCGCTTTCGGCTGTGTTGCACAACCGGCAAGCGTGAGCGTAGAAAAGAGCAGTGCAGCCATAAGCCATCGGCTCACTGCATGAAGAAACTGTTGTCCTGGCATGTCCCCTCCGAAACAAGTGAAGCCATTATAGCAAATAGTTCCAGCTTTGCAGGTTCCCTATGTTCGAGTCCTGCATGGCTCCCCAATCCGGACAAATCTGGGCACCACTGGAATGATGTAATTCTTCTTAGCTTTTGAGCTATCACCTTCAAGTTACTTCAAGGTGCAACAGCAACTAAATAAGCTTGGACAGTCTATTATTGGTTGTTCACTGATTCACGTAAAAGGCCTTCAACAGTCCGCCATTCTGGCGAATTCTGATCACGAATAAGTCTAACCAATTCCTTTTTTATCTCTCGTCGGTCTCGGTTTATTGAATACTCGCGACATATTTTTTCTATTAGTTCTTTACCGTTGCATTTTGCCGCCCAATTAACATCCCATGCAGCGACTAATTCAGCATTAATACTTTCGCAACTGGTCAAAAAACTATTTCTCCAAGTATCAAGGTCCAAGTCTGATAGAGAATCCTTGAGCGACTGCAGTTTCCCGAACAAGATATCGCGCATATCTTCAAATGAGCCTCCTATGTCCTCGTTAGTTAGCCCCGGGCCTCTGAGTCGATCCGGCTCATATGCCTGTCGAGCGGCTAATGGCTTTATCTGCTCAAAAGCCAACTCTTTTACTTTCTGAAGAAACATACCTCTATCTGGAAATGAGGTGCCTGTTGCTGATGGTCTCAGCACATCATATAGGGCCTGTACATTGAGCAGATAGTTCTCAAAACAATAGCGATCCCATTGAAGAACTTTGACTAGTGGAGTGCTGTCTAAATTTGTCACATCTCGATCTTGATCAAATATAAAGCAATGCAGCCTATCCAATCTCCCTTCCGCCTCGGCAGCTTGAAGGTTCCGAATCTCCGCTTCAACAGCTTTCCTTCCTCCCAATGAACTTATTTGGCATCGATCTCCAAGTGTTGTCCGGAACCCTTCTTCAAGAAGCTCTTCATCATGAGGCCCTTCAACGAACAGACGACTTTCATAAAAGAACGATTCAGCTGGTGATACTCCCAACCGCCCCAGAGCTCTGAACATTTCATCGAAATCACCACGATAAATCGGAGTAGCATTCTCTGAGTCTTTCAAATGATGAATGTCACAATCATCTCGCTCATAAGCGCTATTTAGTATCTCTGCAGAATGTGTACAAATAATTGCCTGTAGTTTGTGTGGCTCAATGCAGTGATCAATTAAAAAGTGTAAGAGTTTGCGACACACCCCAGGATTAAGGTGCAGCTCTGGCTCATCAATCAAAACAATCCCACCTTCGGCTACTGCTCTACGAATTAGCATGAAGGTAAGAATCAACCCTTTCTCTCCACTGCTAAGACTGTCAATATCAAACGGCCTATCCACACCATGTTCCAATATTGATACACGAAAATTACCAATTGCTCCTATTTCCACTCCATTAAGTTGCTTGCCGGGAAGAATTTCATCAAAAATGATTTTGAAATCTTCATCAATATTCTCATGTAGAAGAGTGGAATTTGCGATACTTGTTTTCAATCTGTGAAACTTCACTTGAGGCTCGGCAATGTGTGACTTGATCTGACTATCTGAATCTCCTGCCCCTAACTGAATCGCTGCTTCTCCAGCTGGAAGAGCCCTATCTGCTGAGAAAATACTAAAAAGCGCTTGTTGCGGAGGTAGCGAACGCTCCAAGAAACCGCACACGATCTGAGCCGATGCGTGCTCGCCTCGAATTTGTCCGTCTGGAGTAATTTCCAATCCAAGAGGCAGTGTATCCGATGTGTTCAGAGTTGAAATGTAAGATGATATTTCCGCTTCAGACTCTGCAAACTTTCCCCGACCTGCATCTGATGATAAGAATTGGGTTAGAGCACTCTGGTCTTGTTGTAGTTGATTTCCCATGCTGCCGCGAAGGTGGTCTAGCGCTAGAGAATGTAGAGATCCGTTTACCTTTGCCAACTCATGACCATCAAGTTGTACTTCCATACGGATTTGAATGTTCGATAATGGGTCTCGAGCAATCGCCGAAAACTCAAAATATCCTCCCCTAAACATCACTTGGTTTGGATTAGCGGCTGCTCCCAATGCGTGAAGAACAGCCTGTCCTTCTGAAGGATACCGACTAAGGAGGAGCGCGCGATTCAAGCGAATTGCTTCAAGAACAGTGGACTTCCCAATTGCATTTGGTCCTGCGATAAGACAGGTATTGTTATCGAAGGACAGGTCAATGTCCTTAAGTCCTCGAAAGTTACGAATCAAACAGTTCTTAATCTTCAAGGTCTCCCCCCATTTCAGTAACACGGGGGGGCTACAAATACATACACACCCTTTCCCGTAGTTTTCATTATAAGCTTAAAGCTGATGATTTGCATTTATGTGGGCTTGGGGCCAATCAGTGCCTGATTCTGTCCTGAACCGGCTCCCCATACAGGACTCGAACCTGGAGAGGAGTAAACCCATCAACTTTGGCAATATCATGTTCATTTATCTTCCATCATCATAACCAGCAAATCAGTTGGGCCGGGATCAATACCGGCTTGGAAGAGCAGAGTCGTGACCTGTCCCCTGTGGTGAGTCTGATGATTGAAAAAATGCTGCAACAGCGGGCCAAGTTGTCGTTCCTGTTTTTCGCCTGCCGTGTTGCGGTAACGAATCGGTTGCGCCAGCAGATTTTCGGTCCATGTCTGGCAGAAGTCGATAATCAGGGCATCGAGTTTGGCGCGGGCAGCGGTTAACTCGTTGAAATCTTCAAACAGGATATCACGCAACGATTCAGGCCTGGGGAAATCGGCCAGCGAAAGAAGTGCTTCGCGGCAATGTTTATTGAAGGCAAAGCGACTTAACCAGAACAGGTCGGCAACCATGATATGGTTGAGCGTACCTGAGATTGAAGAGAAGAAGGCCCCGCGGTCCTCGCAGAGCGCTTCATCAGACAGCTCGCTTGCCTTGGCAAACAGCTTGTCATTCATCCAGCGGTTATACACCGCCATGCGTTGTAAATATTCGGTCATTCCCGCTACCACGTTGGAACTATAGCAGACTCCTCAGAAAGCACATGTCCCCCAAATGGGGGACACGATCACCCGCTTCGCGTGGCAATCGTAATTAAACCTTTATACCTACCCCTGACTCCCCTGCTCTGTCACAATGTCGCGCATGCCTACGAATACTGCATCTACCTCCCCTGCTGACTCATCTGACAAAATCCAGTTGCCGGAAATGGATCTCTCCGACCTGCAGGCTTTGATGCTGCAGTGGAAACAGCCGAAGTTCCGTGCCAAACAGGTGTTCGACTGGCGCAATAAAGGCGTACTCAATCCGGATGAGATGAAAAACATCTCTGCCGATCTGCGTGACAAACTCAATACAGAACTCTTATGCGATCCGCTCAAGTTGATGCGGCGCGAATGTTCCAGCGACGGAACACGCAAATATGTATTCGCCCTCAAACGCGGTCGTTTTGCCGGCAAAATGGTTGAAGCCGTATTCATTCCGGAAGAAAAACGCGGCACAGTCTGCATCTCATCTCAGGTTGGTTGTGTGCTCGACTGCCCGTTCTGCCATACCGGCACCCAGGCCTTTGAGGCTAATCTCAGTGCTGGTGAAATTGTCGCCCAGATTCTTGCCATCAAGGCCGATCTGCGCAGTGATCCCTTGTCCGAAGCGCTGGAGATGTTTTCTGATGTCACACATATCGTTTACATGGGCATGGGTGAACCTCTGGCCAATGAAGATTCGGTGCACAAAAGCATTGCACTGTTTATGCATGAGGATGGTCTGAATATCTCTCGCCGCCGCATCACCCTCTCCACTTCCGGCCTTGTACCGCAGATCAACCGGCTCGGTGAAGTGCAGCCGGTGAATCTGGCCATATCCCTGCATTCCGCCATCGATGAGCAGCGCGATGTACTGGTGCCGATCAACCGTAAATATCCGCTGGCAGAACTGCGTGACTGCCTGAACAGGTATCCACTGCGTAAACAGCGTCATATCACCCTGGAATATGTACTGCTCGATGCTGTCAACGACAGAGCTGAAGACCTGCAGGCATTGATTGCTTTTGTGAATCCGGAGCGCGAACGGGTCAATCTGATTCAGTTTAACCCTTATCCGGGTAGTCCGTATCAGGGCACATCAAAGGAAAACATGAGAGAATTCGCGCAACACTTGATTTCTAAAGGTATTCGTGCCACGGTGAGGCGTTCACGCGGGCAGGATATTATGGCTGCCTGCGGCCAATTGAAGGCAGATACCAAACTACAGGGGTAAGCATCATGCAGGGACGGACAGGAATTATCGGCGGCAGCGGCCTGTATGAAATCCCCGGCATCGAAGTCATCGACAAACTCGATATCGATACCCCCTGGGGCAAGCCCTCCGACGAACTACTGCTTACGCGCATCGGTGATCATGAAGTGGTATTTCTGCCGCGCCATGGCAGCAGCCACGCTATCCCGCCGCACAAAATCAATTACAGGGCCAATATCTATGCCATGAAGCTGGCCGCTGTGAACCGTATCATTTCAGTCTCAGCCGTGGGTTCACTGCGTGAAGATATCCGTCCGGGTGACTTCGTGCTTGTCGATCAGTTTGTTGATCATACCCGCGGTCGCGAAAGCACCTTTTTCGACGGACCGGTTGTTGCCCATGTCTCGGTAGCCGATCCGGTCTGCCCCTGCCTGCGCAGCTCCCTGCTCGCGGCCTGTCATGATGCAGACATTGATACGCATAATGGTGGCAACTATATCGTCATGCAGGGGCCGCAATTCTCGTCACGTGCCGAATCCAACCTGTATCGCAGCTGGGGTATGGATGTGATCGGCATGACCAATATGCCGGAAGCCAAACTGGCCCGGGAAGCGGAGATCTGCTACTCCACAGTGGCCATGTGCACCGATTACGACTGCTGGCATGAGGATGAAGATGATGTCAGTGTCGATTCCATTGTGGCGGTCATGCATGCGAATGTCGCCAAAGCACACAAGATGCTGCAGACCTTTTTCACCACCCACGCCGATCATCAATCCTGTACCTGCAACTGTAACGATGTACTGCGAAGCGGCATTTTTGCCGACCTCAAAGCACAGGATGATCAGGCTATCCTCCCTATCCATGCACTGGTGGAGTCTTTTCTGTGAAACTGAATATCAGACAACTGTTTCAGCCGCTTATGGCGCTAGCCCTGATCTGCACACTTTCTGCCTGTGCATCGAATCAAGTTAAACATGAGGTTGATAAGAAAAAGCTTGCGGACATTCACTATCAGCTGGGTCAAGATGCACTGGGTAAGGAAGGCATGCTGCCCAAAGCCTTTGACGAGTTGATGCAATCAGATGCCCTGAACCCGAATCAACCGCAGGTTCTCGATGCACTGGCCTATGCATGGCTGTTGCGCGGCAATATGGATAAATCCGAACAGTTTTATAAAAAAGCCCTGCGCCACGGTGCCGGAGCTGCCACACAGAACAACTACGCCAATCTATTGAACAGAATGCAGCGTTTTGAAGAAGCGGAAGATATGGCGCGGAAGTCACTGGATGACCCCCGCTATCCGAATCAAGACAAGGCGTTTATCATTCTGGGGGATGCCCTGCTGGGTCAGAAAAAATATATGGATGCCAACCTCTCATATCGCCAGGCACAGATTTTCAATCCGAACAATGACATGCCTAAAGACAAATTGGCTTACGCCTATTCTCTGCAAGGCAGGCTTAATGAGTCCGCAGCACTATATCATGGTCTAGTGCACAAATATCCAGATAACAGACACATTCTAGAGGGACTACTTGCAGTGCTGATGAAGCAGAATAAACAGTCTGAAGCGCGTCAAGTCCTGCAAAACTTCAGAAACAACAGCAACTCTGCCATGGATAAGGCATGGGCGCTGGATCAAATCGGACAGCTGGAATAATTATGCAAGATAAGACTCAGGAAGAAATCGAAATCTCTGCGCAGGAAGCCCCCGCATCGCATCAGGAACTGCTGGATCAGATTGGCAGCAAACTGATAACAGCCAGGGAATCCCGGGGTGAAAAGCTGGAGCAGGCTGTCAGAACACTCAAACTGCAGAAATCACACCTGCAGGCTCTGGAAGACGGTCGCTGGGAACAGTTGCCCGATCAGGTCTACGCACTCGGTTTCCTGCGTCAGTACGCCAAACATCTGAACCTCGACATCAGCAAAGAACTTGAACAACTCAGTGATGCACAATACCGGCTCACCAAACCACTCACCTTTCCCGATCCGCCTGTTGCACCTTCGAGGAAATGGGCCTGGCTTTCCGGCATCGCTTTTGTTCTGCTGTTTGTCATATTCAATATCATGAACAGTGGTGATGATGAGCATGAAATCATTACCGCCGTCACACCTGAATCGAATGTATTCAGCGAACCTGCTGCTCCAGCAAGCGAACCGGCATCAAGCAGGCTGGATGAATCCTTTGCAGAAGAAAAACCGGCGACTGTCGAACCCGCGCCACACAAGGTGGTTGTCGACCTGAGCGAAGAGCAGGTGAAACCGGCCAAAGCGAAGAAAAAACAAGCCGCAGCCGTACATCTGTACAGATTTGAGGCTGCAACCGGTGCTGTCTGGATGCAGGTCTATGCAGCCAATGAAAGTGACACGGCGAAAGGTAAATTGCTTAAAGAGGTACTGCTGCAACAGGGCCAGTACTCCACGATCAGGCAGGCTGGTGAATCGCTCTGGATCAACTGCGGTAATGCTCTCTCCTTGCGTGTCAAAGTTGATGGCAAAATCGTGGCTGATACAGGCACGCTGGGCGGCGGTAAAAAAATCCTGCGCAACTTTCACTTCAAGCTGAACTGAGGCGCAATTCATCAGCCCGGCTCTTGCCATTTTTTACCATCTGCTGCATATTGCTGGGCCTTGTAATCATGCAGCTCTGAACATCGGCGTATCGCGATTCTCAGAGCATTCATTTTTAAGGAAGCGAGGGGAGCTTTTCTATGACAGCCACTGATTTTGCATTTGCACGTCGAAACATGGTCGAATACCAGATTCGATGCTGTAAAGTACTTGATCCTGTAGTTCTCGATCTGATTGAATCCATGCCGCGTGAAAACTTTTTACCTGAGCATGTAAAGAGTCTGGCCTATATGGAAGGTAAAGTACCCCTGCCCTGCAATCAGGAAATGCTCAGTCCGCTTCAGGAAGCCCTGATCCTGCAGAATCTGATGCTTGATGGCAGCGAGTCTGTGCTCGAAATCGGTACAGGTACCGGCTTTTTAACCACCATGCTCGCCATGCAATCGGCTGATGTTGTCAGCTGTGAAATCCATGCTGATCTGGCGAACTCTGCCAGTGAAAACATCAGCAACCACGGCGTCAGTAACGCCAAAGTGATTCAGGTCAATGCAATGGATGCCGAAGCCATGGCACAGATTGAAGATCTGAATAAAAGTTTCGATGTAATTGTACTTTCTGCAGCGACCAAAGAGGTGCCTGCGCATATCGAGAAGCTGCTCAGGGACGGCGGGCAGATGATCGCCTTTATCGGCTCCAACCCTGTCGTATCAATGGTTCTGCGTCGTAAAATCGGTCAGATCTGGCAGGAAACATCACTTTTCGAAACACTACTGCAGGATATGGAAGGCATTGCCGAGAAACGCGAATTCGTCTTCTAGGCTCCCCCTGGCCTCTTCAAAAGCTGAGTGAAACTGTTACCTCCCCTTCTCATGGTTCTGGCCATGCTGTGTATGGCTGCCTGCTCGAATGATACAAAAATCACAGAGGCCGAACCCGGCAAACCACAACATGCTTTATATTTTGTACCCCTGGCTGATTTCACATCAGTCGGAGCTAAGGGTTCAGATATCCGCCTGTTAAAGCAGCAACTGCCCGATCCGGATCATCGTTACTGGCAGCTCGAAGTGTTCAAGGTTTCCGATTATGAACAAATAACCAACATCACCGATCACTACATTGATACCCATCAGCACCCGCAACTGCAGGCACGCAACAGTAATGAGTACATTATCCATCTACCTGGCCCCGATACTGCAGAGCAGACAGAATCTCCAGCTGCATGGCTGTGGGTCAGAGCAGCTGATGCTACAACAGTGCACAGCGTTGCAAGCAATCGCTGGCAACCGGTTCTGCTGACACCGGAAATTGCCAGGCTGCTTCAGGAAGATACACGCCGCCGCTCGAAGCTTGCAGAGAAACTGGCCGATAAAGCTTACTTCTTCGGATATGCCACCAATGAGGATGCGCTGGAATAGCAAATTCATCGTTGATATCAGGAAAACAGTCCTGGTAAACAAGAACTAAAGGCGCTTTTTGTATTGCTGTTGAGATTGAGGTTGTTTGTTCATTCTTTGTTTGCACAAAGAACGAACCAGGAAAAACGCCACGGAAACCACAACCTTCCCTTCGGATATCCATTCATAATCGACCACGTCTCAGCCCCTCTTCTCCTGATTATGAATATTTGTCTCGGCCTGCCAGCGGGGGTTCAACAACCATAGTTCATGAGCAAACCCCACCGCGCGACAGGATTATGCATCACAACAGTCCGGATTACAGAGTAGTACTATCAAATGCATCTATCTAACGGGAATCATCCGCGTTAATCCCCCTACTTTGGACTACCTGTCTGCAGCATTCGCCGCTAAGATACGTTCATGATGTTCACTCAAAGCTCCAGCCAGCGTTTTACCAAACTGATTCATACCTGCCTCTGCCTAATGTTTCTGGCCATACCGCAGGCATTGCAGGCAGCAGCCAAAGAGCCTGACGGCAGCCAGATGGTCAGTCGCGCAGAACTTGTCAGCCTGCTTGCGAAAGAGACAGGTATCTCGACAAAAGAGCTGAACAGCATCATGAAGAGTGCCACTTTCAAGCCTGAAATTATCAAGCGCATGAACACCCAGTGGGAAGCACAGCCCTATGCAAAATACCGTCCCCTGTTCATCAAACAGAGCATGCATGATAAAGGCAAAAACTTTCGCGCAGAACATGCAGATATCTTCGCTGCCGCTGAGCAGAAATATCAGGTGGATAAGGCCATCATTGCAGGCATCCTCGGCATTGAGACCCGCTTCGGTGAATCTCACGGCAAAAGACCGATCCTGGATTCGCTGTATACCCTCTCCACAGGTTTCCCAAGGCGCGCCACATTCTTTCGCAAGCAACTGGGCGCGATTATTCAGATCAGTCGACAGGACAAGCTGGACCTGAAAGAGCTCAAAGGCTCTTACGCCGGTGCATTCGGTTCCATCCAGTTTATTCCCACCTCATTCCGCGATTATGCAGTCGATGAAGATGGTGATGGCGTACGTGATGTGTTCAATTCCAAAAAGGATATCATCGGCAGTGTTGCCAACTACTTCAACAAACATGGCTGGCAGCATGGCCGGCCTGTGGCCCACTGGTTACCGAAACAGACCCGATTGAACAAAGAGTGGCGCAAACGAGACAAGAGCCGCCTCAATCATTGGGTGACTCTGGCAGAACTGCGCAAGGCCATGCCGAAAACATTCAACAAAATCCCTCTGCCGTGGCTGGAAAACGATAAAGTCAGCATCATTGAAATGGAAACGTCCAAAGGAAAACAGCTGGCACTGGTTCATTTCAATTTCAGAGTCATCATGCGCTACAATCCATCCTTTAATTATGCTATGGCAGTTACCGAGATTGCCGCCATGTGGGAGAAGAACAAATTCGCAGTCGACTGATTTTAACCGTCCTGAGCATACTGCTCTCCGCAACCCTGCTCACAGCCTGCGGCAGCAAACATAAAGTCTCAAAAGCCGAACGCCCCGGTGGCCCGGTGCTGCCTGACGGCAGCGGCGGAAGCTACAAAACCGGCAACCCGTATCAGGTGGCAGGACGCTGGTACAGGCCCATGCCAGGCGTTTCATCCTATGATGAAAGCGGTGTGGCATCATGGTACGGATCAGACTTCCACGGCAAGCGTACTGCCAATGGCGAGCGATATGATATGTATACCCTGTCAGCCGCACACAAGACACTGCCTATGCCGACACTGGTTCGCGTCACCAATCTGGAAAATGGACGATTTGTTATTGTGCGCGTAAATGACCGTGGCCCGTTCGTAAAAAACCGGCTGATTGATCTCTCTTATGCTGCGGCCAAGGAACTCGGTTATACCGAGAAAGGTACGACGCGTGTGCGTGTACAGACACTGGATAAGAAACCCGGCACTCAGGCCATGCAAAGACCGCAAACCACTGTTGCAAGCAGGCCAGCGATTCCAGTAACACCTTCTGCAACTGTCCCGGAAGCGTCAATTCCAGCCCCTGCGCCGGCATCAGTAGCAGTGCCTGCAGCGGTTGCCGCGCCACTGCTCATCAATCAACAACAGGCTGCCGGCAACATTTATGTTCAGATCGGTGCCTTCAGTTCGCAGACCAATGCTGAGCAGTTACGCCTCTCCCTGCTCGCAGAATACCCGAACACGGCCCTGTATCCGAAGCAACTGGTGAACCAGACATTATACCGGGTGCGAATCGGACCATTCGAACAGATGCAACAAATAGAGCAGACGGTGATTAAACTGCAAGGCAGCGGTTACCAGCAGGCCATCGTGGTGATTGAATAATGCCTGCCCGCCCGCGTTTAACAGCATTTGGCTCATCACGTATCGACCCTGAATCTAATGTTTATCAAGATGTATTCGCACTTTCCAGAGCAATCGCAAATGCCGGCTGGGATGGGATGACCGGTGGTCATCAGGGCATGATGGCTGCGTTCTCTGAAGGCATCCACCATGGAGGCGGCCATGTGCGCGGTATTACGCTGGAACGGTTCCCTACGCCTCCGGGTAACACACTCAGTGAAGAGCAACGTGCGCATAACTTCTTTGATCGCATGGGAATCCTGATTGAAGAGGCTCAGGCATGGCTGGTGCTTCCCGGTGGCCTTGGAACACTTTCCGAGTTGGCCATGACCTGGGACCTGCTGGCCATTCGCGTACTGGAACCACGTCCTCTGCTATTATACGGAGATATGTGGGAGCCGATTATAGCCACCCTCTCCGATCAATTGGTGCTCTCTGCAGATCAGGCTTTTGACTGCATCCGTATATGCAAAACTCACGATGATGTGTTAACAGCTCTGGCTCCATACGCATGAGTTCAACAGCCGGTTATCAAGATCTGCGTGGCACTGCAGATCAAAAGCAGCATGGACAGAGACTCGATCAGGGACTGGCCCTGCTGTTTGATCTGTCACGTCGCAGAATTCGCCGGGCCATTGATGAAGGTGGCGTATACCTGAATCAGAAACGCTGCCGAACAGCAGGCCGAAAGCTCAGCTCCGGTGACAAACTTCGCATTGTGCTGCTTGAAAAAGAGAAGCTGATCCCGTTCGATTCATCGCAGCTACTGTGGCAAAAACCACCGCTGTATCTGATCAACAAACGTGCAGGTCAGTATTCCCAGGAGGCACTGCATCGCAGCCGGGGTACACTGCCCGATGAACTGGGCAGACATCTGGGCCTGCCTGCCGCTTTGGCATCAACACTGCGTCCGGTGCACAGACTGGATCGTGGCACCTCCGGACTCATGCTCTTTTCATCCGACCCGGCACTGCTGCAACAACTGCAAGCCAACTGGAAAAGCTGCACCTTCAAGACTTATCTGGCTGTGGTTGAACCTGCGCCTGAGTGGCAGAGCCGGGAGATAAATCTGCCAATCGGGCCGTTGCGCGACAAACTGGGCCGTTATCATGTCAACGAGCATGGACGCCCCTGCCGAACATCGGCTGAAGTCATCGAGAGAAAAGGCAACAGAGCCCTGCTCCGCCTGCAACTGCATACCGGCAGAACGCATCAATTGCGTGTGCATCTGAGTACATTAGCATGCCCCATTCTGGGTGACATACGCTATGGCGGAAAAGGGCATCCGCGATTAATGTTGCACGCTGAAAATCTGCGCATTATCCAACCGGCCCTACCGGATAATACTGAATGGAATGCACCCCCTGAGGAGAACTGGCAATGGTAAACACATCACAATCACGTCTGATCGGCATCTTTGCGCTGCTTATGATGGCGGTCATCAGCTTCAGACCAGCCGCTGCAGAAGCTGTATCATGGCCGACTGCAAATATCGATGCCAAATCATGGGCCATGATTGATGCACGCTCAGGACAGGTTATTGCCTCCCACAATGCTGATCAGGAACTGCCACCGGCAAGCCTGACCAAGATGATGACCCTGTATCTGGCCTTTGAAGATATCAAACTGGGCAGACTGGATATCGATGCCCGCGTATCGGTCAGTAAAAAAGCATGGAAAATCGGTGGCAGTACCATGTTCCTCGAGCCGCGCATGAAACCAACCGTAAAAGAGCTGTTGCACGGCATTGCCACGCTTTCAGGTAACGATGCATGTATCACTCTGGCTGAACACGTAGACGGTTCTGAGGAAGCATTTGCTGATCGCATGAATGCCAAGGCAAAAGAGCTGGGCTTGCAACACTCCCATTTCGCCAATGCCACAGGTTTCCCGCAGGATGGACATTACAGCTCTGCGCTCGACATGGTAAAACTTGGCGCTGCGCTCTGGCGTGATCACCCTGAGATGTACAAACTGTTTGGTGAAAAAGAGTACACCTTCGACGGACGTTCCCAGCCCAATCGCAACCGCATTCTATGGAGCTACCCGGAAGCTGACGGTATTAAAACCGGTCATACCGAAGAAGCAGGTTACTGTCTGGTTGGCTCTGCTGAAAAGGGCTCCACCCGTTTCGTCACCGCAGTATTCGGTACAAACTCTGACCGTGCCCGTGCACAGCAGACCAAAACACTGTTGAAGTTCGGCTTCCGAAACTTCGTTACATTGCGTCCAACAGAGCGTGAAATTCGTCGTCAGGTAGAGATCTTCGAAGGCACAGAGGCAAGTGTCTGGCTGAAACCAGCCGCTCCCGTCTGGGTGACTGTGCCGAAAGGTAATGAATCCGCCCTCTCTTTCCGCCTGCGTTATGATGCGCCGCTGAAAGCTCCGATCAACAAAGGTCAGCAACTGGGATCTATTGATGCGGTATTTGGTGATAAAGGTAATACAGAAGTTCTGCAGTCGGTGGCCATGGTTGCTGCACGCGACGTGGAACGTGCATCATGGGTAATGCGTCAGTGGGATGGTATTCGTCTCTGGTGGCGTGAATCAGAGCAGGAAGAGAGCGAAGGCGGTTCAGCCGAATCAGGTAATCAGTAAGTGCAGCTCACGGCCTGGGTCAATGGCCGCTTTCTGCCGCTTGAGCAGGCCACTGTTCACATTGAAGATCGTGGATTCCAGTTCGCAGATGGTGTGTACGAAGTCATTGCCTGTTTCGGAGGTCGTTTTCTTGATCTGAAACCGCATCTTGAAAGGCTGGAACGCTCCTGTAGTGCTATTGATATTACACTTCCCAGAACACTGGATGAATTAAGCGAACTGGTTGAACAGGCCTATCAGCACAACCCCTTCGAGCATGCCATGGTATACATTCAGGTCACGCGGGGTGTTGCACCCCGCTCACATCTGGCACAACAGAATATGGTTCCCTCATTGATCATCACCGTACGCGATCTTCCCATGCCTACAGCTGAAAAACTGGAGCATGGTGTCAGCGCCATCACCATGCCGGACATTCGCTGGAAACGATGTGATATCAAATCGATTGCTCTGCTGGCCAGTGTCATCGGCAAACAGGAAGCGTCCCGTCATGGCGCTGATGAAGGTTTCTGGCTGGATGGTCAAGGGCATGTACTTGAAGGTTGTGCGACCAACTGTTTTGCAGTCATCGACGGAATACTGGTCACCCACCCGCTCGATCATCAGGTGCTTGGTGGCATCACACGTGACATGGCACTGCGCGTTGCCCGCGCCAATGCTATCAAGGTTGAAGAGCGGGCATGGAAACTGACTGAAAGCGGTCTGAGCGAATGTCTGATGAGCAGCACCACCAATGCCGTGATGCCGGTCTGCCATATCGATGGAAAAACAATCGGTGACGGCAGTCCCGGACCTGTGGCTATCCGCTTGCGTCAACTGATGCTGGACGAATTCGAGGCCTTGAAACTGTGAAAACAATCAAAGCAGTATTACTGGATATGGATGGCACCATTGTCGATGCCTTCCCGCCTATCATCCGGGCACTGAATCAGACCTTTGTTGAATATGGTCTGCCACAGATGAGTGCACAGGAAGTGAAACGACATACCGGACGCGGAGACTGCAGTATAATCTCACTGTTCGGCGACAAACGCGAAGAAGCCGGCATCCGCTTTCTGGAAATCCACGATGAAGATTATCTGCAGCATATTACGCCTTTGGCCGGTGCTGAAGAACTGTTTCAGTGGTTGCAGCAACACAATATCCCCTGTGCAATTGTCACCAGTAAATCCCAGTCTCGCGCTGAAGCACAGCTGCAGGTGCTGGGCTGGACAGATTATATCGATGTCGTGATCGGAAAGATCAAAGACCGGCCTGAAAAACCGGACCCCACACCGGTACTGCTTGCCTGCGAAGCCCTGGGTATCAATGCTACAGATGCAGTAATGATCGGTGATGGGATTGCAGACATGAAAGCTGCCACACGAGCCGGAAGTATGCCGATTGGTCTGTGTGACGGTTTTTCAGCCGATGAATTGAATGAAGTCGGTGCAGCACTCTGTTTTGACTCATTAACAGAAGTACATGCATGGCTGGAGCAAAACAGATGAGTGGACTGAACAACAACTGTGATACGCTGACCCGTTTTTTACTGCCGGAAGCGCAGACTCGCGGTGCCCTGATCCGTGGCAGTCATATCATTCAGGAATCCAACCGTATTCATGGCCTGAACGGACTACTGGCCGGCCTGTTCGGTCAAACACTACTGGCTTCGATTCTGCTTCTCAGCATCAGCAAGGGCGGCATTCGTCAGGTATTACAGCTCGATGCAACAACTCAGGCCCCGGTAAAACGTATACTGACAGAAGCCAGATCGGGTGCTGTACGCGGCTTCCTGAACTGGCAGGAAGAAGAACCGTTGCTGCGCTTTGAACAGGATGATCATATCGGCAGCTGGATGGGACGCCCTGTACGTCTCTCGACAGTGCGCGATCTCGGTGTGGGTCAGCCTTATATTTCAACCATCGAGAACGACTCTGACTTTCTTGCCGACCATCTGCTGCATTACCTGAACCAGTCGGTACAGATCAGAGCAGATATCATCCTGCTTGGTGATTGTGCCCTGATGATTGAAGCCATGCCGGGTTGCGATGAAGAGCACTGGTTCAAAGCCGTTGAAGCGATGGCGAAAATCCCAGATGACGTGTTGGCGACTGCTGATAGTGCAACGATCCTGGCTTACTTTGACGAATTACGCTGCAAGGCAGTTGGCACGGACTCATATACTTACCAATGTGACTGCAGTGTGGAAAAGATGGCTGCGGCTACAAGCTCCATCCCTGAGGATCAATTGCAGGAACTGGCCGATGAAGATGGCAATATCACGGTCAGCTGTCAGTACTGTGACAAACACTATTCCCTTAATCCTGAAACCGGCTCTGAAACTTCGCGCTGACATGCTGGAGTATGATTACCGGATTGTTCGCAAAACCAATCGCAAAACAACCAGTATCATCATCAAGGCCAACAATGAAATCGAGGTGCGTGCCCCGACCCGCATGCCGCAGCAACTGATTGAGCGGTTTGTGCAAAGTAAACATGCGTGGATTGAAAAAAAGCTCTTATTCAACAGAGATCACCGAACTGAGTATATCCCTAAATCTTTTACTCATGGCGAGCTGTTTCTTCTATTGGGCAGGACATACAGATTAAAGCTGGAAACCGGCAAACGCTCAGTTCAAACAGAAGCAGATAAACTGCTGGTCTCTCACCCCTCCCCGCAACCGGAAAACCTGCGCAGACAGCTAACACGGTGGTATCGCCAGCAGGCTGAAATCACCTTCACCCAGCGCAGCAGAATAATATCAGAACTTATTGGAAAACAAGCAAAATCTATTGGCATTAAAGCCTACAAGAGTCGCTGGGGCAGTTGCCACGCTGATGGCAGAATCTACTACAACTGGCGTCTGATTATGGCGCCTGAATGGGTCATTGATTATGTCGTGGTACATGAGCTCTGCCATCTGATTCATCATAATCATTCCAAAGCCTACTGGCAGCTGGTTGAAAGCATCGCTCCCGATTTCCGCAAAGCAAAATCATGGCTAAATACAAATGGGGTTTCGCTGGATCTCTAGCTTCCATGTGCAGAAAGCTTTTCATTCATTCAACTCGCCCCTGAAAACAGCGATAGGTATTGTATGAGAGGTCAAGAAGATGCTAAGAGTCAAAGTATCCGGGCTGAACTATCAATACCAGCAAACCAATCGCCTTGAGCGTGAGCGTTCTCGCAGTGACTGGGAAATTGAGAGAGTCGATGCACCTTTCGAATGTTATACCGTACACATCAACAGCTGTGGCAAACTCAATGAAGTAACATCTGTCGATGATGTCGCCGAACGATTCCTTGAAGGCGGCGGAAAAATTGTTCGGAATAAACTGACTATTCCCGGTGTCGGCTCACTGATCAGTTGTGAAGATACAGTCGGTCATGTGTTCTCATTTATTGAAGAGGATTAAACAACAAGCTTTACCAACTCAGCGTCTCATATAAATCGTAAAATCATTTTTCAGATATTCGTCGTGCAACTCGGCATTCGGGCAAAGTGATTGACAGTAATCGAACATCTCGCCGGGATCTACGCTCTGCAGATCATGTGCTTTGAGATGTCGCGCATCGAGCATATTGAATGCAACACCTTTTCGGCATAAGGCATACATGCTGCGTATCTGCTTGCGTGCATAAGCACCATCATCAAACAGTTGCTCATTCATCGCACCGGAAAGAATCACCCAGTCAAACGAGGCCGCTTCAAAATCAAAGTCTGACAGCTCCCCGCACAATAAGCTGGCATTCGGGTGTTTTTCCTTTGCCACATGAATCAGATCAGGGGAAAGATCGATACCGGTATAATCCAGCAACTTCCCCTGCCCTGCAAACCAGCGTTTGAAATCTCCGAATCCGCAACCGACATCCAGTACCGAGTCGCCCGATTGTATGCCAATATCAGCCAACACAGAAAAACGGATTTCCTGAATATCCTGTCCACTCCAATACAATGCATTGGGATGGTATCCGTATCGGGTCAAACTATCCCGATGGCGATCGACAATGCGTTTGCGCTGTTCTTTTTTCATGCGGGAAAAGTACCACAAATATGCCAAAACACTGAAGTCGTCTTTTGTTTATATACAAGGATACAATCTTGCTGAGACCCTGGCGTATTAATCAGTGCGCTGGTTTCGCTGAACCTTCGGATTCAGGTATCCAGAACATAGCACGAAAAGAGCGGGATTATTTCTCCGCCCCCTGCTCCACCGGTATTATTTTAGCGCTTCGACGTGCAGAGTACTCGCTATAACAGCTCTGTATGGGCTGACCAAAGGACAGGCCCATGATCCCCTTTAGACTGATTGACGAAGCGACAGAGCACGGCACAACCATGCGTCTTTACCAGCGTGGTATCGATTATTCAATTCGCGTGGATAAAGCCGGCGATCTGATGAACAGCCGCCTGCACTACTCGGAAGATGTGCTTGCGGAACTGGCATGCAAAGCCATTTCCGCAAGGAAACAGCCCCACCTGCTGGTAGGTGGTCTTGGTATGGGTTATACGCTCGCTGCAGTGCTTGCCAATACGAGTGATTGTGCACGGGTAACTGTCTCTGAATTGATGTCTGCAGTTGTACGCTGGAATAAAGAGTATCTGGGTATTCTGGCCGGTTGTCCGCTTGAAGATCAACGTGTTCATGTGCTGGAGCAGGACGTTGGTAAAGTGATGCAGGAAAACAGGAGAGGTTTCGATGCCATCATGCTTGATGTCGATAATGGGCCGGATGGTTTTACGCGTGACGATAATGATGCTCTATATGGCCTGCGTGGCCTGAATAACGCTTATTCAGCGCTTAAACCCGGTGGTGTTCTGACAGTCTGGTCAGCCTCCAAAGATCAGGGATTCACCCAGCGTATGAAGAAGGTCGGATTTGATGTAGAACAAAAGCAGGTGCGATCACTCTCCGCTACCAGTGGAGTACAGCACACAATCTGGGTCGGCATCCGCAAATCGTAGCACATCTGCAGATCAATCTGGTTGAGGAACTGATTTAGTAAGCTGACAGTATTTTCCAATCCGTAAATGAGTCTGAAAGCTGATCGCATGGTTTATAGTTCATGCTGCCTCGTTGTTCTGCCCAAAGATTGTTTTGAACAAGGTTTTGCGAGCGTTTCGTAAATGCTTCCATGC
>NZ_BDFD01000004.1 GCF_001895085.1 Mariprofundus micogutta | reverse complement strand
TTAATGTGCTTCATGGCCTGAGTTCTCCGTTCTGTGAATTTGCTGTCTGGATAACTACAAATTTACCATAATCGTTGGGAATTCAGGCCTGTTTTCTTGCTGCTAATTCCTTAACCGGACAGCAGTGTGACGTTTAATAGTTATTGGTTCTTTTGAATAATTCAGTCATCAATAATTTCAAAGACTGCTTATCTCTTCAATCACACCATCAATCGTCATCGCCATCACATTCTTGCCTAGAGAATACGTACAGTCCACTGGCGCTACTACATAACATTGATCAGGGCGTAAAACATCAAATGCACTCCAATTACCTTTACTGAGCTTGGGGCTGGTTGATGATTTAATTTCTATCGCAACTGTCTGTCCGCCCTTCTCCAGAACAAGATCAGCCTCGGCACCATTAGAAGATCTAAAGTAGCTCGCCTGCCAATGCGGCAATTGAACTAGTATATTTTCAATAATAAAGCCTTCAAATGATGCACCATAAACAGGGTGAGCAAACAAATCATTCGGCCCTCAAATTGTTGGAAAAAAGCTTCGGCATCGATCAACTTATTAAGGTCAGATGGTCGCTCCATATCCAAACACATAGCATCGGGAAACTGTTCGATAATCATTTCAGCAAGTGTGGATTTACCAACCTGACGTGCCCCTAGCAGCGCAACTGCAGGACTAGAGCGAAATCTCTCTGTTATTAATAGTTGATATATTTCTCGCCACGTATCCATGCATATCGGAACTCCACATGCTTTTTTACATGGTAAAAAGACTTTTTACCGCTGAATATGTATCATGACTTTCTTCAGATAAGTACGGCGCCCACTCAGCCTACACCCCTTCAGAATGGAACAACTGTTCACCGGTCAGGCGCAAACGCCGACTGATTTCACGGCCGATATTCATCTGGATAATGGTAAATTGCTCCAGATCATGCTGATAGAGTTTGAACAGACAGTGCTGGCTTATTTCGATCACCTGACATTCACTGACTGCTTTGACTGAACAGCTGCGGGGATAGAGGTCAAGCAGTGCCATTTCACCAAAACAGTCGCCCTGATTCAGTTCCTTGAACTGCAACGCCTCACCATCCCGACTTTCTATATTAATCAGAACTACGACCAAACTGAATCATTGTCTGCATTGTCTGCACCATTCGGAATACAGGTTATGCTGACAATTTTGCCAGCCAGTCGGCACCCTTTATTATCGAGACCGGCTTATGGTACTCCTCCTGTCGCAACTCCCTCACCAACTGAATAGCCTCGGCGTCTGGAAATGTCGCGGCAAACCTGCATAAGGTTGGTGAAGGGCGATTATCCGCATATTTGCATTCCATCAGCATTGATGGCTCGCCATTTTCACAGATAACAAAATCCACTTCCGCTCCTTCCTTAGTTCTCAAATAATGTAACGAAGTCTGCCTTCCAAACAGATCCTGTTGATAATGAACATGTTTAAGTAACATCGTAGCACAAGCGTTTTCCCACCTTATTCCTGCATCATCGGGGAGGTAACCTGTATCAAAAAAGTACACTTTTGGTTCTTTCAGGATGGCCCTGGCCACATTGCGATGGTGAGGCCGCACCAGGAAAACAACATAAAGTGCTTCCAGAATATCGATATATTTCGCTACCGTGTTCGGAGATAGCTGAAGGTCTCTTGCCAATGAAGCTATGGAGAGTGGACTTCCTACACGATGCCTCAACATCTCCACCAGAAGTCGCATGGCCCTGATTTCATGAATACGCGAAAATTCAACCACATCCTCACGTACCAGATCAGTAAAATACTGAGCACGCCACCGATCTGCCTGAACTGAATCATTCGCCAAAAGTGGCTCTGGGAAACCACCTCTCACCAGCAAGCGGTCGAGCGCATCGTCTGCGCTACAATCACTTGATTCGACCCACTCCCGCACCGAAAATGGGTGTAATCGCAAATTAAAATAGCGTCCGGCCAACGACTCTCCCGCCTGCCTGAACGTTTCCATGCGCGCACTACCAGTTACCAGCAGTGCCTGACCATCCATTCGTGAATCATATACACCTTTCAGATATGTCTTCCATTCAGGCATCTTGTGAATTTCATCCATCACTAGAAGATCCGCTTTTGTACTCCAACTCTGAGCAGTCAGGATACGACGGTCATCAATACTATCCCAGTTAAGATACATTGATTGGCCAAAATGCTCCTGCATCTCTTTTGCCAAAGTAGTTTTTCCCACCTGACGCGGCCCTGTCAGCAAGACCATTTTTCTACTCAGGTCGGATAATATGTTGTCGGAAAGATAGCGCTTCATAGTGACTATTTTCTATCAAATTGAATAATAGTCAAGACTATAGTGCAAACCATTGAATAATAGTCATACCTGTTCTACTGAAAATCACTTCGCCTCCACCCCTTCAGAATGGAACAACTGTTCACCGGTCAGACGCAAACGCCGACTGATTTCACGGCCGATATTCATCTGGATAATGGTAAATTGCTCCAGATCATGCTGATAGAGTTTGAACAGACAGTGCTGGCTTATTTCGATCACCTGACATTCACTGACTGCTTTGACTGAACAGCTGCGGGGATAGAGGTCAAGCAGTGCCATTTCACCAAAACAGTCGCCCTGATTCAGTTCCTTGATTTGCAACGCCTCACCATCTCTGTTTTTCAACACTGCGACCCGTCCGTCCAGCATGACAAACATCGAAGCCGCATTATCACCTTCATGGAAGAAATAATCTCCTGACGAGACGGTGCGGATGTCTGCCAGCTGCAACAGGAAATCGAGTGCCGGCTCACTGATGCCGCCAAATACCGGCATGGTATGCAGCAGACTACGTTGAATACTGTTCATGCAGCTTACGACAGATCAAAGATTGAGCGTTAAACCTGCCGGGTACTCGAGCGCCTCTTTCACAGCTACGAGAAAGCGTACCGCATCAGCACCGTCAATCAGGCGATGGTCATAGGAGAGTGCCAGATACATCATTGGACGAATGACCACAGCGTCGTTCTCAACCATAGTCCGCTTCTGGATATTGTGCATACCCAGAATACCACTCTGTGGTGGATTCAGAATCGGTGTGGAGAGCATAGAGCCGTAGATGCCACCATTGGTGATCGAAAAAGTACCACCCTTGAGGTCATGCGGAGTCAGGCCACCATCCCGGGCTTTGCCTGCCAGATCGGCAATACCCTTCTCTATCTCGGCCAGCCCCATCAGATGCGCATCACGCAGTACCGGCACAACCAGTCCTTTATCAGTGCTCACAGCGATGCCGACATCGACATAATTGTGATATACAATATCTTCCGCTTCGATATAGGCATTTAGCGCTGGATACTGGGAAATGGCCTGGGAAACCGCCCTTACAAAGAAGGACATAAAGCCGAGTTTTACACCATGCTTCTCCTGAAAACGGGCACCGTAACGTGTACGAAGGTCCATCACGGCCTGCAGATTCACTTCATTGAATGTGGTGAGCATCGCAGCTGTGTTCTGTGCACTTTTTAATCGTTCAGCGATACGCTTACGCAATCTTGTCATCGGAACCCGTTCTTCTACGCGCTGCGATGAGACTGGTGGTTCAGGGCGGGAAATAACTACAGCTTCGCTATTAGAATCATCCTCTTCATCTGTAAGCGTGGTTTCCACTACAACTGTGGGTTTGATTTTCTCCACCACCGGCTGAACAACCTCTTCGCTCACCTCTTCTGCTGTAGCTGCTTTGACATCAGACTTCTCTATTTGAACCGACTCATCAATGACTCCGATGACTTCTCCGGGTTCGACAATATCATCCACTTTTTTCAATACCGACTTCAAGACACCCGCATCAAGCGCAGTAATCTCCATGGTGATCTTGTCACTTTCGATTTCGGCCAGCACATCATCCACTGCAACTGCATCACCCTCTTTTTTCAGCCATGCGATTAAGGTCGCTTCAGTTTCAGATTCTCCCAGACTGGGAACCTTGATCTCAATACTCATTCCTGCCTCCTCGGCAAAACATCATCCCTGTAAACCATCTGTATTCTCTGCAAATGCAGCACTCATCAATTGTTCGAGTTCATCTTTATGTCGTTTAATTGAACCCACTGCAGGTGCTGCCGATGCAGGCCGCGTCAGAGCATAGATTTTCTGATTCTCCAGCAGGGCCTGCCTGATCAGACTATTCACCTGTAACCAGGCACCCTGATTTTGCGGCTCTTCCTGTACCCAGACCACCTCGACAACTCCGGCATAGCGCTGCAACTGCTCTTTCAACTCATCCATAGGGAATGGGTAAAGCCGTTCTACTCGAACAAGCCCAACATCCATAATTTCCCTTTTATTCCGCTCAGCCAGCAGATCGTAATAGACCTTGCCTGAGCAGATAAGCAGACGCCTGACGCCAGCCAGATCGATCTGTCTGTTTTTATCGGCCAACACGGGCTGAAAACGCCCAGTTGTAAAGTCTGCATAGGGTGAAAATGACAACTTGTTTCTTAACATGCTTTTCGGTGCCATCAGAATCAGCGGTTTGCGCGCTCTGGACATCAATTGCCGGCGCAACAGGTGGAATAGCTGTGCAGGTGTAGTCGGACTGGCAACCTGCATATTATTTTCAGCACAAAGCTGCAGATAACGCTCCAGCCTTGCTGAAGAGTGCTCGGCCCCCTGCCCTTCAAACCCGTGCGGCAACCAGAGCACCAGGCCGGACATACGATTCCACTTCGTTTCACCAGCTGCGATAAACTGATCAACCACCACCTGAGCAACATTGGCAAAATCACCGTACTGCGCTTCCCAGATCACTAGTGATCTCGGTTCGGCTACCGAATAACCATATTCATAACCCATCACGGCCATTTCAGAGAGCATCGAATCGACCACGATAAAGTGTGACAGGGTCCCGTTCTCGACCTGCTGCAGCGGAACCATGCCTTTACCGGTTTTCTGATCATAAACCACGGCATGCCGATGGAAGAAAGTACCACGGCCTGAATCTTCGCCGGAGAGGCGAACCCAGCCGCCTTCATGCACCAGTGTTGCATACGCCATGGTTTCACCACAACCCCAATCCACAGGTTGTTTGTCATCCATCATCTGAATGCGGCTGTCATAGATCTTTTCCACTTTCGCATGCATGGAAAATTCAGCCGGAAGGCGATGCACCTTGCGAGCCAGTGTGGATAACACATCTGCACTGACGCCTGTATCAGGTTCTTCCGCTCCGTCAAATACGAAACCTTCCCAGCGCCCCTGCAAACTATTGACCGGGCTCGGAGCCGGCCTGTTGGTCGCACGTCTGACTTTATCCAGACAATCACGGTAAGTCGCGATCATCTGATCGCTTTCCTCTGCACTCAAAACACCATCCCGGATCAGCCTGTCACGATATAACTGCTCAATGCTCGGCAACTCACCGATGCGCCGGTACATAACAGGCTGTGTCACTTCAGGTGAATCCGCTTCGTTATGCCCGTGTCTGCGGTAGCAGATCAGATCAATAACAATATCTTCATGGAACGTATTGCGATATTCGACTGCGACCTCGATTGCCAGACAGCATGCCTCGGGATCATCACCGTTCACATGCAGAATCGGAGCCTGCACAATCTTGGCAATATCCGTGCAATAGGTTGTTGAGCGGGCATCAAACGGATTTACTGTAAAACCGATCTGATTATTCACCACGATATGGATTGCCCCGCCAACTCTGAAGCCACGCAGCTTGGAGAGTTGCAGCGATTCGGCCACAACACCCTGACCTGCAAATGCCGCATCGCCATGCACCAGCACACCCATCACTTCCGTCTTGTTCTTGTCCTTACGCCTGCACTGCCGTGCGCGTACACTGCCAAGCACCACCGGGGTAATAATTTCCAGATGTGAGGGATTGAAACCCAGAGAAAGATGTACGACTCCACCGGGTGTCTGCACATCGGATGAGAAACCCATATGGTATTTCACATCACCCTGTCCCTGCGCACTCTCCTGCAGCTGCGCACCTTCAAACTCGGAAAAGATATCGGACAGTGATTTGTCCATAATATTGGCCAAAACATTCAAACGACCACGATGTGCCATACCCAGAATGATTTCGCGAGTGCCATTGCTGCCCGCTTTCTGAACCATGGCATCAAGCATTGGGATTAACGACTCACCACCTTCAAGTGAAAAACGTTTCTGCCCCACGTAACGGGTATGCAGGAAACGCTCAAATTCTTCGGCATGCATAATACGTCCGAAGATATGTCGGCGAGTATCGGTATCGTAATCGGCTTTGGAACGAATACGTTCCAGGCGCGACTGAATCCAGTGGCGACGTGCAGAATTGGTAATATGCATCGATTCCGGACCAATGTGTCCGCAATAGGTCTCTTCGAGAAGTTTGACAATCTCGCCGAGCGGCATCTGATGATCGCCGGTCAAATCTCCGGTTGGAAACATCTGATCCAGATCGGCCTCAGACAAACCATAATAAGCAAGATCAAGCTCAGGACTGCTAGGTCTTGGATTCAGGTGCAAAGGATCAAGTTCGGCATGCATATGTCCGTGCATACGATAGGCCTGAATTAGATAAATCGCCCTTGATGGATACTCGATATCCCCCTGCTTTGACAGCGTGGTAATATCATCATAGTGCTGTGTGCTACCTGCACTAATCTGCGGACGCATTCTGGCAAGCATGGCCTGATGGCCGGTCTGTGCTGATGTCTCCACATCCTTTAAGCCGGAGAAATACTCAGCCCACTCAGCAGGTACAGATTCCGGGGAACTATGATACAGCTCTTGCATGTGCTCCAGATAACTACTTCCGGCACTGAAGAGTTCATCCTGAACAGGTATATCAGATGGCTTGGACTGACTCACATGACCTCCAGATCGACTGCCCCATTTATAGACCTAATCAACTCGATTGGCTAGCACGACTAAGACTCAGTCGCTGCACTATTCATGTCCCTACACTTTTCTAATGAAATCTCCCACAACTAAACATTTGGCAATGTTTTAGTTGGGGTTTCTCGTTTCACCGACCGATGCGTGTTTGTGTTTTTAACACGTCCACGACTTACAATGGTCTCCACGAGCTTAGGTGTTTCCACCGGTTTGGAGTATCCCACCCCTACCTTTTTCGTGATGCTGCAGCCTTTTTTCGGTTTGGTTTTCCGGTCACCGGACAAGATCATATCGATTCCTTTTGCTGCGATATTGATTGCGGCGTTAAAGTCTGCATTTTCTGTGAACCCGCATTGTTGACAGATAAATACGGACTGCTTGAGCCGATTATCCTTGTGGGTAAATCCGCATACTGAACATTGTTGAGATGTAAAATGCGGTGGTACTTTGATTGTGAGCTTTCCTGCTCTGAGTGCTTTATATGCAAGGAACTCATCAACCCTTCCCCATGCTGAATTGAGGATTGATTTATTGAGCCCTGATTTCTGTTTTACTTTCTTTCCGGGAGCATCAAGAGTGCCTTTTGCAGATCGAACCATACTTGTTGTTTGCAACGCTTCGAGACAAACACGTTCACACCTGTTTGATCAACCAGTGTTCGGCTGGTTTTATGTGCAAAATCATGTCTGGTGTTTTTGGCATACCGTTTATACCGGGCTACTTTCGCTTTGGCTTTGCCATAGCGTTTGGATCCTTTTGTTCTTCGCGCCTGGATACGCTGCCAACGCCTGGACTTTCTTTCGTGCTCAAGCATTCGCTTCTTTTGAAGCCCGGAATAGTCGAAGGACTGGCCCGAGCTGGTAGCCACTTTCTTGCCTGTCGTGTTTCTGTCGATACCGATGGTTGATGCCTCAATATCTGGCCGAGACAGGCTGGCCACGTATGCAAAAACGTCTTCTTCTTTGGCTTCAGGCACACCATCATCGTATGAAAAGCTGAGGAACCATTGGCCTGCATCCACAGAGATATGGATTGAAGCTGGTGCATTGAATTCTCTATGCGCTTTAAATGGGATGCTACCTATAACTCTACTTTTCGAACCAAGTTGAACCGAGTGCTTTCCGTCCGACTCCATGAAGTTGAACAATTCAGATGTGATCCACACTGATTGACGCCCAATCCGTTTATGCAGCTTTGGCCTTTTGGCTAATCCATTGAAAAACCGCTGGTACGCTTGCTTCCACAATGTTGCACCATTCCGAAGCAGCTGACTCGGCGTATCTTTTAGCCAGACTGTTTCTTCAGAAATGAACTGTGCGTACTTCTGATCGACTGGCGTTTTCATGCCGGCCAACGACAATGACTGACGTGAGAATGACCTGAAATACCGATCTTCACGAACTTTTGCGTTATAGATAAATCGCTGACAACCAATCCAACGGTGCAGTATCTCCTGCTGCCTTTTATCCGGATAACACCTGAATTTATTGCCAATCTGCATACGCTGAGAATAGAATAGGCCACATGGATATGCAACCAAACAAATCAAGCTCTCATGCAGTATTTTCACTTAGGCTACATGTTGTCTTTGTAACCAAGTATAGGAGGAAGGTGTTAACGCCTGGCATCACGATAGAACTCAAGCAGATTTTTTCAGTGATCCTTGAGAAGTGGAAGTGCTCGCTGATTGAATTCGGGGCAGAAGAAGATCATGTCCATCTTTTGATTGAAATTCATCCAGCCTTAAATATCTCGACATTAATGAACAACCTGAAATCAGCAAGCTCCAGGCGTATCCGAAACAGGCATGCGGATTACCTGGCAACATTTTATTGGAAACCATACTTTTGGCACCGCGCTTATTACGTTGGAACTGTTGGTAACGCATCGCTTGAAACTGTCCGTAAATATGTCGAAAACCAAAATACTAAAGAGACAAAACCGCCCGCTTGACCCCCTTCTGGCTTCGCCTAGAAAGGGGAATGGCGGGCTTTATTGTTCAATACTTTAAACGATACAGGAGCATACCGAGATATTCATGTACTCCATCACATGAATCAGCGAACACATCCCAACGCGGAAGATAGCTGCGTAAATCATATGGTTCTGGCTCAACCACATAGAAACAGGGGGCTGGAATCACCTGCATTCCCTGAGCTTCAAACACCCACACTGAATGCGGCATGTGCCATGCAGAAGTCACCAGAAATACTTTCCGGATATTCTGCTGATCCAGAAGAAGTTTTAAATTCGCTGCATTTTCCCAAGTGTTCCTAGCTTGATCCTCAACGACAATTGAGGATTCCGGAACACCGAATTCAATCAGCCAGCGCTTCATCACCACACCTTCTGGCTCCGTCCTATCCGAGAGTACTGCTCCACCTGTTGCAAACACAGACATACCGCTCTGTCGTGCAAGGCGAGATGCATACAAGGTTCTCATCATGGCATGTTTGGATAAGCTATCGACACCACCATATTCAGGGGCTTTTTTATATACACCACCGCCGAGAAGAATAATGGCGGCATCTGCTGATTCAGTCTGCGTCAGCAACTCAGAGGAAAGAGGCGGGTAGCTGTCTTCCAAAGGTGACAGAATGGCATCACGTACCGGCTCGGTTGATAGTAACCAGAATCCGGCAAGTGATAAAAATATCAACAAACGCCCCATAAAACGCTTGTGGAAAAGCAGGCCCAATATCGCCAGGAGAATCAATCCTCCCGGTGGTAATAAAAGTTGCAGCAGTGCTTTGCCGAGCAATAAACTCATGCAGCCAGAACCTCAGTCACACCAAATTCAGTAAACCCTTCAACACCATGTCGGTATGACTGACGATACCAATTATATGCCCCTGATGATCAACCACTGGCGCGCGCGACAATCCAAGACGCGCAAACAATGCACTGGCATAGCGGATATCCATGGACGGATGAATGGTTGTCGCGGGTTTTGTCATTACCTCATAGATACTGATTCGATCCGGAGAACGGTTCGCTGCCAGCACTTCTCTGGCGATATCTGAAAGCACTACGATACCGTACTCATCATGTTCATGGCGTTTATCGACAATCAGACATTTGGTTTCCACATAACGCATCACTTCCAGCGCCTGACGCACAGTCGCAATGCCCTCAACCAGATCATAATTCTCTTTCATGACGTCTTTGACAGTAATCAGGGTTCTTTTCTCGCTCATAGCCGCTCCTCCACTTCATCCATCAGACACATAATCTGCCCACCGAGACCAATGGCATCTTCCACATTAAGCTGGAATGCAACGCCGGAGCCGGGGTTCTCTTCAAAACCGGCTTCTTCGGCAACTCGTTCCAGTATCTTGCGACTCAAATGCTCTTCAACCACAAACATCACCATATCGCGCTGTGATTCCAAGGTCAGGCCAAAAAAGGTCTTTTTCGGATTCAAGCCTTCACCACGGGCATCCCCCACCACCGTTGCACCAGTAGCACCGGCCTCACGAGCTGCATTCATAATTTGTTCGGTTTTCGTGTCTTCTACCAACACAATCAGTAGTTTAAAGCGCATCGTTCTCTTCCTCCTTCTCCCTCTTTCCTTGCGGACGACTATTCGTCGTCCAATCCGGCTGTCCTGCCGGATTGTCTATATTTATCCAAAAAGCGGATGGCCTGTGCATAACCCATCACACTCATGATTGGAAAAACACTGGCAAATGCAATCAGCCCGAAACCATCTATTAACGGGCTTCTGCCGGGTATCGTTGCCGCCAGACCAAGTCCCAGAGCCGCCAGTAGTGGCACTGTTACCGTTGATGTCGTCACACCACCTGAATCGTAAGCAAGTGGGATAATCATACTCGGTGCTCTGAAAGTCTGAGCAATCACGATGATGTAGGCTACGATAATATACAGCCAAAGGTCGGTACCGGTCACAATCCGATAACAACCGATAGATACGCCAATCGCCACACCCAGAGATACAGCCAATCGCAACCCCCAGGCAGACACCGCTCCACCTGAAACCTGTTCAGCTTTCATACCAACTGCGATCAAAGAGGGCTCAGCCAGCGTTGTGGCCAGCCCTATGGAGAAGGCAAATGCATACACCCAAAGATAATCATCCCAGCGTACGGTTTGTATTGTAGTAATACCCTGTGCATACAACTCACTATAGACAAAGGCTGGATTGGTGAGCTGTGAAGCCATGAGCTCCCCAAGCGGGAAGATGGCTTCCTGCAAGCCCATTAGGAAAAAGGCCAAACCGATCAACACATAGACAAAGCCGCGTATTACCCGCCACAGGTTGGCAATTTTCTGACGCAGCACCAGCAACTGAAATCCGACAAGTACGGCTGCAATCGGCAACACATCACGCATGGTTGATGCGAAGGTATCGATAAAAAGCTGTAGCATACTCATACCGTCAACATGCCATAGACCATAACAAACATCATCGGTATCAGAGAAGCAAATGCGATCAGTCCGAAACCATCCAGCATCGGGTTACGTCCGCGAATCGATGAGGCAAGGCCTACGCCGAGAGCCGTAACCAGCGGCACGGTAATTGTGGAGGTTGTTACCCCACCTGAATCATAGGCAATGCCGATAATTTCGTGCGGTGCAAAATAGGTCATGATAACAACGAGGAAATAACCCCCGATGATGCAAATATGCAGAGGCCAGCCTACAAGGATGCGCAGCACTCCCAACACGATGGCTGTGCCAACCGACAATGCCACGGTCATGCGTAAGCCAAAGGCGTAGTCATCCATCGCTGTTTGTGTGCTATCAATCACACCGCCCTGCGCGGCAATCTCGGCCGCCTTGCCTGCGACAGCGATCAAAGCCGGTTCAGCGACCGTTGTGCCGAAACCAAGCAGAAAAGCGAACAGCAGCAACCAGAATATATTACCTTTTTTGGCAAAGGCATGAGCCATACCTTCGCCCATAGGAAACAGGCCGATTTCAAGACCGCGTACAAACAGTGCCAGTCCGAACAGAACAAAGACCATGCCAACCAGCATCTCTTCCATGTTTGGAATTGGCTGTTGAAGTACAAAACCCTGAAAAAACAGGATCACAAAAATAATCGGAGCCAGATCACGCAGCGCCTCCAACAGAGGGCGCGCGGCTTTAAACCATGTAGATAAATTCAGCACTCAGGCTTCTCCTGATGGATAATACGACTCTCCTGAATAATGTTGATGTGAATCCGGCTTCAGCGACACGTTTTTCGCAGTTTATAGCACTCACAAATGCGCTGCAATGTGAGTTTGCTGCAACCTCGATATTATGAACCTGAATGTAATAATGACTAAATCATTTGATGAGACCGATGCATTGCGTAGCATGCCTGTCATGAATATTGCAGTCGCCATACTTGGAGCCACCGGATACACCGGTGCAGAGCTGATCAGGCTCATCGAATCTCATCCTCACTTTGAGGTGAAACATCTTGCTGCGCATTCTCAGGCAGGCAAACTGGCTGGTGATGTTCTGCCGGGCTGTGCGGGCAAAGTTGCCGCGATGAGGCTCGCTACTGCTGATGATGCCCTGCCTGAAAATGTGGAACTGGTTTTCACTGCCCTGCCACATGGCGCAGCAGCAACAAGTGTGTTTGCAGCACTTGAAGCAGGTAAAAAAGTGGTCGATCTGTCCGCTGATTTCCGGCACAAGAGCCATGATATTTACCAGGCAGCTTATGGTGCCAGTCACCCGCACCCTGAGTTGTTTGAAGAGGCAGTGTACGGACTGACCGAGTTTGCGCGCGCTGATGTCGCCAAAGCCAGACTTATAGCCAATCCGGGCTGTTACCCGACCTCCACACTGCTACCATTGGTTCCGCTGTTAAATGCCGAACTTATCGATACATCAACGATCATTGTCGATTCCAAATCGGGCACATCCGGTGCGGGAAGAAGTGCTAAAACTGATCTGCTCTATTGTGAGATCAACGAATCTGTAAAAGCTTACGGCCTACCGAGGCACCGGCATGCATGGGAAATGGAAGAGTGGGCGCTTGGCTTTGGACATCAGTCCATCACTGTACGCTTCGTGCCGCATATCCTGCCGATGAACCGGGGCATGCTGACCACACTACATTTGAATGGTGCATCAACACATAGCTGGCATGAAATCCTGACCGATCAGTTTGCTGATGAACCGTTTGTCAAAGTGCTCCCTGAAGGCCGCTTACCATCCACGGCCGGCATCTCCGGCAGTAACCGGTGTGACATTGGTGTAGCAGCGCTCAGTGACTCTGAAGCCGTGATTGTCAGTTGTATCGACAACCTACTCAAGGGTGCTGCAGGTCAGGCCCTGCAAAATGCCAATCTGATGTTCGGGTTTGATGAAACAGCGGGGCTTGCAACACATGCACTCTGGCCTTAAGGCGGGTCTGGAAGCACTGATTAAACCGCTTCAAATCTCCATCTTCTCAGACAATAGTGAACGGGCCTTTCACGCCCGACCTGTTACAATCATCATGCTTACGCTGCTACTATTGATCAGTGCAATGATTGCCGGCATCTCTTTGGCACCGCAGGAACCACAAACCGCCATGCTCTCGCAAATGGCTCACCTTCAACACGAAAAGACTCGGCTGAACAATGCCCTATCGGAAACTGAGGCACAGCTATCCCTGCGCGATGGGCAGATCGATGGGCTCAAGCAAGAGATGGAACTGATGCGTAGTGATAATAGCTCCATGAAAAAACGACTTGAAGTATTTGATGATGTACTGGCAGCCAGAAAGGTGAAAGGTGTTCATTTTCTCAGGCCTGTGATCGCCTGGAAAGAGAAGAATATTCTGGGCTACAAATTAATATTGGTGAAAGGTGAAAATTACCCACGCTGGATCAAGGGAAAACTGACATTCTCTACTCTGGATGCAGATGGAAATATTGTTTTACTGAGCACTACGAAAGCAAAAGATAGCCACAAGATCGAAATGACCACCCATGCATATATCGAAGGCGCGCTGGCCTGGAATAAAACCTGGCAACCGAAAACAGTGACTGTCACGCTGATCAATCATCTGGGTAAAAAATCAGCTACTATTGAAGTGGCTGTTTCCGGCAACCGCTGAGAAGAGCATATCGTTACGGAGTATCAATCATGATAAAATCTTATCTGCACTGGTTCCCTGAAATTGATGAGTCGGCATTCATTGCCGAATCTGCTGATGTCATGGGACGTGTAAAAATCGGTGCAGATTCCAGCATCTGGTATCAGTCCGTATTGCGTGGTGATGTACACGATATTGAAATTGGTGAGCGTTCCAATATTCAGGATCATTCGATCCTGCACACCAGCACCAATGTTTCACCCTGCATCGTCGGCAATGATGTCACCATCGGTCATGGAGTGATTCTGCATGGATGTGAAGTGCAGGACTTTTGCCTGGTTGGTATGGGTTCTATTATTATGGATCAGGCAGTCTTGGAAGAAGGTTGTTTTCTTGCAGCAGGCTCACTGGTCACCGAGCGTAAAATCCTGCGCGGTGGTTACCTCTATGCAGGCTCCCCTGCCAAAGAGCGCCGTGAACTGACAGATGAGGAGAAAGCATTCCTCAAGCGCTCAGCTGCCCACTACGTTGAAGTCTCCAGGAATCATAAGGGCGCCTGATATGGTTTATGCTGCCATCGACAGCGGCTCCAACACCTTTCGCCTGCTCATCGCCGAAGCAGCCGACTCATCTGCAACCAAACCCTGGAACATAATTCATTACGGCCACTGCATCACCCGTCTCGGTGAAGGACTGCATCACACAGGCAGGCTATCGGATGCAGGTATGCAGCGCGCCGTAGATGCATACAGGACTTTTGCCGCTGCGTTGAGAAACTTTGATGTACCCCCGGAAAACACGCTGGCCTGCGCCACTGCTGCTGTTCGGGAAGCATCGAATGGCGCCGACTTTATCACACGCGTGGAGCAGGAAACCGGTATCCGGATTCAGATTATCGATGGAAACACTGAGGCCAACTGGTCACTGAAAGGTGCTTGTGCCGTGCTGGATCAACAGATCGGCAGTGACATGCTTTTGTTTGATATTGGTGGCGGCAGTACCGAATTCATTCGTGCTCAAAACAGCATTCAACTTGATGCCATAAGTAGAAAACTAGGCGTGGTTAAACTCTTTGAGGCCCATTTACACTCCGACCCGCCATCGGCATCCGACTACCAATCTGTATTGACCGCTACAGATAAACATCTGGCCATCGTTGAGCAGAGCTGGCCAGATCATCGTGCGCCGAAATATATGGTAGGCACAGCCGGAACCGTTACCACACTCGCTGCCACAGCATTAGGTCTGAGCGAATATGATTCGGAGAAAATCAATAATTATCTTATGAGCAAGCCAGCCTTTTTCAGCTTGCGTGACAAGCTGTTAGCGATGACACATGAGCAGCGCGCAGCCATCCCCAGCATTGAAGCCGGACGTGCTGACCTGATTATTGCAGGACTGGCCATTATTGAAGCCATGATGCAGCGCTGGGGTTACGAAGAGCTGATCGCAGTCGATGCAAGCCTGCTCGAAGGTATCTGGTTAAAGGCCAGATATAGCTAGGTCTGCTTGCAGCAACCTGCAACCATTCCTGATCTGCTTAAGATAAACAGTTCGCACCTTTAGGACTCACCACGGGAATCCTAAATCGATTGGATAACTCTCATGGCATTGGAAAAACGGCTTTTTGCATTTGAAGGGTTGAATGTAACCTCACACACATGTGATTCCACCACCAATAGCTGTTGCATGACTGTATTCATTCGGATACAATTGAGGCTATGATCGAAGTTCGACAAACTGCCATCTATGCAAAGTGGTTTTCTCGGCTTCGGGACATTAGAGCCAAGGCTAGAATAGACATCCGAATCCGTAGGTTATCGCTTGGGAATCCCGGCGATGTAAAGCCAATAGGCGATGGCGTGTCGGAACTGAGAATTGATGTTGGCAAAGGATACCGTGTCTATTTTGTGCAACGAGGAAATCTGTTGATTGTCCTGCTTGCCGGAGGCAGTAAACAAAGCCAACGGAAAGATATTGAATTAGCCAAACAGCTTGCTAAGGAGGTTCGTGACAATGAGTAGCACAACATCACCTTGGGATGCCAGTGAGCACCTGAACTCCCCTGAAGCCATCAATGAATATCTTACCGCCGCATTGGAAGATGGAAATTCTGACCTCCTGATCGCAGTTCTAGGCGATATAGCAAGAGCTAAAGGAATGACACAGCTTTCAAAGGAAACAGGCCTTGGCAGAGAAAGCCTGTATAAAGCACTCTCTCCTGGAGCAAAGCCTCGCTTCGACACTGTTATGCGGGTAATGCACGGACTAGGCATCCATCTGGCAGCGCATTAGCTTGTTCTGAGCATTCTAAGGTGAAATCCAACTACAGAGTTGCATGCCTCCACCCGAAAGTGGGGTTAAACAGGTAAACAAACAGAGTTATTTGTTGAAATAGCGATCAGCCTTGCTTTGTGCTTCATCCATGGCCAGCTGCACACGCTGTAGCGATTCATCGAAATCATCTTCTTCAGAAACCACAACCGGATCACCGATCACAAACACACCACGGGTGAACGGCTTGGGAATATAAAACCGGTCCCAGGAGTTCACACGCCAGTAGCGGCTGGTGGCATAACATACCGGTACAACAGGCAGGCCGGTTTTCATGGCTAGCTGGATGGTCCCTTTTTGCACCTTCTCACGCGGCCCCTTCGGACCATCTGGAGTAATACCCAGATGACGACCTTCTTCCCTGACTGCTCTCACCATACGCAGCATGGCCTTGGCACCACCACGCGTGGAAGAGCCACGCACTGTCTCAATGCCGAGAAGATGAATGGTATCAGCAATAAACCCTCCATCCCTGTGCGAAGAAATCAGCATATAACCATGCCAGATGCCTCCTCGCGACATTTTCGGAATCATCAGCAGACGAGCATGCCAGAAAGCGTACAAATATCTTTTCGGATCATCCCTGGAATAATCTTCACCCACAACTTCCCAGCGAATACTTTTTTCCAGGAACAGAAAGATATATTTGATCAGGCGGGGAACTATCCAGGTTATAAAACGATCTTTCACGCCTTTATGAATCCACTTCACCATCGAGCAATACATCAGATGCATGGCTTTCAAATTGCAGATGATACAACTCTGCATACAGTCCACCCTCGCTCAGCAGTTCATCATGTCTGCCCATCTGCACCAGCTTACCCTGATCAAGCACAATAATGCGATCAGCATGACGAATAGTCGAAAGCCTGTGTGCAATCACCATCACAGTACGCCCCTGCATCAGACGATCAATAGCCTGCTGCACCAGTCGTTCAGATTCTGTATCCAGAGCACTCGTTGCTTCATCCAGAATCAGGATCGGCGCATCCTTGAGCAGCGCACGAGCCAGTGAAATACGCTGACGCTGACCACCGGAAAGAATGGCGCCACGCTCGCCAACCAATGTATTGTAACCATCAGGCAGCTTTTCGATAAATTCGTGTGCATTCGCAGCTCGTGCTACAGCTTCAACCTGTGCCAGATCAATCTCATCATGCCCATAAGCGATATTTTTCAGAATAGTATCGTTGAACAGGATGATCTCCTGAGTCACCAGAGCAATCTGACTGCGCAGCGACTGCTGAGTAAGGTCACGCACATCCATTCCATCGATCAGAATCTGACCGGCACTGGCATCAATAAAACGCGGCACCATGTTCACCAGCGATGTTTTACCCGCGCCACTACGCCCGACCAGAGCAACAACTTCGCCAGCGTGCACGGTGAAATTGATATCATCCAGAACCGGTTTTTCAGCCCCCGGATAAGTGAGCTGCAGGTTTTCAAAACGAATGGATTGAGCAAATGGCTTCATCTCAGCTGCATGCACTGCATCCTGAACCGCGACATCTTCATCCAGCACTTCAAAAATACGCTCGGCTGCTGCCAGCCCCTGCTGCACTTCATTATTGGCACGTGACAGACGTTTTACAGGTTCATACAACATAATGACCGCGGCAAGAAATGAAACCAGAGTACCGGCAGTTGTTTCACCGGAAGATACGCGCAGACCGCCATAAAGTAACACGCCTGCAATACCAAAACCTGCCAGCAGTTCCATAATAGGAAATGACAGCGCGTGCACTTTAAAAACCTTGAGTTGATGAGCTAGAAAATCACCGGTAAAAGTGCGGAAACGGCCCCGTTCATACTCTTCCATGCCGAATGCCTTGACCACCCGGATACCGCCAACCGTTTCTTCGAGCAAGCTGGTCAAATCACCCATGGATGCCTGACCATCCAGCGTAGCATGGCGCATTTTTCTACCGAAACGTGCAATCGGATAGATAATCGCCGGAAAAACCAGCATAGCGATCAATGCCAGCATCCAGTCCTGAATAAAAACCACAATAAGCAGGAATACAATGGAGATTGTATCACGCATCAGTGCGGTAACCGCCGTACTGACTGCGGCCTGCACCAGCGTCACATCATAAGAGAGTCGCGCCAGTAGCTCTCCGGTTTTACGATGGGAAAAGAATGCCAGTGACTGGTCGGTAAGCCGTTGATATAACAGATTTCGCAGATCAAAGATGACGCGCTGACCGATATAACCCATCGAATAGGCCTGACCGAAATAGGCGATTCCCTTGAGCAGATACAGTCCGATTATCATCAGTGGAATAAGATAAATAAGTTCTTTGCTTTTACCTGTCAGTGCCTCATCCAGCACCGGTTTCAGCATATAGGCCACCGCAGCAGTACAGGCAGCGAGAACAATCATGCAGACCACTGCAATAGCCAGGCGTCCTTTATATGGGGAGAGAAAACCAAGTAGTCTCTTGTATAAATCTGATGAAGACATGCCTATCCCTTTACAGCATTTCTATGATAAGTTGATTATTATCGGCAAGCATGGAATCAGCAGTGTCAGATGCCTTCTGCTGCGTAGTGTTCAAACGCCCCATCTTTCGGAAGAAATCAACACTTGCATCAAACAGGGTTGAAGCTAACAGCTTCTGATGTTTTCTGGTTCTTAATTTCTTTTCTCTTACCGGATTGGAAATATAGTCCAGTTCAACCAGAACACTTGGAATTTCCATCGCACTTAATACCGCAAAACGGGCACGTTTGGGTTTTGAATATTTAATCGGACCTGCACGCTTCAATTTACCAATCACAGTTTCAGCAAGAATCTGGGAACTGTTGATGCTATCAGTGCGCAGCATATTACCGAGAATACTGTTCACAACCGGGTCATCAATCTGATCAAAGGCCACGCCACCCACTTCATCAGCAGCATTTTCTTTGGCTGCCAGAGCTCTGGCCGCTTTATCCTGAGTGGCTCCGCGATCAGATAGTGTGTACACACTCGCACCTTTCACAGAACGTTCACGCACAGCATCTGCATGAATACTGATCATCAGATCAGCCTTGGCTTTGCGTGCCAGTCGCACACGCTTACCCAGAGAAACGAAATAATCACCTTTCCTGATCAGCACGGCATGCATACCCGGCGTTGCATTGACAATTTTGGCCAGCTCTTTGGCCACTGCCAGCGTAACCACCTTCTCATACAATTTGCGAGGACCAACCGCCCCGGGGTCTTCACCACCGTGACCGGCATCAATGGCAATAATTAATCCTTTTTTCTTCTTGGCTGCACCTGCAGTCATGGCCTCTTTCTTGGCCTGGCTCTGACGCATCAGATCCACGACCAAACGAGGCGGTTTACCCTGCGTCCGTTTAAGAGGGAATGATCGAGGCTGAACTTTTTCTTTTACATCAATAACCACCCTGAGTGTTCCTTCCTTGGAGATACCATGACGAATCCCTTTAACCACCGGGTCAGGAATGGGTAATTTTTTCAAATCGGCCTTGAGTTTAGTCTTCTGCATGTCGATCACAATCCGTTCGGGATTGTGCAAACGAGTCAATTTGTGCTCAATTTTCCCACTAAGATCGAAGACCAGACGGGTATGATCAGGAGCCGTCCACAAACGCACATCCCGAATCGTACCACTGGCCGCCACTGCAGCATTGGCAAACAGCAGCAGCACGAGCAGCCCAATCATTTTGGAAAACAGCATATTCAGTCGCATGATAGGCAATACTCACAGAGGCCACTGTCTTTGCAAGGTCTGAACATTACCCTCGAAGGAGGAACCGGTTCAATTACCTTGCACGACCATAGGTATCTTCAAAGCGCTCAATATCATCCTCATCCAGATAATCACCCACCTGCACTTCGATCAACTGCAATGGCATTTTCCCTTTATTCTCAAGGCGGTGTACTTCACCGATTGGAATATATGCGCTGCCATTCTTGGCAACGACTTTCACCAGATCCCCACAGGTCACTGTGGCCGTACCTTTCACTACCACCCAATGCTCGGAGCGATGCTGATGAGACTGCAGGCTGAGCTTGGCTCCGGGATTAACTTCGATACGTTTAATGGTGTAACCGGTAGCACCACCTTCAAGGATCGTGTAGCTGCCCCAGGGCCTGCGCACAGTAACATGTTCGAAATGATATTTGCCTTCGCCTAGTTTCAACTCATCAACGATATCTTTTACACGCTGACTTTCACCTGCCTTACATAGCAGAATAGCATCAGGTGTTTCAACAGCGATAACATCTTCCAGACCAACTGCAGCAATCAGGCTTTTTTCACTACGCAGTAAGGAACCTTTGCAATCAATCGCCAGCACATTACCACTGATATCGTTGCCATGTTCATCATGCGGTGCCATCTCATGCACAGCATCCCAGCTACCCACATCGGACCAGCCTATATCAGCTGCGACCAGTGAAACACGTTGCGATTTTTCCATAATGCCATAATCAATGGAGATATTCGGCATCTGATCAAACGTGGTACGAATCACTTCCTGCCAGGGCTCGCCGCCATTCCAGCGCTTGCGCATAGCATCCAAAAGCTCCCACACTTCCGGAAGATGTTCGCGCATCTCTTCCAGAATCGTGGATGATTTCCATACAAACATGCCGGAGTTCCAGAAATAGTTACCGTCATCCAGCATTTTTTGTGCATTCTCAAGATTCGGTTTCTCGACAAAACGCAAAACCGGCATCACATCGCCATCAGAGGCTTGTGTCTGCACATAACCGAATCCGGTTTCCGGATGGTTGGGCACTATGCCGAAGGTCACCAAACGCCCATCTTCAGCAGCACTTACCGCCTTTTTCAAACATCTCTGGAAAGCCGCCTGCTTACTGATGATATGGTCGGCGGGCAACACCACCATAACAGGATCCTCGTTTGTCAGGTCCTGAAACAGGGCTGCAGCGATTGCGATAGCGGGCGCAGTATTGCGACCGCAGGGTTCAAGAATCAGGTTCAATCCATCGAGCTCGGAAAATGCTTCACCGCTGGCATGTGTATCACCGGTTACCACCCATGCGTCTTCTCGACTGATCAACGGGCTTGAACGCGAAATCGTTGCACTGAGCATTGAATCCACACCGTTGATATTCAGGAACTGCTTGGGCAGCTGCTGCCTCGACAGCGGCCACAAACGCGTACCTGAACCTCCGGCCAATATAACTCCCCTGATCAACTGACTCATGCCTGACCCTCTCCTTTAACGTCTGCTTCAGCTTTTAGTACTGCTTCCGATTTTTCAGACCAAATTTTAAAACGCCTGCTGACATTGAATGTAACAAACAGCCAAAGCAGACACAAAGTAATATTTACCCCGACCAGAAACATGGTCGGCATCGCCAACATGGAGATCACAACGAAAATGACACCGCCCTGAATCAGATCACCAAAACGGGTAAAAAATGTATTAATGGCCAGCATACCTTCATAACGCGTAAAGCGGTCCAGCGGCAGAAACAGAATCTGCTTGGTGGTATTGGCTACGGAATAATCAATACTGTTGTCAGCCATTTTCACAATTGCAAACCATGCCAGCACCGGGAAAGCCAGCACAGAGATATACATCGCAAGATTAAATACGGCCAGACTGATCAAAGCGCCGCCCACACCAATCACCTGATACATAGGCCGAACCACGAAAGCCTGCAACACCAGCGTAGCAATATTCACATAGAGGTAAAACGTGGCATAAAATGCGCCGATTTCAGCACCACTTTTCTCACCCGTCACAAAATCGGCCAAAATAAATTCACCCGTGGAATTAATCAGGTTTAACAGCACAACGGATGCCGCAATCCAGCGCAGATAAGAATTATCAAACACTTTTTTCAGTCCACCGAGCAGATGTGAAATGGACTCATCATCGACATGATCATGATCTTTTCTCATCGCTACATTCGCAGTCGGTATCACCACGGCAATCGCCAACATAATCATCGCCAGTATCATCAACCCGTCAGCGTCTAACTCCAGATACAGGAACTTGGCAAACATGGAACCAACCATCGCCCCTAAAGAGCCACCAATAGCAATATAGGATGTCAGTCGTTTACCGCTTTCCACGCAGTGATAGTCACTAACCATGGTCCAGAATTGGGAAATCTGCAAAACGGAGAATATGCCCAGCCAGATAAAGAACGGCACACCGATGTCATAACCTGCCCTGTACAGGAAGTAGAACAACATAATGTTGCTGGCCAGGAAGATCGTAACTGCGTGGAACAACTTGTTCCCTTGCAGGTGCTTTATAATGTGCCCGTATATCGGCACCATAATCAATAACAGGGCCGCCTGACCGGCCAGGGCAAAACTTCGTATCTCGGCACTGCCACCATCGAGAATAAGACCTTCTCGCACAGGTTTCATCAGATAGTAGGCAAAAAGAATCAAAAAAAGGCGGATAGCAAACTGGAACGTCGCTTTGCCTTCAGGGCTTTTCATATCATCCCAGACTTTACTGATTAAATTCGCCAAAACATCCCCACACTACAAACGTACAACAGCAAAAACTGTATCTTCCACACATCACTGACAGCCATATCAGGTGTGGTAAACATGCAACCGAAGAACCTTAGTATCGATTAAATTCGAAAAAAAGTCACTTTTTATCACCGCATCACCAGATAGAACGCGGCATTACAGAGATAATCAGAAAAGATGCTGTCCCCCAAACAGGGGACATCTGTTACCTAATTAAACGCTACGAACTGGACACTCTGATAGACACTGGCCTAACAATCAGAACGGGCTGCAGGCTACAAAGCGATGATTACGTCCTGATCTGAGCGGTACACCTCTGGCTGTCAGTGTATTGGAATATTCATTCACTTCGGTTTTCAGCGGTTTCCAACGGTTACCATCATTCATCCACAACTCAAGCCTGTCCTCGTGTACCGTCACCGGCACCTCGGTTCTGCGCGAGTTTTCCTGCAAATACTCAACCATAAGGTCACCGCTTGTGGAAACACCAGAGCCTACCGAAAGCACCCATGAACGCTGGACACATCGCGCCGATGACTGTCCTGATGGCAGATATTTCGGCTTCTGGCCACCTTCAACTTTCATGTTTACCGCAGTTCGGGTTGCCACCGGATGATTCAGTACCAGGTGCCCTGCAAACAATCCCCAGCCTGCATCGGTCATATAAATGGAATCGCGACCTGCTTTGATCACACCCTTACCATGAAGCTCAGTCGGCAATGGCCAATCGAATATCGGAGCAGCGTCAGGATCGGCTGGCGTCCACTTGTAAGAGCCAAACAGCTTCTTATTCAGGAAGTGGTCATGTGCAGTGACATAATACATCAATGCCTCATAAGTTTTTCTGAAGTCATCCTCGCCATAAACGATAAAGTTATCCTTATACAGCTCCTTACCGATAACCGAAGCAAGGTTACCAATGCGAGCATGCATGACTGTAGGTGAGAACCAGCCGAATGTATCTTCCGGACCATTGGCCTCCAGTCCCAGAAGATGTCTGATCTTCTGCATCAGGCGATATTTCAGACGCGGATTGGTCAGTGCCTTGTCTTTCAACGGATTACTTACACCTACATCCGGTGGATAATAATACTGGAAGTTATCGTTGAAGATTTTATATGGTTTTTCAGTAAATGGATCGTAAGTGCGTCCGAACGTCAGATTGTAATCCCATGGAATAATGGTCCATTTGTTTGCTGTCGGATCACGGTACAACCAGTAGTTCTTGTTATAGGTGTCTCCATCGGTTACCAGAGCATTCACAGCAATCCAGTTAATCACAGACTCATCTTCAAAATGTCTGGCCAGTACGGTATGCATCTCATCCACGCGTGCCTGACTGACAGCTGTCGCCATATCACTGAGTGAACTGTAATCCTCATCCTGCGGGGTGATTTTATTGAAGCAGACATCCAATCTGTCGGTGCTCTTCAGATCTCCGCAGTATTCGGAATCTTCCGGCTGGTAAAACTCACCCCTGATATCCATATTATTGGCCGCCAGGAAGTTGGTGCCCATCCATTCAATCGACAGATAAAGACCAACGCGCCGACCTTCATTAAATGTAACCCTGACCAGATGCACTTCAGGCACTTTCATGCCCACTGCAGCCATCAACTTCCATGCCATCCACTCACGCATCATTGCCTTGTCCGATGCCATGGAGCGCAGCGCAATCCTGCGATGTCCGTACCAGCGACCACCCTCTTTATCCAATTTAATCAGCAGGGACTTCTTGGCAAATACACGAGTCGAACTACCAAGCACATTCACTGTGCCCAGCAGTGTTTTATTCAGAGTATGTCCTTTGGTCCTCATTTCGATATCGAATTCAGAGCGATCATAGGTACCCTTTTTGAATACCGCGTCCAGATAGCCTTCATCCATATTGATGTACAGCTCTTCAACCGGAATTTTATACAGCGCATGCTCCAGAGCCGCATACGAGAAGTTGAATGTTTCCCCGTGTGATATCCGTTTCTTATATTGATCTACATTATGTTTGGTAATGACGTGTTCTGGACTTACTGGCTGTACAGCTGGTTTAATTTCCTGAAGCAGCTCAGATTTCATCCATCCTGCATCTTTTCCATCATTCTGTGGATTAACACGCGCCCAGCCATCACTACTCTGCAGTATCGCTACAGTCTCACCCTTTGCCACCCAGCTATTAATTTCAGACTGTTCCTGGGCATGAACACGCAGCGTTGAGGTTTTTGTTACTTTATACAGCTTGCTGTTCGCATCAGCCTGCTTAACAGGTGTTGTTTTACTTGCAGCTTTGTTGCTGGCTACAGTAACCACCGGCGTGGTTTCAGCCCGTACCAGCGCGCTGTTAAATACCCAGCCGATTCTGTTGCTCAGCGTCATACGCACTTTGCTCCAGCTGCCCTTGCGCTGCAGCTCAGAGGCTGATTCATTGCGTGCCCCCCAGGCTACAACATCATACTTTTTGTCCGGACCTGCCCGCAGGTTTGTAGTCTGCTTAAAGAAATACAGAGGGCCTGTCTTATGCTCAATCACTGGAACCGGCTCAACCTCTACCTGCGCATCATTCGCTACAACAGTTGAGGGCGTGGCTGCGCTCGCCAACTGCATGGAGCTCTTGTATGCCCAGCCAATACGTTTGCTTTCCTGCATCTGAACCTTGAGCCAGTCACCGCGCGAATCCAACTGGTTAGCGTAAGCATCAATGCCTGCCCAGGTCACAACATCATATTTTGCATCAGGGCCAGCACGCAGGTTCGCCTTTCTGGTAAAACGCATCAGATTCTTATCAGGCGATTCATTTGCCGGAACTGCTGCAGCATCCATCTGTACAGGTGCGACTTCTGGCTTGGCTACCGGCTCTGTTGTAACCGGTTGAGGTTTCTCTACTGGCTTTTCAACCGGCTTGGATTCAACAACTTCTGCTTTCACGTCAGGCGAGGTACTTACAGGCGTTGCCGCCACCTGTTGCGGTACTGATGATACTTGCTGAACAGATGTTGAATCAATCCAACCGATACGACCACTATCAGCCATGCGCACCTTCAGCCATGAATCCTGTTGCTGCAAAATCACAACCATGGCACCGCTACCAGCCCAACCCAGCATCTCGGACAGAGCGCCAGGTGCGGAACGGATTGTAGTGGTTTTAGTTAGCTGTTTCTTCTGTCCGTCAATAATCGGCTCTTCTGTCATGGTCTGAACTACAGGCGGGGCAACTTCAGCTGCGACCACCTTGTTTTCTACTGGCGATACTGCGGTTGACGTTACTCTGACCGGCTCAGCTTCTGTCTGAGGTGCAACTTCAACGGCCTGTGGTTCTGGTGCGGGTGAAGCAGCGATGTCCTGTTTGACCGGGGCTACTGCCTGTGAATCCACGACAGTTGTACTCTCTTTAGCTTTCAGTGGTTCAAGTTTCGCAGAAGTGGTCTGGCTCGTTTCAAAAACAGTAACTCCATTTTCAGAAGAGTGCGGCGTTACAGGTGCAACTTCGGTAGGCACAGGTTCAGGCTGTGGTACAACTTCGACTACAGGTGCGGGATCAGAAGTAACTGAGACCTCCTGATTCATCGCCGTTTGAGGAACACTCTTTTCTACAGGCGTCTCGGCAGTTGGAGCAGTAGCCTCTGGTTTGGCTTCAAATACGGTAACTTCATTCTCGTCGGCTTGTGTATCTAGCGGTGTAGTTTCTACAGCCATCGGTTCAGGTTTTGATTCAACCATATCCATTTGCGGCTCTGAGCTTGCATGCATGGCATCAGCTTCAATCCAACCGACTCTGCCACTATCCCTCATGCGCACTTTCAGCCATGAACCCTGCTGTTCCAGTGTCTCAATCCGGGCACCGGTTCCTGCCCATCCAAGCACATCATATAGTGAGCCCGGCCCTGAGCGAATGGTTGTAGTTTTCACAACCTGCTCTTCTGCTCCGGCAGTATCACCCGGCAACATTGAGGCTTCCTGAGTTGAAGCCACTTCCTCGACCAGGGGCTCATCGGCAGTTTCTACTATCTCGTCGGCCGCCACAGCTTCGGCAGGAGCATCAACAGCAACCCTGGCCATAGATGTTTCATCAACTGGCGCAGTCTCATTGACAGGTGCGACTGCTGATTCAGGAGCTGCTTGTTCAGCAGTAGCAGGTTTCTCTTCAACTACAGCTTCATGTGCAATCACTTCAACAGGCTCTGCTACAACTTCATTCGCTGAATCATTCTGATCTATCGTTTGTATTGGCTGCTGTTCTGCAACCTGCGCAGGTGCAGTCTGATCCTTTTTAGTATCAACAAGCTGAACCTGTTCAACCGACTGCTCCGGTTCAGCTTCGGCAACAACATTCTGATTAATCACTTCAAGCGGCTGTTGTTCTGAGACCGGCTCTGCCGTATCAGCAAGCTGTACGGGTTCAGCTGGCTGAGCAGCTTCAGTCATTATTTCCTGATCAATCACTTCAACCACTTGCTGTTCTGAGGCAGAATCTGCTGAATCAGCAAGCTGTACCGACTCAGCAGGCTGATCAGCTTTAGTCATCTCGCTCTGATCAATTGTATCTACTGACTGCTGTGATGCCGGCGTGTTTGTCACCTCTTCAGCAGCAGCTTCAACAGCTACCGGCTCTGCAACATCAACCTCTCCAGCAGTTTTACTCTGTACAGTTTGATTGGTTTCCACAGGTGCATCTTCGATCACCCTGACCGACTGCTCTCCATCAACTGCATCCAGCCCCTTAACCGGGAGTACGACAGGTTCATCCAGATCAAAGGCCACCACAACGTCACCCTGAGCCAGGGTTGCAGAAGCAGCCTTGCCAGCCAGATCAGTTTCAGTCGCAGCCCAGCTAGAGTCAGCCCCCTGTTTGGCACGCGACTCCACATCATTCCATTGGCCGCCTTTCGCCTGCAAAGATGAAGGCACAAGATCCAGTGATGACGTATATGTCCAGCCAACGTCACCGCTCTGCAGAATGACTTTTTTCCAGGCGCCTTTACTTTCCAGTTCCGTTGCCCGCTCACCCCGTTGTGCAGTAGCCACAATATCAGATGAGTCATCAGGACTTTGATGCAAGCCGGATGAGTTCATCATTTGATAAACATCGCCCTCTGCCGCAAACAGCCAGGCACTGGCTGAGACCGTCATCATTGACAAGGCTGCCAGATGGACAAATAAGGATTTTCTATCAGCCATTATTTAATCTCTCCACCTATAACTGGCACCAAGCCCTGTATACCACGAAATCGGAGCATTACGCCCGTACAGGGCCTTGCCGAACAGAATATTTGCACTCCACCCTGTACCGATAAACGAGTGGGTGTAACTGATCTGAATAGAGGTTTGGTCCGAACTGGTAATGCTACCCACAGCCTGATTAACAAAAATTGCATTCTGTACGCCTCTGTTGGCAAAGCCGATACTGTTTATCAGACGCAGATCAAAGTAATCACCGGTTCTGACAAAGTCAGTTTCTGTTACCGCGTACTGAATAGCCGCATACGAGCGCAAAGTATTACCTTTACCACTGAAGAAATAGGTAAACTTGGAACCGGCCTTCCAACCCCATTTCCTTGAATTCACCCGCCAGGTTCTGAACGGGAAGTTATGACTCGGATCAGATGAGAACAGGACGCCCAAACCTGCACCAAGCGCTCCCTTACCAAGCGCTGATGGCCCATTATTATATCCTGTAGGAATAATCAGGAATGCCTCCCATGCAGCACTGTCCAGATAGTGCCCGGAAAAACGAGTTCTCACACCCAACTCAATATCTGCCAGACCCTTTGCATTACCTGTAACCAGAACACCGGGCCCGGGAAGACCACGTTGGCCACATCTGCGATAACCCATGCCAATGTTGGCATAAACAGTATGAAAGTATGACCAGCCGTACTCATAACCCACTGTCGCACCAAAATTCCTGGCTTTACAGATGCTATCAATCGTATTGCGCGAAACGTCCCAGTGTTTATCGGCAGCAGTAAAATTCAAATTACCGGTGATGAGATGCTCTCCCTGCTCTAGCATACCGACACCCGCATCGGCTTTTCCCGATATGGACAGAATAACGGTGAGTAGTGCCGCCAGCAGCGTCAATTGCTTTCTGTTGTTTCCAGTCACTCGACTCATAGTGCCCCTTCCCTCAAGACTTCCAATAACGTCTGATCATTTTTTCTGCCGGCTTGTTTTGCGGTGTGTAATCAGCATCTTGCGCACCGCCAGCTCCAATATCGCTGTACCACGCCCAGACAAACACCCCATTCACCCAGGCTTGATCAAGTGATCTCAACCATAGATCCAATGCATTTTTTTGTAAGCTCAGATCAACTTTCGCACTTTTTAAATTGTGCCACTCCCAGGGCCGGGCAGAAGCACCTGCGGCTGAAGGCATGCCAATCTCCAGCACCCACAATGGGAGGTTGATTTCAGCTACAGCAAGGCGGAGCTCTTCCACCGTCTGATCTATATGTAACTTCATCTCTTCCTTGCTACCAGAATCACCTAATGAGGGGTATAATGTTAAAGCAACTGCATCCAAGTCCTGCCAATACGGAAATGCTTTCAAACCGTCAATATTATGCGCCGCATAAGTCAGGATAATTGGCTTGGGCAGGATATCACGCAGCTGGCGTATCAACCTGGGCCAAGGCACATGCCTGGCAGCTTGTGATAACTCCGTACCAATCACAAATGAATCAACACGCAGTTCAGCTGCAAAACGTGCATGTTCAATTATCCGCTTGGAATAACTATCGAACCATGCCTGCCAGCTATGTTCATCCTTATGTTTGATTGCGCCTGCCCATGAGCCGGGAATGAGGATCTGCGGTTTAATCGTTACCTTCAAACCGTATTTTTTCGCATGGCGTACCGCAGCACGCAGTTGCGCATCTGTCACTGCTGCAGACTTACTGATTTCAAGTGAACTCGCACTCTTCTGTTCAAGAAAGGGGATAAAAACAACAGCATTGGATCCCATTGCCGCAAGTTTTTTTACTGATTTTTGCGCCCGGGCATCATCCCATGCAACATTCTTGTGCTGCAAGGCATTAAAACCGCGCAACATACGATCATTCTTCAGTCCATCGCCGGCACAGCCAATAACAAGCAATGAGACCATCACCGCTGTTATCGCAGGAAAAATAGCCGGTCTAGCCACTGACTTTCCTGTATACGCGCCAACCGAGATTATCATAGACAAGACGGAAACCATCCATGCCATGGTCATAGAGGTGAGGATAACGAATATTTATCCAGTCACGTCTTCCCGATATGGAATGAGGTTCAGGAACTGCAATCTGTCGCACATTCGGGTGCCTTTCACGCATGGCAGATTTAAAGTCATGGGAAAAAGAGAGTACCAAACCTTCAGCATCCCCTCGGGCAGCGACAACCTTGAATGCACTTCTTTCATAGACCAGCGTTGGTAATCTGTTGTTTTTCAACCACAAACCAACCTGCAGATCACCATCTTTACTGGCATCAGCAGTATGTTTTCCGGTGAGCGACTGAACCCATTGCGTCATCTGCGGATTTGCAGTTTCGATAAATAACCACCAGCCACCCACGACACTGACAACCATAAACACGATCAGGAAAAAAAACTCCCTACGAGTCTGCATTCGCACATAGGTCAACTCAGCCATCAGGCCGGCACTGATCAATGCCAGTATTTCAAATGGATGTGTCAGGTAATACTGACTCGTGGCAATCGCAATCGCGATCAACGGATGCAGCAGCAGCACGAACGAAGCACGGAAACGGTAGTTATTGTTGATGGTATCCAGCAACAGATATACCGACACCGGATAAGCAATCAGCAGATAACCCGTAGCAGCAAGCAGTGGTTTAAAGAACTGGCCGCCATAATCCAGCAGCCACGGATACTCATTGGTATACAGCATGCCCCCAAGAAAGGCTGAGTCTGCATGCTCAATAAAGTGCATGAAGGAACCTTCAAAAATCCAGTTCAAATAGGCCCAGGTTGCAACAGCAAAGGCAAAGGGTGTCCCCACAATCAGATAGAGGCCCACAGGAGATACCATGATGGTGCGAAGCGGAGCAATCACCACCAGCAGCGGGATCAGTGCCACAAAAATAAATACCGCCGAGCCATCGATAAAAAAGAATGCTACGAATGTGACGGCTAGTGAAATATAGGAGTGAATATCGTGGTCTGAAATAATATGCTGGAATCCACGGTAAAGCAGATAAAATGCAACCATGCTCAAAGCAATATGAGAGCCTGAGGTTGCCGCCCACAAGAAGCCCGGGTGAATAACCACAAGTACAGCCAGCATGGCGAGCCTGGTTTGACTCAGCTCCACTTCCCGCAAGTGATGTGCCCAGAGAAAGAGAAGAAATGCAGCAGCAATGATCGACAGCAAATATGGCGCACCGCCATCTTCAAGCCCTGGAATATAATAAAATGGAACCAGAAGATAGAGCGGCAAATGCGGCGCCAGGAAGGTGAAATTCTCCAACACCACTTCCTGGGCTCCCAATGCTGCAATGACTGTAGCCCAGCGCTCGGTAGCACTGTCTGAGATAAAGCCGTTGGCAAGCAACCATATCGTCACTATCGTCAGTGCCAACGTCAGAAGAGAAATAAAGAATCTCCCTTCCAGACCCGTTCTATTCAAAATCTGTTGCACTATTTCGCTCCAGCGCGTGACGGCGCAGGCGTTCGAACCGGGGTTTTACTGGCATCGATATCGTGTGTTACCTCAAACGTGGTCAATCCGTGATGGGTTTTCTCCCAGTAAAACGGATTATGAATCAGCTGCCAGAAACCTTTGTAACCAGCCCATGACTGTAACAGCCAATACATTGGTACCGTCAATGCCCATGGGATCAGTGAAAAATACCTGCGCTTGAAGCCACTAAGCATAAATAGATAAATCAGGAAACCATTGGCAATCAGCAGATTAAACAGCGTGATATACAATACGATCGGCGGAAAATAGGGATCAAAGGCTGTCGTGCTGGTAGCCAGCCAAAGGATATACATCAGGAACATAACCGGTGTAAGCAAGGCACTGACAATCGTGCCGCCAATGAAAAACTGAAAGCCCCAAAAACCGACGTGGCCCAGTTTTCTATACAGCAGAATTGGACTACGCATATGAACAAGGTAGCTCTGCATATATCCCTTCAACCAGCGGGAGCGCTGACGAATCCAGTTCGGAATCGAATTGTTCGCCTCTTCAAATGTTGTCGAGTTTAATACACCCACACGATAACCGGCCTGAGTCAGACGCACACCAAGGTCACAATCCTCTGTGACATTATAAGGATCCCAGCCCTCCATTTCCCGCAACACATTCATTCTAAAGTGATTGGAAGTCCCACCTAATGGAATAGGAATACGTAAGGCGTCCAAAGCTGGCAGGTAAAAGTCAAACCAGAGCGAGTACTCCATGGTGAACATACGGGTAAGCCAGTTCTCTGCAACATTGAAATAGTTCAATCTGGCCTGAATAACTGCCGTATTCTGAGGTGCTTTTTGGAATGCAATTACAGCTTTTTTGAGCTGATCAGGCTCAGGTGCATCTTCACCATCGTAAATAGTTGCCAACTCACCGCGGCAAAAATGAAGTGCGTAGTTACATGCCTTGGGTTTGGTTTTGGGTAGTGAATCAGGTACCCGGATAATCTCAAAAATACCCTCTAAGCCCAGCTCTTTTGCTGTCTCAATCGTTTCATCATCATCGTGCTCGAGAATCAGCTTGATATCGAGTTTGGAGAGTGGGTAGTCAAGCGAACGTAGTGCCTGAGCAATATTAGGCAGGGTTGCCGATTCATGATACATCGGCAACAAAACTGAATAGACAGGCAATGTGCTTTCATCAACTGCCACAACTTCCTCATCTGTCACCAGATTATCGAAGTGTTTGTCTCCACCCACCCACGTCAGCACAATGCGCAAACCAAAATTGAGCAGCAGAAACACTGAAATAATCACATTGATAATCACAAGCGAATTCACAGGCCAGTACGATATGGCAATAACACTCAGGGTCATCGAGATAAATAGAAAAATAAGCTGTTTAACCGTAAACACTTCAGAAGCTGAAAATTCAGGTTTACTGTTTGCCAGTTCATGTACCGCTTTTTCAGTATAGAACTGGTTACCGATTTCCTGTAAGACCCAGATAATGTCGAACTTTGATGTAATAACAAAATCAAAGGGTTCATCTACTATCTCGTCCACCATTTCAAGCAGCTTCGGATTCACATCCGCCACAGCCACCTTAAGCAGACCGCCTTCGCGGCGCCACGGCACAAACAGGTTCTCGGAATAGGTGGATAGATCATTACGATTAAGCAGTGACTCATCGAGTCGGTCTTTCAGCAGATCAACATTTGGTTTATCAAAATGCTCTGCCAGTGCCTCTCCCATCAGATAGGGTTTCACCCAACCTCTGGCCAGAATAATATCACCAAGCCGGGTCCCCCAGTGTTTCTGGGTTTCAATCGCTTCGAGCAACTGCCTTTCGCTGATCAGTTCCCGTTCAACCAGCAGATCGCCAATTCGACCCTTACGGAACTGATCAGTAAGAACACTGTAAAAGTCAACAGCAGTCACCCAGCGGTTCGCCAGGATAATATCGCCTAACCTTCCACCCGCTGTTTTCTGATGAAGAAGCGCCTGCTCTAATTGGTCGTTGCTGATGAGCTCCGCGCTCACCAGCAATTCACCAATTCGAGGCTTAGCCCCACCTCCGGACTGGCCCATAGCCGCTACTACCTTTTCTCATCAAGATGATCCAGTGAATCACCCGGATGAACGGTATGATCCTCATGCATATACGCGGCAGCGCCACCCTGCATACGCTCTTCCTCAGCCTGATAGAGCGCATCGTCTTCTTCACGGGCAACCTTGTTAGCTCTGGACATACGATAGAGGTATACCACAACCATAGTCAGCAGGAACCACAACAATACCATCAGCCAGAAGCGGTACTTACCCAACACATCGAACCAGTCTTCCACGTCAGGATAATATACCTGCGCCAGAGATGGCTCCCTGCTATTCAGGGTTTTGATCACGCCCATAGAGTCAATAAAAGCCACATCATCTTCGGTCAGATCCAGCCTATCCATAACAGCGATATCAGATGCACTGGATGGATTTACCCAAAGTCCATACGCTGCCGGAGCCTTAACAATTTCTGCAACCGTAATCTTGGAAAGTTCGCTGACATCAAAATAGGTTTCACCATTGGGCGAAAGAATTTTCACTCGACCCTTATCAAAACGAACCGGCGCCTCCATATCATCTGCAAGAGCGAAATTACCCACAGCTACAAATGGATTGCCCGGGCTGAGCACATCGCCGGGACCCGCAAAGGTAAGTCTGGTGTGATCAATCAGCAACGGGAAGTCGGCAGACAGACGTGCCAACAGGTGCAACGCACGCTCCGGATTCTGCAGGTATGAGGTTTCAAGATATGTATCGAAACCCTGCGAGAAATAGTTGGTCAGATCAGAGAACTTAGCAGGTGCTGCATCTTCGTTCTTTTTCACCACTAGGGCACTGTCCGGGGTAATCTGAATGTAATCGTGAGGCATTACACCACGGCAATCACCCTGCTCCACATCATGCTGCACAACAACTCGAATATCATTGTATTGTTTCTGATATTCTGAGGGCAGATTGACTGTAAAGTTCTGCATCAAACCGTTGTTTTCCAATCGTGCTGACTTAATCATAACGTCATTCAGGAATACGTACATTTCGTAAGTCGGGTCATTTTCCCAACGCACCGGCGCAATGATATTAAGACTCAGAAAGTCAGGTCTGGTACCCACTGGCAGTGTAAATGGAGCAATAACCATCTGCCAGCTTGCTTCACGGGTAATGTATTTAACGCCGGGTTCAAACCCCAGCTTGGTCAGTGGCAAGGAGTAATAACCGGCATCGCCCTCTGTACCGAGAAGACCCAGCTTGATACGCAGATCATCGGGTCTATACACACGATATTGCTGGCCCGCACTGAGTAGTTTCCACTCATTACTCAACAGATACATAGGCTGAACATCGTAAGGGTCAGTCACAACAATGGCAGACCTGTTCTGCAGCCTGATCAGCGCAAGATTACTGACGTGATCAAGCGCCCGCCCCATACTTGCAACTGTTCCGCCTTTACCCACAGTCAAGCGCTTCAGGTCAATAAGTCTTTCCAACTCGGTCTTCGGAGCGACAACGATATCACCTATTTCAGGCAGACGCTTAATAGAAACCTCTTTACCACTCTCAACCAACAGCGCCATCAAACCAAGTGTTGATGCAAACTGACCCTGGCTCAGGTTACCTTCAGAAATACTGATCGACACTTTTTGCGGCAGCATACGCCACGCATCACGGATCGAACGCTCAACCGACTGGTAAGCGATGGTCAGAGATGATTCAGGTAGAATATGCAGGAACGCACCATTGATGCGGTCATCAAAACAGCGATCCTCTGTCACAAGCAGCGTGCTACGAACTGTAACCTTCGCATGCTCACCACGGAACGCAGATGCCGGCAGCATAATATCAAGCTCATGCAAACCGCCATCGCCGGAGAGCCCCACCTGTTTGTATGGTTTGCCATTTACAGAAACGCGAACATTGGCCTGCTTGTGAATGTCTGGAGAGGCACGATACAGAAGCCTGAATCTGCCATTTACAATCCTGCTATCCAGTGGCGAATCGAAGAAAAATGAATGCTCATGCGTGCCTGCTGTGCCTTCAAACATCACGCCATTTTTAAAGCCTTTATCGAGCAGGGAAACCTGCCTGGAGGTAGACATGATATCAGGTTCATTGACTGCGACAGCAACCGTCTTGGCAGAAGACCTGGCGGAAGAACGTCTGGATGCTTTCCTGACCACCCGCTTCGCAGTTGCCTTATGTACCTGCGAGGAACGAATCCAGCCTTGTGCACCAGTGCTTTTCACTGCCACAAAGACCCATGAGCCCTGACGCTCCATCTCGACCATCTGATCGCCACCACGCAAACTGACCAGGCGCGAAGCAGTTGTTGATGGTCCGGCATATAATGACGCTTTTGAAGGCGTTACCTTCAAGCGGTCACCAATCTCCGCCTGTGCAACAGGCACATTGCACACAGCAAGCAGCAGCATTGCTGCAAGCATCGGTTTTATTTTATTTATTGAAAAATAAATATTCATCGTACACCCCAGCCACTTCCCTGTCACAGTGAATCAAATAGATACAATTTCGGACAATAACGTATTAAATTTTGTTAATCAACATACTGAACTGTATGGTTTGTTTAGCAATATCGCCCATAAAGGCGAGAACCATATAGACTGACATATTTATTTTATGTCTGCCCCCAAGCAGGGTACAAAAAAAGGGCCGGTAAAAACCGACCCTTTTTATATATGGCTCCCCGAGCAGGACTCGAACCTGCGACATATGGATTAACAGTCCACCGTTCTACCAACTGAACTATCGGGGATTAAGCGCGGCGAACCGTACGGAGCAGCAATGGCCCTGTCAATACGTCTCAGTGCACTTTTTTTTCATCGGCGTGATTTTCAAATAGCCACACCCGCTCATCCCCAGTTTATTGACCGGAGCCTATTGCGCCGTCAGGACAATATTGACAATATAGCTGATTGTCTGAGCACAGGTATAATCATCAAAACGGAGGGGATTATCCATTGAATTATGGCGCGATCTGGAAATCAGACTGGTTTATAAGCGTCATTATTTCCGTGTTGTTTATTGCAGCATATACCAGCGACTTTTCATTACTAAGAAAAATGGAACTGAATGCTTACGACCTGGCCATTCAGACCAACTCTCACCCCCCCGGCGGCAATATTGTTTTGCTCAATGCAATCGCAAAAGATCAGAATCAACTACAGTCTCTCATTGCCGAATCAGTTCAAAAGCTATCCGACGCCGGAGCACGTTTTATTGCCATAGATACCCTGTTCAGTGAACCTGATGCGAATGGGACGAATCAGCCCAACAGACTGAGCAGGGCTGTCAAGCTCTCAGGCAACACACTGATGCCGATGTTCTTTGATTCAGGCAGCAGCAGTAACTCAAGCAGTATCGCACTACCCAACTACGTCAGACGGGCCACCCTCAAGCAGATCAATCTACTTGATGTAAATGCCACGCCACTACCGGCCATGAACCTGCGTTATCCTTATCGCGAACTAACTGAAGCAGCAGCTGGACTGGGCCACATGACCATTGTGGATGACCCTGATGGCATAGTCAGAAGCGAACCACTCATCATTGAGTATGCGGGCCAGTATTTCCCATCCATGTCACTGGCCCTGGCTGCCAAGGTGCAGAATATTCCATTAGACGATCTTCGAATCAATCTCGGGGTAGATATTGAACTTGGCGCGGCAAATATTATTATTGATACGCGTGCGCGAATTTTTCCGCCATTTTACTCAGGCATCGATAATTCTTTTCCCACATATACGCTGCAGGATCTACTCAGCGGAAAAATATCCGACCATCTTTTCAAAAACAAAATCGTACTCATAAACTCAGGTCAGGAGTCTGGTAACAGATTCTCTACGCCTTTGAAAAGTGGTGTATCCCGTAGTGAATTCAGTGCCCATGTGCTGGAAAGTATTCTTAACGAAGAATTCGTCAAACGTCCCGCATGGGCTACGCTGGGTGAATTACTATTGCTCTTACTTGTCGCTTTCTATATGACCTTTATTCTACCTCGAATCCCCATAAGAGCAGCCATTACTCTATTGATAGTGCTGTTCATACTCATCATGGCAGCAGGCTTGTTCCTGCTAACCAGTCAGCTGATATGGATTCAGACCGTCACTGCAGCCCTGCTACTCAGCTTCGGTCATATGGCATACGCGTTAAAACAGTATCTGACGATCAAAGATCATCACCACAGCTTTGAATCCAACCCTGATGAAACCAATAAAATGCTTGGCCTCTCATTTCAGAGTCAGAACATGTTGGAGAAGGCTTTCGAAAAGTTTCTTATCTGCCCATTGGATGAATCCATGTTACCCGTGCTATACGACCTGGCTCTGGCTTTTGAACGCAAGCGTCAGTATGGCGAAGCAGTCAATGTGTATCAGCATATCAGCAAGTTCAACGCCTCCTATAAAGACATTCAAGCGCGCCTGATCAGTGCCAACAGCGCCAAAGACACCGTTTCAAATGCCGACTCAAGCATCGGTTTATCTACAATCCTGAAAAGCGGTGGCACAAGCCCCACCCTGGGACGCTATGAAATAGTCAGTGAACTGGGTAAAGGTGCCATGGGTACGGTTTATCTGGGGCGTGATCCGAAAATCAACCGTCAGGTGGCCATTAAAACAATGGCCCTGTCTCAGGAGTTCGAAGCCGATGAACTCGAAGAGATCAAGGAACGCTTTTTCCACGAAGCTGAAATAGCCGGCATGCTCAACCACCCCAACATCGTCACGATCTTCGATGCCGGCGATGAGCACGACCTGGCTTATATTGCCATGGAATATCTCAACGGCATTGACCTTGTACCCTACACCAAGAAAGGGAAGTTATTACCTCTGGTGACCATACTTAAAATTTCAGCCAAAGTGGCCGAAGCTCTGCAATACGCTCATGATCACGGCGTCATCCATCGCGATATTAAACCGGCCAATATTATGATTCTGAAAAACAAAACCGTAAAAGTAACAGACTTCGGCATTGCGCATATCAATGATTCAAGCAAAACCAAAGCAGGGGTAGTACTCGGAACGCCGTCATATATGTCTCCCGAACAGCTTTCCGGCAAAACACTTGATGGCCGATCAGACCTGTTCTCCCTTGGCGTCATGCTCTACGAACTGGCCTGCGGAGAGCGTCCCTTCCGTGCCGAGTCAATCAGCAAACTGATGTATAAAATCGCCAAAGAGCCACATATCAGTGTACTGAAACATAAACCCGAGATACCCGCCTCTGTCGCCATATTGATTGACCAACTGCTGTCCAAAAAGGTGGATCTACGCATCCCTACTGCCAGCGAAACCCTGGCAAGAATTCAGCAATGCCTGCGTGAAATCGGCAAGCAGGAGAAGGGTCAGTGATACCGCTTGAAATGCATGCCATGACAGATGTCGGCAAAAAACGCCAACATAATGAAGATTATGTTGGCGTCTCCCTGACTCACGGCGTGGCTGTCCTGGCTGATGGCATGGGCGGCTATAATGCAGGTGAAGTTGCCAGCCGCATGGCTGTTGAAATCATCACAACAACAGTGCAGAAAAAAATCCTGCAAATGCCCACAGCCCAGATTAATGAACATACAGGATTCACCGAAGAGTCTGTACTGGTGCGCGATGCTATCCTGCAAGCCAACAACTCCATTTTCAGCACTGCCAGCACACAACAAGAATGTGCAGGCATGGGCACCACAGTACTCGCAGCAGCCTTTTATGGTGACCGCATCACTGCAGCACACGTTGGCGACTCACGCATGTACAGACTCAGAGACAATATCCTTACGCATGTCACTGAAGATCACTCACTCATCCATGAACAGGTTCGTCGCGGACTACTCACCGCGGCAAATGCGCGCAACTCTTCAATCAAAAACCTGGTCACCCGCGCGCTCGGCGTGGAGGCAAATGTCGAAGCTGATATCGTTGAAGATATGGTTTTCGAAGGAGACCTGTATCTGATGTGCTCAGATGGGCTCACTGACGTAGTTTCCGATGAAGTTATTCATGCCACACTGACGCATTATTGGGACAATCTACCCGCTGCAAATCAGCGTCTGATTGGTCTGGCAAATGAAGCAGGAGGCCCGGATAATATTTCCGTCATCCTGATCAAAGCACCTAAAGAAGAAAAATCTACAAAAGGTTTTTTCTCACGCTTATTCAGAAAATAAACCGTTACCAGAGATCGCTATGCTTCCCCAAGCAGAAAGAACAGTAATAATCTTACCCCTCACCCTCTTTTAGTCAGAACCCAACAAAACACGGATATATCGAAAAGCTGTAGTACATTTGATGCGGGAAATTATTTTCTTCGCACTGAACAATCAATGCGGACACAAATTATGGACGGACGTTCACGTTAAACAATCGCTCGTGCTCTTCCAGGGCATAACGATCAGTCATGCCGGCAATGTAATCTGCAATGATGCGCGCCTGGCGAACATCGGTCAGACCACCAACTATTTTAGCCATGCGCATTTCATCCTGCTGATTTTCCGGCAACATGGCAGGACAATCCATGTACACTTCAAAGATTTCGCGAATCACCCGCTCTGCCTTATTGGCCATGCGTGCTACGCGGTAATGACGGTACATATTCTTATACAGGAACTTCTTCAACTCACCATTCATACGGCGCACATGTTTTGAGAAACCGACCAGTGGTGCCGGAGACCTGCGTACATCCTCAAAGCTTTTAACATTCAATTCCCTGATACGATGGCGGGTTTCTTCAATGACATCGACAATCAGATCATTAATCATATGACGTACTGTTTCATTCACCTTCAAACGTTCAGATGCATCAGGGAATTCTGCTTCCACTTTTTCATAATTACTACCGAACAGCTCAAGCTTAATCAGCTCATCAATAGAGAGCATGCCGGCCCTGTAACCATCATCAATATCGTGATTGTTATAGGCAATCTCGTCAGCAAGGTTTCCTATCTGTGCTTCCAGCGCTGGCTGTTCATGCAGATTATAATGTGCCAGATCAATGTTCTTCGGCGTGTCATAAGCTGAATGGTGTTTCACAATGCCTTCGCGGGTTTCATAGGAGAGATTCAAACCGGTAAAAGCCGCGTATTTATGCTCCAACTCTTCTACGATGCGCAGTGACTGGCGGTTATGCTCAAATCCTCCGTATGGCTTCATCACTTCATCCAGAGCATCCTGACCAGAATGACCGAAAGGCGTATGGCCAAGGTCGTGTGCCAATGCCACCGCCTCGGCCAGATCTTCATGCAGATGCATAGAGCGGCAGATAGAACGGGCAATCTGAGCCACCTCAATGGAGTGCGTCAGCCGCGTGCGATAATGATCCCCTTCATGGTTTACAAATACCTGAGTCTTGTATTCCAGGCGGCGAAATGCCGTAGAATGAATGATACGGTCACGATCACGCTGAAAAGGGTTGCGGTGCGGGGATTCAGGCTCGTCATATACACGTCCGCGAGAATCAGCTGTACGACAGGAATATGAGGCTAGCGTTGATTCGTAATTGTTTTGACTCATCAGGCAGTCACAGACTCCATCATCGCCAGAGCTTCCAGAGCTGCATCACGCGGGTTCGGCGCATGCAGAATCGGACGCCCTACCACCAGGTAATCGGAGCCACCCGTAATTGCAGAGGCAGGATCGGCCACCCGTTTCTGATCCTGAGTATCCTGTCCACCCCAGCGGATACCCGGGGTAACAGTAATAAAATTGGTGCCACATGTTTGTTTAATCGCGGCAGCTTCATGCACACTGCAGACAATGCCATCAAGGCCTGCATCATGCGCCAGCTTTGCACGCTCCAGTGCCACAACCCGCGCCTGCTCTTTCGGCATCGGATCACTAGTCAACACAGTCACTGCGATCAACTTCATATCCGGAAAATTGGCTGCGGCTTTTGCAGCAGAAGCGAGCATCTCTTCCCCACCACCGGCATGCACATTGATCATATCCACACCGAGACCACCGGCACTTTCGACAGCCTGAGCTACAGTGTTAGGAATATCGTGAAATTTCAGGTCAAGAAACAGCTTATGCGACGTATTCAAGTCACGAACCAGCTCGGGCCCCTCAGCCACAAACAGGCGCAGCCCCACTTTCAACCAGCCTACTGAATCACCAAGCTGATCACGCATAGCCAGTGCTGCATCGCGGTGGTTAACATCCAGAGCCACCATCAGTCTGTCTTTCATTCTGTTATCCGGCATTAAATACTCTCCTCGGACTTCGGATGCAGCGTGCCCCATGAATGGCATTGAGGGCACTGCCAGCGCACCTCTACCACTTCAACACCACATTGCTCACAGGCATAGTTCTTGGCGCTTTTACGCCACTGTCTGGAAAACCGGGCATGTGCATCGGACTCGTCACCAAGAACTGCATTCAAACGCAGTGATTCGCGCAGTGAATTGGGCACAAAACCTAGTTCTGCGCACAAGGCCTGCGCTTCCGCGCTTGAGCGATCCCGCCCTACAGCCTCCATCCATGCCAGAGCAAGCTCTGCATCCCTTCCCTGTTGCCAGAATGCATGCAGCAGATTCACACCTTCTGAACTGTAATAATCATCATATTGAAGTAATATCTGAATAATCAGAGGAAAATGCTCGCGGGAGTGTTCCCTGAGTGCAGAAATACCGACTCCGGCTTTATCAAAATCATGATCCCTCAGAGCCAACTCAATCTCCACCATTCGGGCAGGTGCACACGACTGGTCCAATGCCATTGCCTGGTCAGCATAACCATGTGCACCTTCATAATCAGATTCGTTACAGCATTGCCTGGCCATCTCGGAAAACAGATAGGCGCGGTGAGATCCATAAGATTCCCTGCGCACCTGCTCCAACCGCGATAATAGCTCTTCAGCAGCAAGCCACTCGGAACTCTGCTCGCGAATTCGCAGGCTTGCTTCCAATGCGCCAGCATGATCAGACTGAATATCAAGCGCTTTGCGATATTGATACAAGGCTCGATCAAGCAAACCACCAGTCTGAAAATCGATAGCCAGAGCCAGATGTGCCTGTAAATGCATCGACTTTGGCAGATCCGGACGTGCCAGCAGATTTTGGTGAATGCGCACTGCACGACCTATTTCACCTTTGGAGCGGAACATTTCACCGAGTGCCATATACACATCGGCAGCCTCCGATCTGAGACGAGCCACCTGTACCATCTCCTGTAATGCGCGATCCGGCTCATCGGACAATAGATAATTGATACCACGTAACAGAGGAGAGATGCGTTCATCTTCTTCCTGCTCAGGCTTGGCTTCTTCTTGTAATGGGCGCAACACCAGAGCCAGCAGCACCACCAGTGCGATGGCGGTAATCGCCAGTAATAGTGTATTCATACGTCGTCTTGCAATGGGATATTGCGCAAATTATCCACTTCCTGTTGCAAGCGTTCATTTTCATCCCGCAAGCGAGCGATCTCTAGTTTATGCTTGCGCCGGGAAAAACTCAGAGACAATACACCGCCGAAAAAACCGAGCATGAATGCGATAAAAACCGGCACATAGATTGGAATAGATGCGCTAGAAACGCCAAGAAACCTAATATGAACAGGAGTAAGATTGGCCAGAGCAAACATCGTCGCAAACGATGTCAGCACAATGACCAGGAGTACGTTAATCCAGTTGACTGAATTCAGACCACTCATTGATGAAGGGATTTTAAAGCGCGCGATCAACTCTCTCACGCAGATCCTTACCCGGTTTGAAATGAGGAACTACCTTAGCAGGAACCATAACCGATTCTCCGGTTTTCGGATTACGGCCAAGGCGTTCATTGCGTTCTTTCGTGGTAAAGCTGCCGAAGCCGCGCAATTCTACATGCCCGCCATCTGAGAGAGCATCACCAATCACTGAAAAGATCGTGTTAACCACAACCTCAGCCTCGCGCCGGGTAATACCTTCCTGTTTCTCTGCTATGATATCTACCAATTCAGATTTTGTCATAACACCCTCCAGGCCAGCCTCTCTAAAACAGCGAACCATGATGGAACAGCATGGTTCACTATCTCCCTAGCTTAGGCAATCAGGCCCGAATCGCAAGCCGATCCGGGCCTGATCAGTCCTTTTATTTCTTCTTGGCAGCCTTTTTAGCCGGTTTTTTAGCTTCACTGGCTTCGAGCATGCGTTGCAATTGCAATGCCAATGCAGATGGTGCCGATTCTTCTGCAGCCTGCTTGGAATAGTTGCGCATCGCATCACGCTCTTCATCGCGTAACTGCTGACGGATGGACAGATCCACCTGCCTGCGCTTGTGATTCACTTCGATGATCTTCGCTTCCACTTCGTCACCGACTTTCAGCTCCGCATGTTCACGCGGTACTTCGCGCCTTGGCAAAAATGCCTGCACACCCTCTGCCAGATTAATGACCGAGCCACCCTGATTCAGTTCAGCAACTGTACCATTCACACTGTCACCACGTTTGACGCTGGACATAAACAATTCAAACGGATCACCGGAAAGCTGTTTGATTCCAAGCGAAATACGCTGTTTTTCAGCATCAACGCCAAGCACGACACATTCTACATCCTGACCTTTACTATATTCAGCCAGTGCCTCTGCACCTTTCTGTTCCCATGACAGATTTTCCATGTGAACCAGACCATCCATACCTTCAGCAACAGGTACGAAGAAGCCGAAATCGGTTACATTCTTGATTTTTCCAGTGATGTGCGAAGAGATGGGATGATCAGCCAACCAGCTCTGCCATGGATTATCACTCACAGCTTTCAGACTCAGACGGATACGACGGGCGTCAGCATCAACTTCGAGCACTGCAACATCAACCACATCGCCTTCAGACAAGACAGATGCAGGTTTTACATCATTCTTCGTCCAGCTCAATTCAGAACGATGGATCATACCTTCAATACCGGGTTCAATCTCAACCACAGCACCGAATTCCAACAGGCGGCGGACCGTTCCGGTCAAACGCATGCCAGCCTCATAATTAACAGCTACATTTTCCCATGGATCGGATTGCAGGGCCTTCATGGACACGGATACTTTACCTGTTTCCGCATTCATCTTAACGATTTCAACCGTCACACTCTGTCCGACAGCCAGCATCTCGGATGGGTGTTTAATGCGACGCCATGAGATATCAGAAACATGCAACAGGGCATCCACACCGCCCAGATCAACAAAGGCACCGAAATCAGCCATGCGTTTAATTTCACCACTCAGTTTATCACCAACGGCTTTGCTTTCAAAAAATACCGCACGCTGCGCATCACGTTCAACAGACATTGGTTTTTTACGTGAAACCACAATGTTTTCAGGTCTGCGACGTGCTTCCAGAACGGCCACTTTACATGCTTTACCAACCAGCTGATCAGCACTGACATGCATATCAGTATCAGCTTCCGAGCGCGGCATAAATGCATTCAAACCGGAAAGATTAACACGGAAGCCACCTTTCACTTCGGCTGTCACAATAGCATCAATCGCTTCACCATTTTCAGATGCAGTTTCAATCGCAGTCCAGGCTTCACGCTGTTTTGCAGCCAGAACGGACAACACCACTCCGGAACCACCGCCAACCGACTGAACCATTGCATCAATTTCTTCGCCGACGGCAGGCACATCAATGCCAGCCTGGGTAAATTCTGCGACGGGAATAGTGCCTTCACCTTTGGCACCCACGTCCATCGTCACAGTGTCTGCATTAACGCTGACGATCATTCCTTTGATCATTTCACCACGTTTTACAATGGGCTGCTCTTTCAGTGAAGCCTCAAACATCTGCTTGAATGACTCTTCTTCAGCTGTGTCCTCTGCAGCTGCTTCCTCTGCTACTACTGGCGTTTCCTCTACCGCTGCAGGCGCTTCCTCTGCCACTACAGGTGTTTCCTGTGTATCTACAGTTGTTTCCTGTACTTCTTCCAAGTTCTGGGCTTCACTCATTGTTCTATCCGTCCTAGTTCAATTCTTCTATAGAATTGTTATTCAGTTTTGTGTTAATCCGGCAGCACTCATTCACTGCCGGTGTTTCGTTTCTATTTCACGCTGCTGCCTGAATCAGCCCTCGCCGTTCAAGCACTCCGAGCATACGATCAACCACATCATCGACGCGCATCGTCGTCGAATCGATAGTAATAGCATCCGCAGCCTGACAGAGAGGGGCATGCTGACGTTCCCGGTCTCGTTGGTCACGCATTTTCAGTTCATCCACCACGGCTTCAAGTGTGCTCCCACCATCATCTTTAAGCTGTGCCCAACGACGACGCGCTCTTTCGCGTATAGATGCCGTGAGAAAAAACTTGGCAGGAGCATCAGGTAATACCACCGTCCCGATATCGCGCCCGTCCATGATACAACCGGCCTTGGCCAGCTGATGTTGTAGAGCCAGCAGTTTTTCACGCACTTCAGGCTGAGAAGCGACCTTCGATGCAGCCTCCCCTACCTGTTCACTACGCAGACTGCCGGTAATATTTTCACCATCCAGGAAAACACCTTCCACGGTCCAGTCGATCGACATCAACAGTTGATCCACCAGATCAGCCAGTGCATCTGCACTATCCAGTGCAACATCACGACTTAATGCGACAGAACCAACCAACCTGTACAGCAGACCTGTATCCAGAACAGGCAGGCCAACCTCATCAGCCAGCATTTTTGCCACCGTCCCCTTACCACTGCCTGAAGGTCCATCAATGGCAATTGTCAGTCCGCTTATGGCTTGCCAGCTGGACATATTATTGCTCATCCGCCCAGCGCACATTCATACCTATGCTCTGAGCCAACGTCACAAAGTTTGGAAAACTGGTCGCAATCGCAGCCGCATTATGGATACGGATCTCACCTTCAGCCCGTTGTGCAGCCACTGCCATTGCCATGGCAATGCGGTGGTCTCCCAGTGCATCGACATCGACATCACCCTTGAGACTGGCAAGCCCGTGAATCACAGCCCCATCCGGCATCTCGGTAATATCAGCACCCGCTGCAGACAAAGCATCAGCCATGGCAGAAATGCGATCCGACTCTTTCACACGCAGTTCTTCAGCATCTGCAAGCACAAATTCACCATCAGCAAGCGCTGCCGCTGCAAACAGAACGGGGAACTCATCAATTGCATCAGGCACATCATCAGGATTAACAACCATGCCGTGCAGGCCACCTGATCTGACACGTACATCCGCTACAGGTTCCTCACCGACACTGGCTTCATTTTCCAACAACAGGGCAGCGCCCATATCTGACATCACCCGACGCCAGCCATCACGTCGATCATTGATGCCTATACTCTTCAGTGTGACATCGGAGTCTTTCACCAGGCTTGCAGCCACAGCGAAGAAACAGGCAGAAGAGGGGTCTGCAGGAATCACCACATTATCTGCAGGCGCCGTCAGTCTGTCTGTCGGATGCAGTGAAATAGTACCATCAGATGCCACTTCAACAGGCTGTCCAAACAGTGGCAGCATACGTTCAGTATGATCGCGAGTCGGTTTCGGCTCATTAACCTTTGTGATGCCATCGGCATAGAGACCAGCCAGCAGCACACAGGATTTTACCTGCGCACTGGCAACTTCGGAAACATGGTGTATGGCTGTAAGCTTGCCACCAGTGATAGTAATCGGCAGAAGATTTCCAGCCTCGTTTCCTTCAACAATTGCCCCCATTTTACGTACCGGATCCACAACGCGTTTCATCGGCCGTTTACGCAGCGAGGCATCACCAGTCATGGTGGAAGAAAAGCTCTGACCGGCAAGCACACCGGTCATTAAACGTACACATGTGCCTGCATTGCCTGCATTGAGCACAATATCCGGTTGCTTCAGACCATGTAGTCCTACTCCGAAAACGCGCAACGATGTTTTCTCGTCATTCAGCCATTCGATACGAACGCCCATATCAACAAACACCTGAGCCGTGGAAATATTATCTTCACCGGGCAAAAAACCATGAATTTCTGTCACACCATCAGCCAGAGATGCCAGCATCACAGCGCGATGTGACATCGATTTGTCACCGGGAACGACTATATCCCCTTTCAGTGGCCCCTTCGCAGGACCTGCAATCAGTGTTCCACCGATCTCCATTATAAACCTTCCCCATGTTTGGCAAGCCAGTTATCACGTGCTTCTTTAGCCGCACCAAATTCGTTTAACAGTCTCTCATCGTCGTCAGCCAGAAGCGCTTCACGCAGGCCATTCAATTCAACCTGAAATAGCTCAATCTGATGCAACAGTGCGTCCCGATTACACAGGGCAATATCACGCCACATTTCCGGTGATGAGGAAGCAATGCGGGTAAAGTCACGAAAACCACCAGCCGCGAAACGGAATGGGTCCTGCGTCTCTGTTGCCTGTTTACTGACTGCGTTGACCAGTGCGAAAGCTGCCAGGTGCGGCAAATGACTGACGGATGCGAGAAACTCATCATGATCAGATGCGCTCATCACCTCTACCCTGCTGCCAGTCTGCTGCCACATCTCTTTCACACGTGCCAAAGCTGCCGCATCCGAATCGGATTCGGGTGTAACAATACAGAGGCGTTGATCAAACAACTCAGCAAACGCGGCTGCCGCGCCTGACTGTTCCGTACCCGCAATAGGATGTGCTGCAATAAATCGTTCAGGGTTCGGTAAAATCTGTTTCGCTGCCGCAATAGCCGTCTGTTTGGTACTGCCTGCATCAGTCACCACACACCCGACAGGCAGGTGATCTGCCATCGCAGCAAACAGGGACTCGTAAGCATTCATCGGCACAGATAACAGAACCATATCGGCAGATGAAACAGCCCTGGCAACATCGTGCGTCCAGTCATCCACCACACCGAGTTGCTGAGCAAGTTCGAGGTTTTCACGACTGCGTCCTACACCTGTGACACGATGAACCACCCCGGCCCGTTTCAAGGCAAGGCTGACCGAACCACCAATAAGCCCGGTGCCAATCACGACCAGATGTTGAATAGGGTTCACGATGCAGAACTCTCCTGATCCGACAAACTTGTCATTATTGTTTCAAGCTGTGTCAGAAATTCCGCATTTTCCTCAGGCAGGCCAACTGAAATACGCAGAAACTCAGCCATACCATAAGGCGCCAACGGACGAGGGATGATGCCGTGATCTTCAAGCCTGTGCAAAATTTCTCCACTCTTGCTGTGGCGTAGCAACACGAAATTGCCAAAGCAGCGGCCACCGGACAAACCCATCTTTTCCAGAGCAGATTCAAGCCTCTCCCGTTCGGCATTGGTTTCAGACACACGTGCCATGACCCATGCCCTGTCATCAAGAGCTGCCAGTGCAGCACTCTGAGCTAACAGATTCAAATTGAATGGCTCACGGAAACGATTCACCAAAGCCACAATTTCGGCGTTAGCTATCGCATATCCGATACGCACACCAGCTAATCCATAGGCTTTGGAAAAGGTACGGCTGATAACCAGACCCGGATGATTCAGCTCATGCACCGAATCACCCAACGCATCAGCAACAAATTCGTAATAGGCCTCATCAATAATTACCACAACATTGCGCGGCAACTGGTCAAGAAAAGACTGAAGCGCCGCATTGCTATGCAGAGTGCCGGTCGGATTATTCGGGTTGGCAATACAAACCAGTTTTGTTTTTTCATTGACTGCAGCAAGCATGGCATCCAGATCATGGGAGAGGCCGTCTGATTCCGGCACAGCTATACCTGTCGCACCTGCAGCCTGAGTAGCCAAGGCATACACGATAAATCCACGCCGGGCATACACCACCTCATCATCAGATCCGGCAAAAGTTCGGATCATGAGCTCCAGCACTTCGTTGGAACCATTGCCCAGCAATATTTGATCGCGCGAGACCCGGTGAAAATCAGCCAGTTTTTCTTTCAGGCCATTGGCATCGCCATCAGGGTAGCGATGCACTTCGGATGCGGCAGTCTGCATAGCTGCAACCGCCCTGGGAGACGGACCGTACGGGTTTTCGTTCGATGCCAGTTTAATCGCCCGGTTCAATCCCTTCTCACGCAGAAGCGTCTCTACCGGTTTACCCGGCACATAAGGATACAGCCCTGCAGTTTGCGGCACTGTCCGTGCCATCCAGTTTATCGACATCTTGTTTCCCTCAGAAACTATAGTGGTTTGGATACGGGATAGGAGCCCAGAACCTTGATAAAGCCACCCGGCTTGGACTGAATCTCATCAATCGCATCTGTCACAGCCACATCATCACGGTGCCCCTGTACATCGGCAAAAAAGACATATTCCCATAGCTTCTTCTTCGACGGACGCGATTCGATACGCGTCAAGCCAATGCCTCGCCCGGCAAATGATGTCATCAGATTATGCAGAGCTCCCGGTTCATCTTTAATCGACATCACCAGAGATGTTTTATCTTCACCCGATGCCGGTGAATCATGCTGACCTATGACAAAAAAACGGGTGGTATTATCGTGAAAATCTTCAATGTTTCGTTGCACAAGTGACAACTCCGACTTGTCTACAATCGAGTATGGGCCAATGACTGCACACTTTTTCCAGTCCAGCGCACCGCTTTCACTCACTCTGGCTTCATCCACAATCTGAGCTGCACGCATCGTGGAAGATGATTCCATCAGTTGTGCATTCGGCAGATGAGAGGCCAACCAGTTACGGCACTGCCCTAATGGCTGAGGGTGCGAAATCACGACTTCAATATCATCAAGGCTTTCTGCATAGGTGAACAGGTGATGATGAATGGAGAGTTGCACCTCAGCACAAATAAATACATCCCGTTCCATATCTGCAAACAGGTCCAGTGTCGGTGTCACAGCACCTTCGAAAGCATTTTCTACCGGCACCACGCCATAAGTGGCTCGTCCGGCCTCCACCTCATCGAATACCAGTTCAAGCGAACTGCACGGCAGATACTTCGGGGTAGCTCCGAACTGACGCGTAGCTGCAGTATGGCTGAATGTCCCTTCAGGACCGAGGTAAGCAATCGTCATCGGATGCTCAAGAGCCAGACATGCACCGATAATTTCACGATAGATACCGTGAATAGCTTCATCGGGAATTTTTGTTTCGTGGGAAGATTCCGCGGCATTGGTATTGCGCGACAAAAGCCTGCGAATAATCGATGCCTCACGGCTGGGCACATAAAATGGAACATTGCCCTTATTCTGTTTGGCTTCGCCCACCTGACCGGCAAGACGCGCTCGCTTGCGGATCAGATCCAGAATCTCGTCATCAGCCGCGTCAATCGCAGCCCTCAATTCACTCAGTTTTGCTTCCAAATCACCCATGCCAGCAACCTAGCAGCGAGACCTTGAGCAATCCATTCAGAATTACAGGATGCTCTGAAATGTCAGGGTATCCAGGCAGGCTATGGATGGCCTGCCAAAATCATGCACCCTTAGTGGCTGATTTTGTATGCAAAGGAATAATCACAAATTTGCTTTCAGGTAATGACCTGTATGCGAGGCATCACAGGCAGCCACCTGTTCCGGTGTGCCAGCCATCACCACTGTGCCGCCCTTATCACCACCTTCCGGCCCCATATCGACAATCCAGTCGGCGGTTTTGATCACATCAAGATTATGTTCGATGACAATCACCGTATTGCCACGATCAACCAGCGCATGCAGTACATCTAGAAGCTTGGCAACATCATGGAAGTGTAAACCGGTGGTCGGCTCATCAAGAATATACAGCGTATCACCTGTAGCACGACGGGCGAGTTCTTTGGAAAGTTTCACACGCTGGGCTTCTCCACCAGATAAAGTAGTTGCTGACTGGCCGAGCTGAATATAACCCAAGCCCACCTCATTTAACGTGCTCAGGCGGTTCTTCAATGCAGGAATGGCGGAGAAAAGCTCCAGACCTTCTTCAACCGTCATATGCAATACTTCGTCTATCGTTTTACCTTTATAGCGGATATCCAGAGTTTCACGGTTATAGCGTTTCCCCTGACATGATTCACAGTGCACATAAACATCGGGAAGAAAGTGCATCTCCACTTTGACAATACCATCGCCCTGGCATGCCTCGCATCTGCCGCCCTTCACATTAAAGGAGAAACGACCAGCCTTGTAACCACGTGCACGTGATTCAGGCACTTGCGCAAACAACTCACGGATGGGCGTGAAAATGCCTGTATAGGTAGCCGGGTTAGAGCGCGGTGTGCGCCCGATCGGACCTTGATCAATATCAATGATTTTATCGATCAATTCGTCCCCTATCAGCGCTGAATATTCACCGACTCGTTCGGTTTTCAATCCCTTGGATTTTGCCAGCGCACGAAACAGTGTGTCGTTGGTCAGGGTGGACTTACCAGAACCTGAAACGCCTGTCACACAGGAGAACCGTGCCAGAGGAAAGCGGGCCTTCACCTGCTGCAGATTGTGTTCACATGCCCCATCCACACCGATCATATCATGCTTCTTCAACACCTTCCGCCGTTTGGGAACCTGAACTTTTTTGCGACCCGACAGGTAATCAGATGTCAGTGTTTTAGCTTTCAGGATATCTTTCAAATGCCCCTCAGCCACCACTTCCCCTCCGTGTTCTCCAGCCAACGGCCCCATATCTATCACCCAGTCAGCACAGCGAATCGCATCCTCATCATGTTCAACCACGATCACACTATTGCCTAGATCTCGCAGTCGCCTGAGCGTGGCAAGCAATCGATCATTATCGCGCTGATGCAGCCCGATTGAAGGCTCATCAAGAATATATAATACGCCGACCAAAGCCGAGCCGATCTGGGTTGCCAGCCTGATACGTTGCGCTTCACCACCTGAAAGCGTGCCTGACGTACGCTCAAGGCTGAGATAATCCAGCCCGACTTCGACCATAAAACCGAGACGTGATGATATCTCTTCCAAAACCTTGTCAGCTATCGTGCGATGCTGCTCGGAGAGTTTTAAACCCTGCACCCACGCCTGCCCTTCACGTAATGGCATGGCGACAATTTCGGGCAGTGATTTACCTGCAATGCGCACGAACCGGGCAGGTTTCGTCAGTCTGGAACCTTCGCAGACCGGACAGGCAATCGTATTGATATATTTGGACAGCGCTTCGCGCACATCATCTGAAGATGTTTCACGATAACGTCGTTCCAGATTGGGTATCACACCTTCAAACGGACGTTCAACCGTACGATTCTGACCCGGTGTTTCATAAATAAACTGAATTTTCTTGCGCCCTGTTCCATAGAGCATTGCCTTTCTGGCTTCAGGTGAAAGTTCATTGAATGGTGTCTCCATACTCGTACCAGTATGGGATGCCACTGCCTCCAGAGTCTGGCGATACATGAAGGTTTCACGACCCGCCCATGGCTCAATCGCACCACCAATAATTGAGAGCGAATCGTCAGGTACCACTAACGACGGATCAAATACCGTTTTGCTACCCAGCCCATCGCAGGAAGAACATGCGCCAACAGGTGAATTGAATGAAAACAGGCGAGGTTCGATTTCCGGATAGGAGATGCCGCAATCAGCACAAGCGAAACGCTCAGAGAAAACATGCTCTTCTGCTCCAATGAGTGCCACCATCAGACCTCCACCATAACGCAGAGCAGTTTCCACCGAATCAGCCAGGCGCGTACGAATACCATCGCGAATCACCAGTCTGTCTACCACCAGTTCGATGTTGTGTTTGATGTTTTTCTGCAGGGCAGGCACATCTTCGAGCGCCATCACCTCACCATCGATGCGCACACGTACAAAACCGTCTTTGCCAGCCTTTTCCAGCTCTTTTCTGAATTCGCCTTTTTTACCACGCGCGATGGGTGCCAACAGTTGCAACTTGGCTCCCTCGTCCAGAGATTCCAGCTGATCGATAATCACAGATGCCGGTTGAGAAGTGATTGGCTGACCGCAACCATAACAGTAAGGCTGACCAATTCGGGCAAATAGCAGGCGCAGATAATCGTAAACTTCGGTGATTGTACCCACAGTAGAGCGTGGGTTTCGGCTGGTCGTTTTCTGCTCTATCGAAATGGCCGGAGAGAGCCCTTCAATACCATCCACATCAGGACGCTCCATCATGCCGAGAAACTGACGTGCATATGCCGAAAGCGACTCGACATAACGCCTCTGTCCTTCAGCATACAGCGTATCAAAAGCCAGCGACGATTTCCCGGATCCGGACACACCGGTGACAACCACCAGCTTATCTCGCGGAATATCCAGACTGATATTTTTCAGATTATGTACCCGCGCCCCTTCGACACGGATGATATTTTCACTCATATTCACCCTCAACCAAGAAGCCGATATTACATACTACGCCCAACAACAAAACCCTGTCAGAAGTATATATCCAGGCTCAGAGGTTCAGGTACTACCGCACAATTCAATCGATTAAGCTGCAACGGCTGGAAGAACTCTTTCACTACTCTCCAGTTCGCGTGCTATCATGAACCCATAAACACAGTTAAGTATTGGAGGAAATATGAACATCATGGCCACCCTTAATGCATTTAAAGGAAAACAACTCAATGATGAACTTATACAGTTGATTACAAGCGTATTTGATAAACAGAACAGTAAGCTTGAGAAGCTGAAAGAACAAAATGCCAGCCTGGAAAAAAGTGTCGCAGACCTCAGTGTACAACTTGAGAGAAAGGTAGCCCCACCCCGGCCAGTTACTACAAGCAATCAACTATCTGAAGTAGAGACTGCTGTCTTATCCAATTGTATCGATTCAGGCATTTCTGGTTTTTGTTCAGAAGATATGGTTACTTCACTCTCATATGGCAGGCTTGAAACCATTTCAGCAATTGATCAATTAGAAAGAAAAGGGTTACTGCTAATCGGGCCTCTAGCCCCTGAAGGCACATTTTATTCGATAAGCGATAAAGGCAAAAAATATGTACACAAAATTGAAAATGATGATTACTCATATTAACACCTGATTGATCTATAGCAGAACAGCCGGGTTGGACTCGCTTAAGCGAACCCGAAGGATGTAGGACCACACGAAGTGCCTACAAAAAGGCAGGAGCAAGTAGCGGCGATCCCGCTACGCGATAGTTCATTTAATTTGGACGGGCTTTAGCCCGCCTGAAAGGTAAGACCCAGGAGGGGGCGAATCACATCATATCCTGCGGATCAACATCCATGCGCACACGCACATCGTTTGGTACCTGCATGACTGCAATCAATGGCTCCAGCTTCCAAGGCAACAGCTTGCGCGAAATATCCCGCAACACCACCTCGATGCGATATTTACCTGCCACGCGCTCCATCGGACATGGCATCGGCCCGCCAATTTGAAGACCCTCGATTTTTTTGCATTGACCGACAATAGCTGTTGCCACCTGTGTAGCTCGCTCAATCTTTGCTGATGAACAAACGATACGTACCCAGCGTGCAAAAGGTGGAAAGCTGAGCATCTCCCGCAACTGCAGCTCTTCGCTCAGAGTGGATTCAGCCTCGGATTCAGAGATACGGCTTAACCAGCCGGCTTCCGGCATACGTGTCTGAATCAACACTCGTCCCGGCTTATCACCACGACCAGCGCGTCCCGTCACCTGTGTCATCTGCTGCCACCAGCGTTCCGAGGCACGAAAATCAGGAAGGCTGACGCCGAGATCAGCATTGACCACACCAACCAGAGTCACATTGGGAAAGTCATGCCCTTTGACCAGCATCTGCGTGCCGATCAGGCAATCCAGCTCGCCCTTCTCAAATTGTTCCAGTGTTTTTTCTAGTCGGGAATGGCTGGTAATCACATCGCGATCAAACCGGGTGAAGCGAAGATCGGGAATATGTTCATGCAACCACTCCTCCAGCTTTTCCGTCCCCTCACCCAGAGGCAAAAATGCGGCTTCTCCACAGGACTCACAGGTCTTGGGCGTTCTGCGCCTGTAACCACAAGTATGACATCTCAATGAACCGGCGCGTCTGTGCAGCGTCAAGCGCATCGAGCAGGATGGACATTCAGGCACATCTCCGCAGGCCGTACATTGCAAAGCAGGCGCATAACCGCGGCGATTTAGAAACAGGATGGATTGATCTCCGCCGGCCATGGTTTCCTGAAGTGCAGTCAGCAGGGTATCAGAAACCGGTGATTCAATATCGCGCATATCAACCACTTGCGGAACAATCTGAGCATTGTCAGTCACAATGCGATCAGGCAGATCAAGTCTCTGATAAAAGCCGCTCAACACTTGTCGCCAGCTTTCCAGGCTTGGTGTTGCAGATCCCAGCACAATCGGGATTTGCAGCTCCTGTGCCAGCAAAACAGCCATGTCACGTGCCGAATAACTCATACCTTCCTGCTGTTTGAAACTGGCATCGTGCTCCTCATCTACGACGATCAAGGCCAGTCTCGGCAGCGGCAGAAACAGAGATGAACGGGTACCGATAAGAATGTCCGTTTGAACAAGGTGCTGGCGAACGACTAAACGCTCTTTCGCAGTCATGGCCGAATGCCACAGGGCTACTTTCTCAAAGCGCTGTTGCAGTCGTGCCAGCCACATCGGAGTAAGGCCTATCTCGGGAACCAGCACCAGCACCTGACCGCCGGATTGAATCACCGACTCGGCGGCATTCAGGTAGACCTCGGTTTTACCCGAACCTGTTCGCCCGAAAAGCAGGGAAGGCTGAAATCGCTGCTTTGCCCCGATGATTACTTCAATCGCCTGCTGCTGGGCATCCGTCGGCTTTAACCCGGCCATCGAATCAGAATCATTCCTTTGCGTAGCCCACATTGGATCAGGAAGAACTTCCTCAATCAACTGATCTGCGCAGGCCCGGCTGATAACATGCCGGATACCTGAAGTTTGAGTGGTCCTATCTATCAGGGTTTTCAGTGAAAGCGCTGCACGCGTGCGAAACAGCCCGGCCAGTTCGGGACAAGACTGGCTAACTGCTTCTGAATCGGGACAGCGAAAGCGGCGAATATCATCCTGCGATGCCCAGCCCAGCGCACTGCTCCACAGATCTCCCGGTTGCGCCAGATAGTAGCGACGCACGCGCTCCAGCCACTGCAGCCGTTTTTCATCAAACAGCGGCTTTTCATCCAGACGATCCAGCACTTCTTTATATGTGATAGCGGCTTCAACGCTTGCATCAATCGAAGCAATAATACCGAAACGTTTGCCTCTTCCGAATGGCACCTGAACCCGAATTCCATTTACAGGCTCTCCCAGACTCTCAGGCCAACGATATGTAAATGTTCCGGCAAGCGGTGAAAACACTGCGACTTCTACATACTTCTCTTGCAGGCATTCTATTGTCATTCCGCTGATCTCAGCTGGAAATATCGGAAATGGCTTTCCCGTGACTCTTTTCAAGAGAATCAGAAACAAATTCCGGCACAAGCACTTTCAACTCCCGATACAACCTGTTCACATCGCGGCTGGCACATGACTCGCCCAGATTAACCAGCACATGCTGGATCTGTTGCCAGTCTACTTCCCGGCTTGCTGAAAGAAGAATCTTCGGATGCGATGTTGGCTGCAAAACCTCAGACTCATGGAACAGCTCTTCATACAGTTTTTCGCCTGGCCGCAAACCGGTGAATTGAATCTCGATATCTCTGCCCGGCTCAAAGCCAGTAAGCCGAATCATCTGCTCAGCCAGTTCAACAACTTTCACGGGTTCGCCCATATCGAGCACAAATATCTCACCACCCTGCCCCATCGTTGCCGCCTGAAGAATCAGACTCACCGCTTCGGGGATGGTCATGAAGTAACGGGTGATCTCAGGATGCGTAACTGTAATTGGTCCACCGGCTTCAATCTGGCTGCGAAACAGAGGTACTACGGATCCGGCTGAGCCCAGCACATTTCCAAAACGGGTGGTAACAAATGCAGTTGAGTCCGTTCGAAGATTCAAGTTCTGGCAATAGATTTCAGCAGTTCGTTTGGTCGTACCCATCACATTGGTCGGATTTACAGCTTTATCGGTAGAGACCTGAAGAAATTTCTTTACACCGAACTCAACCGCCAGATCGGCAATCTGGCATGTCCCCAACACATTTGTTTTCACTCCTTCAGCCGGATTACCTTCAACCAACGGCACATGTTTATAAGCAGCGGCATTAAACACCACATCCGGTCTGAAATGTTCAAACAGCCAGCGCATTCTCGATACATCTCTTATATCACCCAGCACGGCGTGCATCTTTACATGATCAGCCGTACCAACAGATGAAAGCTCTTTATCAATCGTATACAAATTGAATTCGCCATGATCGAGCAGAATCAGCTTAGTCGGGTTGTAGCGCAATACTTGCCTGCACAGCTCCGATCCGATGGAGCCACCTGCCCCTGTCACGAGAACAACCTGAGCAGCGAGAAGGTCATGGATACCTGACTGGTCCAGTTCAACAGCTTCACGCCCCAGCAGGTCTTCAATCTGTACCTTACGAAGACGTGATACCTCAACCTTGCCGTCCGCCAGATCAGATACAGATGGTAAAGTCCGGCAAGGAATCGCATGTTTTTGACACTTACTTAATACGGATTGAATGACCTGGTGTGGTGCAGAAGGCATGGCCAGCAAGACAACTTCCACGCCGAAGTTTTGAATTGTTTTTTCGATAGTCGAGAGACTACCAACTACCCTGACACCATGAATCTCCTGACCCTGCCTTCGCTGGGAGTCATCAAGAAACCCGACAGGCTGATAAGGCCCGTTTTTCAAAAGATCACGAACCAACAATTCTCCTGCCTGACCAGCTCCAACCAACAATGCACGTTTACGAGAAAACGTTGTGATATTCAGGTTTCTGTCCTTAAGCCAGCGGTAAACCAACCTTGGAACAGCCAACCCTATAATGAGAATTGAGGGGTATAGCAGTAGAACAGAACGAGGTATTCCCTCCATGCGCTGCCAGACAAACAGGGCAATAAAACACAGTAATGCTCCAATAAGAACAGCCTTGAGAATACGTAACAGATCCGGAATCGAAGCAAAGCGCCAGATGCCCCGGTATAGACCAAAAAACCAGAAAGTTACAGCTTGGAGCGGCAGACTGATAATAATCAGAACTTGCAGGGGCCTGACATATTCAACTGGGATAACATCAAGATTAAAGCGCAGCCAGAATGCCAGCCAAACTGCAAGCGGTATCCACGCAAGATCGTGGATCATAACCAGCAGACTGTTTTGTAATAGCTTGATCTTACCCATGGCTTGCCATGCTTCACAAAAAAGAAGGCGCGGCAATCATCTATCCTGAGTTGCCACGCCATTTTTCATTTTCATTTAATTCGTGGTGTTAATCGTCCTGATTACCAATGGTCAGTGAATCTTTTATTTTGGCCAGTTTTTTCTCGCCGATACCTTTCACATGCAGTAAATCACCAACTTTTTTATATGCTCCATGTTTATTGCGATATGCGACGATTGCCATGGCTGTTTTATCCCCAATGCCCTTGACTTCCTGAAGTTGTTCAGCTGTTGCACTATTGATGTCTACCATATGATCACCAGCGAAAACCGGTGTGCTTATCATCATGATGGCAAGAAAAAATGACGCTAAGATTTGTTTAAATTTCATCACTTCCCCCTGTGCTTCTAGAGTTCTCACTACTTACTGACATTGCTGTTGCCAGCAGTAGTACAGCTAGTATAGCAGAAAAATGTTCTTCCATACTGGAGGATGACAAGGCATGCAGCGCCAGAGCCAACCCAGATAAGGTACTTAGAGGGGCAACAACAGAGTGTTGCCAGTCTACCTTAAACCCTTCTCTCATCCAGACTGACAATAAGGCAAGAAGCAATATAACTCCAGCCGGCCCCCATCGCGTCAAATTAAGAATATATTGATTGTGGGGATGTGCGAAAGATTCAGCAACAGTAATATTTTCAGTCAAACGAAAGCCGCTTTTCAGGTCACTAACTGCATGCGGCAAACCGCCAGTCCCTACACCAAGCAAAGGTTGTTTTTGCCAGATTTCAATACTTGTTTTCCACATGTAAAAACGTTCGAGAGTCGCCAGAAAAGCATAATCGGTATTATCAAGCGAACTAGCCGATTTCAGCTCATGCTTCTGAGTCAATGCCTGCCACGTCCCTTGCAGGCGCTCTTTTCCTGGTCCAATACCAATCGCTAGCACAACAATCAAACAACCAACCGAGACAGGGATAATGACCTTCCAGCTTTTCAAGTCGAAAACCCATTTGTAAAGCACGCATAACATCAGGGCAATAGCAATGAGATAACCACTACGCCCCTGCGCAGAAAACACCATGACATACGACCAAGCTGCTAGCCCCCAGAAGATCAGGCGTAGTCGCCCCTCCCGAATCAGCCCCAGGTGTAATAACCAGGCAGCCCATATGCCGTAGACAAGTCCAAAGCCAATGTGGCCAATATGACCAGTAGCATCTTCAGCATTTGATCCACCAGTTGTCACCTCAACATATCCATACATCTGCATCACACAATAAACCAGATTCAGTGTTAATCCTGATGACAATGAAAGAAGAAATAATCTTCTCGCTTTGGTCTCGCCAAGAATAGAAACGGCAACTGGTAACAACAGCCAGAACCAGTGCCTGCCCAACACATGCAAACCCCACCTGAAGTCCAGAGTCCACAACAAACCAAACACAACCAGAATCAGATAAGCACTTAGAATGACACTCAATAGCCTGTAGTTTTCCCAGCAATGTTTTGCCCCCTGCCACCAAAGCCCTGAAACAATACCTAGCCCCAGAAACACGCCAAGAGCAGCATTTGTAGCTGCAACTGAGAATGGAAACAACAGCGCTGAAACACAGAGAAAAAAAGTAATTATAGCTGGCATCCTCATTCAGAGAATCCGGACTCATGGCGGTGAATCCACCCTGCTATCAATAAATAGATCAGACTCCATCCGGCCAGCAAACACGCAGTAAGCACAGTATTATCATAATGCAGTGCTGCTAGAGCAGACCCCCCGCACAATATCATCACTCCATATTCAGCCAGAACCGTCTTCTTATGCCCCCAGCCAGCTTGTACCAGCCTCTGGTAGTAATGAGAGCGATGAGCTTCCCAGATCCGCTCACGATTTAGAATTCTCCGAATCAGAGTCACCGTTGCATCAGTAACAAAAGGTGAAAAAACCAGTAGCGGGAACCACCATATAAATATTTCACTCTGAATCCCCCACAGGCTGAATGCAGCTGCGAGCAACCCAAGAGTAGCAGAACCCAGATCTCCCATGAAAATTTTTGCAGGTGGAAAATTCACGCATAGAAAGCCGAGAGCCGCTGCACCAACCAATGCAGCATACTCTGCATATTCATTCGCTCCCTGTAGCCAGCCGGCACCAGCAAGAAACCCGAAGCCAAATAACGTCATACCTCCGGCAAAACCATCCATTCCATCCATAAAATTATAAAGATTTAGCATCCAGACTATGGCAAACCATGTGAACAACATCCCTGTCACACCATCAAATACAAGTAAACCACCAGCGATCAACACGCTTGCAGCCAATGCATGCACCAAAATACGTATTAGCGGGGAGAGCTCTTTCAAGTCATCAACAAATGATATCCCGGCCACAAGTATCGCTGCGACAGAGATCCACCCCATCGTTTCCGGCATCTCATACAACCAGGATTGAATTACCCATGCTGCGAAAGTGGCCAGAATGATGGCGACACCACCAGTGCGGGGGGTCGGTATTTCATGCAACGAACGGTCATTTGGTGAATCAAAAATCTTTAACGGTGAGTGGCGTGATAATAGAAGCAGGCAGAGCATCAATGACAAACCAAATGAGAGCAACAGAATCATCCTGTAGCCCCGAGGTATCTGATGATTTCCGGCAATGCCTCTTGTAAATTTCTCTCTGCTTTATAACCCAACTGCTGTTCAATCTTTTCGGAAGAGTATTCTGCTGATCCGATTAATTTCTCCAAAGCATCAGAATCGAAAACAAATCTTTTCCCACGCATAGTTCCAATAGCATCACCAACCTTTGCCAACAGGTTCAGTACAAAAAGAGGCATGCCCCAGGCGGGTACGGGCTTATGCAACGCATGACATATCCACTCATACATCTGGCGCGTAGAGTAGGCTTTTCCATCAGTAACAATGTATATTTGACCTTCCGCCTCAGCACATTCAGCTGAGAGCAAAGCTGCTTTCACCACATCTTCAACATGCACCATGGAACGGGAGTTATGTACTTCAGGCAGAGGAGGAAATTTGCCATCTCGAATAGCTTGAATCATTTTTGGAAGGTTCCCCTTCTCCGTATTACCATAAACCATAGAGGGCCTGATCACTACCGGGTGCGGCACATAGCCACCTTCCAGAACCAGCTTTTCTGAGGCTCTTTTTGACTGTCCATATGGCGTAACAGCTGCTGAAACAATAGTTTCGTCCATTATATTCTGACTATCACCTACAGCTTTTACGCTGCTAAAATAGATAAATCTTTTGATCCCATTTTGTTTACAAACTTGCAAGAGCTTTTCTGTTGCCACTGTATTAATGCGAAAATATTCATCCGCGCTCTGTTTTGTCTCAGCCAGTGCATGTGCTTTTCCCGCCAGGTGAAAGACTGTATCAATGCCGGATAGAACTGACTCATCAAGGGCTTCCTGCATATCCCACAGGTGAAACTGAGCATCAACATTCGGGACCGTGCGCCCCAACACATGCAAATCGATATGTTTTTCTAGCAAAGCCCTGCACAAACTTTGGCCGATGAACCCCGTCGCCCCGGTTACCAGAACCGCTTTCAACTCAAGACTCGCGCCAGACAGTCCGCCGGATATAATCGGTGTAACTCTGGATCACTCTTGCCACCTGAACAGAAACATTACCGCCTTGATAATCTGGGACTACAGCTACCATCTCATCTCTGTCATGCTGATCCAGGACGAGTGCGACAGCATCGATTAATCTGCCAGGAACAACATCAGACATGACTAGCGTCCCCTGGTCCATTCCTTCTGGCCGTTCATGGGCCTGACGAATGGTAACTGCAGGAAAGTCTAACAGTGAACTCTCTTCTGCAATGGTTCCACTATCAGAAACCACACATTTAGACTGCTTCTGCAGATAGATATAATCGAGAAATCCCATCGCTTTCATAAATTGGATACGTGCATCTATATTGCCATGGGCCAATTCATCAAGACGCTTGCGTGTCCGCGGATGGACAGAAAAAATGATCGGCATATCGTAGGATTGGGCCAGTGCATTCAGGGATTCAAGCAAGCCAGTCAAACGCTCAGGGGTATCGACATTCTCTTCCCTGTGGGCGCTGACAAGAAAATACTCTCCAGCCTTCAATTCCAGTCTGCCAAGAATACCTGAACCATCTATCTTCGGCGCGTAATACTCCAGCACTTCCTGCATGCAGGAGCCGGTTTTGATAATTGTTTCAGGCCGAATGCCTTCGGAAACAAGATAGTTACGGGCATGTTCGGTCAACGGCATATTGATATCGCTTATATGGTCAACGATACGACGGTTAATTTCTTCCGGAACACGATCATCAAAGCAACGGTTTCCTGCTTCCATATGGAAAACCGGAACTTTTCTACGCTTGGCTACTATGGCAGCCATACAGCTATTGGTATCACCATATAACAAAATCGCATCTGGTTTTTCAAGTGCAATGACCCGATCTGATTTCTCTATCACCTGTGCAATAGTGCTGGCAGCTGTTTCAGCGGCCGCATCCAGATAATGGTCAGGTTTCCTGATTTCAAGATCCTCAAAGAAAACACGGTTCAGCTCATCATCATAATTCTGGCCGGTATGAACCAAAACATGGTCAAAACAGCGATCCAATTCCGCTATCACCCGTGACAGTTTGATCAGCTCCGGACGTGTGCCGACTATTGTCATCACCTTCATCATGCCAGCAACTCTCCGCCCTCAGCTAATTTGACCGTACCGGGAATCAGATTATGTTTTTTTAGTAACGCCAGCGTTCCATCAAAATCAAGCACAGTATCTTCAGAACTAAACTCCTTGGTCAAAGCACTCGGCTCATGTTCAGGACTCAGTTCTGGCAGCATCGGACGAATCGCGTAGTAGTCACCACGGCGGGAGGTATGAAAACACTCCTCTTCGGATACCATAATCTCATGCATTTTTTCGCCTGGTCGGATGCCTGTTACCTTGATCTCAATATCAGAATCACCGATCAGCGCTTTGGCGATATTAATAACTGTCGCGGCTGGAGCATCTGGAACCAGAGTCTCACCCGCCTTTGCCGTGGCAAGAGCCGCAAATACCGTATCAACGGCCTGATCGAGAGTCAGTAGAAAACGGGTCATATCCGGTACTGTTACTGTCACTGGTCCGCCATTGGCGATCTGATCATGGAAAAGAGGGATCACAGAGCCTCGCGATGCCAGCACATTACCGTAACGTACGCATATAAAACGCGTATCCGGATTCAACACATTGGCAGAGGTAAAAATGCGCTCCTGGATTGCCTTAGTCATGCCCATGACATTCACAGGTTTGGCCGCTTTGTCAGTACTGATGCCGACAACGGTATCAACAGGATAATCATTTTCACGAATTGCCCGCACTATGTTCATAGCACCGATACAGTTTGTCAGGACGGCCTGGTCGGGAAAATATTCACAGGTCGGAACCTGTTTCAATGCTGCTGCATTGATCACCACATCAGCACTTTTCACTGCCGAGCAGACATCGCCGAAATCGCGAACGTCACCGATACGGAACTCCAGAGCCTGCTGGAAATTATTGAAAATAACCTCATCAGTCGTCACCGTTTTATGGAGATAAGCCATGCGCATATCATGCTGTTTACCCTCGTCACGGCTCATCACTATCACCTTCTTCGGTGTCCCCATCTCTCCTGAGAGTAGGCGTCGAACCAGGACCTTGCCCAAAGAGCCAGTGCCGCCAGTCACCAATACGCTTTTACCCTGCAAATTCATTCAGATCTCTCCCGTATCTGCACTGCCTGTTCCGATAGCATCTCATCCCATGACGGTGGCCGATATCCAGTTTCTTTGTTAAATTTTGATGCATCCAGACTGCGTTCGCAACAGAAATTGGCATCTTCTAGCAATCTAATATCTGCTCTGCCCATAAACTCAGACAGTTTCGATAATAATTCAAACTTATTAATCGGGTCGCTGGCTACATGCCATAAGCCTGACAAGGCTTTGTGTTCAAGCAACACGTTTTCAATGATTCTTGCCATCTCCATAGTAGTAAAACCGCTATAAATCGCTCGAGAAAAACCATTGACCTGACCACTTTGAGCCAGAAACCATTCAATCAGGCTTTTGTTTCGTGCCAGCTCCAAGCCTATAATTGATGTACGTAGCGTAACTGCCTGCACATCATGAACTTCACCAAGGAGTTTACTTCGTCCGTATAAATCTGAGGCATCTTCCAGATCATTCTCGGTATACATGCCTTTTAAGCCGGAAAACACACAATCCGTACTCATATGGATCAACCGGGCACCGACCTCTCCACACAGCTGGCTCAAACGGTGCGGCAGCAATGAATTAACCTCAAGACTTATAATTGCATCCTGTGCTTCTGCACGCTGCTTGACGATACCTACTGCATTCACAATAGCATCTGGCTGGAATTTGCTGACCGTTTGTTCAATTGTATTGAAGTCGCGGACATCCACACCATAAAAGGAATTGGTATCATGAAACAATCCATAGTGATCATAACTTCGACTTTCCCCTCTCAGGGTTACGCAAACTTCATGGCGATCGCTCCATGATTTCAGTAGCTGGTGGCCCAGCATCCCATCACCGCCAAGTATCAGAATTTTCACTTATTCTCCTTTACCAACTGCTGCATCCATCCTTCAAGACGTTTCACCAGCATATCACGCTCGAATTCACTTTCATAATAGGTTCTTGCAGAACAACCCATAGCTTCACGAGCACTCACTGGCATACGATATAGCTCAAGCACCGCATCCGCCAAAGCCTCCTCATCCTCAGCGCCAACTGCAAGCCCTGCACCGGCATCCTGAATAACTCTGGCTCCCTCACCGTTCAATGCAGCCACAACAGGCTTGGCACAGGCCATATATGTCTGCACTTTGCTCGGGATAGTCTGTGCAAAGACTTCATCAGCCTTCAGGGTAACCAATAGCGCATCCGCCTTTGCAAAGAAATGAGGCATCTTTTCGGCTGGATAAGAACCGAGAAAAGTAACCGTACCTCCAAGATTCAACCGTTTCACCTCCTGGCGCATCCATTCTGCCCGCCGACCATCCCCAACAATAACCCATTGGATGGCAGCCTCATGTTTTAACCTTTCAGCTGAACCAAGAATAGTTTCCAGCGCTTGCGCTTCACCCAGGTTCCCGGCAAACATTACCCGAAATCCTTCCGGAACAGCGATGTCTTGCAGCTTTATCTCAGAGACTGGCAACGGCCGGTAAAATGATTCTGCCCAGTTTGGATAATACAATGTATCCTCCAGCACTGCACCTGCTCGCACCGCAGGTTTCACAAAAGCCTGTGATTGCACCAGCACCTTATCGCAATGGCTGTATATCCAACGCACCATGCTAGCAACAGCGTTCAATATAGCTGGCGAATTTACCGCGCCGGCAGCTGAAAGACTTTCCGGCCAGAGGTCCTGCACCCAGAACAACATCGGCGTTTTTTTCAATCGGCGCAGCAACATGCCAGGAATAGCAACTGTAAATGGCGACGGCTCATAAACAAAAATAACATCGAAGTTTTGTTTTCTAAAATACCACGGAGCTAACAGAGAGCCAAAGAGCACAAATGAGAGGTAATTCAATGCCAGCTGCCAGCCGCGCCCCTCCCTTCTCAGAAACATAGGCGTGCGATAAACGGGAATCCCATTCATCTTGTCATAGCGTTTCTTCCACCAGCTATACCCCTCAAACAGTTTACCTGTCGGGTAATTCGGCATGCCGGTAAGTACGGAAACATCATGCCCACGTTGTTTTAACGCCTGCGCCAGATCATTGATTCGAAACTGTTCAGGCCAGAAATAGTGGGAAACGATCAGAATATTCATCGGCTTTTTCTATCACACATATACTGCGCTATCTTTTCAGCAACAAATATGATCACCAGATTCAGATAAATGGTGCCGAACAGCATATAGCTTCGCGCAGGAACGTAGCCAAAACTCATATAACGATAGGCTATAACCTGGGCTATCAGAGCACAAAGAATCACATTCCTGCCACCCATTTTATAGGCAGACAGCTCCACAAACGCTGCAAATAAACCTGCCAGCACAATGCTTATAAACAGAAACAGATAGGATCCAGGATAGAAACAAAAGGCGATAATTCCAGGCAATGAAACATAATGGTGTTTGGACGTATCCATATTCCTGTATGGTGATGTAATCAATTCCTTGTCAAAAAAACTAGTTTGATTCACATCGAACTTCTCATCCCAGGCCGTACCCCACAGATCCCACCCCATCGAAGAACTACTAGCCACAGCCATAACACCTTCTATTCCAACCCAGCGATCAAGAATCAAATCTGCCAATTTATTTGAACTATTATTCTCAACCACCTTATCTACAGTGATATTAGCTATTTCCTGACCGGCTCGTAAGTGATTCACCACGAAAACGGAGGATACAAATAGAATTCCAAATATCGCCGCAACTATCAAAAGCGTGCGAATATTAGAGGTTGTCGAGTAGATTCGAAGGCTTCGAAGAGCACCGTAAAACAATGCGCCACCATTGAGTATCATACCTCTACTCAGCATGGAAACATTACTTAGAAATGTTTCCAGCAAGGCCAGCATGGCAATCAACAGGCTTGTACTCTTTTTCAATGCAAATTCAAAATGAAGCATTAAAGCTGAAACTGAGGCTAAGCCAAACAGCAACAACCAAGTATAGATGCCACTCAAACCAAATGGAAGCACAGTCCTTGGCACCTCTCCACGTTGGTATATGCCGAAGAAAACGTTCGAAACTGCTACTAACACAACTACACAGACGAAGGCCGTTAGAATATAGTTTCGATACATCTGATAAAATGCAAACAAGCCACGCATAGATACAGCGTTCATCTTATCCGGATAATTAAAAATAAACCTTTCTCTGATTATACTTGCAAGCAAGAAGCCTGATAGACCACAGGCAGAGATCAACAAGGCCTGGTCAAATGCGGCCGGCGAGCCATCAAACATCCCAGTCGGTTGTCTGAACACACCATCCAGAAAGGCAATGCGAACCGAACTCTTTAGCCAGAACCCGAGCCACAATAACAAGCCAATAAACGTATCAAAAAAAATGGCTTTTTTTCTAAACCCAAAATACAGTAACAAATTCGAAACAATTGTAAAAAGAATATACACGTATCCTTGCCCAGAATACTGTAGAAATGCTTTAATGGATAAAGCACAGATGGAGCCCACGATTAGAAATATGAACAATTTATACGGCGTAACAGCTCCAAAATGAAGATTCATCTTCACTGTACATCCATTTTTTTTGAGAGTTTCAAATTACCGTTACCCGCTTCCGATAATCTACTAAGCAGAACTCCCCATATAAAGAATATTATAATTCCAGGATATGGCTGCCGCAAAGAAACATTAAAAGAATTTTCTATCAACAGGAAAAACAGTACCAGTCCCGCTAAAGCAAGGGAAGAAGATGAAAGTGCAGGATCCTTGCGCTTATTGTAAAGCTTAATCACTGTAAAAATTATTAAAGATCCAAGTGGTATTAAAGCCATAAAACCAAAGTTATAAATTAATCCCAGGTAGTAATTATAAGCACTCCTGACTTCCAGCTGATCAGGTTGCTGGCTATGACCAAACAAGAAAGTTGGAAAGTCCTCTGTAATACCTTTGGTATACAATTCCCAGTGTTTTAATCTACCATCCATCTCCGTCTCATTATTAATTCCAGCTTGTTCTATGGAAGCAGTTACTCCCTGTAAATTTGAATCCGGCCGGGCTATGAATGCAACTAACAGTGATACAAATACGAATCCAATAGCCAACTTTGAAGTATTTAGCTTTGAAAGAACAAAAGGGGCCAAAGTTCCGCCTACGAACAATAGTGTAATTGCGCCCAGCGAATCTGAATAAATTACATACACACCCATAAAAGGAGAAAGCCATAACAGCACCTTGCGCAAACTTGGCTCATCAAACTCAGAGTACAAAGCAAGCAAATATCCACTCACAAATATCACCGGGACATAATCTAAATGCTGGTAAATACTTATCACATAAAGATAGGGCGTTAAAATATTGTGGCCTTGAAGTAGCGTAGCTAAAAGTTGCAAGGGAACCACTACAGCCAAGATATATAAAAATATAGCTTCAAACCGATAGCTACTATTTTCCGGCTGCACATAACTCTGCCCCAGCACTAAAGCAAAAAGGGGTAATATGTATTGCATTAACAATATGAACTTTCCTACATTCTGCTCTACATCAGCAAGATTGAAAGCAATAACCGAGGTCAATAACATGCAGGTGAAAACAACAAATAAAACGCTTACCGAGAGCCGAACACGATCAAAGTTAACCAATAGGGCAATTGCGACAAAGCAAACTATTGCCGCTATAGGCAATGGAAGGTCAAACAACATACCCTTTGCATCAAACAACATCACTGGAGAATTGAAAATACGACCACTCAGCTGAAAAAATACAGGTATAAACATTAAAAACAGTAACCAAGCCTGCCTCGAATGATGATGCAACCGTGTCAATTTATATCCATTTTCTCGATCCTGATTTCTATCAGTCCAATGGGTAATAGCAGGTGACAGCGCATAGAAAACATATGCAAGTATTCCACTCCAGAAAAACAGAGCAGATAGTGACTCCACGCCAAGTAAAAAATAAATAAACGGTATCGTGGCAATCAGCAATACATTCGAGAGGACATCCGGGACGAATGCACTAATTTTAAGGATTTGCAACATGTGAATGCGGTGATGCTGGGCTAGAATCATTAGACCACCACCCATAAACGAAAACCCTATTGTTTGGATAAATAGCTTTGTTTCATCAATCCAATCAAGGGTAAATGCACTAATAATTACACAGAACCCTACAGCAAGTAATATGATTACGGTCAATCGCAAAGCATCAGGTACGGCATTGCTGCTTGATTTGGCTTTCAAGGCCTGACTTGGACCTATAGCATATGTATAAACTGCGTTTAGCATACCCCCAATGGCATACGCAGAAATCAACATCCCTCCCACAACTCTCCCTGCCATTAAGATAATAAGCACCCTGAAAATATAAGTGGAAATAGCTATTGCCCAGCTTGAGCCAAGATGTGGCAAAAATGAACGCATTGAAGGCAGAGAAGATGATTTCACCATCCTGATGAAAAATGGCATGGATTGAAGAATGGGGGTTGCTGCCCAAATTCCAAGTGCCAGAATAAAATCCTGACCGCCATTTATTAAGGGGGAAGCAATCAACAAAGTTAAACTTACAAACTGAAATAAGATGAATCTGAACGCATATGGCATGTCACCATATTTTTCCCGTTCACTGATATGAAGTTCTGCCATCCATTCTGCACAGCGTCGTAGAATCAGCATGACAGTTACGACTATTGTTGACTCCACCATAGTATTACTTAGAAAAAATACGACTACGGCCAGCGGTAGTAATAAAACCACTCGGAATCCAAACTGTTCTTTTATTTCAATATCAGTTTTACTGGCAAGAATCAGGTTTCTTGCATTGGCAGAAAATGCCATGAATGCAGCCAACAAGGCCCCTTGTATAACCCCCACATCTGCAGCCATCTCAGGATGGCCTGTCACACTTAATGCGATTAAAAAAAATGTCATCGCGAACATATTGAATGCTATTGCCATTGAAAAAGCATTGTTTTCAATTATTTTGATTAATTTAGCCACTAATTCCCCGACACGACGCTAGCCTTGAATGAGTATAGTCCATTCAACATAAATTAGATAATGTGATCAATAGCACGGGAAGACTATTATTTTTTAAACACTGATAATAGGAATTGATCAGGAGTACTCATTGGTTTCGGAATAGATGCAGGATTATAAGTAAACTTTGATACTGCGGATGCAATATCTTGTGGTGAGTTAGGATCAAACGTTGCACTTGCAATGATAACATCATGCACATAATCCAGGTCAGCTGCCAACACAGGCAAACCTGCATGGGCAGCTTCAATGAGAGGCAACCCAAAGGATTCAAACAATGATGGATAGATCAAGGCTCTAGCCTTACCATACAATTGCGTTACTTCATTTTGTGACAAATCATATTTGAACTTAATGTGCAAATCGTACTGATCAGTTTTCATCCGAATCCAGTCATATAATTCAAAGAATTTATGTCGATCCAAAGTTAAACAAAGCGAAGGAAATTGGCCAATCTTAGCCAAATCTACCCATGCCTGAATTAATACTTTATGATTTTTATGTGGTTCACCGCTAGCCACATACAAATAATCGTATTGAGTTTTCTCTATCGCTACTGATGAATCAGCAACTTCAGGCAATTGAAAGAATGGAATAATATCTGCATTTCTACTCAAGTGTTTTTTCAACCGCAAAGCCATTGAGTTCGTTTGAACGATAAACCTATCAATAGAACCAGCACGAAATCTCAACCACCATCTTTCCATCATAATTCTTGCACGAACCAAAGAAGGAAACCCAGTTAATGGCAACTGATCAATTAGATAACAATTCTGTATAAAAACAGTTGTTTTTCCACCCTCTGCCATCAACGGCGGCAAGTTTCCCATACACAACGCATGCGAAGTCGCTGTAAATAGTTTTCGCAACTGAAACTCAACATTGAGTCTGGAGAAAAACCCAGGGTGAACTATCAGCAACGTGCCCACTGGCTTCCAACTTGCTGGTAAAATAAGTCTTTCATCTAAAACAAATAATATACCATCTGTATTTTCCAGCGATTCCAGCAAAGGTAGCAGCAAAGTCCTACCTCCGCCCTGATGAATATTCGGCGCATAAAGGATTTTTGTGAAAATCACATCATTCAACGGCTAACACTCAGGTTTTGCCAAGACCATCAAAGTTTCACCACCAAGAAGCCTAGCTCCAATATCTTTGTTTAAAATATAAACTAGCCTTCGCAACAAGCCAAACAACTTAGTTTTCAAACCTCGTTGTGGAGCAGAAAAAGCAGCATCAGTATATTGCCAGTCAATCACTTCCAACCCGCACTCTTCCAACAACTCCAATGCAAGACCTTTTGTGAAAAACTGAATATGCCCTACTTTTCGCCGAACATGCAAAAGGGGGGTTTCACGCAATACGCTCAATGCAGACAGATCTAGCGGAAAATGTATGACTACATGGTCCGCATATGGCCTAAGCTTCACTAAAAACTGATGTGGATCGGCTACATGCTCCAGAACGTCCAGTAATAGAATTACATCATAATTCCTACTGTTAAGTGTGAAGAAATCTCCTACATTCAATTCCACGCCCGAATCTCTGAGTTCACCCCAGAACTTCTCTGCATCTGGAGCAATATCATATCCAGTAAAGTCAGCCTTTGGGAAATCCCCCTTCATGGCTCCAAGCACTCCACCTGCTCCACAGCCAACCTCGCAGATAGTCTTTGGCTCAATGGCAAATCTCTTCAACATAGCTGCAACCTTGCCAGCCTTCCACGGACTATCTTCCATATCCCATTCCGGGTTATGCTCTAAATAATCACTTTCTATGTAGCGTCTTGAGATGGGATCATCCATCAAAAAGCCCTCCCCAGTCTACCCAAAGTAAACTCAGAATTTGCACTCACCTGTTCTGCATTCAACTCTTGTTCCCAACCAGTGTTGCATCAAGGATATTGTCAGCCTTCCATGTTTTTTTCTTACGACGATCTCGCATATTGGATAGCAAAGCTATTTCACCAAGTTTTCTGATTAAATAGCATTTAATATATGTTAACAGCAATGGTACCTTGGGGATTTGATTTTGCTTCATATATTCAAGAATCGCTTTGAATGTTTCATTATTTCTTTTTTCGTAAGGCAATCTCGCAAAATCAGACAGACACATTTTTGCATATATTTCAGGTGTCATTTGATAGCTGCTTAGTCTCCCATCAATTTTCTTTCGCACACGTAGATAGTCATTATATACAGAATTATGAAGCAACTTGGTCTCTTTAATCGGCACGCTATTCACCACAATGTTTGAATAATCGCCTTTACCGAAAAACTCAAAAATATCTTTTTTCTTTTTTAGCGATTGATCTGCATTACTGAGCTGAAAATATCCGACAAGACCAAGGTTTTGCTGAATTATACTCAATTCTTCTGTATAACCTAGCTGGTAAAATGCGGCACATAAGTCAGGTGAGAGCAGTGAGAAAAAGTTATCTACTTGAGGGTGTGAATTAATTTCATGAATCAATTGATGTGAAGCACAGGAATTGAGCATTCTCGGAAGACAACGCCACACGCCAGACAAATCATTCACATAGGCATGAAGAATATCAACCGATGGTATTGTATCGACACCGAAACCTTCGGATGCCTGATATGCCAAGTTCAAATTATCATTATACACATCCCACCCCCACACAACTACTTGAGAGTTATTGTCAGAGATAACCTGTGCAATAGTTTCTAGGGCATTCGGGTAATATGCCTGCTTATCTTCGAGTACGGTGACATACTGACCTCGTGCTTTCGACAAAGCAAAACTCCAGTTCTCGACCATATTCAGCGAACCTGTTCTGAAGTACCTGAGGCGTGGATCTTCAAAATCACACAGAACTTTTTCAGTAGCGTTACTATCATCATTATCAACCAAGATGATTTCAAAGTCCTCAAAACCCTGATTAAGAACACTCTGAATTGCATACCCAACGATATGGGGCCGATTCTTTGTTGGAATCAGTATTGAAAAAAATGGAACCGAGCTCATATTACTCCCCTACTCATCAAGGTTTTCTTTAGAATTTTTCGGACCTCTGGCAACACCATTATCATGGCCACCATTGATATAAAACCAGTTGAAATCAACATCGCGGCTAATTCCCAACGGCTGAATTCATTATTGAACAGTAAGAATTTCAATACCAGCAAGAGGGAAGTTATAAGCAAAACAGGTACAAATATGTTTGATAAAATCCATGTCTTCCATTGCCCTTGGAGATCCTGTTTTAAAATCAGTGGCATTCCTATAAAAACATATCCAAGAGTTACCAACAACCATGCACTAGCTGCGCCTTCCATCCCATATGATTTAGCTAAAACTAATACCAGTGGTAAAAAGAAGCATAGTGAGATCGCATTAATAATAACTGTTAGTTTTAATCTTCCAACAGCTAACTGGAGAGAATATGGAACCAACATATTTGCATGTAAAATTTTCGCAACAGCCATAATAGACAGAGCCAATGAGGCATTAGCTGCAATCTCAACTGAACCTGTATACGAATACAAGACTTCATAGGAGAACACAGCAAGCATCAAACCTAATGGCACTACAAGTACGTTAACCGATTGAGCAGAAAGGTGGAAAAAAGTAACCATCACACTTTTTTTGACATTTGCTCCAACCATCTGAGCCATTCTAGGTGAAATCGCATTCGAGATAGGGGCTGCTAACAAAATAACGGCCTCAGCCATCATTGATGCCAGAGCATAATACGCAAATATTTTTAGAGGCACAATTGCACTGAGAATCAACTTATCTGCCTGTAACAAAATTGTCCCAATAATCGCGTTAGCAGCAACTCCAGCTGTAAATGGCAACAATCTTTTTATCAACTTCCATGAAAAATGACCATGCATAAAGCCTTCTGGCATATGGAACCATGTCAAACACAAGAATAATACAGCTGAAATAATTGCAACCAGCAATTGCCACTGAAAGAAAACCTGGATACTTGGTTCATATGCCCAGAGGATTAATGCTGCCCCTCCCCAGTTTAGCACTGAAACAACGACTAGAGCTACATTCATCGACACTTGCTGTTGAAGACCACTTAATGCTCCTGAGTAGAGTCCAACTGGCCATTTCATTGCAATCACCCAAGCCATAATCAACACAACGTCTTCCAGATATGTCGCTGAAAACTCTCTAGAATCGAGCCAGCCTGAAGCAATCACTGGTGCAGATAAAGACAGTAAAAAACCAATCAACAAAGCTATGCACCAATACGAAATTTCTAAGCTACGCAATGTATCAAGCATTTTTTGGAAGGCAGGCCTACCTTGCCCGGAGCACCTAGCCAACTCGCGATTGCATGTATAGCTTAGTCCTAACTCCAGAAAGCTCAAAGCTGCCTGTAATGAAACATAGAAACCAATCAGCCCATATGCCTCAATCCCCAGCAAGCTGATATATATCGGAGTAAACACTATAGCAAGTAGGGTAGACACTACCCTGCCAGTCATATTTGCTATAATATTACTAAATACGTGAGGTGAGTTTGGGTTTCCCTTAGCCATGACAACTACAAATTTCTATTTATCAAAACTGATGTAATCAGGCTGGGTCATATTGTCGTCGCAAAGCCTATTGAGTCATTTCTCTTCCGGGCTTGAGCAGTGATGCTAATTTGAACCCCTGTTAAAGATTTAAAGTCCTCAACTCCAATGTTTGACTTGAAAACAGACAACTGATCCATTGCTTAATCTTTCACACATTTGAGATAACCGTCTGGTGCAACAGAAATAAGAATTTTATTCTCAATGCGACTATCAATTTCAAATCGATCATTCTCCTTTAGGAACTGCCACACAGCTGTTTTAGGATTATCTCCCTTGTCCCAAGGCCTATTTGGAAAAGAACCTGCCGGCATATCTTCCACAGCAGTATCCATAACAACAAGATAACTACCCTGCTTCACTAGCGGACTATACATTTCAAGTTCATTAATCACATGTTCATGGGTATGGTTAGAGTCAAGAATAACCAGAACCCTTTGCTTAGATTTGGCCACCTCAATTACTTGCTGCACTATTTTTTCATCAATTGAAGAGCCTTGGATCATACTGATGCGTTTGGACATTGGATGCCTTTCTATTTCTGCACGGTTATGTGCGCGAATATCAATATCGATGCCTAATACTTCTCCATCGCCACCTAGGAGTTCGAGCATCGATGCGGAAAAAATTAATGAGCCGCCATGCGCAATACCCGTTTCTACTATTAAATCCGGTTTAACAGTCCAAATCAACTCCTGAAGGGCAATAATATCCTGAGGGGTTTGAATAATCGGGCGCCCCATCCAAGTGAAATTGTATGTATAACCATGAGCCCCAGCCGTCTGAAGCCATTGAGAAGACATTTTTTGCAGCTCTTTGTCATCACCTAAACTCGAAATGTTCTGTTCAACTTCCTGAGCAAACTTATCTATCTCATTCATTTATAAAATCCTTCCAATCTATTGATTTTGATGCGATATATGAAGATCCATCACATCCTAAATTTGCTATTAAGTCCAGAATTGAGACATAGGGCGTAAATTCTCCATAAAGTTGCTTATATGGTCGCATCTCGTAATCCATATACCCTACACTTACCTGGTTCGACTCAAAAAGTTCATGATCCAGGTATTTTTTTGCACCGTGCCCCGTCACATAAAATCCACCGCTCATACAAAGCACAAGATCGAGAACCCTCTGAGAACTTGCACCTTCCACACTCAATTCAGAAGAGCGTAAAAACTCTCGACCTTCCGTAAAACCGAAATAATCACATACAGTCTGCACGCTCAATATAGTTATTTCGGACAAACTGTTTTCAGTACCACTGTAAACAGACTCTACTAAGTCCATCATTTCATTAAAAAAGGGAGCTTTTTCATAACAACGTCTGAGTTGTTCCTTATGCTTCATTCGCCAATCGACTTGGTCACTCACCTCAATTTCATTAATATTTTGACCCAATCTAAGCTTCTTCAGCGGAATGGTCATCCATTCCGATCCTTTCTCATTCTTTAACTGTACGCGATTAGTAAAACTTCCTTTGGAAAACTGAACATCATCATAATAAAGAAATGTGTCAGCTAACCTGATTTGTTCAAAAATGCCTACCCATGGGAAAAGCATTGGCTGGGATATCACGACAGTTCTCATAAGTTATAAAAATTTCTCCATCAAGGTCACATCTTGGAATTTACCTAATTGAAAAACGTGCTGTTTCCACACACCAACCTCGTCATAACCTGACTTCAAGTAGAAAGCTATAGCTCGGCGATTATCGGAAAGCACCTCTAATGTCACTTTCCTGATGTTAAACGTATTTTTGACATAGCTTTCAAACAAATCCAAGGCTTCCTCGGCATAACCAGCTCCAATATAATCAGTCCCCATGCAAATACCCAAACTACCCGATCTACTTACAAGGTCGATGTTCGCCAACTGAATAAAACCACACGCTTCGTTACTTTCCTTATCTGCGAGCAGAAAAAACAGAGTATTCTCTTCAGAAAGTCGCTTCTCAATCCATGCAGTCACTTTTACCATCGAATTCGCTTTAGGTCTGGATAATAATGCAAATTGCAAGTCAAAGTTGTTCCTCAACGCATACAAAAACGCCACATCCCCATCACAGGGAGGCCGTAATAACACTTTATTTCCGAAGATCATAACTAATGCCCCCGATATACATTAAAGATAACAATAACTGATATTCCGATCAGCCAGACAACCAACAGATCGAATACTCTCGCGAGCGATGGTTGGATTCAATCCCACATACATAACTCTCGTCTCAACAGGCAACTTTTCAGGCGAAACAATATCTTTTCCAAATAGTTTCAATCCCTGTCGAAATGGATTTTGATCAACAAATGCGACCACTTTTTCCATATCAGTCAAACATGAGGCAATATATGTTCCATAGAAACCTGAACCGTAGATAGCTACCGCCCCCTCCAAGTCATTCTGTTGCTCAAACTCCTCTATTTTCCGGGAGATACCACTCCAGAACTCAGACAATTCATTCACAGCACTAGCCAATGATTCAGAAGAAGGGAAGTCATAGTCCAAGTTAGCACTATCCACTTTCTTTGCCATGATGACAAATGCTCCATAATGAACATCCTGATCTATCTCTAGCACTTCAAAACCGGTTCGGACCAACAAAGCATGTATCGACAAAACTGAAAAATGATTAACGTGATCTGCTACCACAAAATCAGCCGTATTGGTAAATGTGTTCGGAACAATACAGTAAAAAAAACCTTGATCTTTCAACAGAGCATGGACCTGTTTCATCATTGCAACGGGTTCGCTCACATGTTCAAGAGAGAAAAAAGATGTAACAACATCTAAATTACCTTTCCAATCAGGCTTAGGATCAAATACCGCCCAATTCTCTGAATCAGCAAATTTGTCCCAAAACGGAAGGTAATTTTCGCTCACATCAAAAAGATAAGGTTTCAAATCTGTTCGACGTTCACACATTTTCCGCAGCGTTGTACTTTTTGCACAACCATAATCCAAAACCTTTGCATTTAGGGGAATGTCCATTTTATCAAAGATCGTATCCACCTGAAGTTCAAATCTAAATATTTTGCTGCCATCTGGGAAAGATACGAGTTGATCTTCTTCTTCACTATCAATCAATATTTGATAATCTTCAGAATAATAAGCTTCAATATTTTTCATCGGCGATGTAAGAACATGACCGCATCGGCGGCAGAAAAAAACATGTGATGCAGTAGGAACCAATTCACAGAGAGAAGTGATTGACTTTTCTCCTACTGTTGAAAAAACAGGATCTGCCAAAGAGTCTCCACATACATTACACACTTGTTCTATCATCATTACCTCTTCAATCAAGAATATATTCCGGCAATATTGCCTTCACATCCACGCCCGCAGAATATGAACCGCACCACCCCAACTTGATACCCATTTCGTTATCAAAATTAAAATATCTCATCTGCATTGACCATCGGGAAGTTTGAGCAATATTTCGTCCGGATCTATGCAGCACATGCCAGTCAAGAACCACCAAATCCCCGGGAGAAGTCAGAGGGGCAACTAACGGATATTTAGCTAAATATTTTTCTTCATCAACAATGCGGACGCCATACGCGCCTGTCTTCTCAGGATCGTCAGGGTCTGATGTCCGAACAGGTAACACCCCCTCTACCTGAGAGCCGATGGAAAACTCAACAGGTCCCAACTCTTCTGTAATATTCACCAAAGGACTCCAATAAACCACCCCTTCCATGCTGCGCAGTTGGCTTAAAAACTCCTGATGCCAAGAAGCGCGAAAACGCTCCTCATGGGGATTATCAATCCTGATGCCGTAACCGGCAGCAGCAATACCCGGAAGTTTTGTATCAAACAATTGTGAAAAAATTAGTTCGTGCCTTTCGTTCGCAAGCAGCCTAATGAAAGCCGGGATCTGTTTAACAGCATCATAAATCTCAGAACCACAACCTCTGTTCATCCCAATTAGTTCATTAAAACCAGAATCAAAAGTATCGGAAGAAAATGGCAGCTGCTTGATTGGAAACCCATTCTTACCTATTACGCGACCAATAATCTCATATATTGCATGTTGAATAGGCTTTATTTCCTTTTCGAGATCATAGAACCCTCTGAGAACTAGTACACCATCCTTTTTGAACTTGGATTTATCTTCATCAGAAATCATACTGAAATCCCCATGCCATTTCTAACAATAGCAATTACCCGATCCATCTCAGCCTCACTCAAATCATGATATGAAGGAAGATTAATTGCCTTATGGTACAAGCTATAACTAACAATATTTTCGGGTTTGCCATCAAACATTGGCAACATGCTTAGTGGCCAGAAGAAAACACGGCCATCAACATCATGCTTCTTGAATTCCGCTAACAGAGCTTCCCGTTCAAATCTCACTCCTTCATTTACAACTATGGTTGGCATCCAATATCCATTCTGAGTTCCCGGCAACTCTGGATTCATCGTAACCGACGAACCACCAAGCCCATTAGCATAGTATTCAAACACCCGTCGCTTGGCTGCAACTAAATCATCTATGCGCTCTGTTTGGGCACAGCCAATTGCAGCTTGAATATTACTGATCTTGTATTTAAATCCGATCACGTCAGGCCAGAACTGTTTTACCTGGCCTTTTGCACGACCATGGTTACTGAGAGTCAGAACCTTCTCATACAGAACTTTATCCTGCGTGACAAACATCCCACCTTCACCAGTTGTCATGGTTTTCGTACCATGAAATGAGAATGCGCCAAATGCGCCTATCGAACCAGCTCGCTTCCCATGCCAAACAGAGCCAATAGCCTCAGCCGCATCCTCAATAACCGGGATTCCATGTTTTTTTCCAAGCGCAAGCAAAGCATTCATATCACATAGATTGCCGTAGAGGTGCACAGCAAGGATGGCTTTCGTTTTTGGTGTAATTGCGGCTTCAGTTTTGATTGGGTCAATACACCATGTGTCGGGCAGCACATCGACAAACACTGGCTTGGCTCCCAAATAGGTGATTGGGGCTGCAGAAGCAATCCAATTGGTATCCGCTAGGATCACTTCGTCATCGGATCCAATCCCTAGTGCCGCCATCCCCATATGCAACGCACCAGTACAACTGGATGTAGCAATAGCATAATTGACACCAAGATGCTTGCAAAACTGCTGCTCGAATCGATCAATATACTCATAGCAACGCTCACCCCAACCATTTCTGGCCGCATCAGTTGCATATTCGACTTCAAGCTCTGTGATGGATGGTTTTGTGTAGTGAATGCGTGATGTCATATCAGCTTTAGCTCCGGCACCGCGACCACGAACTGGCCGCCCCAATCGCGAATGCATGCATTCCGCATCATTACTTCATCAGCAATATTCCAAGGCAGAATAACTACAAAATCCGGCTTCTGCTTGGCAATCTCATCCGGTGCCATAATCGGGATATGACTTCCGGGCATAAATTTATTCTGTTTGGCCGTTGCTGCATCACAGACAAAAGAGAGTAAGTCAGGTTTCACACCAGCATAATTGAGCAGTGTATTACCCTTGGCCGCAGCACCATATGCCGCCACTGATTTACCTGCCCTCTGCTGCTCCAGTAAAAAATCCAGCAGATCATTCTTCACCTTGTCGGCATGTTTCTGAAACGTCTGGTATACTGACAGATCTCGCAAACCTGCTGCACCTTCAACATTAATAATGCGAACCACTGCATCACTGGCTGTTTTTCCGGAACCGACATGACAGCCATATACTCGCAGGCTTCCCCCGTGAGTAGGCAGTTGCTCAACATCGTAGACCATTAGGCCTGCAGCAGCGAAAACCTGCTGAACCGTATACAGTGAAAGGTAGGAGTAGTGCTCATGATACACCGTATCAAATTGATTGAGCTGAATCAGATTGAGCAGATGCGGAAACTCCAACGTAATTGTTCCAGCCGGTTTCAAAGCCGCTTTCAGTCCCTTGGTGAAATCATTGATATCCGGCACATGGGCATAGACATTATTACCCAGAATCAGATCCGCCTGTCTGCCTTCACTGACAAGCTGAGCCGCTAGCGACTGGCCGAAAAACTCTCTCCGCACCGGAACACCCAGAGCTTCGGCAGCCTCCGCCGTACTATCGGTCGGTTCAATGCCGAGACAGGAAATACCGATTTCGACAAAGTTCCTCAGCAGATAGCCATCGTTGGAGGCCACCTCAATCACAAAGCTGTCGTCACCCAGTTGCAGGCGATCAGTAATCATGTCGCAGTAATTCCTGGCGTGTTTCATCCAGCCAGATGAGGTGGATGAAAAATAGGCATAATCGGAGGTAAATAGTTCATCGGAACGAGAGTAATCCTCAGTTTGCACCAACCAGCAACGGTCACAGACATGCAACTTCAGTGGAAAATAGAGCTCTGGCGCATGCAGGTCTTTCTGGTTCAGATAAGCATTCGATGGCGGCGCAAAACCGAGATCCAGAAACTTATGCTGCAGGGCTTTGCCACAATGCCGGCAATTCATAATTCAACTCCACAATAATCTTCGTTTATCAGGGTATGTGTTTTATCTCGAGTGGAGATATCCATCATTTCAAGTGGCCAGTCGATATTCAAGACAGGATCATCATGGCGCACCCCTCCCTCCAACTCCGGCGAATATAACGCAGTATGCAAATAAAGCAGTTCGCTCTCTGCTTCGAGCACCTGAAATCCGTGAGCACAACCTTCAGGGATAACCATCATCAACTCATTCTGTTCAGAGAGTTCAACCGCATGCCAGCGTAAGAAAGTTGCTGAGTTCTTGCGCAGGTCAACTGCAACATCCCATACCCGCCCTTTCAGGCAACGCACCAACTTCATCTCAGCCTGCGGCGCATGCTGGTAGTGCATGCCGCGAACGGCCCCAGCCTGGGAAGTCCGAGAATGATTGATCTGAACAATATGCCGCCCCCCAAGCACTTCAGACAGAGCCTGCTCGCAAAACAGCCGTGCAAACGCTCCCCGGTGATCAATAACCCGCGAGGTTTCAGCCACCATGACTCCATCAATGGGTGTGCAAGTTAACTTCATGAAATCACCTGAGACTGATAATCACTCAACTGCTGCAGTGAGAGTTCAGTCATATCTGCTCCGTCATGCTGGTTGCGATACCAGTCTGCAATCCACGCTATCGCCTGTTCAAGTTTCAGCACAGGCTGCCATGCCAGTTCAGCTCTGGCCCTGCTACAGTCCAGTTTAAGCAGATGGGCTTCATGCAGGTTCTCATTGTCAGCTTCGACTTTCCACACTGCATCTCCCCATGTGGCAACAAACTGCTCCACAACCCATGCTACATCACGCGCATCTGAATCTTCCGGTCCGAAATTCCAGGCACGGGAATACTGTTCAGGCTTTTCACACATGCGCTCCAGCAGCAACAGATAACCGTGCAGCGCCTCCAACACATGCTGCCATGGACGAATAGCTCCAGGATTGCGAATCACAACTGACTCACCGGCAGTGAATGCACGCACCATGTCCGGGATCAAACGATCATCAGACCAGTCTCCACCTCCAATCACATTACCAGCTCTGGCAGTGGCAATCCCCACATGCTTTCCGTTTTCAAAAAAACTCTGCCGGTATGCTGATACCACCAGTTCTGCGCAACCCTTGCTATTCGAATAGGGGTCAAAGCCCCCCATTGGCTCTTCCTCGCGATAACCGGCTTCTCTCTCCTGATTTTCGTAACATTTATCGCTGGTTACAACCAGAACACTTTTCACCGAATCACACTGACAAACGGCTTCAAGCAGGTTTACGGTGCCCATCACATTCACGGCATAAGTTTCGACAGGATGACGATAGGAATACCTCACCAGTGCCTGGGCTGCCATATGAATCACTATTTCCGGCTGGGATTTTTCCAGCGCATCTTTCAATTGTTGCTCATCGCGAATATCTGCAATGATCGAATGCATGCCTTCAGACACAATAGCGGATTCGAATAGGCTTGGACTCGTTGCAGGCTGGAGGGCATAACCTGTCACATCAGCCCCCAGAGATTTCAGCCACAGGCAGAGCCAACTGCCTTTAAAACCGGTGTGGCCGGTTACAAACACCCGCCTGCCCTTCCAGAATAGAGGGGTCACTACCAAACCTTCCAGGGTGCCTTGCTGCTCTCCCATAATTCTTCCAGATGCACTTTATCTCTTAAAGTATCCATAGGGTGCCAGAAGTCACTGTGTTGAAAGGCAGAAAGTTCGCCATCAGCAGCCAACTGTTGTAAAGGAGCTGATTCCCAGGTGGTTTGATCACCATCTATATAATTGAGGACTTCAGGAGACAGGACAAAATATCCACCATTCACCCAGGAACCATCGCCCTGAGGTTTCTCATCAAATGCACAAATTTTACTACCACTAAGATCAAGTGCACCAAATCGCCCTGCCGGTTGAATGGCCGTTACCGAAGCCAGTGTTTTCTGAGAACGATGAAACTCGATAAGCTGGGTCAAATCCACATTTGACACACCATCACCATAGGTAAAACAAAAGTCTTCATTATCCAGATAAGGTGCAATCCGCTTCAACCTGCCACCTGTCATCGTTTTCTCACCCGTATCAACCAGAGTGACAGTCCAAGGTTCAGAAGCATTCTGATGAACCTTCATCGAGTTATCGCGCATATCAAATGTCACATCTGATGTGTGCAGAAAATAATTAGCGAAATATTCTTTAATCAAATACCCCTTGTAACCCAGACATATCACAAAATCATTGATACCGTGTGCACTATAGGTTTTCATGATATGCCATAAAATCGGCTTCCCACCGATCTCAATCATTGGCTTAGGCTTCAAATGTGTTTCTTCACTGATCCTCGTACCCAAACCACCGGCCAGAATTACCGCTTTCATAGAACCACCTTATAACTTGCTAAGCGAATCATCACAGATTGCATATACAGCGACAACTACTAATCGGTAACCCTTAAACAGGAAAATAGGGGTTTCTAGTTAAAATAAATTAAGCCATGATTCACAACATGCCCCGCCCTGCAATTACCCATATCCACTTGGACAACCTTCGACACAACTATCGTTTGCTCAAAAGGACTGCCAAAGATTCCGAGATCATGACCGTCGTGAAAGCTAACGCTTATGGACATGAACTGTTTCTTGTTGCTCCTGCTCTGCTCGAAGAAGGGTGTACCAGTTTTGCAGTGACTGATGCTACAGAGGGGTGCGAACTACGCTCTATTCTCGGGTTTTATAAAAAAATCGAAATTGTACTTTTATCAGGTATCTTTGATGAAGAGGATGCTGAGCTGGCCTGCCAGCATCAACTCACCCCGACCATTTCAGAGCTGCAACAGGTTCATCTTTTGAAGCAAGCCGGATTCAACGGCAATGTGTGGATCAAAATAGACTCGGGCATGAATCGCCTGGGGGCTAAAACTCCCAAACAGATTCTTGAAGCCTGTTTTCAGGCTGAAATCAATGTGTGCGGCTTAATGTCCCACCTTGCCTGTGCAGATGAGCCAAATCACCAGATGAATCAGAAACAAGCCGTAGCCTTCAATGAGATGTGCGATCAGATCTCACCCGAACTACCCAGATCTCTGCTTAACAGTGCAGGAATTATTTCCATGCCTGAGCATACATATCATACCGTGCGTCCGGGCATTGCACTTTACGGTGCCGAGCCTGTCGCAGCGCAACCCATTGGCCTGAAACCAGTCATGACTCTGACAGGAGAGATCATGCAGGTTCGCGATATTCCTGCTGGTGTTTCGGTTTCCTACGGGGCCACTTTCACTGCCGATCAGGCCATGACAATTGCCGTAGTCGGTCTTGGTTATGCCGATGGCGTGCCACGCTCCCTCTCCAATCACGGGCATGTTTTTATACATAGCCAGAAGCTTGCTATCGTAGGACGTGTCTGTATGGACTATACTATGATTGATGTGACTGACACGGACACCAAACCGGGAGATGCTGTGGAATTCTGGGGAGAGAACATACTTGCCAATGATGTAGCCAGATCGCTGGATACAATCAGCTATACACTGTTCACCGGTGTCGGCGAACGGGTAAGAAGAAAAGCGGTGTAAGCAGAGCTGATGCTAACCGCCACCGGCAGACTCGTAGAAAGTCTCTGTATTCGCCTAGGCCTGTACGCCTCAACCTTTGCCGGTGCCAGCAAACGTTTGATCTCAAGACCATGGCATTTCCGCATGCTGCTTCAGCAAGCCGAAGAGGTCGGCGTACAATCCCTTCCGGTGGTCATGCTAACCGCCCTGTTCACCGGCATGGTACTGGCACTACAGTCGTACATCGTATTCCACCGTTTTGCTGCCGAAAGCCTGACCGGCCTTGTCGTTTCCATGTCCGTAGTTCGAGAGCTCGGGCCTGTACTGGTTGGTCTGATGGTTGCGGGCAGGGTTGGTGCCTCCTTTGCAGCAGAACTCGGCACCATGCGTGTCACCGAACAGATCGATGCCCTGTGGACACTATCAACTGACCCGGTCCGCTATCTGATTCTACCGCGCCTGATTGCAGTCACACTGATGATGCCATTATTGGTTGTCATTGCAGACTTCATTGGCATCTACGGCGGTTATGCCATCAGCGTACACGTTCTCGATCAGAACCCCGCGGTATATATCGAAAACACCACCATCTATATGGAGTTACCGGATTTTTACTCCGGTCTCATTAAAGCTGCATTCTTCGGCATGCTGATTGGCCTGATAGGCTGCACAGAGGGATTTAACTGCAAAGGTGGTGCAGAAGGGGTTGGCACAGCGACAACACGCGCAGTCGTTATCTCCTGCATGAGCATCCTTATCTCAGACTATTTCCTTACCGCCTGGATGTTCGGATGAACAACACAATACCACGCATCAGCATCAAAGGACTCCACAAACGCTTTGATGACAAGATCATTTTAGATGGTGCAGACCTGGATATCATGCCGGGCCAATCCACCACGGTTATCGGTATGTCAGGAACCGGCAAAAGCGTATTAATCAAATGCATCCTGGGCCTTATTAAACCTGACGCCGGTGAAATTCTGATCGATGGAGAGAACTGGCTCGCATTGCCTGAACATGAACAACTGCAGCGTATGCAACGTGTTGGCATGTTATTTCAAGGTGCCGCCCTGTTTGATTCGCTTTCCGTTTGGGAAAATGTCTCCTTCGCACTGTTGCGCCGAGGCCTCAGCCAAACAAAAGCAAAAGAGCGTGCAATAGAAGTGCTTGAATGGGTAGGCCTGCATAGTATCGAAGACAAAGTGCCATCTGAACTTTCCGGCGGCATGGCCAAACGCGTTGGGCTTGCACGCACCATCTGCCACAAACCTGATATTGTTTTTTTTGATGAGCCCACCACCGGCCTTGATCCGATCATGTCTGATGTCATCAACAAACTGATCGTACGACTGCATAAAGATTCCGGCACCACGATCCTCAGTATCACCCATGACATGAAAAGTGCGGCTATGATCAGTGACCACATCGCCCTGCTCTGCCACGGCCGTGTACATAGGCAAATCCCGGCCAATGAACTAGACTCTGATCAGGACCCTATGCTCAGACAGTTTATTGAAGGAAAGGCTGAAGGACCTATCAACTGCAGCATCTGGGGCAAACAGATAGAGGAGGCTATCCAACGATGAATCCACACGCACGTCTCGGTGCCTTTGTACTTGCCGCCCTTTTATTGCTCGCTTTTGCTACCGGCAAGATTGGTGACATCGCATGGCCGAAACAGGATAATAACATTGTAGAATCTTTATTTGACGACACCCTCGGTCTGGATATTCAATCCCCCGTTCTCATGGCTGGCGTCAAGGTTGGTATTGTTCAGGAGATTGGCTTAAGGGGAGGACATGCATTGGTTCGGATTGCCCTGAATCCGGATGTAAAACTGCCCTCCTCAACTCGTGCATCAATCATTGGTCGAGGCCTTGTCGGTGAGAAGAACCTTGCCCTGACAGCTGACCCGAATGATACCGAATTACTCGCTGAAGGAGCCATCATACCCTCTGACCCATCCGGTGATATCAACACTTTTATTGCCAAGGCATCGGGTATTACAGATGACATTCGAGCCCTCACAGGCGCCCTCTCGTCAGGCATTGGTGATGGAAAGGGTAAACAGAGCCTGCAACAGCTGATTAAAAACAGTGGAAATGCTGCTGAAGAACTCGCATCCATGATCAAAGAAAACAGGCAACAGATCCGCAGTACAACTGAGTCGATGAACAAAACCATGCATACTCTGGAGGTGGAACTTCCCGCCATCCTCAGAGAACTTCGACAAACCAGCCGAAGCATCAATCAGCTGGTCAGCAGCCATCGCAAAGATCTGGACGCGTTCGCCTCCGAACTACCTAAAACAGCCAAAGCCGGTCGTGAGTTTTTCGAGAGTGGAACCAAAGCAACAGAAGCTCTCAATGCATCCATGATCGACAACCGGGAAAACCTATACAGAACGTTGTTTGAGCTGCGTCTGGCATCGGAGAATCTCGAAGCATTCTCTGATGATATCAGACGCAACCCATGGAAGTTGATGAAAGAGAAACCTGAAATCAAGGCCAGCAAACGCGCCAGACAGGAAAAGATGGAAGAGTTGCTGATGACCACAGGCAGGATGGGCATTGCTCCCTCAAGCAAATAACAATCTGTCCGAGGCAACATCGATTCAATGCATTGCGATGATTGTTGTCGCCCTTGTTACAATGACTACCACTATACCCGCCCGTGCGGAAACTCCTTTTCAGGCTGCCCTGCAATATATTGAGTCAGGTCAAATCACCGAAGCTCGACGCGCGCTTGAATCCGAATTAAGACTGCGTCCGGATAATCTTGAGGCCCGATATAATCTGGCCATCCTTCTGGAACGGATTGGCCATCGTGATGAATCTGAGACACTATATAAGACAAATATCAACACAGGTCGACACCTGCCCAGCGTGATCAACCTTGCCGGCCTTCTTCAGGACAAGGGCCACTTCAATGAAGCGACCCATCTGCTTGAATCGGCAACCAGGCAATTCAAATCGGAAGCGACTCCGTGGTATCTGCTGGCGCAAATGGCTGAAAAGAATGGTACCCAGATCGAAGCCATTCGACTGTTTCAGAAAGCACTGAAAGCTGATCCCCTGAATGGTTTTGCTTATCTGGCTTTTGCCGATTATCAATCACGCCATCATATGAAGGGATCAGGACTTAAACATGGCGCCAAAGCATCTAGACTTTTATCCACATGTGCACCCTGCTTAAGAAAATATGGTGACATCCTTCATCGAGCCAAAAAAGATAAAGATGCACTCATCGCTTATCAGCATAGTCTTGCCATTGACCCGAATGATAAAACCCGCCAACAGCTGGTTATCGCTCTTCGTTCGCTTGGTCAGCACAGACGCGCTGAGCACATTCAGCGCGGATTGGATGCCAGACAAAAAACATCGGACTGAAGAACAATATCAGCTTTTATAGTTGTGATATTGCGGACGGAATTACCGCACCTTCCGCTCCTGATAGAAATAGCTCAAAACTACAGCATAAAAAAAGCCCCAGACTTATGTCTGGGGCTTAGTGTGTGGCGGAGCGGACGGGACTCGAACCCGCGACCTCCGGCGTGACAGGCCGGCATTCTAACCAACTGAACTACCGCTCCATGCGGCATTGTAAAAATGGTGGGCGCTGCAGGGCTCGAACCTGCGACCTACGGCTTGTAAGGCCGTTGCTCTCCCAGCTGAGCTAAGCGCCCATCTTCAGCAGAAAATGGAACATCCTGCTGGGATTAAAAAAGAGCCCCCGCGAACAGGGGCTCATGATGTGGCGGAGCGGACGGGACTCGAACCCGCGACCTCCGGCGTGACAGGCCGGCATTCTAACCAACTGAACTACCGCTCCAGCGGTGCGGGGCGCAAAGTAATTACTCAGCCCCGTAAAATCAACTATTTTAATAAGCTGATTCGAAAAAAGGCTCCGCATAAAAGCACAGAGCCTTTCAATAAATGGTGGGCGCTGCAGGGCTCGAACCTGCGACCTACGGCTTGTAAGGCCGTTGCTCTCCCAGCTGAGCTAAGCGCCCGAAAAAAACAAGGGCCTTAGCCCTTGCTTCTCGAAAGATACTAACTCTCAGCTGTTACTTAACAGCGTCTTTAAGAGCTTTACCAGCTTTAAACTTAGGAGCTTTAGAAGCTGCAACGTCAATGCTCTCACCAGTACGTGGGTTGCGAGCAGTGCGAGCTGCGCGCTCAGCTACTGAGAATGTTCCAAAACCAACCAGGCTAACTGAATCTCCGCCAGCCAGAGCGCCTGAAATACCGCTCAAAACCGCTTCAACAGCTTCGCCAGCTGCTGATTTACTGAGATCCGCTGATGCGGCTACGTGGCTTACCAAATCTGCTTTATTCATTAATTCCTCCCGATGAATTCAATGGGTTGCGAACTATAAGCAATGGACCCCATATCCTGTCAACCGATATTTTTGATTTTTTGTAACTTTAATGCGCCACCGTCGAGCTATCATCAAGATAAATGTCGCCAACGCTCCCCGGCACAAAACTTCCGGATATACTCATCCCTGTAGGCAGCCTAGTCAAGGCATGTTCTAACACTTTATCCATGTGTGACACAGTGTGAATTTTGACACCCTTGAGAACGTCCTCATGAATGTCTTTCAAGTCCTTGGCATTCTCTTCGGGAATAACTGCCTCAGTCAGCCCGCCACGGTGTGCAGCCAGCAATTTTTCCTTCAGACCACCAATCGGCAATGCCTTACCCCGCAGCGTAATCTCGCCGGTCATGCAGACATTCTTTTTGACCGGGATACCTGTTAAAGCTGAAACAATGGATGTTGCCATACCGAGTCCTGCTGAAGGCCCGTCTTTTGGTATGGCACCTTCAGGAACATGCACATGAATATCCACTTTCTGGTGAAAATCCGGTTTCAGGCCCAATTGTGATGCACGTGAGCGCACATAAGTCAGTGCAGCCTGAATCGATTCCTGCATCACATCACCGAGCTGGCCTGTAACAGTCAGCTTGCCTTTACCCGGCATCAGTGCTGTTTCAATCTGCAGCAACTCACCACCGACTTCAGTCCAGGCAAGGCCGGTAACAACACCGACCTGATCTTCCTCTTCAGCCAGACCAAACCGGTATTTACGTGCACCGAGGTACTCTTCAACATCAGCAGCAGAAAGTTCAATAACATCCTTACTGTCGGATTGCACGATTTTGCGTGCGACCTTGCGGCACAGCTTGGCCAGTTCACGTGACAGACCACGAACACCGGCTTCACGCGTATAATAACGCACAAGCTCCAGCAGTACGTCATCATCGACATTCAGGTGCGAAGCTTTCAGACCATGGTTCTTCAGCTGCTTCTCCAACAGATAGCGGCGAGCAATCTCCAGTTTCTCATGCTCTGTATATCCGGAGATACGAATAATTTCCATACGATCCAGTAAGGGACCAGGAATATTCAGGCTGTTCGCTGTGGTAATAAACATGACATCGGAAAGGTCATAGTCCACTTCCATATAATGGTCGTTAAACGTGTTATTCTGCTCGGGGTCAAGCACTTCCAGCAGCGCAGCAGAAGGATCACCTCTGAAATCGGCACCTAATTTATCAATCTCATCAAGCAGGATCATCGGGTTTCTGGTGCCCGCCTTCTTCATCGACTGAATCACTTTACCCGGCATAGAGCCAATATAGGTACGACGATGACCACGGATTTCCGCTTCATCGCGCACCCCGCCCAAACTCATGCGCACATACTTTCGTTTCGTCGCACGAGCGATGGATTTTGCCAGTGAGGTTTTACCCACACCCGGTGGTCCCACAAAACAGAGAATCGGACCCTTCATCTTCCGCACAAGGCGCAAAACGGCCAGATACTCCAGAACACGTTCTTTCACCTTTTCCAGACCATAATGATCTTCATCCAGAATTGTCTCAGCAGCAGAAATATCCCGGCTGATCTTGGAACGCTTTTTCCATGGAATATCAATCAACCAGTCCAGGTAATTGCGTACGACAGTTGCTTCAGCACTCATCGCAGGCATCATTTTCAAACGTTTGAATTCAGCATCGGCTTTTTCTTTAGCTTCTTTGCTCAGACCCACGCCCTGGATTTTCTCTTCCAGCTTTTGCAGATCTGATTCCGCATCTTCATCACCAAGCTCTTTCTGGATGGCTTTCATCTGCTCGGAGAGATAATACTCACGCTGGGATTTTTCCATCTGCCGTTTCACACGGCCGCGAATACGTTTATCTACCTGCAGCAGTTCCATCTCATCGTCCATATGAGCATACAAACGCTCAAGACGACCAATCACATCAGGCAGTTCAAGCAGTTCCTGCTTCTCTTCAACTTTGAGATTTAAATGCGCAGCAATGGTATCGGCCAGTTTATCAACTTCATCAACGGCAGATACGGAAACCATCACTTCAGGTGGTAATTTTTTATTCAGTTTAACATATGACTCAAACTTCTGGACCAATGAGCGCGACACAACATCCAGTTCCTGCTCATCTTCACTCTGAGATTGCATGACCGAGAAATGTGCGCGCAGATAATCTTCGCCGACCAGAATCTTTTCTACCCTGATACGCTCGCCGCCTTCAACCAGCACTTTAATCGTGCCATCAGGAAGTTTCAGTAACTGCAGGATATTACCGATGGTACCAACCCTATACAGGTCTTTTGCGGCCGGATCGTCATTGCCGGCATCCTTCTGGGCAACAAGTAAAATTTTCTTGCCGGAGGCCATGACCTCTTCCAGTGCTTTTACAGACTTCTCGCGACCGACAAATAGCGGCACAATCATATGTGGAAAAACAACGATATCTCTGAGCGGCAGGACAGGAAGTAGTGCTTCCACATTATCTTCACTCATCTTTTCCGCTTCATCTTTGGTCCATTCCGCCACCAAATACTCCTTCAACTACAATACAAAAAGATAGCGCAGCAATCGCGCCAGTCAGACAATTAATGTTTACGAGACAGATCAGGAAGCAGCTGCTTCTGTTTGAGGTTCCTGCTCACCCTGATCACCTGTAAGTACCAATACGGGTTTGCTCGCACCTTCAACAGCCTCGCGGTTAACCACGCATTTCTCAACATTGGTCATCGTCGGAATATCATACATGACATCCAGCATCACCGACTCCATGATCGCACGCAGACCACGTGCACCGGTCTTACGCAGTATTGCCTTCTCGGCAATCGCTTCCAGTGCATCATCGGTGAAAGAGAGCTCCACATCATCATATTTCATCAGTGCTGCATACTGTTTCACCAGCGCATTCTTGGGCTCGGTCAAAATGCGGAACAGGGCCTCTTTATCAAGCTGGCTCAAAGTTGCTACAGCCGGCAAACGACCAACCAGTTCCGGAATCAGACCGAACTTGATCAAATCTTCAGGTTCCACCTGACTGAGGATTGCGCCGATATCTTTCTCATCATCAGTCACGACTTCAGCACCAAAACCAATAGAACGCGGCTTACCTTTGACCTCGATCACTTTTTCAAGACCTGCGAATGCTCCACCGAGAATAAACAGGATATTGGTAGTATCCACAGGCATAAATTCCTGCTGCGGATGTTTACGTCCACCCTGAGGCGGTACAGCAGCAACCGTACCTTCAATCAGCTTGAGCAGCGCCTGCTGAACACCTTCACCGGACACATCACGAGTAATCGACGGACCTTCAGCTTTGCGTGAAAGTTTATCAACTTCATCAATATAGATAATACCACGCTGGGCTTTTTCCACATCGTAGTCAGCAGCCTGCAACAACTTGAGAATGATGTTTTCAACATCTTCACCCACATAACCGGCTTCAGTCAGCGTTGTTGCATCAGCCATGACAAACGGCACATCGAATACACGCGCCAGTGTCTGTGCCAGAAGTGTTTTACCGCAGCCTGTAGGCCCGAGCAGCAATACATTGGACTTGGAAATTTCCACATCCGAAGTTTCATTATGGGCGATACGCTTGTAATGATTGTAAACAGCAACTGAGAGCAGACGCTTTGATGACTCCTGTCCAATGACATATTCATCCAGAAAGGCTTTAATCTCGGAAGGTTTTGGCAGCCCGCCCGCTTCTTCTTTAGCGCCCTCTTTCTGATCACCTGCAGAAAGCTCTTCAACGATAATTTCGTTGCACAACTCAATACATTCATCGCAGATAAATACAGTCGGACCGGCAATCAGCTTCTTAACGTCGTGCTGCGATTTCCCACAGAACGAGCAATATAAAGTATTGTCCCCACCATCTTTACTCTGCGTTGTCATCAGCACCTCCAGTCACTACTTCCGCACGGGAAGAAAGCACCTTATCCACGATACCGTAGTCTTTTGCTTCATCAGCGGTCAAGAAATAATCCCTTTCCACATCATCGGCGAGCTTCTCCAGTGGTTGCCCGGTATTCTCGGCCATCATCGCATTCAGACTGTCTTTCAACTTCAGAATTTCACGCGCATGGATTTCAATATCGGTAGCCTGCCCCTGAAAACCACCCAGCGGCTGATGGATCATGACACGTGCATTGGGCAGCGCATAACGCTTACCTTTGGTGCCGGCAGCAAGCAGATGTGCTCCCATACTGGCAGCCTGCCCCACGCATAGCGTCGACACATCGCAACGGATATATTGCATCGTATCATAGATCGCCATTCCGGCAGTCACCAGACCACCGGGGCTATTGATATATATATAAATATCCTTGTCAGGACCTTCTGACTCAAGGAACAAGAGTTGGGCAATAATCAGATTCGACATATGATCATCAACCTGACCATTGAGGAAAATGATCCGCTCTTTTAACAAGCGTGAATAGATATCGTAGGAGCGCTCACCGCGCGCAGTTTGCTCGACTACAACAGGAACCAGATTCATGTACTCTCCTTTTTAGACCATCTACTGATCAGTTCAAGACCCTTTGCGGCTCACCATAAAGATTTATGTCGCAAAAGTCATACCAGAGCGTATCCGGGTATTACTGTTCTTGCTCGCCCTGCCACTCTGACAACGGTTTACTGACTGCACCTGTTTTAGCCTGATCAACAATATACTGTACGCATTTGCGCTCCAGCAATCCGTCTTTCATGGATGCAACCTGCTCCTGCTGGCTCTTGATCCACGTTTTGAACTGATCACGCTGCTCTTCAGGATACTGCTGCGACTGACGATCGATCTCTGCATCCAGTTCGGCATCTTCAACATTCAGGTCAGACAATGCACGCACCTGCTGCAGCAGAAGCGACAATTTAAGACCACGCTCGGAACGACTGCGGATTTCCTTGTTAAAGCCTTCGTCCTTCAGCATTTCATCAGGAACTTCAACACCCTGCTGTTTCATATTCTGCAATACACGCTTGGTAGTTTCCTGCATGTCCTGCTGAACCAGCGTTTCCGGCAATTCCATATCATTTGCAGCAATCAATGCATCAAGAGCCGCATCACGTGTGGTAGAGAAGGAAGCCTGTTCAGCTTCCTCAGTCAGACGGTTCTGTGCATCTGCTCGCAGGGCAGCACCATCATCAAAACCAACCATCTTCGCCAGATCATCTTCGTTTTCAGCCGTGACCGGTTTACCAACAGATTTCACATTGGTTGCAAAACTTGCGTCTTTGCCTGCCAGATGTGCGGCCTGATAATTTTCAGGGAAACTTACTTCTACAGTCACATCATCGCCGGCTTTTTTACCGATCAGCTGCTCTTCAAAGCCTGGAATGAAACGACCCTCGCCGAGCACCAGCGGTACGTCTTCGCCTTTACCGCCGTCAAACTCTTCACCATCGATGGAACCGACAAAGTCGATGTGCAACTGATCACCATTTTCAGACACACGCTCAGCTTCAGCTTCAAACTTCACCTGCGACTTCATCAAACGCTCGATCACCTGATCGATATCTGATTCTTCTACATTTACAGTAGTTTCATCAAACGCAAGTTCGGAGAGATCATTCAGCTTCACTTCCGGCATCGTTGTCACCTTCATGGTGAACTCAAAACCTTCAGATGGCTGAGTGGCTGGAATATCAAGCATTGGCTGAACAGCAGGATTCAGGCCGGAAGATTCAATAGCAGCAACATAATGGGACTGGATCAGCTCGGAAACCGTATCTTCATGCAGTTTGGCGCCAAACTGTTTCTTAATCACATGTGTCGGAGTTTTACCCGGACGGAAACCTGGCAGCTTGGCCTGTGCAACCAGCTTGTTCATCTGTGCTGCGTAAATACGATCATATTCACCCTGAGCTACAGTCACATGTACCTGGTGTTCATTGCTGCCAAGGGCTTTCACTTCAGTCTGAATCATTTGTTTCTCCATCGGGACACTATGAGATGTATGGTACGAGAGGGGGGAGTCGAACCCCCACACCAAAGGTACTGGAACCTAAATCCAGCGCGTCTACCAGTTCCGCCACCCTCGCATATGGTTGGAATATCATCATATTCCACGCAACCTTCCTAACAGGCTGCCAATAAAAAGGAGCAAGGCTATGCCTCACCCCTCGCAAAACGGAGGCGAATGATGCCATCGCCCAAACTGAAATCAAGAACTGCCTCATGAATAATCATTCATAAACAGATGCCTTTGGAAATATGTATTGATCCGGTGTACATTTCGCGGCGAAAAAATCTTCCTAATCAATCATAAACACCCTGGAGTTTTATATGCAGGTTTCACCTCTCACCGCACTGTCACCACTGGATGGCCGTTACGCCGGAAAAACAGCCGACCTTCGCCCTATATTCAGTGAGTACGGCCTGATCAAGGCACGCGTAACTGTTGAAGTACGCTGGTTGCAGATGCTGGCCGCCAATGCCGACATCTCTGAAGTGCCTGCTTTCTCCGCTGCAGCCGATGCATTCCTTGATGCAATAGTCACAGACTTCTGTGAAGAAGATGCGAACCGGGTTAAAACGATCGAGGCAACCACCAACCACGATGTCAAAGCTGTCGAATACTTTCTAAAAGAGAAAGTCGCTGATAATACCGAATTGGCAGCCATCTCCGAATTCTTCCATTTCGCCTGCACATCTGAAGACATCAACAACCTCTCCTATGCCCTGATGCTCAAGGAAGCACGTGAAACGGTACTACTGCCTGCCATGCAGGGTATTGTGGATAGTCTGATTGCCGGAGCCAAAGCTCACGCAGAACAACCGCTACTGGCACGCACGCACGGACAAACTGCCAGCCCGACCACTATGGGCAAGGAGTGGGCCAATGTGGCTTACCGCATGCAGCGCACACTGGACCAGATCACCGCCGTTCCGTTCATGGGTAAAATCAATGGCGCAGTAGGCAACTACAATGCTCATCTGGCCGCCTATCCTGACCTGGACTGGGCCGCTATTGCTAAAGGTTTTGTAGAGTCTCTCGGCATCACCTGGAATCCATACACTATTCAGATTGAGCCTCACGATTACATTGCCGAGATCAATGATGCAGTCGCCCGCTTCAACACCATTCTGATCGATTTCAGCCGTGATATCTGGGGTTATATTTCACTCGGTTATTTCAAACAAAAGGTTATTGCAGGCGAAGTCGGTTCTTCCACCATGCCGCATAAAGTCAATCCTATCGACTTTGAAAATGCCGAGGGCAACCTGGGACTGGCCAATGCGGTACTGCGTCATCTGGCTGAAAAGCTGCCAATTTCACGCTGGCAGCGTGATCTGACCGATTCCACCGTGCTGCGTAATCTGGGTGTGGGCTTCGGTTATTCAATTCTGGCCTACAGCTCGGCGCAGAGAGGTTTCTCCAAACTGGAAATCAATGCTGATAAGATCAATGCCGATCTTGATGCAAGCTGGGAAGTACTCGGTGAAGCTGTACAGACAGTGATGCGCCGTTATGGGCTGGAAAATCCGTACGAACAGATGAAGGCATTAACGCGTGGCATCGGCGTCACACCAGAGCGTTTAAGAGAATTTATTGGAACGCTGGAAATTCCGGATGAAGCCAAACAGCAGCTGATGGAAATGACTCCTGCCACTTATATTGGCAATGCTGTAGAGCAGGCTAAAAACATCTAAAGGGTATAGCTCTAGCACTGAGTCTGGCAATGATGTCAGACTCAGTGTCTGCTTAAGCTTAAGGACGCAACTCTTCCGGAAGCACGAAAGTTATGTTTTCCTGCCCGACTGAAAGAAGCTCAGGATTGGAAAAACCATGCCCCTTCAACCAGTCGGCAACCTGCTCAACCAGCACTTCCGGTGCAGATGCGCCGGCGGTCAAGCCAATACGATCATCAGATTTAAACCAGCCGACCTCAATATCATCAGCCCCGTCAATCAAAAAGGCTTTTGCCCCGCAGCGCTCAGCCACTTCGCGTAAACGGTTGGAGTTAGAAGAGTTTTTTGAGCCGATGACCAGAACCACATCGGATTTTGACGCCAGCGCTTTGACTGCCGCCTGACGATTACTTGTGGCATAACAGATATCTTCTCGTTTCGGCCCCTGAACATTGGGGAAACGCGCCTGAAGTGCTGCAATCACATCCTTTGTATCATCCACACTGAGGGTGGTCTGAGTAACATAAGCAATTTTTTCAGGGTCTTTCACCTGCAACAGCTCCACGTCATCAGGCGTAGAAATTAATAGCACGGCGCCATCGGGAGCCTGTCCCATCGTACCTTCCACCTCAGGGTGTCCGGCATGTCCGATCAGAATCACCTGATCACCATTTTTATAATGCCTGAGTAATTCAAGATGTACTTTGGTTACCAGCGGGCAGGTGGCATCAATTACACGCAAGCTACGTTTTGCGGCATGTTGCCGCACTGCTTTACTCACACCGTGCGCGGAAAATATCAGCAGTGAATCATCCGGCGCATCATCCACTTCATTCACAAATACGGCACCCTTGGCCTTCAGTGACTCCACCACAAAGCGGTTATGCACGATTTCGTGGCGCACATAAACCGGTGCACCGTAGACCTCCAGCGCCTTCTCCACGATCTCAATGGCGCGGTCCACCCCCGCACAAAAACCTCTCGGCTCTGCCAATAGCACCTGATTTTTCATGCTTAACTCCCGCTTGCAGCGATTTGGAAACATTGTAGTCAAACTTCGCCTACAGGTTTCCTCAACTGTGGCGAAGGCTAGCATCGTTCCCTATGCTTGCGCATCCGTAAAGCCGATATGGGAATCTAGGAGTCATACATGTCCGAATACAAAATTAATCCAACAGATGCAGCACCCGCTGATATTGAACTGCAAACATGGCCTGAAGGCACATTAAAACTGGCTGACCTGAGCGGACAGTGGATTATCCTCTATTTTTATCCCAAGGATAGTACGTCCGGATGCACCACCGAATCGTGTGGGTTCCGTGATGCCCTGCCCGATTTTTCTGCAGCAGATGCAGCTATCGTCGGCGTCAGCCGCGATTCAGTAAAATCACATGCCAACTTTACCGCCAAACAGTCGCTGAACTTTCCGCTGATTTCAGATCCTGATGAGACTTTATGCAACGCTTTCGATGTCATGCAGCTTAAAAAGAATTATGGCAAAGAGTACCTGGGGGTTGAACGCTCCACCTTCATCATCAATCCTGAAGGTGATATTGCTTATGCTTGGCGCAAAGTGAGAGTACCCGGCCATGTCGAAGAGGTGTTGAACACCCTGAAGGAACTGCAAGGCGCATGAACCTGCTCGGCAAACGCATACTCATCGGTATCGGTGGCGGCATAGCCGTTTACCGTGTGGCCGAATTGACCCGTTTGCTGAAAAAATCCGGCATGGAAGTTCGCTGCGTCATGACACGGTCAGCCTGCGAATTTGTCTCCCCGCTGACCTTTGAAGCCTTGACCGGTGAAGAGGTTCACACCGAGCTGTTTGACCTGACCGGTGAAAGAGAGATGGGACATATTCAACTGGCCCGCTGGGCCGATGCAGTCATTATTGCACCGGCCACATCCAATCTGATTGCCCGCTTTGCCCACGGCATCGCTGATGACCTGCTCACCACTATCATGCAGGTATGTGACAAGCCGGTACTGCTCGCACCCGCCATGAACAGCTCCATGTGGGATGCAACTGCCACACAACACAATATCAACACACTGCTACAAAACGGCATTTCAGTTGTCGGACCGGAAGCCGGTGAACTGGCCTGTGGCGAATCAGGTGCTGGCCGCCTGAGCGAGCCACGCGCCATCATTTCAGCCCTGCTACCACTATTAACAAAGCAGAACCTGAACGGTCAGCATTGGGTCATTAATGCCGGCCCTACTGTTGAGGCGTGGGATGATGTGCGCCTGTTAACCAACAGGGCCAGCGGCATGCTCGGCGCCATGTTGGCTGATCTGGCAGTCATTAAAGGCGCAGAGGTTTCACTGATCGCTGGTCCCGGCACCCCGGAAACCCATCCCGACATTAAGCGCTTCGATGTTGAATCCGCCAAGCAGATGCATACAGCATGCAAACATGAAGCGGCAGAAGCTGATGTCTTCATTGCCACAGCAGCAGTATCCGATTTCAGATTTGACAAGGTATGCCAGGGCAAACTCAAGCGTGGTGATACAACCAGCATGAGTGTCAACATGATCGCCAATCCGGACATCGTGGCTGAGATTGCTGCCATGCAAAAGCGCCCGACCAAAGTGATTGCTTTTGCAGCCGAAGCATCAGATCACATCGAGCATGCCCGGGCCAAACTCGTCAAAAAAGGTGTTGATGCCATCATTGCCAATGACATCAGCAATATGGGTAGTGACAAGTCCAATGGCTGGTGGATCAGCGACACAGAAACCTTTGCCATCGAAAGTGTCACTAAATTCGAATTTGCCCAGAGTATTATCAACCATATTATGGAGAACTAGATGAGCCTTAATCCTGTCGTTCACATTCAAAAACTACCACACGGGGAAGGCATAGACCTTCCATTTTATGCCACCACTCATGCAGCGGGTGCAGATCTTCGCGCTGCCGTTGATGCGGATGTAATCATTCAACCGGGTGAAACCAGGCTGATTAAAACAGGTTTTGCCATGGCCCTGCCGGATAACTATGAAGCGCAGGTTCGCCCCCGCTCTGGTCTTGCCCTGAAAAACGGTATCACAGTACTCAACAGCCCAGGCACTGTTGATGCTGACTATCGCGGGGAAGTGGGCGTCATACTGATTAACCACGGTAAAGAAGCATTTACTGTCAGCCGCGGAGATCGTATCGCCCAGATGATTATTGCTCCGTTTGTACAGGCAGATTTCAGTGAAGTAAGTGAACTCTCGGAAACCGCGCGCGGTACCGGTGGCTTTGGAAGTTCCGGACAAAAATAAATAATCAGAACACACATCTGGCATGTATTGTGCTTTGCAGAAGTCATCAGTTCTGCTGTAATTGATATCTGCAAGGCGCAGGGAGGAAATCATGAGACATCTGATATGGCTGATTTCGACAATGATGATCGGGGTTCCCCTGGCATCTGCTGCGCCTGCCTCAGACTCAAGCGAAGACATCCCTGATGCCATGCAGCATATGGTGACCGCTCCTGTCATTGATTTTGCCAATCTGCGTGATCCTTTTGCCTCCTATCTGGAAAGCGTTGCAAGGCGTGGGCGCACGGCACTGATAGAAAACCAGCTTCGCCTGACTAATCGCAGCCGTGAAAAGCTGGAAGATTATGATCTCAGCACATTGAGCCTGGTCGCCATATTCAGCATGGGTGGTGAGCGCGTGGCCATGGTTCAGGACAGTACTGCCAAAGGTTTTATCGTGCGCCGTGGTAATTATCTTGGTAAAAACAATGGAAAAATCGAGAAAATCACTGACGACACTGTGTTTCTGGTTGAGCAGGTTTTAAACCCTGCCGGAGAAATCACTGATCGACAGGTCAGCCTGACCATGAAAGAAGTGAACGACTAAACGTTCTATGCCCAAGCGAATGAATGCTGCCCAGATCAGGCGGTTTTTTGAACATCTGCAATCCATAGACCCTGAACCTGTTACCGAACTGAACTATACCAATGAGTTCGAACTGCTGGCTGCTGTCATGCTCTCAGCTCAATCCACCGATGTCGGCGTCAACAAGGCCACAGCCAAACTCTATCCGGTTGCCAATACACCTGCGGCTATCCTGAAACTGGGCGAAGCGAAACTGAAAAAATATATCGCCACGCTCGGCCTGTATAATAGTAAAGCCAAACATCTGATCGGTGCCTGCGAGATTCTGGTTTCACAGCATGGCGGAGAGATACCACGCACACGCAAAGAACTGGAAGCACTGCCCGGCGTGGGCAGGAAAACTGCCAATGTCGTGCTCAACGTACTATTTGGTGAACCGACCATGGCCGTGGATACACACATCTTCCGCGTTGGTAACCGCACGGGACTGGCTCCGGGTAAAACACCGCTCGACGTAGAAAAGGGATTGTTAAAAGTGATCCCGAAAGAATTCATGCAGCATGCCCACCACTGGCTCATTCTGCATGGTCGCTACACCTGTATCGCCCGCAAACCTCGTTGCCCGACCTGCGCTGTCTCTGCTGAATGCCAGTGGCCCGAAAAATCCAGCGCGATTTAACTGGCCTAATCCAAACAAACTGACTGACTGTTTCCGCCCAAAATCGGACACTCAAGAATCAGGAGGTGGACGCTTCCATGGTGGAGTTGACTTCAATGATTCTCTGTACTCATCATCCTCTGCTATGATTTCTTTTCTTCTTAAAATCGGTGTCACTATCAAATAAAGCCATATAATGGCTGCTATTAACCAGCCACCATAAAACATTACTTCTCTTATTAATTGGTCAGCTATTATGCTGGATGAAAAGCAAATCAACACACAAAGGGCTCCAATCAAAATAAGTAGCCAGTCCCTAAAAGCATATTTTTTCATATTTATTTGCCAAACATCCTTTTCAAGTATTTATTTATCATTTGAGTGTCCGTTTTGGGCCCAGAGTGTGCGAAAACACAGGGCTGGGGTTAAGGCTGCATTTCAACCGAGCAACAAGGCCAAGATAGAGTGGTTTATTTGTGTTTGCTGATTCCTGTCGATCTAAAGAGGGATATGGGACTTTCCATACTCGATTAAGGCGGATTCTGGCAGATATGAGGGCTAAGAAGAGGCTCAGGCGCGGATCGCCTGTACCAATCCCCTGACGCCCATCATGTTGATGACTCGTTTCAGATTGTAAGCAAGCACATGCATACTCATTTCCGTACTGACTCGATCAATCGTCCTGGTCAGAAAGTGAGTTGCACCCATCCATGCTTTGATGGTTCCAAAGGGGTGCTCAACCGTTTGCCTTCGTATACGCATGGCATCGCCTTTCAGCTTTAGCCTGAGTTTCATTGCTTCCAGAATATTCTCATGCTCCCATCGTTTTATGCGTCGCGGTTGGGGTGATGTGGTGCATTGCTGTTTTACTGAACACACACTACAGGCGGCAAAGCTCCAATAGCAATGCAGATCCATACCGTTTTCATTGGTTGTGAAGTGCCATTGCAACCGCTCTCCGGATGGACAGAGATACTCATTAGTATCTGGTAGATAGCGGAAGTCCTGCTTGGTGAATCTGCCTGCCTTTCGGCCTTGCGATGTAATCGCTTCTGGGAGATATGTGATGATACCAACATCGTCGCACGCTTTGATCTCGATACTCTTGTAGTACCCACGGTCTGCAACTATCTCGAGCTTATCCGAACCCATACTCTGACGAGCCTTCTTTGCCATGGATGAAAGCTGTCCTCTGTCACTGCCATTGTTCGTGACCTCATGCTCCACAATCAGGTGGTTCTTAACATCAACTGCTGTCTGGACGTTATAGCCTACAATGCCAATGCCTCTGGTTTTCATGGAGCGGGCATCGGGATCAGTTAGAGATATTTGTTTATCTGGCTGTTTCAGCATCTCTGCATTCAGTTTCTTCAGCCGCTTCATCTCGTCTTTCAGCTTGGCAATCTTATCTTTCAGCCTGCCTGTATCGGCTTGGCGTATCCGTTCTTCCTGTCGATCTGCCGTATCAAGCTGACGCATATATTCGTCGATGCTTTTATCAATATCATCCATCCGACGTTTCATTTTGGCCTGGGTAAAGTTCTTGTCTCTGGCATTCACTGCTTTGAATTTACTGCCATCAATGGCAACCATCGATTCAGTGAGAAGCTTCAGCTTCCGGCATAACACCACAAACTCGCGGCAGACGTTTTGTATCGCCTTACCATTATCTTTGCGGAAGTCTGCTATCGTTTTGAAATCCGGCATCAGCCGACCGGTCAGCCACATCACCTCAACATTGCGATGACTTTCGCGCTCAAGGCGACGGCTTGATTGGGTTCGGTTCAGGTATCCGTAAACATACAGCTTCAACAACATCGCAGGATGATATGCGGGGCGGCCTGTTGCTTGCGGGTCGACGCCAGTAAAACCAAGCTCTCGCATATCTAACTCATCAACAAATACATCAATCACGCGAACTGGATTGTCTTCATTTACATAGTCATCAAGCAACTCAGGAAGCAGCGTGCTCTGACTTCGACTTTCTCCAACTACAAATCGTTTCATGAAAACACCCCACAAGACGTTGTGAGATAATTATACCATTAATGATCAGCGTTTTCACACACTCTGGGCCGCAAGCAGACGTTCGTCAGATCTGTTTTTCGGGTGAATCAGCTTTGGCTTGAGGTTCGGGTCGGGTTTCTTCTTTGACAATACGAATGTCTTCACCAAGCAGCATGTCGATAAACATCTGCCGCGTCTGCTTGGATGTATCATGAAACTGATTGAAAGGTGTATGACGATGCTGATCGGCAAGGTCCAGTTCAATACCCCAGATCGGTTTCGTGGAAGTGGGCAGCATGGAATAACGGGCATCACCTATCACAGGTTTGTCGCCTGGAACCAGAGCTACGTATCCATCTGAGAAAAATTCGAAACGTTTGATATCTTCAGCAAGCACGCTGCTTTCTGATAACTCTGGCAAATCTTCCAGCTCAAAGCGTTTAACCGACTCACCAATGTACTGTTTCTCTTGCCCCGGAAGTCCGACCCTCAGGGCATCAACATGGAAATAGCCTCCGGATTCGTAAACAGAACGCCACAACACCAGATTTCCCATTGTCGGTTTGATTTCGATTCGCTCCACCTGATGGCCGCGTGATTCTGCCAGCGCCATAGCCATAGCTTCTACCCGTTCATGTTGGGCAACTCCAACCATGAGATAGGAGATGGCAAAGCAGACGCCAAAGGCAGCATAACGCGGTGTACGTTTAACAGCAGCCAATACAATGGCTAAAATCAGAGCAATGGAAAATAGTGGATCCAGAATAGAGATGATATTCCAGGAAATTCGTTCATCGCTTAACGGCCAAAGCAGGGAGGTGCCATAAGAGGTACATGCGTCAATCAAACCCGAAGTAGCATACCCGGCAGTAGTGAACAGCAGGGCGCGTTTAAACGGCAGGTGTTTTTTCAGCACAGGCCACATCAGCAGTGCAGCAATCAGACCCCCGAACGGGATAAAAAATATCGAGTGGGTAAAGTGCCGGTGAAAATCAAGCTGAAGCAGAGGGTCCGTTTCAGCCAATGTGAATATCGCATCAATATCTGCCAGCAAACCAGCCAGGAAGCCGATCACCATTGCCAGACGGGTTTCGTGCTTGTTCGAGAAGCTCTGGGCCAAAACAGCACCGGCCAAGCCTTGCGTTACTATATCCATAGTTCGCAATCGTGCCGACTCTGATGAGCCAGCTCAAGCCCTGCTGCTCCATCACACCGCTCTATCTGTTTAATTGAGACACAAAACGATAGGATTCAGCCATGCAGGTTTTTCATACATGGGAAGAGGCCACGGCGGCCAGTGACATTAAAGGTGGTGCTATCACTGTCGGTAACTTTGATGGTGTACACATGGGCCATGAACAGGTGTTGGCTGAAACCAATGGTCACGCCAGTGCAGCTGACGGCCCTACCATTGTCGTAACATTCGAACCGCATCCGCGCGCAGTCCTCTATCCTGAAGAAGCACCGCGTCGTCTCTGCCATGTGCAGGAACGCATGCAATATCTGCAAGCAGCCGGTGTTGATGCAGTACTGTTGCTTGAGTTCACCAAAGAACTGGCCACCTGGTCTGCAGAAAAATTCTCCAAGACCCTGCACGATACATTTGCATTTAAACACATCCACGTCGGTTACGATTTTGCGTTTGGTCGCGACAGGCAAGGCCATGTTGATGATCTGCGCACATTAGGCGAAACACATGACTTTAATGTCACAGAAGCCGCGGCCTTTGAAATGCTCGGCGCAGTCGTCTCTTCCTCACGTATCCGCTCGGCAGTTGAAGCCGCCGATTTCGAGCTGGCCAGGAAATTATTGGGCCGCGATTACTCGATTGCCGGCACTGTACTGCACGGAGATAAACGCGGCAGGGAAATGAACTTCCCCACTGCCAACGTTGACGTCGCCGACCTTGCTCACCCGCCTGTCGGCATATATGCCGTTCGCGCCAATAGCCACGGCAAACAGTGGAATGGGGCTGCCTATCTCGGTTATCGTCCCACCTTCAACGGCCGCACCCTGCTCTTGGAAACCCATCTACTTGATGACTCTCCTGACCTGTACGATCAGTGCCTGAATGTCAGTTTTATCAAACGCATCAGGGAAGATCGCAAATTCACCGGCCACGCCGATCTGGCCCAACAGATCGCCAAAGACTGTGAGGCTGCAAGAGTCATACTTGACTGATATTTCAGCACTCCAAATTCAACTGGCAAAGCATCTCTCCAGCTACTGAACAGACGGGTGAGACAAAAGCGTATGTTTTGCCTATCATGCGCAACCTTTAAGCATTCCTTTGGAGTTTTGCCGTGGCTGACCAAGAAACTTTTGATTATCGACCAACCGTTTTTCTACCGAAAACAGACTTTCCAATGCGTGGCAACCTGCCGCAAAATGAACCGAAACGTCTGGCAAAGTGGGAAGATGAAGACCTGTATGCCCAGATTCGTGAAGCGCGCAAGGATGCACCGAAATTCATCCTGCATGATGGCCCTCCCTACGCCAATGGCAGCATCCATATCGGTCATGCAGTTAATAAAGTTCTCAAAGATATCGTTATTCGCTCACGCTCCATGCTGGGCTTTGATGCGCCCTACGTGCCTGGCTGGGATTGTCATGGCCTGCCAATCGAACTGAAAGTTGAAGAAAAATTCAAAAAGAAAAAGCGTAAGAAAGAAGATATCTCTGATTCTGAATTCCGCACTGAATGTCGTGAATATGCCAAAGGCCAGATTGATGTTCAGCGCGAAGAATTCAAACGCCTGGGTATCACCGGCGACTGGGAAAACCCCTATGTCACCATGGACTATAAATTTGAAGCTAATACCGTTCGCGAGATCGGTAAATTTCTCGGCAATGGTGGTCTGTATAAGGGTGCGAAACCTGTGCATTGGTGCGTCTCTTGCGCCACAGCCCTGGCTGAAGCAGAAGTGGAATATGAAGATCACACATCACACTCCATTTATGTAAAATTCACTGCCGGTGAAGACCTCTCTGATATCGCGGCAGAACTCACAGGTGATGTTTCCATCGTTATCTGGACCACAACACCCTGGACCATTCCGGCCAACCTTGCCGTCTCTGTTGGCCCTGACATCGAATACTCAGCCGTACAAATCACTGATGCAGGTGATAACGCTAATCTGAAAGCCGGAGAGATTCTGATCCTTGCTGAAGATCTGCGTGAAAGTGTTATGCAGGCGATCGGAGCCGAGGGCAATGTACTGACAACCTTTGCCGGCAACAGGATGGATCGCCGTCGTTTCCGTCATCCGTATCTGAATCAGGATGCTCCGATTCTGATCGGCGATCATGTAACACTTGAAGCTGGTACAGGCTCAGTTCATACGGCTCCCGGACATGGTCAGGAAGATTACGAAATCGGTATGAAATACGGTCTGAAAGCCTTTAATCCGGTGGGAGATACCGGTGTGTTTGAAGAAGCCACACCTGTCGTAGCCGGGCGCCATGTCTATCAGGCCAATGCGATTATGGTTGAGCACCTGCTTGCGTGCGGTGCCCTGCTGGAAACCTCTCAGGTTAAACACTCATATCCACATTGCTGGCGCTGCCATAAGCCACTGATTTTCCGTGCTACACCACAATGGTTTATCTCCATGGACGCCAATGGTCTGCGTGATAAAGCGCTGGAAGAAATCAAAAAAACCCTTTGGACACCCGAATGGGGAGAAAACCGTATTCGTTCCATGGTAGAGGGACGTCCGGACTGGTGCGTATCACGCCAACGCAACTGGGGTGTGCCAATCACCGCCATTCGCTGTGCCTGCGGTTCTCACAAGGTTACCAGCCCCGAGGTTGTTGAAGGCATCGCCAAACAGGTCGAGCAAGGCGGAGCTGATATCTGGTTTGCCAAAGATGTGAGCGCGTTCCTGCCGGCAGATGCATCTTGCCCTGACTGTGGTGGTTCCGACTTTGAAAAAGAAACCGACATCCTTGATGTCTGGTTTGATTCCGGCAGTACACATGCCTGTGTACTGGAACATCGGGATGATCTAGCAAGCCCTGCTGATCTATATCTGGAAGGCTCCGATCAGCATCGCGGCTGGTTTCAATCCTCATTACTGGAGAGTGTTGGCACACGTGGAGTTGCGCCGTTCAAGGGCGTACTCACGCACGGTTTCGTTGTGGATAAAAACGGCAACAAGATGTCCAAATCCAAGGGTAACGTCATTGCACCTCAGAAGATCATCCAGCAAATGGGCTCTGATATCCTGCGCCTGTGGATCGCATCGGCTGATTATTCAGCAGATATTCGCATCTCCGATGAAATACTGAAACAGTTGGCTGAAGCTTATCGCCGTATCCGTAACACGATTCGCTTCCTGCTGGGTAATCTGGATGGCTTTGATCCGCTTCGCGATGCTGTTCCTGTCACCGAACGCACGCCTCTGGATCAGTGGGCAAGCCACAGGCTTTCACAGGTTGAACATGCTGTACATGATGCCTATGAACATTATCAGTTCCACCGTATCCATCAGGAAGTCCATAACTTCTGTTCTGTTGATCTGGGTGGTTTCTATCTCGATATCATCAAGGACCGTCTCTACTGCGATGCGACTGACTCCAGTCGTCGCGCCTCAGCACGTGCAACGCTGTTTGATCTCTCCGATACCCTGATCAGACTGATTGCACCGATTGTGCCGTTTACCGCTGATGAGGCGTGGGACTATCTGCCGGGCTCTGATGATAAGAGTATCCACCTGCAGAATTTCCATCCCGTTGCCGACATCAAAGTGGATGAAAAAGCATGGGAGGCCTTCTTTGCGCAACGTGAGCAGGTGAATATCGCGCTGGATCAAGCCAAAAAAGAGAAGATCGTAGGCTCATCCATTGCAGCAACCGTTACCGTACCAAACCTGGATCAGGCATTCGCCGAATCTCTGGGGGAAACCTGGGAACAGTTGTTCATTGTCGCAAAAGTAGAAGCCGGTGATGTTATAACTGTAAAAGCGGCTGATGGTGTGAAATGCCCGCGCTGCTGGAATTTCGGTAAAGCTGCCGAGCCAACGCACGAGATACATAACGAACTATGCCCACGCTGCTTTGGAGTAGTTGTGGACTAGGCTATGCGGTCCATTAAAGTTTCCATTCGGTCTGGGAGGGGCGAATGGCTTTGCTGCATGGAAGCAGCAGTGATATCAGGATGATAAACAAAAGGCCCCGCTTTCGCGGGGCCTTTTTTATGATTCTCGATGCATGATATTAATCGTTCAGATCTTCCGGATCCCGAGATAAGGTCTTCTTGCCGGAGAACATGGCAGAAACCAGCGATCCCCCTTCTCTGATCTCGGTTCGCACAACAACCAGAATATGCAATAGAATCAGGAACATCAGAAAATATGAAGTGTAAATATGCACTGAACCAAATGGCCCCTTGAACGCCTTCAACTCTTTATAGGCCTCGGCATCAGTTCCTGTTTTGTCATAAGGTTTAATCGTGGATGGATCAACGCCATCAGCTGCAATCTGCTGCGCAAAGGATGCACCGAATGGAGGATAATAGATGTCGGTGCCTGCACGAATGATGCCGGTCACAGCCATAATAATCAGTGAAATCATAATCACCACAACGGCCAGTCGCCCCAGCGGGTTATGCCCGAGAAACTGCTGGGGTTCGCCACTTTTCAGACTGGCATGATAGCTGGAGAGTGTAGCGCCATAACCTTTACCGGGAACAATATTGCTCCAACGGGCAAAGCGGTTGCCGATAAAGCCCCACACGAGCCTGATAGCAAGGTTGATGACAAACACATAACCGATCAGCACATGAATCGTTTTCAGTGTAATTTTTGCTTCCAGACTGGTAATGCCCATATCTTTCTTGAACAGCATCATCAGGCCCATAAATATCAGCAGAATCACAGTCGTGAAATTTACCCAATGAAATATACGTGTTGGTGCATCCCACACCCGATACTGTTTTAATAACTTTTCTTTCACCATCAACTCCAATAACCACTATTTAATTAATGAGAAACGAAAAATAAACGGCCCATATTACAGCAAAATGAAATGGCCTCCCGAAGGAGGCCACGAGTATTATTTCGCTGCTGGTTTGTCTGCAGCTTCTTGAATTGCCTTGGCAGCTGCTTCTGCAGGTGTCATGTCTGCTGCAGGCTTCGCTGCTTCAGCAGGTTTGGCGTCGCCGATGGCCAGCAGTTCAACTTCGAAAACCAACACGGAATTAGGACCGATTTTTGGACCTGCACCACGCTCGCCATATGCCAGATCAGATGGCAGCACCAGTTTATATTTGGAGCCAACACTCATCAGTTGAACACCTTCCTGCCAACCCTTGATTACACCATTGAGCGGGAAGCTGATCGGTTCACCACGAGCAACAGATGAGTCAAATTCAGTACCATCAATCAGGGTACCTACGTAATGTACTGTCACCTTGTCGGTTGCAGCAGGTTTGGCACCTTCAGCTGCCTTGATAACACTGTACTGCAAACCGCTCGCAGTTACGCTCACGCCCTCTTTCTTGGCATTTTCAGCAAGGAATGCTTCACCTGCAGTTTTATTCTTTTCACCGAGAGCTTTCTGTTCAGCTGCTTTTTTCTCGGCCTGTTTTACAAAGAAAGCCTGTTTGACTTTGCTGGCATCTTCCATGCTCATTTTAGCTTCAGCGTTGTCCAGACGATCATTGATAGCAGCTATCATTGCTGCGCGATCCAGATCAGTCCCCAGAGTTTTCAATGATTGACCGATATCCATACCGATAGCATAACCCAGTTTGGCATCATCGGAATCCAGAGACAGAGCCGGTGCTTTTTTCTCTTCCTGCTGACCGCATGCCGCAAGCATTACGACACAGGCAAGAATAAATACTTTTTTCATTGTAACTCCCTTCATATTATTTCAATAACAGCCTTATAAAAGCCTAGATTCCGACATAAGACAAGGTAAATAGGTTCGCTTTGGCCTATTCCCACTCGATCGTGGCCGGGGGTTTACCCGACACATCGTATACCACGCGATTAATGCCGCGTACTTCATTGATAATACGATTTGATACTTTAGCCAGAAGTGCATGCGGCAGTTCCGCCCAGTGTGCAGTCATAAAGTCTTGCGTTTCAACTGCACGCAGGGCAACCACCCACTCATAGGTACGACCATCACCCATCACACCAACTGATTTCACAGGCAGGAACACTACAAAAGCCTGAGACGTTTTGTCATACCAGCCTGATGCACGCAGTTCATCAATAAAAATCGCATCGGCTCGGCGTAATAGATCAGCATACTCTTTCTTCACTTCACCCAGGATTCGAACACCCAATCCCGGCCCCGGGAATGGATGTCGATAAACCATTTCACGTGGCAGTCCCAGTGCCACACCAAGCTCACGCACTTCGTCTTTGAACAGATCACGCAGAGGTTCCAGCAACTTCAGATGCAGGGTGTCCGGCAATCCGCCCACATTATGATGGCTTTTGATTGTATGTGCTTTTTTGGTTTTCGAACCGGCAGATTCAATAACATCAGGATAGATGGTTCCCTGTGCCAGCCACTTGGCATTTGGCATTCTTTCGGCTTCATCCTGGAATACATGCACGAACTCACGGCCGATAATCTTGCGTTTGGCTTCCGGGTCGGAAACACCGGCCAACTCGCTCAAGAACTTCTCTGATGCATCGACATGATCCACTTTCACACCAAGGTTACCGGCGAACATCTCCATCACCTGCTCAGCTTCGTTCAAGCGCAACAGACCATTATCTACAAAGATACAGGTCAGCTGTGCACCAATCGCGCGCTGTAAAAGTGCTGCCGCAACCGAAGAATCGACGCCTCCGGAGAGGCCCAGAATCACTTCTTCATCACCCACCTGCTCACGGATATGGGCTACAGCTTCATCGATATAGTGCGGCATAGTCCATTCACGTGCACATCCGCAAATATCATGCACAAAACGGGAAAGCATGGCTTTGCCCTGATGTGTGTGGGTAACTTCAGGATGGAACTGCAGCGCATAGAAGTGACGATTCTCATCAGCCATGCCTGCAATCGGAGTGGATTCATTGCTGCAGATAACATGGAAGCCTTCCGGCAAACCGGAGACCTTATCACCGTGGCTCATCCATACATCGAGAACTCCACCTTCCTTGTCTTCGATACCGCGCAATAGAGGGGAGTCACCACAAGACTGAATCTCAGCGTAGCCAAATTCACGCACATGGCCGGTTTCAACCGCCCCGCCCAGCTGTGCAGCCATGGTCTGCATGCCGTAACAGATACCGAGTACAGGTATGCCCAACTCAAACACACAATCCGGCGCTTTGGGCGTTTCATCTTCATATACTGAGTTCGGGCCACCGGAAAGGACGATGCCTGATGGGTTAAAAGCGCGAATTTCCGCCTCTGTCATATCCCATGGATGCAGTTCGGAATAAACCTGAGCTTCACGTACACGACGCGCGATCAGCTGTGTGTATTGCGATCCAAAATCAAGAATTAATATTTTTTCCATTAGATAAAATCCTCAGACGCAGATGAACAGAGATGCACACAGATCAAGAGATCTGCAGAACATATACATCCATCATACTCATTCTCCACCAGTCATTTGTCTTCAAAGTCATAGACAGACATCAGTGAACATCTGCGTTCATCTGTGTCTTAAATATCAGGACTCGAAGCGGTAGTTCGGGGCTTCTTCAGTTATGGTCACATCATGCACATGAGACTCACGCAGTCCCGCACCTGTAATGCGAACGAACCTGGCACGTTTATGCATCTCATCAATACTGGCTGCACCGGTGTAACCCATCGCGGCACGTAAACCACCTACCAGTTGATGCAGAATATCATTAAGCTGACCTTTATAAGCCACACGACCTTCAATACCCTCTGGAACCAGTTTCATCGCTTCATCTACATCACCCTGGAAATAACGATCCTTACTGCCCTGCTTCATGGCACCGATTGAACCCATGCCACGGTATGCTTTATAGGTGCGGCCCTGATACAGGATCTTATCGCCGGGTGCCTCTTCAGTGCCGGCAAACATGGAACCGAACATGCAGGTTGATGCACCTGCCGCCATAGCCTTGGCAAAGTCTCCCGAGAACTTGATACCACCATCCGCAATCACCGGAACACCGGCAGCTCTGCCAGCCTCTGCACACTGCATCACTGCAGTCAGCTGCGGCACACCTACACCCGCAACAATACGCGTTGTGCAAATAGACCCCGGACCAATACCAACCTTCACTGCATCCGCACCAGCATCAGCCAGATCACGAACAGCTTCCGGAGTAGCGATATTGCCGCCAATCACCTGAATCTTGTCACCATACTCACGTTTGATTTCACGTACCTGATTAATCACACCCTGTGAATGACCATGTGCAGTATCAACAATAATTGCATCTATGCCCGCCGCATACAGTGCTTCAAAACGCTGCATTTCAGCATCACCAACACCAATCGCCGCTGCAGCCAGCAGACGACCGAGGTCATCGCGCACCGCATTCGGATTGGCAGAAGATTTTTCAATATCACGTACAGTAACCATGCCCTGCAGGCGACCTACAGCATCTACAACCGGTAATTTTTCAATGCGATGCAAGCGAAACAGATCCTTGCAGGTATCAAGATCAACGCCATGTTCAACTGACACCAGACGATCCTTTGGTGTCATCATATCCACAACCTTGCTGTTAGGATCACGTTCAAACCGGATGTCCCGGTTGGTAATGATGCCACAGACTTTGCCATCATTATCCAGCACAGGGAATCCAGAGAAACCATGTTCGGCAGCCAGAGCATGCATCTGCGCCAGTGTAGTATCAGGTGTTACGGTCAATGGTTCCTGCACCACACCTGCTTCGAAACGTTTTACGCGTCTGACTTCAGCAGCCTGTTCGACAGGGGTCATATTTTTATGGATAACGCCGATGCCACCTTCCTGAGCCAGCGCAATAGCAGTTCCGGATTCAGTCACTGTATCCATTGCTGCAGAAATCACAGGGATATTCAGGCGAATGTTTTTGGTAAGTTGTGCTGAGGTATCAACCCCTCGCGGCATTACGCTGCTTGCCTGAGGCACCAGCAACACATCATCAAAGGTCAGGCCTTCTCCAAGCAGTTGATCGTTCATGCAGTCTACCTCCAGCGTATCCTATATCAGGGAGGGCGGCATGATAGCGGAACAACCCGCTTCCCGAAAGACGCTTTACTATCTAGCCAGAATTAGTCCATAACCGTGTTGTCGTGCCCGTGTCAGAACAAGCACTTCAGCATTCCATATACATGTACTGATGGGAGCCCCCTCTTCAGAACTCGCTGCAAATAAATATTCGGCACAATGATCTCAGCGATCAAATCGTAAATGGCCTAGCCAGATACATCCGCCTGGAGAGTTCATGATATTAGTGAAACAGGCTAGGCATCATCCTCCTCAAACAGCTCCGGCTGTGCCTGCTCCTGCTCAGTAGCGCAATGCGGGCAATAGAGATAATCAGGGGCAATGCCATGATTACAAGATACGCATTTGGCAGAGTTATTGATCATTCGACCGACTTTGACTGATATGACAGCGGTTACCATCGCAAACATGCAGATACCAGACATGATCAAGCTCGCAGCGAGCATCTTGCCAGCCGCAGTTTGCGGCACAAAATCACCATAACCAACGGTACTCATGGTTACCAGCGACCACCACGTCCCTTCAAATGCATTGGAATACGTTTGTGGTTCAAGAATATAAATCAGATTACCGACCATCACAGAAATCAGACCAATCGTCCCCAATACACCCATAAGTAATTTAAGAGAACCCTTCAGGGATGCAAACAACGAACGAACAACCGGAAACGAAATAGCCACCCTGATCACACGTGCAAGGCGCAGTAAACGCACGAGAACAAAAGAATCGCCAACAATAAACAGAGGTAATACGGTGATTAAATCTACGATACCATTAAAACTCAGCAGATAATGTCTGCGGTTGCGAGCGGCATAAACTCTCAAAACATACTCAACCGCAAAAGCATAAAGGACCCAGCGCTCAAACTGGTGAATTTCCTCACCCCACTTTTCATTGTAAACATCGACTGTGTTAACCATGGAGCCAATCACTACGACCATGATCAGAGAAAGCATACCCCAATTGGTTACACGGCCAGCCAATGTCCTGGTATCAAAAAGAAGTTCATTGAGATATTTTCTAGGTACACTCAAATGCAGATGATGGTCAGATTCCAATTTCACATCTTTCATATACGCCCACTCTCACTGGTTTAGTCTTCGAACAACCAATGGGGATAGCAAGATAGCGGCCAGATTTAGTCACACATCAAGGCTGAGTAATAATTGATAAGCAAAGAGATCAATCTTGTACTGTTTAGGCAATTGACAACAACCTGACCCCACTTATAATGCGCCGCCCCTGCAGGACAGACCCCGATATTATGGCCTGTCAGAATGACCGTAAATATGGAGAAAAATAAATGAGTACTTGGACTGTTCGCCCTGGCGATGTTGAGCGCAAATGGTACATTGTTGATGCCACTGACCTTATTCTTGGCCGCCTGTCTACTCAGATCGCAACTGTTCTGCGCGGTAAACACCGTCCAGAGTACACACCACACGCTGATTGTGGTGACCACGTAATCGTGATCAATGCAGACAAAATTGCAGTAACCGGCAACAAAGAAGCCGATAAAATCTATTATCGCCACTCGGGTTATGCCGGTGGTATTAAAAGCATTACGCTTGAAAAACAGCGTGAAAAACATCCAGAGCGTATCATCGAAGCTGCCGTTAAAGGCATGATGCCAAAAGGCCCGTTGGGCCGCGCTATGCTGAAGAAGCTGAAAGTATATGCAGGTGGAGATCACCCGCACACTGCTCAGCAGCCTGAAGCAATGAAACTGAACTAAGCAAAAGCAGACAGAGGAACTAACGATGGCAGAAACAACTTATCGCGGCACTGGCCGCCGCAAGCGCAGCGTAGCCCGTGTAATCATTCAGCCTGGTAAGGGTGAAATTCAGGTTAACGGTCGCGAACTGGATAATTACTTCCCGGTCGAAATCATTCGTCAGCAGGCGATTTTGCCTTTGACTGAAACCCAGCTTACCGGTCGCATTGACGTTCGCGTGAATGTATTCGGCGGTGGTGTGTCCGGTCAGGCCGGTGCGATCCGTCACGGTATTGCACGTGCACTGATTGAATACGATTCAGGTCTTCGTCCTGCATTGAAAGCATTAGGCTTCCTGACTCGTGACTCACGTAAGGTTGAACGTAAGAAAGCTGGTCTGAAAAAAGCACGTCGTGCTCCGCAGTTCTCAAAACGTTAAGATTCTATCTGTTCATCAAAAAGGGAGGGCTTTGGCCCTCCCTTTTTTTATGTCTTTTCACATGAGATTTGCGGGTTAGCTTGAGCCTCGCTAAAACGAATGAAGCGACAGCCCAAAACCGGAGCAATCACGTGACTACCCCAGCTTACGAACCTGAACGATTCACCAGCCCAGAATATTTGGCAGTGATTGATGAAGAAACATCACCATCACAGTTCAATATCCCCGCCTCATGCCTGAAAGCGATTCAACTACAGGGAGAAGCCGGATTCCCGCATGAAATCTGCGGCCTTCTAGTCGGCAATATTTCAGACAACAGCTGGAACATCTGTGAAGTTCATCAGGTAGCCAACCTTAACGATGAACGCGCAGCCGACCGCTTTATGCTTGATCCTGCCGGCTATCAAGCTGTAGACAAAGCATTGCGCGGCTCAGGCATGGAGATTGTCGGTGTTTATCATTCACATCCAAACTGCCCTGCCAAACCATCTCCCACTGATCTGGAAAGTGCCTGGGATGGATTCGCATACCCGATTGTTAGTATCTGCGACGGCACAGCTGCCGACTTCAAGTGCTGGAGCCTGAATAGCGCAGCCACGGCTTTTCAGAACATTGCAGTTGTGGAACTGTAATATGTTCAGAACCCCAGGTATTTCTATCCTTGCAATACTCTGTGCCCTTGTTTTGTCTGCCTGCGGCAGCAGCATGCAAAAAACGGCAACAGAGCAAGTAAGCGAAAAAACAAGCTCAAGCCGTGCTGACATCATGCAGATGGATACCCAGTTCCTCTATCTGGCATCGCAGGATGCATTGAAAGAGGGCGACCACCAACTCGCTATTGAATTGCTTTCCGCACTGGTAGAAAAAGATGCAACGGCCATCACCCCTCGCATACAACTGGCCGCACTGCTGTTGCAATCAGGCAGACAAGCTGATGCCGAGCAACACGTCACAGATCTGTTAGTTGAGCCTGCCCTCTCAGCCGAACAGTTTGAACAACTCAAATTGACGCAGATCAAAATGCTTGTTGCAAAAAACAAGATGGATCTAGCCCTCACCGAACTCGACGGATTCCTCAAAACCCGCCCTGCCCATCTTGCAGCACGTGAAATTCAGGCCCGCATATTTGCCAATCAGGACCGTCTGGATGAAGCACTGACTGCGATGGATGCAGCCATTGCAGCAGAGGAGTTACCTGAATTTCGCCTGCTACAGGCTCAACTGTTATTAAAGAACAATGATTTGATGGCAGCCAGAGTTTCATTAAGACGCATGCTGAAGCTGGAACCGGCCAGTGATACGGCTGCCATTATGCTCAGTGGCATTGCATTGAAAGAAAACAAAGCCGATCAAGCTGAAGACATTCTGCGTCAGTTTTTGGCAAATTATCCCGAGGCAGTACGCATCAGCCATGTGTTGGGACAACTACTGCTCGAACAGAACCGTATTGCAGAAGCCATCCTGATTTACCGGGATGCTGAAGTGGCTTCAGGCGGTGGCAATCCCGACATTCTCAGATCACTGGGTATGCTCTACTTCCGCCATCAGGATTTCGGCAAGGCTGAAGAAACATTCAGCAAACTGGTTGAACTGGTTCCGACAGATCAATCCCGCTTCTACTATGCAACCAGTCTGGAAGCCCTGCTGAAGACTCAGAAAGCCAGGGAGATCTATGCCGCCATCGATATAAATGGTCCGATGGGTCGCGATGCGCAGATTCGTCTGGCCGGCATTGATTTTGGTGATGGTAAACTCAATCAGGCTGAAGCACGGCTACTTCATATTGTAAAAGAACAACCCGAGAATATGGAAGCATTCATGATGCTGACAGGCATCTGGCTGGCACAGAAACAATTCAAAAAAGTCATTTCAAAAACGCTGCCATTGCTCGCCAACAACAAGCTTCATCCGCAGATTCTATTTAACCGCGCAGTCGCTTACGAACACCTGAAGCAATATGAAGGTGTTGAGGCCATGCTCACCAGAGTGATCACGAAATTTCCCAAACATAGTGAAGCGTTGAATTTCCTGGGATATACCTATGCCATTCAGGGTATCAATCTGAATAAGGCTGAGTCCCTGATCAAACGCGCACTACAGAAGAAACCGGGGGATGGTTATTACCTGGACTCTCTGGCATGGGTCTATTTCCGCATGGGTAATTATGCCAAAGCGCTGGAAACCCAGAAAATGGCACTCCAGAGTATTTCTGATGATGCAGTCATGTTCGAACACTATGGCGACATACTATGGAAAAATGGTGAATTTGATCCGGCACGCAAAGCATGGCAAAAAGCCATCGATCTGGACTCAGAAAACCACAACGATTTGAAAAACAAAATTGCCGACGGACCTGGACTCAATCAGTGAGAGCATTGATGCGACGCCTGTATGCACCCGCACTGTTACTGCTGCTGGGCCTGCTTGTCGCCGGCTGCGCAAAAAAAATCGATACTGAGACAGCCACCGGTATCGGCCCCTACCCTGAGTTCTCCGGTCGTTTGATTGTTATTGAACCCAAACGCCGCTGGCAGGTTTCGGTAAACTGGCAATCATCATCTCCCGAAAAAGGCTGGTTACGGCTGACACATGCAGTGAGCGGCACTGTGGTGGATTTCCGCTGGTCGCACGACTTCATGGAAGTCAGAGACAACAACAACGGCTACTGGAAAAACATAAGCCAACAACAACTGGGCAAGCAGGGCATCGTGCTGCCACCGCAACAACTGGCCAGTGTACTGCTTGATGAAATGCCCTCGCACTTCAAAAAGAAAAACGGCAACACATGGGAAAGCACAGCATCGGGCAGCCTGATCCGGCTTGAGTGGAAGGCTGAAAAACAACAGCTGATCATGACCGATATGTTGCATGGCCGTCGTGCAACACTGATTATTCAACCATCATGATTCATCTCGCTGCCCCCGCCAAGATCAACCTGCATCTCTACGTCACAGCCATACGGCCAGATGGCATGCACGAACTGGATACCAGCTTTGCCTTTACCGAAGCATCTGACCTGCTGAGTATCGAAAGATCAGAGCTCATCCAGGTTGGCTGTTCAAATGAACAGCTCAGCGGTGAAAAGAATCTGGTGTTCAAAATTCTGCGAGCCTTCAAAGAGCAATACGCAGTTGAGCAGGGCCTGAGCGTTTTTATTGAAAAGAATATCCCCGAGCAGGCAGGGCTTGGCGGCGGTTCATCCGATGCAGCAACCGCACTGTTAGCCGCCAATAAACTATGGGGCATCCATGCAAGCATGGATCAGCTGATCGCTTTCGCTACTCCATTTGGCGCCGATATCCCATGCTTCCTGTTTGGCCAGGCCAGCATTGCACATGGCATTGGTGAAAAACTACAGGAATACCCGCAAAAACTGCCTGCCAAACAACTACTGCTGGCCTGGCCTGGAACGGGTCTATCCACAGCGGAAGTATTTCATCACTTTGATCAATCTGTTGCGAGTGGCGATCACACGTTGACCAGTCCAAAGGGGGTGGATACCATCCGCCGCGACTCAGGCAGCCTTGGAGAAAATGATCTTGAAGGCAGTGCTTGCAGCTTGAGTCCTGAGGTTTCGCAACTATTGCAACACCTGCGAAATCACTCGGAAAAAGCATGGATGAGTGGAAGCGGCTCAACCTGTGTAGCCCTGTTTGACGATCTACGTCAGGCCAATGCAATGGCTGATACGTTGAAACAGCTGGGTCTTGCGACCTGGACACATGTTGGAAATATTCACAGTCGGCATCCATTGCAGGCGGAACATATTGGGACGTAGCCAAGCGGTAAGGCAGCGGGTTTTGATCCCGTCATGCGCAGGTTCGAATCCTGCCGTCCCAGCCAGTTTGTTGAACAGATGCTGATCAATGCTATCCGGCTATTTAGTCAGCACGTAAAAGCAAAATCCGGTTTGTCGAACAGGCGGACCGGGCGTTACACGGAGGTGTAATTCATGTATCACGAAAAACTTCGGCTCTTTTCGGGCACCTCCAATCCACCTTTGGCTCAAAGTATCTGTGACCATATTGATCATCCGATGGGTGATCTCTACTTCCAGCGTTTTTCAGACGGCGAAATTTTTCTTCAGGTTCGTGAAACCATTCGAGGGCTGGATGCATTTTTCATCCAGAGCACCAGCAAACCATGTAATGCCAATCTGATGGAGCTGCTGATTTTCATTGATGCAGCCAAGCGTGCATCAGCCCGCAATATCTGCGTTGTCATCCCCTACTTCGGTTATGCGCGCCAGGATCGTAAAAGTGCGGGCCGCACTCCGATTTCAGCCAAACTGGTCGCCGATCTGATTTCACGTGCCGGTGCAACCCGCGTACTGACTCTCGATCTGCATGCCACCCAGATTCAGGGTTTCTTCGATATCCCGGTTGATAACATTTTCGCTATCCCGCTCTTCTCTAAAGACATTGAAGAGAAAAATAACCTCGATGATATTATGATTGTCTCACCCGATGTTGGTGGTGTGGTGCGTGCACGTGCTCTGGCTAACCGCCTGCATGTGGATATGGCTATCGTGGATAAGCGACGCCCTGCCCCGAATGTGGCAAAAGTGATGAATATCATCGGTGATGTTGCCGGCAAACACTGTATCCTGATTGATGATATGGTGGATACCGCAGGTACTCTGTGCGGTGCTGCCGAAGCACTGCTTGAACAGGGGGCCACGAAAGTGTCCGCATACTGTTCACATGGTGTTCTCTCAGGCCCTGCTGCGGAAAGACTGGCTGATTCCTGTCTGAATGAGCTGGTGATCACCGACAGCATCCTGCAACCGGACAGAATCATGGATACCGGCAAGGTGCGCATCATTTCTATCGCACCCCTCATGGGTGAGGCCGTAACGCGCATCTATGATGCCCGTTCTATTTCCAGCCTCTACGAGTAATCAAGGGCTCATAGCCCTCTCATGGCTTCTGCATCACTAATACATATTGATACAGCGGCCATTGCAGCCCACTATGACCGCCTTCACAGCATGGGCGGTGATATTGCGAACGGTTTTGATCGTCCCGCCTACTCGAATGAAGAGAGCATGGTGATGCAGTATTTCGCAGAACAGGCTGAACTCTCCTCCTTAAACCATCACTACGATAGCGTTGGCAATCTTGTTATTGAAAGTACGGGTGCATTCGATCACTGGATTGAAACAGGTTCGCATGTAGATACTGTACCCGGTGGCGGCAATTTTGATGGCCTTGCCGGTGTTGTCGCTGGCTTTGTCGCTCTGCACAGCATCATCAAATCAAACAGAGAACTTCATCGTGGTCTGCGCTTACGTATCTGGCGTGCAGAAGAGTCCGCCGCATTCGGCATTGCCTCTATCGGCTCACTCGCTGCATTCGGACAACTTCCAGCTTCATCTCTTGGCATGGATTACCGGAGCAAAACCCTGCGTCAAGCCATGTCCGATCATGATGTTGATCCGGCAGTCATAGAAACCAACACGCCATCGATCACAACCGAAGAGAAAGAGCACATCACCGCCTATATCGAATTACATATTGAACAGGGTAAAGTCCTGGAAACAGAGCAGTGTGAAATCGGCATTGTCACAGCCATTCGCGGCTCGAAACGCAGCTGGGTGAAGCTGACAGGAACGTTTGATCATTCAGGTGCTACCCCCATGGGTTACAACTACAGACAGGACTGTAACCTTGCCATGGCCTATATGCATGTTCGCCTTGATACACTGCTGAGCGAATTCAACACTGCAGGTGCCGATCTGGTACAAACCATTGGCATCATCAATGGTGCTGATCATTTAACTGCTGAACTGCGCAACAATGCCGTCAGCAAAGTCAGCGGTGTTTCCTGTTTCTCTTTTGAAGTGCGCGGCTGTGAAGCCGAACAGGTCTCTGACTACTCGCAACAGGCTGAAAAACTGATGCAGCAAACGGCTGCAGAATTCGGTATTTCAGTCGAGTTCGACACCTTCTCGGAACAGGGCGGTATCGCTCAACTGGATGCGTCCCTGCAAAGCTTACTGGCAGTGCATTGCGACAAGCTCGAACTCTCACATATCAACCTGCCCAGCGGTGCCTGGCACGATGCAGGCACGGTAGCGCAGCAGATCCGTGCAGATGGTTCCCATATTCCCACTGCCATGATCTTCATCCCCTGCAAAGCTGGCATCAGCCACTCCCCGCTCGAACACGCCACAGACAAACAGATTGCCAACGGAACATCCCTGCTCGCCAACACTATGCTTCATCTGGCTGCTCAGGATTAACAATCCTCCACTGCCCCCTATTCAGGATACAATCGATATAAGGTCGACTAGATTTACAACTAAAATACTCTGAAAAAGTCCATTCAAAGCAGATTAACTATTCAAATTCAATTGGCCTTTGGGGCTTTGTATTTACATGAAGTGTAAAAATATCCGGTCTCGCATAATGCCCTGTAACATCAAGAGCACGTTTTGCCGCACTGGCAAGTTTTGGATCTATATCAGCATAGAGTAAGCCCTTTTCCTGGTGCATTGGACCTGCCACGATCTCACCACCCGGTGCGATCACGACAGAATCCCCCGGATTAATCCATTCTTCTGAAGAGGGATATAGAGCATCTCTATTTGGAAAGTCAGCAGGAATATCATTGTTTGCCAGAATAACGCCGCTGCTTATAACCCAGCAACGCCCCTCACGGGCAATATGCTGCATTGTTCCAATCCAGCCATCGCCACTGTCATAAGTGGGTGCAATATACACTTCTACCCCTTGAGCATAGAGAATGTATCTCGTTAGAGGCATATAATTTTCCCAGCACAACAATGTACCTATCATTCCACAGGGAGTATCAAGTACATTCAAACCAGTAGCATCTCCAAAGCCCCATACCATACGTTCCGGGTTGGTTGGCATTAACTTGCGATGGCGATTAATAACATCTCCTTCTGGTCCAATTATGATTACAGTGTTGTACAGAGTAGCCTTACTTAAACTCCCGTCTCGTTCATTCAGACCACATACGATTGTTATTGCGTGTTTCTTCGCCATTTCGTAAAGCGGAACCAGTTGATCGGACTTCAGTTCAACAGCATTATCCAACAAACGAGTATGTAGAGACTCACTTAAACCCCAATCCCCACCAGGTCGGAGTCGCCATATCCAAGCAGGATAACCTGCAATAAACGCCTCCGGGAAGATCACCATCTCTGCACCATGGGTTACTGCCTGGTCAATCATACGAACAGCCTTTTCAATTGTCTTTTCACGATCTAGCAGTACAGAAGATTCTTGAACGATTGCAATTTTAGGCATGGCAGATACTCCTACTGACTAAATAGCACAATATAACCTACTTGTATAGTCGGTTACTCCGATTGAAGGTCCAGATTCTCAATATTGGAAACAGTAAGCTCCGTCCATCATACCCATGCCATGATGCGTTACTCGAATGTTCTAATTTGTCAGAAACAGGTATGAAGAGAGGAATTATCAATTGCATTCGCCTGCACAATGAGTGCAATGTTCTGCTGATTCGATTGCTGTAAATAAAACAGAGGTGAACAATGGATAAAACATTGGCATTAAAACTGATCGTTGTTTGTATTATCTGCCTCAGCTCTATAACCGGTCTGGTATTTTTATGGCAGTGGCTCAGCTCATGATCTATTGAAATGAATCAGCGTTGCAGCCAAGGCATGGGCAGCCGGGAAAAGTCATGCGATACTTAAGATATTGGACTTTTATGATCGCATGCCTAGAGTGCGCGCCCGCGTTGGGAACCATAGCTTTCTAACGCCGCCGTGACGGGATAACCCGACGGTGCATTTTTGGAGGAAATCATGACTGATTTTGTTGTTGAAGCTGAGCTTCGCGAAGAAACTGGCCGGGCTGCTACACGTCGCCTGCGTCGCGCTGGTAAAATGCCAGGTATTATTTACGGTGGTGACAAGCCTGACCTTGCTATCACTATGGACTACAACACTGTAAGCAAGCTGCTCAACGAAGAAGCTTTCCACACTTCCATGCTTGAAGTGAAGGTTAAAGGCTCTCGTGGCAAAAACACAGTGCTGCTGAAAGACTCCCAGTGGGATCCGATTCTGGATACCGCTACTCACCTCGATTTCTTCCGTGTATCCGGTGCAGATGCCATCACCATGGATGTTCCTGTTCTGGCTGTTAACTTTGAGAAATGCCCTGGCGTTGCCAAGGGCGGTCTGGTTGCACTGATTCGTCACACACTTGAAGTTTCCTGCCGTGCAGACTCTATCCCTGAGCACATCGAAGTTGATTGTTCTGAACTGGATATGGGCGATACCGTTCATATTGAAGACATCACTTTGCCAGAAGGCGTTGAAGTCTTCCATGATGTGAACTTCACCGTACTGAACCTTGCACCGCCTAAACAAGCCAGCGGTGGTGATGCTACTGGTGATGAGCTTAGCGAAGAAGCGGAAGCAGAAACAACACCTGACAGCGAGTAAATCAGCAGATGAAACTGCTTGTAGGGCTGGGTAATCCCGGCAACAAGTATGAGAAAACACGCCATAACATCGGCTTTCGTTTTCTCGATCTGTTAGCAAAACATGAGGGGCTGCGCTTTGACGCGGCCCCTCGTTTTCATGCGGAAAGCGCGACCTGGGAAACCAGTGCCGGACGAATTCTGCTGGTCAAACCTCAAACATTCATGAATCACAGTGGTGATGCAGTCGCAGCCCTGGCACGTTATTATCAGGTAGATGAGCAGGATATCTTTGTTGTTTACGATGACCTTGACCTGCCCAGCGGCAAGTTACGCATTAAAAAAGGTGGTGGGCACGGCGGACACAATGGCCTGCGTTCGATCAATACTCACCTGCCAACAGCAGATTATGTTCGCATAAAAATCGGTATCGGTCGTCCTGTTCATGGTGATGTATCAGCCTGGGTACTCGGCAAAGCTGATGAAGGTGACCGGGCAGATGAGAACAGGGTACTGGCAGCCCTGCTGGATGAAACCGGACGTCTGTTATCCGGTGAAACAGACAAAGCGGCCAATCGTATTCACTTAACACTTCAGGAGTCTTAATCATGGCTTTAAGTATCGGTATCGTCGGTCTGCCCAATGTTGGCAAATCCACCCTGTTTAATGCATTAAATGGTGGAGGCGCAGAGGCAGCCAACTACCCTTTCTGCACCATTGATCCCAATGTCGGCATTGTACCTGTGCCGGATAAACGTATTGACGCTCTCTCTGCCATCGTGAATCCACAAGCTGTTCAGCATGCTATTGTTGAATTTGTTGATATCGCAGGGCTAGTAGCAGGAGCTGCCAGCGGTGAAGGGCTCGGCAATAAGTTCCTCGCCAATATCCGTGAATGTGCTGCCATTGCGCATGTGGTGCGCTGCTTCGATGATGAGAATGTAACACATGTGGCGGGAAAAATTGACCCGCTATCCGATATCGAAATCATCGACACCGAGTTGATGCTCAAAGACATGGATGGTATCCAGAAGGGTTTGGTTCGCATTGAAAAACTGGCCCGCACTGGTGATAAGGATGCCAAAGCTCAGGTTGAGGTATTCAAAAAGGTGAGCCAGGGACTTGAAGATGGTATTCCTGTCCGCCGTCAGGGCCTGAGTTCCGATGATATGGATAAAGTGAAAGGGCTCTGCCTGCTGACTGCCAAGCCTGTTCTTTATGTCACCAATGTCGATGATGCATCGCTACCGGATGGCAATGCGTATGTTGAACAGGTTCGCGCCTTTGCTGCAGAAGAAGGTGCCGGTGTCGCTGTTGTTTCTGCACAGATCGAAGCCGAGCTGGTTGAAATGGATGAGGAATCACAGACAGAGTTCCTTGCTGATCTTGGCCTCTCAGAGCCAGGTCTGAATACTGTTATCCGGGAGGCATACACACTGCTGGATCTGATCTCCTATTTCACTGCTGGTGTAAAAGAAGTACGTGCATGGACCATCCATCGCGGTGATACAGCTCCGAAAGCGGCGGCCGTGATCCATAATGATTTCGAAAAGGGATTCATCCGTGCTGAAACCATCGCATTTGAAGACTTTGTCTCATTCGGCGGTGAAGCCAAATCCAAGGAAGCAGGCAAAATGCGACTCGAAGGTAAGGATTACGTGGTTAAAGACGGCGATGTGATGCACTTCCGCTTTAACGTATAATGGACTAAGATCTGTCTAATTTCAGAATAACTAACAGTAAGAGGGAGACCCATCGTGGATATTACTAAAATTCCAGCCGGCTCAAATCCGCCTGAAGATATCAATGTCGTGATCGAAGTGCCGCAGCACGGCGATCCGATTAAATATGAACTGGATAAAGATTCAGGCGCCGTATTTGTGGACCGCTTCATGCACACAGCTATGCACTATCCGTGTAACTACGGTTTTGTTCCAAATACGCTCTCAGATGATGGTGACCCGGTAGATGTGCTGGTGGTATCACAGTTTCCTCTGATTCCAGGCTGCGTTATTAACTGTCGTCCGGTTGGCGTTTTACAGATGGAAGATGAAGCGGGCATGGATGCCAAAGTTCTGGCAGTTCCTTCTTCCAAACTGAAGCCGGTTTATTGCAACGTGCAAGGGCCTGAAGACCTGCCCGGATTCCTGACTGACCAGATCAGGCATTTCTTTGAGCACTATAAAGATCTGGAAAGTAACAAGTGGGTGAAAGTAACAGGCTGGGGTGATGCGGAAGCAGCAAAAAAAGAAGTGATGGATTCAGTAGAAGCATATAAAGCTGAAGCTTGACGCACAGGACATGAATCATCAGAAAGGTGGCTGAGCAATCAGCCACCTTTTTTTTTGGAGTGAATATAGAAACACACAGGGAGAATTAGTATGGGAGAAAACATGATTCCGATCATTTTTGGCGGGATAGGCTTAATCATTGCAATGTTTCTTTATCAGTCGGTGAAAAAATATCCGGCAGGTGAAGGTAAAGTTCTTGAAATAGCAGAGGCCATCCATCATGGAGCCATGGTGTTCATGAAGCGTGAATATTCTATTCTGGTCGCTTTCATTATCATTGTTGCAGCAATACTGGCATTCACTCTGGGGCAAAACACTACAATCTCATTTTTACTCGGTGCCATCTGCTCGGCACTTGCAGGTTACATCGGCATGTTCTCGGCAACTCAAGCCAATGTACGTACTGCCACGGCAGCTCAGACTCACGGAGCCGCAACTGCCCTGACCATCGCCTTCTATGGTGGCTCCATCATGGGGCTGGTCGTTGCATCTCTTGGCCTGCTGGGCCTTGGTACGCTTTACCTATTGTTCGGCGGCAACCCCGAAACTGCCCATGCCATTCACGGCTTTGGCATGGGCGCATCATCAGTCGCGCTGTTCTCCCGCGTGGGCGGTGGCATCTTCACCAAAAGCGCCGATGTCGGTGCCGATCTGGTGGGTAAAATCGAAGTCGGTATTCCTGAAGATGATCCACGCAATCCCGGTGTGATTGCCGATAATGTGGGTGATAATGTGGGTGATGTAGCCGGCATGGGCTCAGACATTTTTGAGTCCTACTGTGGCGCGATCATTGCCACGATTGCCATGGCCTCAACCATGGCCGCAGACATTCTTGATCCGCTGGGTCAACAGCAGTCATTGATGTTCCTGCCTCTGGCTCTGGCATCAGTTGGCCTGATCTGCTCTATTCTCGGCATTGCTCTGGTTAAAGCATCGGCAAACAGGGATCCTCAGCTCGCGCTGCGTATCGGCACTATCGGCGCATCGGTTATCTTTATCATTGCCGCATTCTTCCTTGTCAGCTTTATTCAGGTCTCAACCTCGGTGTGGGGCGCAGTCGTAGCTGGCGCTATTGGAGGCATTATTATCGGTATCGTCACAGAGTATTATACCGGTGGGAAACCGGTTCGTGATATCGCTCAGTCAGGTGAAACCGGCCCTGCCACAGTGATGATATCAGGCCTTGCTATTGGCATGGAATCTGTGGTTATCCCGGTATTAACCATTGCCGCAATTATTTTTGCATCCACCATGCTGGCCGGTATCTATGGGGTTGGTATCGCCGCTGTCGGTATGCTGGCAACTGTAGGCATCACCATGGCTATCGATGCCTATGGTCCGGTTGCTGATAATGCCGGCGGTATAGCCGAAATGGCAGGTATGGGTGAGGACACACGCAAGATTACCGATTCACTGGATGAACTGGGCAACACCACTGCAGCAATCGGCAAAGGTTTTGCCATCGGTGCAGCTGCGCTCGCAGCGCTGGCTATTATTGCTGCTTTTGTGGAAACCATCTCACTGCATAATAAGGGTTTCTCACTCAGCCTAAGTGAACCACTGGTTCTGATCGGTCTGTTTATCGGCGGCATTTTCCCTTTCCTTGTAGCTTCGCTGACCATGACCGCTGTGGGTGATGCCGCATTTGAAATGATTAAGGAGATTCGCCGCCAATTCCGTGAAATTCCTGGATTAATGGAGGGTACTGGCAAACCCGATCATGCTTCATGCATTAATATTGCTACCACCGCAGCTTTGAAGAAGATGGTGCTACCCGGTGTGCTGGCAGTTGCATCCCCGGTTGTCGTTGGTTTCGGATTAGGAGCACAGGCTTTGGGTGGCATGCTGGCCGGTGCGCTGGTCTGTTGCGTACTGATGGCTTTGATGATGGCCAATGCAGGCGGGGCCTGGGATAATGCCAAGAAGCATGTGGAAAAAGGTAACCTTGGTGGCAAAGGTTCTGATGTACACGCTGCAGTCGTTGTCGGAGACACTGTGGGTGATCCGTTCAAAGATACCTCCGGCCCATCCATGAACATTCTTATTAATGTGATGGCCATCGTATCTTTGGTGATCGCTCCTCTGCTATAATAGCGGCAACTAAGCCTGAATAAGAGGAGTCGACATCATGAGTGATGATCTGAAAGAAAATGTTATGGATACCAACATCTGGCTACGTCTGGTGTTTATGCTGGTGTTTGCCGTCATCTTCGGTGCAACACGTCTGGTTCTGGTAGTTGTCATTGCAGCACAGTTTCTCTGGGTACTGTTTACCGGCAAGAGAAACGACAAATTGCTTGCCTTTGGTAGTCAGTTGGCCACGTTCATTTACCAGATTTATCGTTATCTGAGCTTCAATACAGAAAAACGTCCGTTTCCATTTGATGATTTCCCAACTGCTGAAGCACTGCTCGATGACAGTGTAGAGGAGCCAGTAAAAGAAACAGCTGAACCCGCCCCGGAGAATGAGGCTCCGGCAGAAGCAGCTGAACCTGAAGCTGGCGATGATACAATAGAAGAAACCAGCAATACTGAAGAAACATCCCCAGAGACAGATGTTGAAGCAGCAGAGAAAAACAAAGCTGAATAAATCAGACCGGTGATATCAGTTATAAGGGGGATATCACCGACAATCTCCGGACATTAGACCAGTCTGTCAAATGAAGTTCCGCTTGTTGATCCCCCGCTGGCAGGACAGGGAACCCGAAGGGCAGGCTGGTTTCGGGGAGCCCTTCTTTCGTTCTTTCTTGGGCAGCAAGAAAGGACAAGTGTATTCATACACTTGATAACTACCGGTAATTGATCACAAACATCTTCCATCAGGGGGCTACCGGACTTCCGCGATGAAGCTAAGAATTAACCGCCCAATTCACGTGTTGCAGCTTCAATATCGGTTTTGAGCTGTTCAAGCAGATCGTTGCGCTTAATCGCTGTCACCTGATCCGCCGGAATATAGGGGAGGAAACGAAATGTGATTGTGCCCGGCTTTTTAATAAAACCGCGTTTCGGCCACAGGGCTCCGGCATTATGCGCCATGGGCAGGATTCCTGACTTTGCCTTTTGCGCCAGAATGATACCTCCGGGCTGGTAGTTGCCTGTGGTGCCAACGGCAGAGCGTGTACCTTCCGGAAATATTACCACCCAGCGTTTCTTGGTAAGCATGGCTGTACCATCGCTGATCACCTGTTTGATCGCCTCACGCGGAGAGCCGCGGCGAATGCCGATCGTACCCATCAATGCCAGCGCCCAGCCAAAGAATGGTACATTGAACAACTCCCGCTTGAGTATCCAGGTATAGGGAGGCACCAGAATCGGCATGGCTACCGTTTCTGCCGCCGACTGATGCTTGGCCACCACCACACAAGCGTGATCGGGCATATGCTCTTTTCCCTCGATAACAATGCGAATACCACACAGCACTCTGAGCAACAGGAAAATAGTCCGGGACCAGGTTTTAGCCCAGAACCAGGAAGCCGAAAAACCAAAAGGGCGAAACAGGATAACCATCAGTGAAAACAATGGTGTCAGAATCATAAAACTGGCATTAAACAAGGCCGATCGGATAACCAACATCAGGCTTGTTCTCCCAAAATCAGATTTACGGCTTCTTCCAGATTAGCGCTGTACCGGATGTCCGGCTGTATAAGTTGCGCTTTCTGAAGAATAGTCTCTGCATCGCCATAACCACTCTGCACCAGCATAGCAGGCACACTTGCGGCATGAGCCGCCGCCACATCGCGAACGGAGTCTCCGATAAATAAAACCTGCCCGGCCCTTGCAAGCAAACCAAGTGCATCCAGAGTCTCAAGCACCATACCCGGCTTTGGTTTGCGACAGAGACAATTATCATCAGGCCCGTGCGGGCAATAACTGACATGCGAGATGAAACCGCCAGCTTGTTCTATAGCCAGCATCATTTTCCCATGAATTTCGTTGAAAGCCTGCTGATCCATCATGCCTCGACCAAGGCCGGACTGATTACTGACTATGGTCACTTTGATTCCCGCCGTATGCAATCGCGCAATCGCCTCTAACGAACCAGGAATCGGCTGCCACTGATCTGCAGCAAGAATATAATCCGGCGAATCAAAATTGATCACACCATCACGATCCAGCAATACTGCTACAGGTAGAATAGTATTCTCTTCAGCCATAACGGTGTGAAATCGTTCAGAGTTGCTCTATTCCTGAGAACCGAACCAGCGCTCAACATCAAGGGCTGCCTTACAGCCTTCACCGGCTGATGTTACGGCCTGACGGTAAACAGGGTCGGCAACATCACCGGCAGCAAATACACCCTCAACCGAGGTGGCAGTGCTCTTACCCTGAGTCATCAAATAACCTGTTGCGTCCATCTCAAGCTGGCCGCCCAGGAAATCGGTATTGGGTTTATGTCCAATGGCAATAAAAACACCATGCACACTCAATTCACGCTTGGAGCCATCAACAGTGGAGTTCAAACGAATACCGGTCACACCTGAATCATCACCGAGAATCTCATCGGTAGTGCTGTTCCACGCCACATCAATATTGTCTGTCGCCAACAGTTTATCCTGCATGATTTTCTCGGCACGCAATGCATCGCGACGATGAATCAGGGTAACCTTGTTACACAGATTGGCCAGATAGAGTGCTTCTTCAACAGCCGTATCACCACCACCGACTACTGCCACATCTTTACCACGATAGAAAAATCCATCGCAGGTAGCGCAAGCGGATACACCACGACCTGCAAATTCTTCTTCGCTTGGCAGTCCCAGATATTGAGCCGAAGCGCCTGTCGCGATGATCAGTGCATCACAAGTGTAAGTGCCATCGTCACCCTTCAATGTGAACGGGCGCTTCGAGAAGTCAGTTTCATTGATATGATCCCAGATCATTTCTGTACCGAAACGCTCAGCCTGAGCTTTGAAATCTTCCATCATTTCCGGCCCCTGAACACCATCCTTATAACCCGGATAGTTATCCACATCTGTCGTGGTCGTCAGCTGACCACCAGCCTGATGTCCCTGAATCAATACCGGACTCAGATTAGCGCGTGCGGCATAAATCGCAGCCGAGTAACCGGCAGGGCCCGAACCAAGGATAATAAGGCGATGATGAGTAGCTTCAGACATGTAAATCTCCAGTGATGAAATACGAAATAAAAGAGTTCAGGGAGCCTAGCGCCACGCCATACAATGGCAACGCCATTCAGGCGTGTCAGATCAGGAACATTGTCGCAAGGCCCAGGAAACTGAAAAAACCGACCACATCGGTGACTGTGGTAAGTATCGTACCTGATGCAAGCGCCGGATCGATCTTAAGCCGCTGCAATGTCAATGGAATCATGGCCCCTGCCAGTGCAGCCGCAAACAGGTTGATTAACATGGCTGCAGCAATAATCCAGCCCAGCCTGATCCCCAGTTCAGGGAACCACAATGATGCAATCGTACCGATAACCAGTGCAAAGGTGACACCCGAAACCATACCCACGGACACCTCTTTGATAAGCGTACGGCGGGCATTGGAAAAGGTCACACGTCCAAGTGCAATACCACGTACAATCACTGTCAGCGTCTGGGTACCGGCAATACCGCCCATGCTTGCGACAATCGGCATCAGTACTGCCAGTGCCACGACCTGGGCAATGGTTGCCTCAAACTGGGAGATTACAATGGATGCGGCTATGGCGGTCATAAGATTCACTGCCAGCCATATGCCACGCCTGCGTGCGGTAACGCCGACAGCCTCGGCAAGATCATCTTCATCAGAGAGAGCTGCCAGTCGATACATATCCTCGGTAGCCTCTTCCTGAATAACATCAATCACGTCATCAGCGGTAATACGTCCAACCAACTCACCGCGTTCATCCACAACAGGCAGGGCAAGCACATCATATTTATCGAAGATTCGAGCCACTTCTTCCTGATCCTGCCCGGCAAGAGCACGCGGAAAATCCGATTGGGCCAGATCATGCACAATGACTTCCGGCTCGGAAAACAACAAGGCATGGAGAGATAACACGCCAACGAGAAGGTCATCATCATCCACCACATATACGTAGTTCAGATTCTCAATCTCTTTGCCGAAACGACGCAATACCTGCAGCACTTTTTCAACAGGCCAGTCATCCCGCACCTTGAACAGCTCGGCCTGCATCAGACCACCGGCAGACTCCTCATCATGCCCCATCAACGGTTCAAGTTCGCGGCGTTCTGATGGCTCCAGCCGATCCATTACCTCATCAGCAATTTCCTTATCAACAGCCTGCAGAATATCGGCCGCATCATCGGAATCGAGATGTTCAACCATATCCTCAACTTCATCGGCCCTGAATTCTGCCAGCAGGTCTTCCTGCATGCCTTCCGGCAACTCCAGCAGGGCATCACCAAGCAATTCATCGGGAATATGGTTGATCAGAGTCTGGCGCTCGCTGTCTTTATGGCAGGCCAGTAGCAACTCACCCAGTTCCGAGCCATGCATGGATGCCAGAAGCTCTTCAAGGCGAACCTCATCCCATTTAGCAAGGTGAAGGGCTTCTTTACTGCTCAGCTGCAACTGCTTGTCATCATGATTCTGCACTTTGCCCCCCTTATGGTGAGATGAGTAATCAGGGCAACACTACACCACAGCTGATAGGCTTGAAATGATGACTTATTAACACAGTCAAAACCTCAGCTTCTATACAAAACAGGGTTGCCAACATACGTTTCACAAAGAACAAGCAGGGAGTACAGCAATGAGCAGGACACCATTGATTTTAATCGTCGGTGATGAAAAATTTACCTGCAAGATGCTAAAGCATCAGATTCAGTCGCTGGATTGCGATACCCTGATTGCCTCAAACTGCGCTGATACTTTAATTCTGCTTGAGCAACACACTCCTGAGCTCATATTGATCGATGCCATGATGCCTGGCAGCAACAGCATGGATGTTATCACTGCAGTGCGAAAAAACAGCTCTACCACAGACACATTCATCATGATGATTTCCGACTCAGAACAACAGATGATTGTTGCAGACTTCCTCGAATCCGGAGCAGATGACTTTCTGCTCACCCCCCTGGATACCGGGCTATTTAAATTTCGCATCAGCAATATCCTGACTATTGCTAAGCAGCACCAGCAAGTATTACTGCTTCAGAGACAACTTACCGAGTGCCAGCTGAAACTGCAGCGGGCTGAAACAGGCCGCGCTGAATTCTGTCAGACACTCGCCCATGATCTAAACAATGTACTGACCGGTATTTTGATGGGTGGTGAAGTGATGCTGATGAATAATCACTCTGAGGAAACGACTGCAGGCATCAATGAAATAATGGAAGCTGCCAGAGAAATTGCTGCATTGATTCAGCAGCGTAAAGAGAATCATTTAGCCTGAACATGCAAAGTTATGGCTGCCAGTTTGCCTTTGCGGCAGCATGCGCCACCCCATGAACAGCACAGTCAACACAGAGCAAACAAGTAATTCCCAAATCACTTCTGATCAACTAACAGGCCTTGCCTGGAAGCTGGCCGAACTGGCACGCTCAAACCGGATATCTGTATGGATCTGCCCTGATCTGCGCAGCTACCGTCAACTGGCTGAAGAGATCTCTTTTTTTCTGCAGGACAGCCCTGAACTGCTGTGGCGTTTCCCTGCCTGGGAAGTATTGCCTTATGACCGGGTTTCACCTCACCATTCCATTGTCGGCGAACGTTTCTCCACCCTTGGTCGACTGCTTTCCACTCCCAACCCCAAAGGACTACTGCTCACATCGCTGCCTGCATGGCTGCAACGTATTGCTCCACCTGAATCGGTCGCAACGCATGTCTGGCAACTGAAGCAGGGACAACAGTTTGATATCAGTAATCTGAAATCGCGACTGGCTGAGGCCGGCATGATGCCTGCCGACAGAGTACTGGCTCAGGGTGAATTTGCTGCGCGTGGTGGTCTGCTGGACATCTGGCCTGCTACAGAAGTTTCGCCTCTACGCATCGATATGTTTGGTGATGATATCGAATCCATATTGCGTTTCGATCCTGAAACCCAACGTTCTTCCGAGGAACTGGAATCATTCACTTCAGTTCCGGTACGTGAAGTGATTCTCGACAAACCCGGTCAGGAAAGGTTTATTGCAGCGTTCCGAGCCCGTTTCCCGCAGTTGCGCAAACATCCGATGCTCACAGCAGTACAGGCAGGCAGACCCCACCCAGGCATTGAAGCATTGCTCCCGCTGGCTTATAAACAGACAGCCCGCCTTAGTGATTATCTGCCCGACTCAGTAGATGTTTACAGTGTTGAAAACATTGAGATGCAGAGAGAAACATTCACCGGACAGGTACGCGCCCAGTTTGAGATGGTAAGGGCATCATCCGAGCCCAGCATCAGTCCTCAGGAACTATATGCAGTTGAAACGCCAGTGAACTCAAACCTGCTCCCGCAGTCTGCCATAGAGGCAGCCCCTTCGATCACTGACTTCTCAGACTCAAAACAGCCTCTGCATAAGCTGCGTGAATTGCTTCAGAAAAAACTGGCAGACGGCTGGAGTGTTTCGTTTGTTGCGCATGGCCTTGGCCAGCAGGAACGCATGCTCGAAGCAAGCCAAACACTGTCTGATAACATCAACGAAGCCCATCCATGCCAACAGGATTTGCCTCAGCTGAGTAACTGCATCGGATTCCTTGATACCGGTTTTGCCATCACGGATCGTAAACTTTTGTTACTCACAGGGCGTGAACTATTGGGCCAGCGTCTGCCGCGTAAACGCAGTCGCAGTACCACGGTATTGCGCAGCGATATCTTCACCAGTCTGGCAGAACTGAAAGCCGGTGACGCAGTTGTACACGAAGATCATGGTGTTGGTCGCTATCAGGGCCTGGAAACCATGAGCGATGATGCTGATGGGGAGCAATTCGCTGATTTTATTAAAATTGAATATGCAGATAAAGCATGTGTCTACGTGCCGGTCGAAGAACTCTCACGCCTGCACCGTTATAGCGGAGATGATTCACCTCAGCTGAACAAGCTGGGATCGGAAAAATGGAAGCGTACACGGGAACGGGTCAAACGTGATCTGTTGGCCATGGCACATGAACTGATTGATGTCGAAGCAGAACGTACCGGAGCCCGCCGTCCTGCCTGCAAAATAGAAGGCCCTCTACAGGATTCCTACGAAGAGTTCGTGGCCCGTTTTCCATTTGAAGAGACCGATGATCAGGCGGATGCCATTGATGCCATCATGGTCGATCTTGCCCATGATAAACCGATGGATCGTGTGATCTGCGGCGATGTGGGCTTCGGTAAAACTGAAGTTGCCATGCGCGCCGCATTTGTTATTGCCGAATCCGGTCGCCAGGTTGCGATACTTGCGCCTACCACTGTGCTGGCCAATCAGCATTTTGCCAGTTTCTCCGAGCGTTTTGCAGGCTCAGGCCTGAAGGTCGCCATGATCTCCAGATTGCAGGGTAAAAAGGATACCGATCAGATCTGCAGGGAGCTGGCCGGTGGTGACATCAGGGTAATAGTCGGCACGCATCGCCTGCTCTCGGATCAATTCGAGTTTGCTAATCTAGGTATGGTCATCGTTGATGAAGAGCAGCGTTTCGGCGTCAAGCACAAACAGAAGCTGAAAGCCTTACATGCCAACGTTGATCTGCTAACGCTGACTGCCACACCGATTCCACGCACCCTGCACCAAACCCTCTCGGGCCTTCGTTCCGTGTCGATCATCAGCACACCGCCGGCAGAGCGCGAAGCGATACGTACCATGGTTTCAAGCTTTGATCCGCATCTTGCGGCTGAAGCCATTCGTCGCGAACTCTATCGTGGCGGACAGGTTTATTATCTCCACAACCATGTGCAGAGCATCAACCGTATCGCCGAGCGTATTCGTGAAGATGTACCTGAAGCAGAGATTGGTATCGCACATGGTCAGATGACTCCGGCAGAGCTGGATCGTCAGATGCTGGCCTTTTATGAAGGACGCCTGCATGTGCTTGTCTGCACCACCATTATAGAATCGGGTCTTGATGTACCCAATGCCAACACCTTGATTGTTGAGCGTGCCGATCTGTTGGGACTCTCACAGCTGCACCAGATCCGGGGGCGCGTGGGTCGCAGTCACAGACAGGCTTATGCCTATATGTTTACACCGGATGCACGCGCCATGACTGCTGTTGCACGTGAACGCCTGCAAGCGATAGCCGAACATACAGAGCTTGGCGCCGGTTTCCTGCTTGCACGTCAGGACATGGAGATTCGAGGAGCTGGCAATCTGCTCGGAGCTGAGCAGAGTGGTAAGATCGAAGAGATCGGGCTGGACCTGTACATGGAGATGCTCAGCGAGGCTGTCTCGGAAGCGCGTGGAGAACGCGCTAAACCGAAACAGAACAGCGATATACATCTGGGAATGAATGCCATCCTGCCGCCGGATTATGTGCCGCAACCGGGTGAACGCCTGAACCTCTACCGTCGAATTTCCAGAGTCGTCGATGATGCCCAGATTACCCTGCTGTTTGAAGAGATGACCGACCGCTTTGGCCGTATGCCGGATGAAGCCAAGTTCTGTCTGGAACAGCAACGTATTCGCTGGCGTGCATCTGAACTGGCGCTGGCTTCCGTCAAAACAGGCTCACTGGGCTTGAAAATCAACTTTACAGCTGAATCACAAATTGATCCGGGTAAAATGATTTTACGCGTGCAACAGGAGCCACACCGGTTCCGCTTAACCCCCGACGGCAACCTGACTCTGTTGCACGACACGGAAGATCACCGCCAGCGACTTAAAAGCTGCATTGCCTTTCTTGATGACTTACTCAAGGATTCACAACCATGACAGATATGACCCGCCCGACCCTCAAACAACCCGGCCTGCTATTTATGGATATGGACTCCACACTCATCCAGTGCGAATGCATTGATGAAATTGCTGATTTTCTCGGTATCAAGCAGCAAATTTCCGAAATCACAGAACGTGCCATGCGCGGCGAACTCGATTTCTCGGAATCGCTAACGGAGCGCGTACAACTGCTGGCCGGACTCGATGCTTCGGTACTTGAACGTGTCTATCTGGAGCGTATTAAACTGACAGATGGTGCAGAAAATCTGATCACTACCGTGCAGAATCATGGCTGGAAGGTGGGGCTGGTATCCGGCGGATTCACCTATTTCACTGACAAGTTCAAAGAGCGTCTGAAACTCGACTTTACCCGCTCCAATACACTGGAAATCCACAATGGCAAACTGACCGGATCAGTACTGGGCTCCATTGTGGATGCGCAAACCAAACGCCACTGTCTGCTGGAGCAGGCTGAAATTCACAGCATCCCCATTTCCCAAACCGTAGCCCTTGGTGATGGTGCCAATGACCTGCCGATGATACATGCCGCAGGTCTGGGTATCGCATTCCACGCCAAGCCGAAAGTACAGGCAGAAGCACCATTTGCTATTAACGAAGGACCACTTGATCAAACGCTGAAATTATTCAGCCACTAAATCTATCGCCTATGGGTCTATCCCCTCCCCGGTTCCAAACCTCTCGACGGCACTCAAATCCACAAACTGAGTAGTGCCTTTGATATTTCTGCATATCGGCACTAAACTTGCTCTTCTGTTTTAGTTGGAAAACAGGGAGTTTTATTTTGAATCTAGCCAGGATCGGCCTGATATTACTGTTTGCACTTTTGCAACCTGGATTCGCCATAGCCGGAGAAATATACGGCACACTCCCCTCTGGCAATGATGAAGCTGTTATTTCATTGCATGCGCTGCAACAACAGCTTGTCGTCAAAGTTCAGAAAAAATCCGTTGTATTACACCAGAAAGGCAGAATGTTTTCGCCTGCATTGACTGTTATTCCGGTCGGTAGCCGGGTGGATATGACCAATGATGATGTTGTTTATCACAATGTCTTCTCTTTCTCGAAAGCCAAAACATTTGATCTCGGCCTCTACCCCTACGGAGGTCATAAAAGTGTCCTTTTCGACAAAACCGGAGAAGTAAAAATATTCTGCGCCGTACACCCGAACATGCACGCCGTAGTGCTGGTCATGGATACACCCTGGTTCAAGAGAAGCACAGGAAAAAAAGAGTTCCGCTTCTCTGATATACCTGCTGGTCAATATGAAATACACCTGTGGCGGAAAAACCAGCCTTTGCTGATCAGCTCGAAGTTTAAAGTCACTCAAACAGGTCGGACCAGCATCGACCTTACAGATCAAAAAGCAGGTGCATCGAATTGAATATACGAACGCCATTTCCTGCCCTTGCCCTGTTGCTTGCGCTACTGATGCCAGCAGCCCAAGCTAGCGCCGGCAACATTGAAACAGGTTTATCCGGTGCCCCGGCGCTGAGCCTGCTACCAGCATTACCAGTGCCAGCCGACAATCCGCAGACAGCTGAAAAAATTGCACTGGGCAAAAAACTGTTCTTTGACCCCATCCTTTCCGGTGATAACTCTATCAGCTGTGCCACTTGCCACGACCCCGGGAAAGGCTGGGGTGATAAGCTTCCGCGTGCCTTTGGCGTGCCGGGTGAAGAGTTGGGCCGCAACACACCGCATCTGTTTAATACCGCCTGGCAGCAACGCTGGTTCTGGGACGGGCGTGCAGTAAGCCTGGAAGAGCAGTCACTCGGCCCCATTCAGGCCGCCGGTGAAATGTCTCAGGAATTGCATGAACTGGTCAGTGAGCTGAATCAAAATGCTGAATATCGTCAGATGTTCAGTGACGCCTTTGCTCAGGCAGCTATTTCTCCGGATACCATTGGAAAAGCTATTGCCGCGTTTGAACGCACAATCATTTCAAGCAACTCCCCTTTCGAAAAATACCTGAAGGGCGATTCACAGGCGCTCAATGCAAGTGCCAAACGCGGCACGCAACTATTCAAGGGCAAAGCGCGTTGCGTGCTCTGTCACAATGGCCCGAACCTGACTGATAATGGTTTTCATAATATTGGTGTGGCAGCAGCAGGTCCTGCCGGCAAAGATGCAGGGCGATATGCGATCCTGCCTTTACCCAGCCAGCGTGGTTCATTTAAAACCCCGGGACTTCACTCGGTGGCACTGACCGCGCCATTCATGCACAACGGCAGCATTGCTACGCTCAAACAGGTTATTCTTTTTTATAATCGTGGTGGCGATGTGAAAGAGAATATCGACCCTCAAATAGTACCTCTGCAATTGACGCAGCTTGAGCGCGATGATCTGCTCGCCTTCCTGCACGCTTTGACCGGCATCGAAGAGACGGAATAAAACGGATGAGCTTAAGAGCCAAGCTGCTGTTATTCCTCTTCCCCAGCCTGCTATTGCTGTTCATAGGACTCTATTATGCAGTCAGTGTTGCTGTTGATCATGAAGAGCGACTGTCTGTTGCCACTTTTGCTGAGAAACATCTGCAAGTCATCAATGACTTGCAGCAGGAACGCTTCGAACATCTGGCAACAAAATCCGAGCACGTAGCCAGTCTTCCGATTTTCAAGGCTGCCTTGGCCGAACGTTCAGTAGGCCATATCAAAACTGTCACTGACAATCTTCTCAAGCTGCCTGACAGCCCCCTCATGATCATCAGTGATGCGCAGGGGCAAACCCTGATGCAAAGCACACAACTCACCGGTCAGAACGATAAGGTGAAAGCGTTCCCGAGCATTGTATGTGCATTGAAAGGAAAAGAGTGTCGTAATGTGTCCCGCATTGGCGATAAAGTTTATAATATGGTCTCCAAACCGGTGAGTTCAGGTCCAAACATCTGGGGAGTACTAACCACGGGTTTTATCTATTCAGACCTGTTTCTGGAATCGCTGAAAGAGGCAACCGAATACTGTGATATTACTGTCACCGACAACAACGGTAGCATCAATGCCAGCACGCTGCCGCCAGAACACTTTGCAGCGATTGAAGCACAGATCAGGTCCCACGACCTTGCAGGCATGCAGATCCTTCAAAAGGATTTAACCCCGCATATTCTTGATCTGAAAGGAGAAAAATTTCTAAGCCTCTCCAGAGTGGTTGTGAATGAACGCGGGCAGCCCATTGCCCATCTGATCGTACATCAATCTTTGCAAGGGCTGGAAGCGATACTCGCCAATGTACAGCAGCGCTTCATCCTGATGGGTAGTGTGATTTTACTGTTTTTACTGTTAGGCGATCTGTTGATAGCCAGAGGATTGGTAAAACCAATCGAGCAACTGGAGAAAGCAGCAGGTGAGATTGGTGTCGATGACAGGCGGCTCAATATGGAGATGCCGGCCAGTAAAGAAGCCAGACTATTGGCGCAGGCAATCAATGGCATGCTGCTCGAACTATATCGAAAAACCGGAGAGTTGCGTAACTCAGAAACGCAATACCGCAATATGATCAATAGTGCCCACGATGCCATTATCAGTGCCGATGCCGATATGAACATCCTCGTCTGGAACAAGCAGGCTGAATCTCTGTTCGGTTATGGCGAATCCGAGATATTAGGCCAGCATGTAAACACCATCATTCCATCTCAGCATCACGCCCTGCACCATCACATGAACAACACACAACCAGACGGCGCCATGATGCAGAGCATGACCCGACGGATGCTTGGAACTCATAAGAATGGCAACGAAATCCCCATCGAAATCAACCTGTCCAAATCAACCGATAACGACAACAATCCTGTTTTCACCACAATCATCCGCGATCTTTCCAATCAGGTTGAAGCCGAATCACAACAGCGCATGTTGACCAATGCCATTGAACAATCCTCGGATATGATCGTAATTACCGATATAGATGCGACCATTCTCTATGTTAATCCGGCTTTTGAGCGGACGACAGGTTATAAACTGAATGAGGTGATTGGCAAATCAACCAAACTGCTCAAATCGGGTGAACAATCACCAGCCTTTTATGCAGAGATGTGGGAAACTATTCAGGCAGGCAAAGTCTGGAATGGCCGCGTAATCAACCGCCGCAAAAATGGGCAACTCTATCCGGAAGAGATGGTCATTTCTCCGGTTAGGGATGAATCCGGAGTAACCCGACAATATGTCGCCATTAAACGTGATGTTGGCGAACAGGAAAAACTGAAAATTCAGATCGAGCACACGCAACGACTGGAAAGTCTTGGCGTATTGGCTGGAGGCATCGCCCATGACTTCAACAATATTCTGACAGCTATCATGGGCAACGCGGCAATGGCCGAGAGCAAGATGGATGTTCAGTCTCCAGCTATCGATCACGTCGAGAGCATCGTTCATGCCAGTCATCGTGCTGCAGATCTATGCAAACAGATGCTTGCCTACTCCGGCAAGGGACAGTTTATCGTCAAACCGATTGACCTTTCGGAACTGGTTGAGCAGATGAGCAAACTGCTGGAAGTATCAATCAGTAAAAACATTTTGCTGAATTATAATCTGAACGAAAACCTGCCTGCCATCAACGCTGATGTGTCCCAGATGCAGCAGATTATCATGAATCTGATTACCAATGCCTCGGAAGCGATTGGCAAAGAGAAAAAAGGCACCATCTCTATCACGACTAAAACATTTCAGGCTGATGAAACTTACTTGAATGACACCTTACTGGGTGCAAAAATAGAGCCGGGTGACTATGTCTATTTGGAAGTTTCCGATAACGGTTGCGGCATGAATGAAGCCACGCTTAAAAAGATCTTTGACCCGTTCTTCACCACCAAATTCTCCGGCCGCGGTTTGGGCATGAGCGCTGTACTCGGTATCGTGCGTGGCCATAAAGGCTCCATGAAGTTAAGCAGTGAACCCGGCATAGGCACCAGTTTCAAAATCCTGTTCCCCTGTGTCGACATAGCTGCCGAGACACTGAACAACCTGGAAACCCCATCTGATGAATGGCAGGCATCAGGCACGATTCTTGTCGTCGATGATGAGGAAACCATCCTTGAAGTCGCTACAGCGATGCTCTCCGATATGGGCTTTAGCACCTTGACTGCCATCGATGGTATTGAAGGTGTGGAAATGTATAAACGACATGCCGATGAAATCACCGGTGTTTTGCTGGATATGACCATGCCTCGCATGAATGGAGAAGAAGCCTTCAGTGAAATCCTTAAATGTGATCCGAATGCGAAAGTGATCCTTTCAAGCGGTTACAATGAGCAGGAAGCTACCAATCGATTTGCAGGCAAAGGACTCGTCGGGTTTATACAGAAGCCTTACACTCCCGATATGCTGGCAAGCAAATTGCGCGAAGCACTGAATCTTTAATGACTGTTTATACTGACTGATCTTTGCAGAGGTATGACAGCTCCTGTTTTGAAAAACCAGCCTTTTCACGCGCAACCATATTATATGGCCCCATCAAACCTTTCGGATAATACTCGCCAAGCAATGCTGTAAATGTTGCAACAGGCTCCACTCCTCTCTGATCACAACAGTAACGAAACCAGCGATTACCTATCTCCACGTGGCCGATTTCATCACGAAGAATGATATCAAGCAGACTGACTGCATTTTCATCACCGGCCTGTGATAGTTTCTCCTGAATACCCGGCGTAACATCCAATCCACGGGCTTCAAGCACCCGTGGCACCAGCGCCATGCGAATCAGTACATCATGCGCTGTTTTTTCGCACATCTCCCATAAACCGCCATGGGCAGGATAATCACCATAGTCCGCACCCATATGTCGCATATGCGCACGAATCAGTTCAAAATGGTACACCTCTTCTTCAGCCACGCGCAGCCAGTCGCTATAAAACTGCTCGGGCATATCGGCAAATCTCTGCACCGCATCCAGTGCCAGATTGATGGCATTAAATTCAATATGAGCGATGGCATGCATCATCACAGCTCGCCCTTCCTGTGTGGCAAAACCACGCTTCTTCACTTTACTTGCACGTGCCAACGTTGGTTTGTCAGGCCTGCCCGGCTGGATATCAGAGGCTGCTTTAGCGCGCGTATCAAGCTCCAGCTTTCCAGTTTTCCACATCACTGTAAGCTTCCGGACCTGTTTCAGCTTGGCATCTACCGAAGCCTGCAACAGGCATGCCCGCGCCAACATCCTCATTTCATTCATTACTTGAGCATCTCCCATCAATTCTCCAGCATTATGACATGTCAAAAACTATACCTGATTCCAGCCACTCATCGCATCTCTCTACGATGACACAGCGTACTACGGCTCTGGCCGCCCTGATTCAGGCAGTCTATCTCGTCGATAGCATTGCACGCAAAGGTATAGCAGACCCGGAAGACTCTCGCGTACTGATTGAAAGTATTTTTTCGCAAGGAACACATGACCCGGCCATGCTTTATGGCGGTCTGAACAAACTGCAAACTGGCCTGCGCGTCAGTAGCCAGATTCTGGGCGGCAATGATTTCCCACAAAGCAAAGCACTGATGACCTACTGCGCCGGCCTGCTCAGTATCGAAAAACGTCTATCGAAACATGCAGAGATGCGTAATCATTTAGCCGACGGTATAACCCGCATCGAAAAACAGAAACAGTATTTCGGTGATGCCATGCATAACAATATCATTGCAGCCATGGCAGATCTGTATGGTGAAACCATCAGTACGATGAATCCTCGCATTATCGTGCGTGGCAAAACTGAACATCTGAGTCAGGCAGACAATACGCGGCGGGTTCGCAGCCTGTTAATGGCCGGATTGCGGGCAGCCCATATCTGGCATGCACATGGCGGAGGCCATTTAACACTGTTATTGAGAAGAAAGGCAATACAGCGAGAACTCGGAAAGCTGTTGAAAACAGCTTCTGAGTAAAGCGGGCTACGCCTCCAGTACAAGTTTTGCAAAGAGCGTAATATTTACGCCATTTCAATCCGCACTGCAGGTTCCATATAGCGGTTTCTCTGCTACACTACGTTTAAGTTAAAGAGGAGGAGCTCATGAAAATCGGTTTATTAATATTAGCATTATTTGCATTTGCCCTGCCAGCCAGTGCTGGCCTGAGCAGTATAGAAGACAGGGCTGAAGCAGTTGAAGCTCAAACAGAGGGCAATAACAGCTACCACGCGCATCTGGCACGCAAGTTTGCCTTCATCGCAGTAGATGAAAAAGGCCAGCATGATCTGGCAGCGGCCAAAGAATTCATTAATATGGCTGAAGAGCATGCGGCTCAGGCCGGAGGTTCAAAATGATTAAACGACTGATCCTAATCACCTCCACACTTTCTCTTGCTGCATGTGCAGGCCATAGCATGGATACTGAACGCAGTGAACTGGCTGAAGCCCGTGATGCAATTGCAGCATCCAAAGCAGCAGGCGCTGAGCGCTGCGCGCCAAAACTGCAGGCCGAAGCTGTAGCAGCCTTTTACTGGGCAGCTCATGAGTACACCGAGCACGATATCCATCCGGACGAAAATGCAGAACTGACTGAAAGAGCTGTTGCCAAAGCCAAGGCCGCAAAAGCTGCAGCCGGCAAAAATTGTGCTCCACCGCCTAAACCAAAGCCTAAACCTGTTGAGATCATTAAACTTGATGGCATCAACTTCCCGCATGACAGTGCTGAATTGACTCCGGCTTCCATTGCCATTCTCGATAATGCCGTTGCCACACTTAAGCGTCGTGCCAAGATCAACGTTGAAGTTGCCGCGCATACCGATAGTTCGGGTAAAGACAGCTATAATCAGGCTCTATCTGAGCGTCGTGCTGCCAGTGTGATGAACTATCTGGCATCGAAGGGCATTGCTGCCAACAGGCTGACCTCGAAGGGTTATGGTGAAACACAGCCGATCACGAGCAATGAAACCAGTGATGGTCGTGCACAAAACCGTCGCGTTGAACTTCGTGTCATGAACTAAACAGTCATTCAAAGACTGTCTAACAGATACGGGTCGCTTCATGCGGCCCGTATTTTTTTGTCTGCATTATTTCCTGCGCAGAGCTCGCCTTGCACTCATCTCACCCTGCTCTAGAGTGCCGCTCCCAACAGGAGTACCCCCATGTTTCAGCTTTATTACAACCACGCAGCCAAAGCCAAAGACGATGTATTATCTGGGCTGACCGTTGCGCTGGCACTGGTGCCGGAGGCTGTTGCCTTTGCATTCGTTGCCGGAGTTAACCCACTGGTTGGTTTGTACGGGGCATTCCTGATGGGCCTGGTCACATCGCTGGTTGGTGGCCGGCCTGGTATGATTTCCGGTGCGACCGGTGCCATGGCCGTGGTGATGGTGGCACTGGTCGCCCAGCATGGTGTTGAATACCTGTTTGCCACAATTGTCATCACCGGCATCATTCAAATGACCTTTGGTGGCCTGAAATTCGGTAAATATATCCGTATGGTTCCCTACCCTGTCATGCTCGGCTTCGTGAACGGTCTGGCCATTGTAATCTTCCTGGCCCAGATGCAGCAATTTCAGGTCAAAGGGGCAGATGGCAGCATGCACTGGTTATCCGGCCCACCGCTATTCACCATGCTGGGGCTGGTCGCACTGACCATGGCGATTATGTTCTTTTTACCTAAAATCACCCGCGCATTTCCCGGTGGCTTAGCAGCCATTATCACCGTCAGCCTGCTGGTCATTTTTGGCGGCCTGGATACAAAATCTGTGGGCGATATTGCTGATATCAGCGGAGGCTTCCCTACTTTCCATATTCCTGATCTGCCGATGAATCTGGAAACATTGTATATCATCCTGCCCTACGCTTTCATTCTTGCCGGTGTTGGTCTGATAGAGTCATTGCTGACCATGACTGTGGTGGATGAAATGACCGGCACTCGCGGTCAGGGTAACCGTGTATCCATCGGTCAGGGCCTTGCCAATACCGTGAACGGTTTCTTCGGTGGTATGGGTGGCTGCGCGATGATCGGTCAGACCATGATCAACGTATCTTCCGGTGGCCTGCGTAATCTCTCGGGCATTTCCGCCGCACTGTTCCTGCTGAGTTTCATCGTATTCGCCTCTGACCTGATTGCCATGGTTCCTGTCGCTGCACTGGTCGGCCTGATGTTCATGGTGGTGATTGGTACCTTTGAATGGGGCAGCTTCAACCTGCTGAACAAAATCCCGCGTGAAGACTCTTTTGTTGGCGTGCTAGTAGCAGTAGTGACTGTATTCACAGATCTGGCCATGGCTGTCATTGTCGGTGTGATTGCCACAGCACTTGTATTTGCCTGGAAACAGGCACGTCACGTCTATGCTGAAACACAGATCAACGAGGAAGGCAGCAAGATTTATATCCTGCACGGCCCGCTGTTTTTCGCATCGATCCACCGTTTCAATGAGTTATTTGATATTGAGAATGATCCGGACGATGTGATTATTGATTTCGCCTATTCCCGCGTAGCTGATCATTCAGCCATTGAGAGCATTGATAGTCTGGCTGGGAAATACACCAAAGCAGGTAAAACCCTGCATCTGCGTCACCTGAGTATTGAGTGTAAGGCACTGCTGGAAAATGCTGGAGACCTGGTAGAGATAAACATCAAGGAAGACCCTCACTACCACGTCGCGGATGATAAATTAGCCTAGGGTAAACTCTAACATGCAAGACTGATTCTGGAGCTACTTCAATTATTTCCCATTTGAATTAAAGTAGCCATATGGATTTCTTTAAAAACATCTCAGCAGCAGCTCTGATCATTGACCCTGAACACGGTAACATTCTGGATGCCAACAATGCTGCTCTTCGGTTTTATGGATACTCTCTAGAAGAAATTCAGTCACTCAGTATTCAAGACATTAACACATTCCCCCTCCCAAAGATCAGAGCTGCAATGCAACAGGCAAAAGATGAAAGCCGTGATCATTTTTTCTTCAAACACCGACTTGCAAATGGTGAATCCCGAAATGTAGAGGTCTTTAGTGGCCCGATTGAGTATCGGGGGAGGAATGCACTGTACTCAATTATCCATGACATCAGCCAGGGTGTAAAAGCAGAAGAGTTATTAAACCAGAGCGAGGATCGATATCGGGCACTGGTTGAAAATTCAGATGATGTTATCAGTCGCTTTGATCGACAACTGAAATACCTCTATCTCAACCCGGCGGGTGCAACACTGACCGGCAAACGGCAGGAAGAGTTTATAGGTAAAACTCAAAGAGAAATGGGGTTTCCTGACGAACTGTGTGATTTATTTGAAGCAGTCATGAATAAAGCTTTTGAAACAGGGCAATCATCCAGACATGAATTCACCATGCCAGGCATCCATGGGCCGGTGACCCTGGATTGGTTACTCAACCCTGAATTTGCCAGTGACGGTTCTGTAATTTCTGTAGTTAACCATTTACGTGATGTCACTGCACATCGTCAGGCTAAACAAGCTATAGAAATCGAACAGCAACGCGCACAAACATATCTGAATATTGCCAGTGTTATGATGATTGCCATTGATTGCGGACAAACTGTCACGCTGGCCAACCCCAAAACCTGCGAAATCCTTGGTTATACAGAAGATGAAATCGTTGGCAAAAAGTGGTTTGACCACTTCATTCCACAAAACAATATCAAGCAGACCCAAAAGATATTCGAGCAGTTAATGACTGGTGATGAAAAACTGGTCGAATATTATACCAGCCCGATCATTACCAAGACTGGAGATGAACGGATCATCGAATGGCACAACAGCGTCATCAGGGATGAGTCAGGAGCAGTGAACGGTGTACTATGCTCCGGAAATGACGTAACAGACCTGAAAAAAATGGAGGCGCAATTTAATCAGGCACAAAAAATGGAGGCAATAGGCACACTGGTTGGCGGGATTGCCCATGATTTCAATAATATGCTCGCAGCAATTTCAGGGAATATTACGTTAATTGAAATGGATCTGGATGCCCACCCAAAACTGGCTCACGAGTTATCTCAGGTAAATGAGTTATGCTTTAATGCAGCAGATCACTGCTGTCCGGTTAAGGAATTAGCAGCAAGAAAACAGGCCTGAATTCCCAACGATTATGGTAAATTTGTAGTTATCCAGACAGCAAATTCACAGAACGGAGAACTCAGGCCATGAAGCACATTAA